>CANMBF010000038.1 GCA_947496065.1 Bacteroidota bacterium
TACTGCACGTCTGCAATTCTGAAAACACATGTTGTGCATGTGCAAAGCCAGTATCTGTGGCCATAACATAATTCGTAAATAAAATCGGGTTGGTATGCAGATAAAGATAACCATTGCCAATTCTAAATTTAGCGTAATTCAATTCATTGTTCAGAGTGCCTAAACGCAAGTAACGCGATGATGTTTCTTCGTAGTAATAGTCCAATTGAAAATCTTCAGAAATAATATTCCAGTTGGTGGGATTTTTTAAATTACCTTCGAAAAAACGAAAATTGAAAGGATAATCTTTAATGGGGGATGAGTTGTTGTTGAAATTAACATTTACCTGAGCAGTTGAAATTTGTTTGATTTCAAAGGGCTTACCATATTCTTTTAGGGCATCGATTAAGGTATCCGGAATTTGTTCAGCAATTAAAACCACTTGCCCACCTCTGTCTGCAAAGCCAAGTAGAGAGTCGATTTCTTTCTGAGAGTAATAACAGTATTCGCCAATAAATAAATAAGTATTCGAATCGTTGGCCTCTAGGCGGCTGAGCTTTTTTGTTAAATCGCTCGTTACCTCCGTAAACCCTTGAGGCGATTCGTGCTTTAATAATTTTTTTAGCAATCCAAAATCATAGGGTTCTATATTGCCATCTTCGAAGGTCTTATACCATTTGTATTTATTAGGCCCTTTGGTAGCATCGCTAAACCATGTAAAATAAATGCCGACAATTAATGCCAAGGCCACCACTATCATTAACAAAACTTTATTTCTATTCATTAGCTTTGGCGGATGGTGGTTTCAAATTGATTAAAATAAGGCAATAAACTTTCATAACGGTTTTTGTCGATGTTCATTTCACCATACCAAATGCCATCGAAATTAAAAGTTAATTGACGGAAAGGATCGTACACAGCTTTGCCACTAAGCTGCAATAAGTATTCGTAATTGGTTTTTTCTTTTTTATAGTAGATTAAATTTTTGTGAATGAGTTGTTGCAATACTTCTAAGTATTTGTTTCGGTTAGCCGTTTGGTAATCGCCGGCTTTAACCGCTGCGTTTAATGGGGTTAGTAACTCCGCATCGCGCAGGGTTTGTTCATCGAGATCATCAAAATTAACAAGGATGTACGAATTGACTTTTAAATTTTTAGCCGAAGAATTTCTAACCAAGTAAATAATTAGTATCAATAAAAGCACAAGGGCCAAGCCAATAAAAACAAATTTTAAATCGGCAAAATCATAAGGCTTGTATTCTTTTTGATTTTTGTTTTTCGCTTTTTCAGGTTCTTTTTTTTTGGGCTTTACAGTATCGTAAGTTTCTTTGAAATTTAATTGCTTGCGCTCCTTGTCCCAATAAGCTTTATCAAACTGAGAACTTAATTTTTGATTGTTGTATTCGGTTTGTTCTTCTTCGCTAAAATTATAGCCTTCGTAAAAATTAACCGTTGCCTCTTCTGTTTCTGTATTAGTTTCTATTACCGCCTCATCCAAGCTATCAGTGCTTGCCTTTTCTACCTCGGGTGGGGGAGGCTGAGGCGTTGCATTAGGTAACAGCTGAGCTTGAACAAGGTTCAAACTAAACAATGCCAAAAGCAATAGGGCGCTATGTTTATTCAGTTTCAATGCCATAGGCTTTATTTAGCGTGCCAATTTCAACGATGCCTTTTTTCAATCCTTCTGCCGTGCTTATTTCTTTTACAACATGGACTACAAAATACATTTCTAAAATATAAAAGAGTATGCTAAAGGTCACCATGAGCATAAATGAAAAGAGCATTAAACTTTGCAAGACTTTGGTATACATTTCATCACTCAATTGAATGTTCATGTCCATTAACATCAGCATAAAATATGATATAGGCGAGAGGATGAATACAAATCCAAAAAAGGAAATCAACATCACCATGCAAAGAATGCCAAAGAGTTTACCATAACCCGAAAATAATTTGGAGAACAATGGATATTCACTTGATTGCAGGTCGTTAAAATTATAGCGCAACAATAACATAATCGCAATGGGCGATAGAAGCATGTAAAGCAACACCATGAAACCATTGTCGGATAACATAATGGTGTTGAGAATAAGCGATACGAGGAGCGATGAAGCCAAGATTTGCCATGCATGGCGCACAGGGGATTTGAAATGTTTTTTGCAAATTTGAAGCGCAGCAAAACAACAAAGGCCTATCCAAACCGAGGAGATAAAATACATGGGCCACGACTCATCTGAATTAAACAAAAGGCCAACGTTGCGGTACATTTTTATAAATTTTTCGAAATCACGACTGAAAAAAGTGACGATAAAATCGCCAATTTCTATTTGCAATAATTTGAATTTGCCAATGGTGTTTTCGAAATAAAAAAAGGCCAAGCACACATAAAATAAAATACAAATTAAAAAAGTGGAGCGCAAAATTCGGTTGAAATTGGCCCCCATTATTTGAATGGTTTTGAAAAATATTTGACCGTTGGAATACAAGGTTTCTTTTTCAAATTCTAAATCGCCTTCGGCTTTTAGTTCTGGTAAACGGTCGAAAGTATCTTTGGTGTGGCGGTATTTAATGTATGGGTAAATAACAAAATAGTACACCATTAAAAACAATGAACCAATGATAATGGCTGCTCGCAAAACATTCGGCATCTCTGTAAAGCGGGTTAGGAACGATTCGATAAAGGCTGCAAATAAAATAAAAGGCACAGTCGATAAAAATAACAAAGCACCTTTACGGCCATAAACACTAAAGGCTTTATAACGCGAGAGGGTGCCAGGGTATAGTAGGCCTCTGCCCAAAAGCATGCCTGCTGTGGTTTCTATCACCAAGGTTAGCATTTCTATGGTGCCATGGAGAAATACGGTAAGGTTAAACTCGGTACCCAAACCTCTGCTGTAAAAAAAATACATGAACACGCCCAGCATTATGCCGTTACGCAACATCATTACAACAGCGCCATAAGAAGCAAAGATGCCACTTAAAAAAACAATGAGCGAAACAGTGAGGTTGTTTAGTGCTATGTAAACAAACATTTGCAGAGGACCTTGTTTTTTGTAGATACCAAAAGGATCACCTTTTTTAATGTTCTCTATGGTTTGATCGACATAAGTATCGCCTAAAATAGAGCGGGCGAACATGACATCTTTAGCAGAGGAGAAAGCGCCTATGAGCGTAGAAAACACTAAAAGTAAGAATGAAATTAAAATGACTTTTCTATTTTGCCATGCAATAGAAGGGACTTCTTCTTTAAAAAATTGAACGAGCGATTGTTTAAAGTTCTTGCGATTTTTGTAAATATTGATGTAAATATTTTGCGCCAAGCCATTTAAATAAACGCGCACCGAACGGTTTTTATAAAAAGTACGGGCGTATGATAAATCATCCGTGGTCTGAATAAGTTGCGCTCTGAGTTGGTCGGGATCCTTTCTGCTGGCAGAAAGTTCCTTTTCAAATTGTGCCCACTTTTCTTGATTTTGTTTTACAAAATTACTTTCGCGCATCCCTAAGGCAATGATAGAAAAAAAATGTAACTAATCCCAATTTAATTGGAAAGATACTATGAAAAATATTAGCCACAGATTCACAGATGAGAACCATGGTTATGCCACAGATTTTTATTGAATAAAAAGTTTTAGCCTGCCAGTTTATTCTGATTTATTTTGGTTTTCAATTTATATCTGTGAATCTGTGGCTTTAAAAAATATTTCGCAGCAACGCTGCGAGCGAACGATGGAGGCCACAGATTCACAGATGAGAACCATTGTTATGGCACAGATTTTTATTTAATGAAAAGTTTTTTTTCTTTTTTATCTAGTAAAAGTTTTAGGCTACCTATATAATCTGATTTATTTTGGTTCTAATATTTTATCTGTGAATTGTGGCTTTTAAAAAATATCTCGCAGCAACGCTGCGAGCATAAAAAGTACGCAACACGTAAATAGGAGACTATTGTTTTCTTAATCTGATTTATTTTGGTTTTTAATTTAAATCTGTGAATCTGTGGCTTGTTAAAGTTTAGTCGAAAGCAAGCCCTCGAAATCATGCGAATCCTACACTTTATTTTTTTATGAATGAAAAGTTCTATAATCTTGTAGAACAAATGCAACAGGTAGAAATCAACACTTCCCAAAATGTCAAAATTGAATACCAGTTGGCCACTGTGGGGCATCGCATATTTGCCTTTATCATCGATTTCGCCATCTTGTTTGTTGTGGGCATCATTCTCTATTTTGCCATGTCTTTGAGTGGCCTCGGCTCAAACAATTTTTTATACTATGTCATTAATTTTTTAATGTTGATTTGGATTTGGTTTTATACCCTGGGTAGCGAGATTATTGGCAACGGACAAACCATAGGCAAGTTAGCCCTCGGCATTAAAGTGGTAAAACTGAATGGCGATGAAATGGAGTTCTACGATTATTTTTCGCGTTGGTCGGTGCGCTTATTCGATGTTTATTTTTCGGTTGGCGCTTTGGCCATGCTGCTCATTGCAAGTAATAAAAGTGGACAACGCTTAGGCGATATTATTTCGGGCACTACGGTGATTAAAAAGAAAAACGATTATGCCTTTCGTTTGCGCGATATCTTAGAATTGAATACCAAGAATAAGGACGATTATCAATTCGATTATCCGAATGCCAATGTATTGAACGAAAAAGATGTGATCCTCATTAAGAACACCTTGTTCCGTTTAAAACAGTACAACAATGCCTCGCACCGAGATACCTTAAATGAGTTGGTAGACAAAGTAATGGAGACCTTGGGCCTCGACCTTAGATTTTATACCGAAGACCAAAAAGTGCGATTTTTAAACAAAGTCGTTTCAGAATACATCATCTTAACACGTTAAAAAAAACATGCATTTATATACCATCAATACCGGCCATTTTAAATTAGACGGAGGCGCTATGTTTGGCGTTGTACCCAAAAGTATTTGGCAAAACATCAATCCAGCCGATGCTAATAACATGTGCAGTTGGGCCATGCGTTGTTTGTTGATAGAAGATGGCAATCGCTTAATCTTAATAGACAATGGCATTGGGAATAAACAGAGCGAAAAATTCTTTGGCTTTTATTATTTGCATGGGTCGGATACCCTCGATCAATCTTTGAACAATTTGGGTTTTACCCGCGATGATATAACCGATGTGGTGCTTACCCATTTGCACTTCGACCATTGTGGTGGTAGCATAGAATGGAACAGCGATAGAACCAAATATAAAACAGCTTTTAAGAACGCCACTTATTGGAGCAACGAGGAACATTGGCAGCATGCCTTAAACTCGAATCCGCGAGAGAAAGCCAGTTTCTTAACCGAGAACATTGTACCGATTCAAGAAAGTGGGCAATTGAAATTTGTAAAAAATGCAAATGAGATAGCGCCTTTTATTAATTTAAGAACAGTGTATGGCCATACCGAGGCCATGATGTTACCAGAGATTAATTACAAGGGACAAACCATCGTATTCTGTGCCGATTTAATTCCATCGGTAGGGCATTTGCCAGTGAATTATGTAATGGCTTATGATATCAAACCATTGGAGAGCATGGTCGCTAAAAAGACATTTTTAGACGATGCCTTGGCCAATAATTATATTTTGTTTTTCGAACACGACAATGTGAATGAATGTTGTACGATTCAGAAAAACGAGCGTGGGCAGTTTACCGTAAAAGATATGTTCGATTTGAAATTGATAGGCTAACAATTATTCTGCCTAATGATTCGAATTAAATCATTACAATATTCATGGTTTTATTTATTGTTTTGAGAATAAATCGATTGAACAAAGAATCATTCAAGCATTTCTCATTCTTTTAAAAATTTTATATATTTGTTAAACCAACTATTTTTAATATGCATAAACTTGTATCATTTTTTACCCTTACGCTTTGTTTTAACTTATTCTCTCAACAGGCCAATGTCAATCCCCAACTCGACATTCAAATGGTCAACAAAAACAATCAGTTGCCCTCCTTCATTGTGTTCTCGAATGCCGTATTAGCAGCACTAACGAGCACTAATATTAGCGATTGGTTTCGCAGTAATTTAGGCGCCAATGCCGAATTTAATTTAATGGCCTTGGGTACACAACTGGATATCGCCGGCAACACCCATACGCGCTACCGCCAATATTACCAACAGTTGCCAGTGGAAGGTAGCATGGTCATCACCCATACTAAAAATGGTGCTATGCGCAGTTTGAATGGCGCTTATTACCCCACTTTAAATATAAATGTGAATCCCGCTTTGCCCGAAACGGATGCGCTGAACAAAGCCATGGCGCTTTATAGCAACGCTGTTTTTGCTTGGCAAAATCCAGAGGCCGAGCAAATGCTAAAAGTCATTCAACACAATCCAATGGCCACTTATTTTCCCAAAGCAGAGTTGGTTGTTTTTGGTAAAAACTTTTCGCAACAGCCCGAGGATTTTCGACTCTCTTATAAATTTAATATCTATACCACCACACCGCTCTCCAAACAATATGTCTACATCGATGCGATGAATGGTGAGTTGTTAGGAACCGAAGAACTCATTCATACCACCGAAGTGAAAGGCGTAGCACAAACCGGTTTTCACGGCACACAAAGTATTCAATGTGATAGCTTGGCTCCCGATTCTTTTATCTTAAGAGAATTTGGCAGAGGCAATGGCATCGAAACCTTGAATGCGCAAAGGGGCAATCGCCTCGATTCATCCATCGCCTTTATAAGCACTTCTAGCAATTGGATGTTGAACAATGCCGATAAAGACGAGGTGGCCTTAGATGTGCATTGGGGTTTAGAAAAAACCTATGATTATTTTCAAGAAAAATTGTTGCGCAACAGCATCAACGATTCGGGTTACAAACTCACGGCCTTGGTGCATGTGAATAAC
Source organism: Bacteroidota bacterium (assembly GCA_947496065.1). Lineage (GTDB taxonomy): Bacteria > Bacteroidota > Bacteroidia > NS11-12g > UBA955 > JABMMZ01. Next base: position 6,853 of record CANMBF010000038.1, read on the forward strand.
AAATACAACAATGCTTATTGGGACGGGCAGTTTGTGAATTTCGGAGATGGCGATGGCACAAAATACAGACCCTTTACAGCCGTTGATATTTGCGGACATGAGGTTGCGCATGGTTTAACACAAGCCACAGCGGGCCTTAGATATCGCAGCGAGTCGGGAGCCCTCAACGAATCTTACTCAGATATTTTTGGCAAATGTGTCGAATACTATGCCTTGCCCGATAGTTTTACTTGGATCATTGGGAAGCGAATACAATTCAATGGTGATTATTTGCGCAGCATGTCGAATCCCAAATTAAAAAATCATCCCAAATACTATGATGGTCAGTTTTTCCAAAACCCTAGCAACCCGGATCGCAACAACGATTGGGGAGGTGTGCATTCCAACAGTGGTATCCAAAATTATTGGTTCTATTTATTGGTGCAAGGTGGCTCTGGAAAAAGGGAAGATGTTACCAAAACACAGTATTGGGTGAGTGGCATTGGCTGGGATAAGGCCAGCAACATTGCGTATACCACCCTTACCAATTATTTAACCACACAAACGGATTATATCGATGCCGCCTCGTTTTCTATTATTGCCGCCCAAGATTTATATGGCATGGGTTCTAAAGAAGACCGCATGAATCAAATGGCTTGGTATGCCGTTGGTTTGGCCGATTTGCCAACAGTGGGATTGCAAAAAATAGCATTGAGCACAACAGTTACACTTTCGCCCAATCCTGCCAATGAACAATTGCAAGTGCGTTTTGAAAACAACAGCAATGCAGTGCGAACCATAGAGATTTGCGATGTCATGGGACAAGTCATATTGCAACAAAATATTGCCAATGGCAGCACCATTGATATAGCAAATTTAGTAACGGGTGTTTACTTTATGCGTTTTGCAGATGGCACCTGTTTAAAGTTTTGCAAACTATAAGCCATCGGCATTGTAGGCGGCCAATACTTTATCAATCAATTTAGATTCTTTCATATTCATGTGGGCATAGCTATTGAATAAATTCATAAGCACTCTGCGCACAATGTCGATATTATTGCATGGTTCGTAAAATTCTGGTTTAACGTCTAGGTCCATATCGCCCATTATTTTTCTAAGATGATCAAAATTAAAAACGCCACCCCCATTGTAGGCATTGATGTAAAACTGCACATCGCCTATGGGCAGGTCGCTAATCTCTTGCTTCTCTCCAAAATTTTGCAGCGTTTCTGTTTCTTCGTTTTCAACATAGGCCATGATGAAATGGCGGGGAAGATTGACCCCATACACTGGCACGTTCAACCTTTGTGCAAGCAACATATAAATAATAGAACGCGAGATGGGATTGCCTATCTTGGTGTCTAAAACGCGGTTAATAAAACTATTATCGGGGTGCAGGTAATTGGCCTCGTTGCCTTTGAAGCCATGCAGTTGGAACAAAATATAGTTGAGGATTTTTACCTTTTCGAAAGAGGTAAGGTCGTAATGAAATTCCAACCAAGCATCTAAGCGCAACCCTTCTAATTTTTGAATAAGGTAAGCTTCTGTCAAGTCGGGGTATTTAAATTGACAGATGGTCACCATGGCAGAAAGCAAGTTTTTACCACCGTTGTTTTTCCATTCCACCAATTGTTTCGAAAGGTGGTTCACCTTAATATGGTCGATGGCCTCTTCCAAACGGTCGCGTTGTTCTGCGGTGTTTACATCTTCGAACAAACAATCGTTGAGCAATGGAATTTGTTGTACCTCGGTTTGTGTAAGCGCATTAAATGCAATTTGCCAAACGTTTTCATCATTGTCTTCCAATAAGGTTACCAGGGCTTTCAATTCATTTTCGGCTAGCATAAGGATTAATTAAATTCATACAAAATTAATAGCAAATAAATCGCAAAAGCCATGGCGCTTTTGAAAGTTATAAACGCCAAGTTGTGTTTATCCATTATTTTAAAATAAGAGTGGTTTTTATTCTAAGCGAAACCCATTAATTTTGTGCTATGATGAAGTATGGTTTACTAGCAATGTGTTTGTATTTAACAGCCTGTACCGATAAGGCCATTATCGTTGACGAAATGCGCGATATTCCAAAGGCGATTTGGGCGTTTAACCAAATACCCGATTTCGATTTCGATGTGAAGAATATCCAGCTGAACCATAATTTGTATTTGAACCTTAAGATTCAAAAAACCTATCCTTACGAAAATTTATATTTGTTAACCCATATTAAAGATACCGAAGGAAAGATTACAAGCAGTCGCAAAAATTTCAGATTAACTGATGAAGATGGCAACCCAATCGGCAGCATGAGTGGCAATTCAATCAGTTACCAATTGCCCATTTTTACCAATATGAAATTTCAAAAATCGGGTAAGTACTTTATCGCCTTAGAGCAAAACATGCGCGATAGTGTAATTAATGGGGTCGAGAGCATTGGGGTAATGATAAAGGAAGGCGAACCTGTTTTTTAATGGAAGGTCAAAAAATTGTTTTTTTCGATGGCTATTGTAATTTGTGCAGCGGTGCTGTGCAATTTATAATCAAGCACGATAAGCACCAACAATTTCATTTTGCCTCTTTACAAGGAACTGCAGCTGCCCAAATGTTGCCGGCACATTTAACCATTTCACAAGGGGTTGATTCTATTGTGTTTTTAGAGAACGGAAAATTCTATACAAAAGGTACCGCAGCATTAAGGATTGCCAAATACTTAAAATTTCCAATTAATTTAAGTTATTTATTCATTTTGGTGCCAGCCTTTATTCGCAATGTTGTTTATGATTGGATAGCGAGGAATCGCTATAAATGGTTTGGAAAAAAAGAAGTGTGTTGGTTGCCAACACCCGCGTTAAGCGCTCGTTTTTTACCATGAGAAAGTGTTTAATAATTATGGCGCTTTTTTTTGGTGTGCAAAGCAAGGCACAAACTAAATTGTACTTAGACAGTATGCTGAAGGAAGCCTATATGGCGAAGTACCCATTTCACGAAGGCTTAACCTGTATACCCTTTTACTGCGATCCTTTTCAAGTGCGCAATATCAAAGCCAGCGATACCAGCATGTGCGGTAAGTTTGTGTTCATTAATAAAAATTTTGATGTTAAAATAAGACCGATATTCGAATTGCCTTGTTATTTCGAACCGAGGTTTAGCGAGGGTTTATGTGCTGTGAATATCAAAGGTGAAATCGTTTACATCGATTCCTTTGGGACCATTAAAATTAACACCCATTTGCCTGCCTGTTCAATGCAAAAGAATAAGGCAACACCATTTGTTAAAGGCCAAGCCAAATTATACAAGGGCAGTAATACCCCAAAAAATTTTACTGAGATTTATACCATCAATACAAGCGGTAAACGCATTACATCAGTGGCCATGGTAAAGGTAAAATTGAAATCTGTCACCATTGCTGCCAACGAACGCGAGCGAAAAAAGGACAAGCAACCATGGGACATAAAAAATGGCAACGACAAGCCAACGGATATTACTGTGTTTCGACCTGTATTTGATTTGCCAGGCTTAACCGTTAAGAACCATTATCCAATTTCAGAAATGGATGCACAACGCTTGTTGAATCAGTATCCGCATAAAAATAACCGCATGTTGTTATATTACGATTGTGGCGATTATCAAAAAGAAAACATGGCCGATGAGGATACCTTTTACTGCGGTAAGTTTGTATTTGTTGACACACTTTTCAATGTGCGAATTAATGCAGGATTTGAAATGCCCTGCGCTTTCGAGCCAGAATTTTCAGAAGGACTTTGTGCTGTGGGCATAGATAGTCAGATTGTGTACATCGATACGATTGGTCGCATTAAAATTAAAACCAATTTGGCCAGTTGCAACAAGAAGCAAAACAAAGCCAGCACATTTAAAAATGGAATCGCCACCTTGTACCATGGCAATGTCAATTCACCGGGCTTCTATACCACCATTGCCATCAATGTCTATGGCGAGCGTGTAAGGTTATTAGAGTTCGATGAATTAGAATTGGCCACCAAGCGCCTCGATAAATTCACCAATCTTACCCCCGAAGAAGCAGTGGATTGTTTCGTAGGCAAAGGCAAAACCAATGGCCTTTGGTTCTTAATAGAAAAGAGCGGAAAAGTGAGAAAGAAGCTGGTCCTGAAACCTTAGGACAATTTATTAATCTTTTTAATTGCCTTTAAAAGGCATTAATGAAACTTCGTTTTGATAATGTGCTAATTTGATAATGATTTTTAAATGCATTAATGGTACTTACCAGTGATGATTTAATAATCATCCTAATTGTTTTTCAAAGGCATTAATGAAACTTCGTTTTTATAATTTAGTAATTTGATAATTCGCAATTCCTCAGAATTTGCAAACAACTAATTTTGCAAGCCCATTTTTTACGCAGTAAAAAAAACTTATGTGTCCTTAAAAAAAGTATGGTTGTCTCTAAAACCATTGAAATTAATCGTAAGTGTATTTTTAAATCTTAATTAAAAAAACTTTGTGACTTATGTGGTAAAAAAGTTATCTATGGTTACTTCACCCGATCCTTGTTCTCCGCCACGAACTTACCCCACCCAGCACCCGCCTTTTTCCCCGTCTTCAATCCAAACCCCCGCGGTGAATGTTGGAAAATATGGCACATGGCCGCACCCAAGGCATCAGTAGCATCTAAGTGCTTCGGCATCTCTTCGAACTTAAGCAAGGTTTGCAACATGGCTGCCACTTGTTCTTTGGTGGCATTGCCACTGCCGGTTACGCTTAGTTTTATTTTACGCGGCTGGTATTCATAAATCGGAATCTCGCGCATTAAAGCGGCTGCTATGGCTACCCCTTGGGCCCTGCCTAGTTTTAACATCGACTGCACATTCTTGCCAAAGAAGGGCGCTTCAATGGCCAATTCATCGGGCTTGTAACTGTCGATGATACCGGTAACACGTTCGAAAATATGTTTGAGTTTAATGGCATGGTCCTCGAGTTTATCGAGTTTAATAATGCCAATGCTTATGAGCACATGTTCTTTTCCTTTGATGCCTACTACACCATAACCCATTATATTTGTACCGGGATCAATGCCCAATACAATTTTATCAAAATCACTAATTTCTACCCTTTGCAAAACAAAACAAAGATAAAGGATAAATCGGTTTGGCGAACAATTTTCATCGCAGTACAATGGACAGTGCCCTTGCTCATTGCGGTATTGTTGTATAAAAAATTTTTCAGGAATACTGAATTGTCTTTGCCTCATTTTATGCTACAGGTGCAAACACTTTCTATACAATGGTATTTATTATTGGTAGTAGCATCGATAACCAATTGGAGTTTGGAAACCTATAAGTGGCAATACTTAATTCGCAACATCAATCCATTGACTTTTGGAAAAGCATTGCGTTCAGTTCTATCGGGTGTAGCAGTTGCGCAGTTGCTACCCTATAAAACGGGAGAGTATTTTGGCCGTTTAATGTTTGTGAAAACATCGCATCGCTTGAACGCGGGTTTGTTATCGGTAATTGGCAGTTACAGTCAATTGTTAATCACGATGCTCTTGGGTATTATTAGTTTTATTTATCTAAGACCAATAGTATTTTCAAATACCTTGTTAATATGTCTTGTATTGACACTATTAATGGGGTTTTTATTTTATTTTTTATTGCCAAGCAATCACTTCAAATTGCTGTCTACTTTTTTGAATAGTGCATTAATTGAAAAATTGAGACAATTGGTTAATGTAACTTCGGTTTCTGAATTATTAAAGGTGTTAATGATTTCGGCCTTGCGTTATCTTACTTTTTTATTGCCCTATGGTTTATTGGCATGGCATTATGGATTAAGCATGGAGGCTTCACTGTTTCATCAACTCATGGCGGTTAGTTGTATCTTTTTTATTCAATCGGCGGCACCCAATTTTATTTTAACAGATGTTGCGCTGAGATTAACGATTCCTGTGTTGGTTTTTAGTTTTGGCAATTTACCAATTACGGGTTTGGAATACGTGCCGGGCTTATTGGTCTATATTTTTAATGTAGCCGTGCCAATGTTAATTGGAGCCATTTTAATTATGTTTGCTAAATACAAACAAACGTGATTATAGTCTTTGCCATAGCAGCCTTCATTATCATAGTCTATTGTATTTTTATAGGCTATATCACTGCGCATATTCAAAATAATTTTTCGAAAAGTGAGTCGCCAAAAATCAAAGTTAGCATTTTAATTCCCTGTAGAAACGAAGCCGATAATATTGCGAATTGTTTGCATTCTATTGCTTTACAAACCTTGCCCCAGTTGCAATATGAAATCATTTTAATTGATGATTTCTCCGAAGATGATACTGTAAAAATAGCGATGGCATTTAAAAACAAATTACCACTTACCATTTTAAATAACCATATGCCAGGCAAAAAAAATGCCTTGGCTTTGGGGATCAATCATGCAAGCTATGATAGCATTCTAACAACCGATGCCGATTGCACCATGGACAGAGAATGGTTGAAAACCATGCTTTCTATATATGAAAAAGACGAACTCCATATGTTATGCGGCCCTGTTAATTTATTGGCAGAAGGGTCGTTTTTTAAAGCCTTGCAACAAACGGAATCTGCTGCCATTGTTGGTATCAGTGCAACCATGCTCAACATGAAAATGCCGGCCACTTGCAATGGGGCGAATTTAATGTTTAATAGAAAAGTCTTTATGCAATTAAACGGTTACAAGCATCACCTGCAACTGGCCTCCGGCGATGATGATTTGTTGCTTCATGCATTTTATAGTCAAGCGGCCGATAGGGTGGCTTATACTTTAAACTACCATGCCATGGTAAACACGGCTGCCAATAATAGTTTTAAAACCTTTATTCATCAACGCAGTCGTTGGCTTTCAAAACGAAAATACTATGCATATGCATGGAACGCACGCCTTCAGATGCTGGTCGTTTTACAACTGGCGGCATTTATTTTCTATTGTTCTATGCCGTCAACACCCATAGTATGATCGCAATGGCATTCCTACTGAATAAATATTTTTTCGATTTAATGTTGGGCATACAATTAAAAATGAGCTTAAATTTCAAGTACTTACAAATTTTGTTGATGCCATTTTACGAATTATACATTCTCATTGTGTTGGTGCACGCGCGTTTTGCCAAGGTCGAATGGAAAGGGAGAGGGGTCTAAAGATTTTTTCACATTAGAATATTGAATGTGATATATGTTTACATTTGCCTTTCAATTATTTAATGGATCCGTTAACTCATATCGTTGCTGGTGCCACTATTGGTGAGTTGGTACTCGGTAAAAAAATCGGCAACAAAGCCTTAATATTTGGTGCTATTGCTGGCGATTTTCCTGACATAGATGTAATTCTTACCACCTATTTACACGATGATTTAAAGGAAATTATGTTTCACCGGAGTTATACCCACGCCTTGCTTACCGATGTTTTAATGGCAGGGGTCATGGGACTCATTACCTATTTCTCATTTCGCAAAAAAATAGAATTTAAGTGGTGGTATTTATTTTGGGTCTTGGGCATGCTGAGTCATTCACTTCTTGATTCATTTACCATTTATGGCACGCAGCTTTTATTGCCATTTACCAATTACCGTGTCGGGTTTAATAATCTTTCCATTATCGATCCTTTGTATACACTGCCATTTTTAGGGTTATTAATTATGGCCTTGCGTTTTAAACGCGATGACCCCAAACGCAGAACTTGGATAATGCGTGCAGTTTATGTGAGCACCGCATACCTCTGTTTAACCTTTGGTGCAAAATATTATGTGCATCAAAAATTTACGGAAGAGTTAGAAGCCCAGCATATTTCTTACAATAATCTAAGTACTTCGCCCACTATTTTTAATAATATTTTATGGACCGGTATAGCGTTTAATGATACCACACTAATCATTGGTGAATATGCCATTCTTCAAAAGCACCCGATAATTGAATTTGTAAAATATGAACGTGATCTTCAATTAGAGGAATCATTTCGCAGCAAGGAGCTCGAAACCATGAAATGGTTCAGCCAAGGAATGTACTTCCTGGAGCAAAAGGATGCCAATACTTTAAAGATGTTCATCGTAAAATTCGGTCGCAGCGATTTTGAAAAAACCAAACCGGAAGAGGCATTTATTTTTTATTTTGAGCTGACTAAGGGCGAACATGGCATGACAGTAAAAGCCATTAAACCAGATTTGTCGAAATTGGACTTTAAAGAAGCCCTCGGTAGATTGTGGAATAGAATTGTTAATTATTAACTGTTTTTAAGTTCAGCTTATCTATTCTCGAATCTTTGCTTTTTCTTAATGAAATACATGGTGGCAGCGCCTATAAAAACAAGTAGTAATATAGACACCCAAGGATTAGATAATCCACCTTTCTTATACTGGGCCATCATTTCAATACAAGAAACAGCTGCTGCTAGTAGGTATAAAACAATAATGATTTGGGAGCTTAGTAAACTTTTTTTATTCATGAATCTATGATTTTTTATTTGGCTACAGGGGTTGAGCTTAGCGCAATAGTGCCTCTAGGTTTTAGAATTACCCAACTGCTAAAGTCTTGGTTAGCTTCCATGCCTTCGCCTGTTAATATTTCGGAGGCAGTGGTAATACGCACAAATTTATCGGTGTATATTTTTTGAGTATTTTGATTCCAAGTAAGTTTCTCTGTGTTCAGTTTCTCCCCTTTTGTATTGGTTACCACAACATTTTGCCATACTTCTGTTATTTTTTTAGATTGGTAGGAAATTCCTTTTTCTGCAGTAATCATGCTTTCTTTTAAACCTGCTCGATTAAAGAAATCGCCTTTCACACCTTTAGGCATTTTGACAATATCATTGCCATCTTTTTTAAATCCAATCAATGATGGCGAAAAAATAGAAGCCTTTAAATGGCCCGAGTCGGTATAGTTAATCGTCACATTGGTGCCTTCCTGTGTAAATAAGAGTGTGTCGGCTTTTAATGATTTGGCGACATTCTGTTTGGCTTTATCGCTGCTACAGGCTTGCATAGAAACAATGATTAATAACAATAAAATGTAGCGCATAATTCTAAATTAACGTGATACTGGATTTGGTAGTTGAAGGGTTGTCGACTCTTTTTCAGTAATTTTAGGAGGTCCCTTACGAAGGAAAATACTGTCTTTTTTGTCACCGTCAGCACAATCGCATGGCGCACTTTGGGCCGTTGCAAGAAATGTGAAATTACAAATCAGAGCAAAAAGAAATAGCACAATTTTTTGTTTGTCGTTCATCTGTATGTTAATTAAATTTTCGTTTTGTAAACCATATATCGCCTAAGGAAACACCGATTGTTAATTTCAGTAAGTCTTCAGAAACCATGCCATTGGTTTTAGTACCCCTGTGAATGTATTCTGCGGTAATATTAATCATTGATTTTAATAACTGTCTGGAATAGGGATCTCTTCTTAATTTGGGGATACCTATTCCAAAACTAATGCCAGTTTCTTTCAATGGAGATATAACGCCCCTGTTGTCTTTGAAGTTGTAGCCAGTATTATTCATTCTTAAACCAAAGCGATATTCGATATTCGCTTTGTAACGGTCGCCTGTTTTTTTGTCCATGGTTTCAATATCAATATCAGGTTTATAGCCTAAACCAATTGAAATTTGAGAACTGTTGGTGAATACATCGCTAAACAAAGGTTTCTTTTGGTTAGCCCATAAAGTACTGCTATAGTCTAACGCTAACAACCAACGGTTCTTGTAGCTCATAGAAAATCCTGCTGAAAAACTTGTAGGTAAATAGGTTTGAATTTTAGTGGATTTTTGATGGATAACGGTATCTCTTCCGCCAAATGAATAATAGTTACTAGCATTCACTGCGAGTCTACTCAAGTCGTAATTTAATCGCGCTTGGTTATTAATGGTTGCACCCCAAACCAATTTAAATGGATTGTGTCTTACAATAGACTGTGTCGTTTCAATGATGTTAGACTTACCGTTTTTATCGACCACTGTATCCCGTTTAATTTTCGTAATAATGCGGGTAAAAGTATCGTGGTGCTGACTTTGAAACCCTAGGTCGAATTTAAAACCGCGCAATTGATAGATGCTTTCGTCGTAAAGTGCTCTGCTAACACCAGAATCTTGAATAAAAAATACTTGGTTGTTTTTAATTTGTCCGAAGATATAGGAAGCATTTAATCCCAATGAAATGTTTTTGCTTAGGTTAACACCATTCATAATAAAGAATCGAGAGAGGCCACCTGATTTAGCGTACAAATTAATAATGCTTCCATAGGTTGTATCTTGTTTTTTGAAATAAGAGGTGCCAATATTTGAATAGGGTGTTAAACCCATCGCCGAACTCCATATGGTTTTATAAGTTTTAATTAAATTGGTTTTGGTTGTGCTTGTACTTTTCTTTTTAGAAGTATCTTTTACTAAAATTTCTTTTTTCCAAACTGGAAAGCCTAAAACAATATAGCTAAAGTTGCCATTGTAATAAGTGCGCGAAGCATTGGCCGTATTCGATTGACCAGATTCAGCATGAAAGCCAAAATCAAACACAACTTGTTTTAAAGCCGATATGGATGCAGGATTTGAGAAAGAAATAAAACGGGTGCTGCGTATGCCATTTGAAACACCTCCCAAGGCTCTGTTATAAGCCCCATTATAGGCTTCTATTTCGCCAATACCGCGGGCGGAGTATGGTGAATGTGTATTGTTTTGGGACAATGCTAGAAAAGCAGGACTCAAAATACTAAGGAGGAGAGCAATTTTTTTAATTTTAATCATTGAATGTTAACAAATGGTATAAACCGAGCAATACCAAGTTATGGTTTGCAAATATCTTAAATTTTAACTGTTTCTCAAAATAATGTGCATCGCCTCCACATAATATAATATTGGCTTCAGGATACTGTTTTAGGGTCGTTTCTATATAGCCTTCAATTTCGTTTTTTAAACCGGTAAATGCTCCAGTGGCCAAAGCCGAAAGGGTGTTATTGCCCATGGGTAAATGCAGGTGTTCTAAATCCGAAAGTGGTAACTTGCTTGTAAAGTGTTGCATTGCCTTTAAACGCATTTGCAAACCAGGCGAAATATTTCCCCCTCTGTAGTGCATATTAGGCTCTAATAAGTCGATGGTCATACATGAGCCAATATCAAAAACTAAACTTGCTTGGTTAGGATATAAAATTGCTACGGCAGCCATACTGGCTATTCTATCGGTTCCTAAGGTATTGGGCGTGGCGTATAAATTGGTAAATGGCAAATTTGTTTCACTGTTGAGGTATTGAATATGAATACCAGGCAATTGTATCAAACCTGCCCCTTTAACATCAGAAACCATGAGATGCGTTGCACCCAACGATACTAGCCATTCTGAAGCTTGTTGCGCTGTTTCAAAACTTTCAATGGTTTCTATTGCGCCATTCTCATTGAAAATAGCGGCTTTGTTTCTGGTATTGCCAATATCAATGACCCCTTTTTTCATGCTGCTATAATTTGTTGAATTGCGCCATGTAAATACGCATTGGTTGTGTTGTTGTGCATTAGCAATAAACGCCCATCTGCATCGCATCCTGTAATTTTTGCTTCGATGACTTGCCCTTCTACAATAAATTGTTCCAATTGCTGATAGCCCAGAAGTGATTGGTTGAAAAGTGTTTCAATTGTGCCCGATTGTTCATTCATCAGTTGAAGATAGAAGGTGTCAAGTGTTTCTAGTAGTTGTTCAAAAATCAACCATTTATCACTGACTTCATTTTTAATGTCAACGAATGATGTGGCATTTAAATCGCTTGAATGCTCGAAATGTTCATTCACATTTAGGCCAATACCAATAATACTGGCACTGATTTGCGATCCGCTAAACGAATTTTCAATTAATACACCCGCTATTTTTTTATTGTTCACCATTAAATCATTGGGCCATTTTATGTTGACTCTCGCATTTGGAAGTTGTTCTTTTAAAAATTGACAAAGGGCCAATGTGATACATTTATTGAGTATAAACGGATTGGTAACTGCATTAGTTACTGGTTTTAATACGATACTGAATAATAGGTTTTCATAAGGCGCACTCTGCCAAGTGCGTTGCATCTGACCGCGACCTTGTGTTTGTTCATCGGTATAAATTACAGTGCCATTTTCTATGAGCTGATACTTGTACATTTCCATCGCTAAATGGTTCGTAGAATCTAATCTTTCAAAATAAACAAGGTTTTGTCCTATTATTTGGGTATTTGGTTTTATTTTTGCAGTCAAAGTTTTAAAATAACAATTCTAAAGTTACAAGGTTAATGCCAAAAAATAAGATTGCCAAAATTGATTTAAAAGATGCCATTGTAAATGGTATGCTAGAAAAAAAAGCACACAAAATTACAGTTCTCGATTTAAGAAAATTGTCTTCGGCAATGGCCGATTATTTTGTCATTTGCCACGCTACTAGCGATAAGCAAGTGAATGCCATAGCGGATAGTATCGAAGAAATTGTGCGCAAGCAAACAGGTGAGAAGCCATGGCATGTAGAAGGTTCTGAGCAATCAGATTGGATACTCTTAGATTATTTTGACATTGTGGCCCACGTTTTTAAAGAAGAAAAACGCGATTTCTACGCCATTGAAGAATTATGGGGCGATGCTGAAATCACTGAAATTGATGAATCTAATCCAATGATTGCATTAGAACCTGTTGTCAAAGCAAAGGCCAAAGCCAAGGCAAAAGCTGCACCCAAAGCAAAGGCTGCTCCAAAAGCAAAAGCAAAAGCCAAGGCGAAAAGCAAATAATCTTTGATTTTTTAATTTGAAAGGTCAATGATAAAGTTCATGATGCATCTTTCCTACTTGCGTTAAGTCCCTATTTACTAGCGCCTAGTTCCTATTTCCGAGGAGGGCACTTAATCCAATAGCAGCATACAATCCTGCGGTCTCAGTGCGCAATCTGGTAGTTCCTAAGCTTAAACCTTTAAATCCATTGTCATATGCCTGTGTAATTTCCGTATTAGAAAAATCACCTTCTGGACCAATTAAAATATGGATGTTTGTGTTTTCCAAAATGCCTGCATAAGCTTGTAAACTTTGTTTTTCAAAATTTGAATTGCAATGTGCAATTAACTGCACTGCATGGTTGTTCGAAAGCAATACATTCTTAACATTACATAAATCGTGCATTAAAGGCTTATAAAATTCACCACTTTGTTTCATGGCAGAAATGCAGATTTTTTCTAAGCGAACCATGTTCACACGGCTTTTTTCTGAATGCTCTGTTTGAATAAAAGTAATTGAATCAAGTCCAGTTTCTATGGCTTTCTCCAGCATCCATTCAATGCGTTCGTTTTGTTTGGTTGGCGCAATGAATAAATGAAAGTGGTAATTTCTACTGCGGGCTTGTAAAGTTTTTGAAACAATGTTCAAATGCACCTCATGGGCCTTCTTAGTCTCTACTATTTCGGTAATAACAGCCTCATACAAATAACCAGTACCATCGATTAAATGCAGTAGATCATTCGCACTTTTTCGCAATACCTTTACATGCCTCGCTTCCTCTTCAGCAAGCAGAGCCTTGTTATCGGCAATATGCGTGGTGTAAAATAATTGCAAGTAACCCTTATTTTTTCTTCTTTAATGTATTGGGGTCGAGGCCACGGGATTTTGACATTTCCTCTAAACGTGTTTGAAAGGCAGATTTTTTATTGGTGCCGTTTTTACTTCTCGCCTCGTTCAATTGGGCATGCAATTTATCTTCATCAACAAACTTTTTAATGGCCCATTGTTGTGTAAAGGTTACACAGTTACTCAAGAAATAATAATAAGATAAGGCTGCTGCATAAGAGTTGAAGAAGCCTAAGAACATAATTGGCATTAGGTAACCAATCCATTTCATTTGCTCATTCACACCTGTCATTTGATTGTTCATGCGGGTGTAGATGAGAGTCGAAATGGTCATTAACAAGGTAAACAAACTCACGTGGTTACCGTAAATCGACATCAAAATCGGATAATCTGGGAAGTTAAAAATTGAATCGTAGTGCGACAAATCGGTAGCCCATAAAAAGGATTGTTGTCTGAATTCAAAGGCCGATGGTACAAATTGGAACACTGCAACCAAGATTGGCATTTGTAATAACAACGGTAAACAACCACCCAAAGGATTCACCCCAACCTTTTTGTACAAGGCTAAGTTTTCCATTTGTGCCGCCTGCATATTGTCTTTGTTTTTTTCCTTAATGGCATCCATCTCAGGTTTTAACAATTTCATTTTTGCAGTCGATTTATAAGAACGGTATACCAATGGTAACAATAAGGTTTTAACAATCAATGTTAATAGTAGAATGATGATACCGTAATTACTCATGTAGCCACTAAGAAAATTGAAAATAGGAATAATCATAAAACGGTTAATCCATCCAAAAATTCCCCAACCCAATGGAATGATTTTTTCTAATCCTACGTTTTGATCTTTTAATAATTTAAATTTATTAGGACCGAAATAAAATTTAAGGTCGAATGTTTTTTCAGCTTCTGCTTTATAGGGTAATTCTAAATGTGCAGTTAAATGTTCAACATTTTTTTCGTTTTGTGGAGGGTCCGATTTTAATAAACTCTCTTTTAAAAATGGCTCCTTCGCCATAATGGTGGTATTGAAGAATTGTTGTTTGAAACTTACCCATTCCATAGGAAGTTTGGTGCGCATTTCATCGAATTTGGTTTCACCCATATAATCCGCCTTCTCTTCAGGGTATTTGTAATAAACAGCCGTTAAAATGCGTTCTTTTTCGCGCTCATATTCCTGCAATGGTACATCATTGTTCCACTGTAAAATTAATTTGGTATTCGGCACCAATAAACTATTCAAGCCACTGGTTTTTATCTGATGGTCTAAATTAAATCCATCGGCGCCTAAGTGGTAAATATGTTCAATGTATTGTGTTGGTGAATAATTTAATCTAAAAACAGCGTTCTGCGCATCTACACTTTTTACTTCCCAATAAAAATCACTAGTTTTAATAGTATTCTCGCGGGTTTGGAATTCTAATTGGTGAACACTTTCTTTACTCAATAATAAAAGTTCAGACGAATCGGCACGCTTGTATTTTTTTAATTGGATCTGCTTAATCGAACCGCCTTTCGAACTCAAGGTGATTTTCATTTCGCTGTTTTCAATTACATACAATTGCTCTTGACCTTTCACATTTTGCGCCAAGCCACCAAATTTCTGACTTAAAGCATTCGAATCGTTTAACAAAGCATTCGCAATGCTATCATTCTTGTGTTGTTCTGCCGCCGAAATAAGACTAATTGATTCCAATTTAACCTTTTCTGCCCTTGTCATTGAGTCATTGAAATGTTGTTGCTGGGCCATCTCAGCATCGCTAGGTTTATTGATAAACCAATAGCCAACGAATAGAAGAAAAATTAACGAGAGCCCAATGATAGAATTACGATCCATTTTATTTGTACCTTTTTATAAGGTTGCAAAGGTATTCTTTTCAATTACATTGTGAAAATTGAATTTCAGGCATTCGCTTTAATTGTTTTTTTGACGACCAATTGCCTATTGTCCATGGGTTACAAGGCTTAAAAATCGACTAAAAAACAAGCCCCTTTTACTTTTTAGGTCAAAAGGGGCTCAATATCTTTTCGTTTTTTGTTTACTTAATCAGATTCTTTTTCAGCCTTGTGTTTTTCTTTCTGCGCTTTTTTTAAAGCCTCCCATTTTGTAATTTGTTCGGGTGTTAAAATGGATTTAATCGATTGGTCAGCAGCCTGACGCAAGGGTCTTATTTCGGCCTTTGCCGCTTTTTTGTCATTCGGGTATTTTGCCTTTATCGCCTGTATTTTGGCAGTGTTTTCAAGCAAAATGGCATATATCTTAGAGCGTTGATCATCGCTTAATCCCAATTCTGTTTTTAATTTATCCGCCTTTTGGGTTGCAATTTGTTCAGGTGTTTTTGGTCCACTACCACCATCTTGGGCAAATGAACTAACTGCAAACACGGCAGCTACAATACTTAACAATACTTTTTTCATAATAGATTCTTATTATAGGTTCGACATTAAGAAAAGCAAAAGGTTTAATCTAACAAAAAAAGATTAGCTAATTTTTTTAACCAAGGCAGGGCCTTCGTATATAAAGCCTGAATAAACCTGCACCAATACAGCGCCATGCTTCATTTTTTCTTGGGCATCTTGCGCATTCAGAATTCCTCCAACGCCTATCAGTTCAACCTTTCCTTGAATACGTTCATGCAAATAACGAAGCACTTCTGTTGATCTTTGCATCACCGGTTTGCCACTCAATCCGCCCATACCGATGGCATCGACAGTTGCTTTACTCGCCTTCAAACCATCGCGACTAATCGTCGTATTAGTGGCCACAATCCCATCGATACCTGTTTCCATGGTTAGACTAACGATATCATCTAATTGCTCGTTCGTTAGATCAGGTGCAATTTTTAATAAAATGGGTAAATGCAGAAGACCATGTTCTACTTTGGTTTTGCGCATTTCAATTAAGGCATTTAAAATTTCCATCAATGGTTTTTTATCTTGCAGTTCGCGCAAGCCAGGGGTATTCGGACTGCTAACATTCACTGTGAAATAATCGACATAAGGGTACAATTGATCAAAGCAAATTTTATAATCATCAATTGCTTTTTCATTAGGTGTTAACTTGTTCTTGCCAATATTGCCGCCAACGACAAGTCCTTTGGGTCTTGATTTTAAACGCTCGGCTATTACATCAACGCCATCGTTGTTGAAGCCCATACGGTTGATGATGGCCTCATCTTCGATCAATCTAAATAAACGCGGTAAATCGTTGCCAGCTTGAGGCAAGGGTGTTACAGTGCCAATTTCAACATGGCCAAAACCCAGTGCTTGCATTACTTTAAGGTACTTGGCATTCTTGTCAAAGCCCGCAGCTAAACCGGCCTTGTTAGGGAATACGATGCCAAATGCTTTAACAGGCTGTTGCTTATTGTTCTTGTAAACAGCGCGAATGAGAGCACCTATACCAGGAATGCCAATCAAAAAGCTAAGCAATGAAAGTGTTACATGATGCGCCTTTTCGGCCGACATTAAAAAGAGGAGGGAACGAACCAGTTTGAACATTTTGTTAGTTAAATTTGCTAATTAAATTTTGTTATTGCGCTGCGGTCGATTTTATTGTGAGAATCTTTACACAGACAATATCAAAGGGTTGTGCAAATAACAACAAAGTAAATAAACCAAACAAGAATAAGAATTGTTATTTAAAATAAATTTAAATAGTCTTATAAAGGCTATTATTATTAAAATAAGAATAAATTTGCAAAAAATTTAAAAATCATTATTACATGAATTGGATTAGCACTTTTTTAAAATCAAGTATCGGTAAAAAATTACTGATGGGACTTACGGGTCTCTTTCTCTGCACATTCCTTATTGTGCATTTATCGGGTAATTTACAACTTTTGAAGCACGATGGCGGGTTAGCTTTTAATACCTACGCGGTATTCATGACGACCAATCCATTGATCAAATTTGTTTCTTACGGTTTGTATGCCATCATTTTATTCCATGCTTTCTGGGGCTTGTACTTAGTAATGGAAAACAAAAAAGCACGTCCTGTGCAATATGCATCTTACAATGGCAATGCGAACAGCAATTGGTCAAGCCGTTGGATGGGCGTTTTAGGAACCATTATATTAGCCTTTTTGATTTTACACATGTGGAATTTTTGGGCCCAATATAAATTTGGTACCACGCCATATACCCAATACGAAAGAAACTTAGCAACAGGAAAGGTTACTTTTTCTCCTTTCACTGGTGAAATTGCTGGTAAAATGGAAAAATTTGTAGACACTGAACGCAATGTCGAAATTACCCAAGTTAAAGATTTATACGCAATAGTAGCCGATGGATTTAAAGCTTGGTGGTTGGTAATTATCTATGTTATTTCGATGGCTGCCTTGTCGTTCCACTTGGTGCATGGATTTAGCAGTGCATTTCAAACCTTAGGGGTGAATCACAAAAAATACAATGCCTTGATTAAAAATATTGGGGTATGGTTATTCGGTATTATCATTCCAATATTGTTTGCTATTATGCCGATTTATTTTTTATTGCTTAATTAATCATTTTTAAAAACAACTATTCACATGTCAAATATCCTAGATTCTAAAATTCCTGAAGGAAATTTAAACGAGAAATGGACCAAATATAAATCTTCTGTTCACTTGGTAAATCCAGCGAACAAAAGAAGTCTTGAAATTATTGTCGTGGGTTCTGGTCTTGCAGGGTCAGCAGCAGCAGCCTCTTTAGCCGAAATGGGTTACAAGGTAAAATGTTTTTGCTTTCAAGATTCTCCAAGAAGAGCACACAGTATTGCGGCACAAGGTGGTATCAATGCTGCAAAGAATTATCAAAACGATGGCGACAGCACTTACCGCTTGTTTTACGATACCATTAAAGGTGGTGATTATAGAGCAAGAGAAGGCAATGTGCACAGATTGGCCGAAGTTAGTTCAAGCATCATCGACCAATGTGTGGCGCAAGGTGTCCCTTTTGCAAGAGAATACGGCGGATTGTTGAGCAACCGTTCATTCGGCGGCACCCAAGTACAAAGAACATTCTATGCGGCAGGTCAAACGGGTCAGCAATTGTTATTAGGTGCTTATAGCGCATTAGAAAGACAAGTCGGTATGGGGCAAGTAAAAATGTATTCCCGTCACGAAATGCTAGATGTGGTGACCATTGATGGCAAAGCCCGTGGTATCATCGCTAGAGATTTAGTAACAGGTCAATTGGAAAGACATTTTGGACATGCTGTATTGCTTTGTAGTGGTGGTTATGGCAACGTGTTTTACCTTTCAACCAATGCAATGGGTAGCAATGTAACCGCAGCCTGGAAAGCGCACAAACGCGGTGCCTACATGGCCAATCCTTGTTACACGCAAATTCACCCAACTTGTATTCCCCGTTCTGGCGACCACCAATCAAAATTAACTTTGATGTCGGAGTCTTTGAGAAACGATGGTAGAATATGGGTGCCTGCTAAAAAAGAAGATGCAGAAGCCTTGAGAAATGGAACTTTGCGTCCAACCCAAATAAAAGAAGAAGACAGAGATTATTATTTAGAAAGAAGATACCCTGCTTTTGGTAATCTAGTGCCAAGAGACGTGGCCAGTCGTGCAGCCAAAGAAAGATGCGATGCTGGTTTTGGTGTAAATTCAACAGGTGAGGCGGTGTATTTAGATTTCTTCTATAACATGACCGAGAAATACGGTAGAACAGAAGCCACTAAAAAAGGCATCGAAAATCCAACAGCACCGCAATTAAAAGAGTTTGGTGCTGGTGTCATTAAAGAGAAATACGGTAACTTGTTCGATATGTATAAACAAATTACGGGTGTCGATCCTTATGAAGAGCCAATGCAAATTTATCCTGCAGTGCATTATACAATGGGCGGCCTTTGGGTGGACTATAACTTAATGACAACCGTTCCTGGTTTGTATGCTTTAGGTGAAGCTAACTTTAGCGACCACGGTGCTAACCGACTAGGTGCATCTGCCTTGATGCAAGGTTTGGCCGATGGATACTTTGTAATTCCTTACACCATTGGCGATTATTTGGCCGATGAGATTAGAACCAAAGCCATTTCAACAGATCACCCTGCATTCGCTGCAACTGAAAAAGAAGTTGAAGATAAAATTCAAAAATTGTTAAACATAAAAGGAACTAAGTCTGTCGATCATTATCACAAACGCTTAGGTAAAATTATGTGGGATGAATGTGGTATGGCACGTAATACGGAAGGTTTGAAATCTGCGATTGCCTCAATTCAACAAATAAAAACAGAATTTTGGAGTAATGTTAGGGTTCCAGGTGAAGCCAATGAATTCAACCAAGAATTAGAAAAAGCGGGACGTGTGGCCGACTTTATCGAATTAGGTGAATTGATGTGCAAAGATGCTTTGGAAAGAAACGAAAGTTGTGGCGGACACTTCAGAGAAGAATACCAAACCGACGAAGGTGAAGCATTAAGAGATGATGTGAACTTTGCATTTGTATCTGCCTGGGAAAACCAAGAAGACGGGTGGAAGTTGCACAAAGAAGAATTGAAATTCGAGAACATTAAAATTGCAGCAAGAAGCTACAAATAAGGAATAAGTTTATTAAATAAAAAATAATTAGCAAAAATGAAAATTAATTTAAAAGTTTGGCGTCAAAAAAATAATAAAGCCAAAGGTGAATTAAAGGATTATAAAGTAGATCACGTTTCTCCTGATATGTCTTTCTTGGAAATGTTCGATGTGTTAAATGAAGATTTGATTACCAAAGGTGACGATCCAATTGCCTTCGATCATGATTGCCGCGAGGGTATTTGTGGAAGTTGTAGCATGCACATCAATGGCCGTCCACACGGTCCTTTGGCTGGTGTTACCACTTGTCAATTGCACATGCGTTCGTTTAAGGATGGTGATACCATTGTGGTTGAGCCATGGAGAGCAGGCGCTTTTCCCGTAAACAAAGACTTATCTGTTGATAGATCAGCCTTCGATAGAATCATTGCAGCTGGTGGATTTATTTCTGTGAATACAGGGAATGCGCAAGATGCCAATAATTTACCAATAGGTAAAGAAGCAGCTGATGAGGCCTTTATGAGTGCCGCATGTATCGGTTGTGGTGCATGTGTTGCAGCTTGTAAAAATGCGAGTGCTATGTTATTTGTATCGGCTAAGGTATCTCAATTGTCTTTATTGCCGCAAGGTCAACCTGAAGCTAAAATGCGTGTAATGGCCATGGTGAATCAAATGGATGCAGAAGGCTTTGGTAGCTGTACCAATACTGGTGCATGCAGTGCCGAGTGTCCTAAAGGTATCGACTTAAGCAATATCGCTAGAATGAACAGAGAGTTTTTCTCTGCGAATTTAACCGGTAAATAAACCAACAAAACTTCTCAATCGAAAAGCAAGTATTCAAAGAATACTTGCTTTTTTGTTTTTAAGATGGTAAGTTTGATAGCAATATGAAATACGTTTTCAAAATAAGTTTAATGTGCATGCTGTTTTCAATATCAGCTTGTTCAACAAGCGATGACAAAGTGATTTATTCGGCCTATAAGCCAGTGCTGATGGACAATGCAAAACTGACCACAGATGTGTTCTTGTTGCCAGCACAAGACAATAAAACCATCACCCTCATGCGTCAAATGGGCAATTATCTGCTCGCTTTAGATTATGGTTTAGGTATTCATGTCATCGATGTGAGCAATCCAGATCTACCCGTAAAAAAAGGCTTTTACCAAATACCGGCTTGTATCGATTTTGAAGTCAAAGGC
>CANMBF010000039.1 GCA_947496065.1 Bacteroidota bacterium
TATTGACAAATGCAGAGATCGATTTTAATATTTTCATTGTTTTTTTTTCTGAATGGCGTTTTGGCTCAGAACAGCTGCATGGTCAATTTATGGTCGAATGGCAATTTTGAAAAGCCTAGCAATTCTTGTTTAAAAGTCAATCCGCTGAACAACGTAAACAATCCTGCCCCATTTAATGGGAATACAGTATTTAGATGGCGTGCCAACAAGCCTGTGCAACCTTTATACCTCGATGAAGTAAAAACCGACAAAACTTTGGGCACTCAATTTGGCCATTATTTGTACGTGGACCCACGCAACAAAACAGGCTGGGATTATGAGTTTTATCAAAGCATACAAGTAGAAAAGAACACCACCTATACCTTTTCTATGTGGTATTGTTCTATGAACAAACCAAACTTAACGCCAGCTCCAGTGCGTTTAAAAATAAACAATGATATACTGACGACATTAACCATTAGCAATACCCCATTTGTTTGGAAAGAGATCAAAGTAACATGGAATTCAGGCAACAGCACAACGGCTATTGCCAGATTCGAAACCTTTGCATCCACCATTATGGGTTATGATTTTGCCATCGATGACATCTACTTAGGGAAAGGAAAACTATTATCAGATGCGGGAAGAGACACTGTAATATGCGAAGGTGAACAAGTTAAACTCGGTGGAAATAGTCCGGGAAACCTGGGGGTGATTTGCAACACAGGATATGTCTACGAATGGCTGCCAGCCAATTTCATATCCGGGAATAACAAAACGGGCAATCCAGTTAGTTTGGCTCTAAACAATGCACGTCAATTTTATTTAAAAATCATCGACAATGACAGCAATATTTGTTTTGATACTGTTAAGATTGATATAAAGTATAAAGAAAAGAAAAACTTAGATTTATTTAGAGATACCCAGGTTTGTTTGCCAATTGCGCACCAATTAACCTTGAATTCCAAATATCAAATCATCAAATGGGATGACGGCAGCAAAGTATATGCACGCACGCCTAAAGACACCGGTCTATATTGGATAAATTTCCAAGCACAGTGCATAGAATATTCCGATTCAATACGTTTGAGTGCACATAAAGCATTAGAGCAAGTGAAAATAAATGACACCACAGTTTGTGCCAAAAATGGTGCAGCATATAATTTGAGCAAATATAACCAAGGTTCTAATTTTACCTGGAGTGATACGGGCAAATTTAAAAACAGGCTTTTTACCAAGCCAGGTATTTACAGCTTTAGTTTCACTGGCCCATGCAAAAGCATTTCAGACACATTTGAAATTAAATTTTACGATGAAAGCTTTGATGTCTTGCCAGACAAAATGAATATCTGCAAAAATCCATCAAAGTTCATCCGTATTCCATATACATACCAATCAATTGTATGGAATGATGGAGACAGCAGCCATACAAAATGGTTTAAATCAAAGGGATTATACACAGTAAGAAACAATGTATGTTCATTAAAGACAGACAGCATGGTGCTAGATTATTTCAAAACAGTTGCAATATCTATTGGACAAGACGACAGTATCTGTTTTTTTGAACGCTATTTAATAAAAGGGCCATCTGCAAATAACTATTTATGGAGTACTGGCGAAACCGCTCAAGACATCGTTGTTAAGTCTCCCGGTAAATACGCCTTAAGCATTAAAGACAGCAATGCGTGCGAGGCAAGCGACACCATACAATTGTTCCAAAAAAATGGTGATTTTATTTTTTGGATACCAAATGCCTTTACGCCAAATAACGATGGAATGAACGACCGTTTTCCCGAAAACAGCTTAAAGTTTGATGCAGAAATATTTATATATTCGCGTTGGGGAGAATTGATTTGGCAATCAATGAACAACGAAACATGGGATGGGAAATTAAGCAATGGAGAAACTTGCAGTGATAATTTATTGATGTACTATATCAAATATAGAGATTGTCAAAAAATCACACGTATCAAAAAAGGAACGTTTCACCTCTTAAATTAAACCTAAAACCACTCATATACGGTTCCAAAGTTGACTTAAATCGGCTTGCTTAATTTTGACCTTACGGTATGCAACACAATTTGATTGCCTTTTTTCAGCAGCTGTTGATAGAGGACAAAAAAGGCAAGATGGTGAACTGTGATGGCAAGCAGAAATTTATTGAAGTTAGATTGACATCTTTAGGTTTGGGCAAGCAAGATGAAACTAGGAAGTAGGCTTTTATTAATTTGCGTTAAAGTGCTCAGCTTCCTTATTTGATTCATTGGCCAATTTGCCTTCCTCATTCTTACCGCAAATACCACAGAATTCAACCTCGTTTTCAGCATTACCACACCATTTACAACCTATTGGATTTCTTAGCGGGAATGAGGATACAATGAAATAGCCAAAGATGGGAGTAACTGCAAAACAAATTAACAAAGCCAACCAACAATTGACTTTCTTTTTTTGGCTTTCTTGACGGCACATGAGAGTAGTTAGCACCATGAAGCCTAGGCCAATTAACCCTCCTATTATTTCACCCATATTATTAAGCATTTAGCTTAACAAACGTAGGTAATTACCCCGATTAAAATGAATATTAAAAATAATCTATTGCTTATTGATTTACCAATGGCACCACCTTGGTACCAATTAAATGAATCGAATGCATGAGTTTTTCGTGCGAGAGGGCGGCATTGTCCATTTGAAATGAGAATCTTGTTATACCACCTAAAGCATCACTGTGTCTGCGTATTTTGGCTGCTATTTCTTCTGGTCCGCCCACTAACAAAGCACCTGTTGGACCATTTTGCGCATCGAAATGTTGCTTGGTTACAGGTGGCCAACCGCGTTCTTTTCCAATTCTGGTAAAGGTTTCGGCATAGCCTGGATAAAATTCTGCTACTGCTTGTTCGCTTGTATCTGACACATAACCTAAGGAGTGTAAGCCTACTTGCAATTTTTCTGGTGCATGTCCTGCTCTTCTGCCTGCCTCGCGGTAATGGTCAACCAAGGGGCGGAAGCGATGTGTTTCACCACCTATTACAGCCACCATTAAAGGCAATCCCAAAGTACCTGCACGGGCAAATGATTCGGGTGTACCGCCAACACCTAACCATATTGGCAATTGTGTTTGCAGCGGGCGAGGGTATATGGCTTGGTTAACCAATGCAGGACGGAACTTGCCAGACCAAGTCACCGTTTCGTTATCGCGAATTTTTAAAAGCAAATTAAGTTTCTCTGCAAACAATTCACTGTAGTCGTTTAAATTAAAACCGAACAAAGGAAAAGCTTCGGTAAAAGAACCACGCCCCACCACTACTTCGGCACGGCCATTAGATATTAAATCGAGGGTAGCGAAATTTTGAAACACCCGCACTGGGTCGGCCGAACTTAAAACAGTAACAGCGCTGGTCAGTTTAATGTGTTTGGTCCGCGCTGCAGCTGCGGCTAGGATCATGGTAGGCGCAGAATCTAAAAACTCTTTTCGGTGGTGCTCGCCAATACCAAAAACAGCTAGGCCCGATTGATCGGCCAGCTCTATTCTCTCGAGCAATTGCGCCAAAGCCATACTACTTTTCTTTGCCGACTCTTGATCGTTGCCCACCGCAGCAGCCGCGAAACTATCTATGCCTATTTCCATTTTATTAGATTAATTGTACGTACAAAGATAATCAAAAATATGGGATTAACATGCCATTATTCGGATAGTCTATTTTTACATGATTCCATGACAAAAATCACCAATAAAACCAAACGGTCCTCTTAGTTTTATCTTTGTATGGTTTGTAATTTTCCAAACCTAAACTAAAGAATGGATTATATAGATTACTACAAGATACTAGAGTTAGATAAGAGTGCTTCAGAAGCCGATATTAAAAAAGCCTATAGGCGTTTGGCGCGCAAATTCCATCCCGATGTAAATCCGAATGATGAGAGTGCCAAGAAAAAATTCCAACAGATCAACGAGGCCAACGAAGTATTAAGCGACCCAGCCAACCGCAAAAAATATGACCAGTATGGCAAAGACTGGAAACATGCCGAACAATTTGACAAACAAAAAGCACAGAGAGGCGGACCGCAAGGCGGCTTTCAGGGCGGGTTCCAAGGTAATAACGATTTTGGAGACAGCGATTTTTCAGATTTTTTTGCATCAATGTTTGGTGGTGGTGGCGGTCGTAGCAATAAAACCAAATACCGCGGCCAAGATTCTAACGCCCAATTGCAACTCGATATCAAAGATGTTTATACTACCAAACAACAAACCCTTACCATTAATGGCAAAAGCATACGCATTACTATTCCTGCAGGGGTTGAGAATGGGCAGGTTATTAAGCTAGCTGGCTATGGCAGTGCTGGTGCCAATGGCGGACCGAATGGCGATTTGTTCATCACATTTGTGGTTAATAATACGACAAAGTTTAAGCGCGAAGGCACACAATTGTATACCACCGTTGAGCTAGATTTATACACCGCCTTACTCGGTGGTGATATTACCATTGATACCATGACTGGTCAGGTAAAACTACCTGTAAAGTCAGAAACACAAGGGGGAACACAAGTAAAATTAAAAGGAAAAGGTTTCCCAATTTATAAAAAAGAGGGTGAGTTTGGTGATTTATTCGTGACCTATAAAATTACTTTACCAACCAATTTAAGTGAGAAAGAAAAGGAATTGTTCAAGGAATTAGCAAGCTTTAGAAAATAATGGAAACATCAAATTTATTAGCCGTAACAAGGTTTTGCGAGGTTTATAACATTGAACTTGGTTTTGTAAACGAATTGCATGAACATGGGCTTATTGAATTGGTAACTTTAGAAGAAGTGCAATAGATTCACCATGAGCATCTGCGGGACCTAGAGCGTCTTATCAGGTTGCATTACGATCTAGAAATTAACGTGGAAGGCATTGATGTCATAGCGCATTTATTAAAACGCCTTGAAGCAATGCAAGAAGAAATGCTGGTATTGCGCAATCGGCAATCAGCCGAATGAAATACCTTTTAAAGTAATTTCAATCAGCTATTCACATTCACACCTAGCTCTTTCAGCTGCTTATCATCAATTACCGAAGGCGCATCTATCATCACATCGCGGCCTTGGTTGTTTTTAGGGAAGGCTATGAAATCGCGGATACCATCGGCACCACCAAACAAGCTGCACAAACGATCGAAACCAAAGGCTAAGCCACCATGTGGAGGCGCACCATATTCGAAAGCGTTCATTAAGAAACCAAATTGATAACGGGCATCTTCCTCTGTAAAACCAAGGATTTTAAACATCTTAGCTTGTAATTCTTTGTTGAAAATACGAATCGATCCACCACCTACTTCAACACCATTAATCACCATATCATAGGCATTGGCACGAATGGCACCTGGATCGGTATCGAGCATTGGAATATCTTCAGGTTTAGGACTCGTAAAAGGATGGTGCATGGCATGCCAACGTTGGTTCTCATCATCGAACTCAAGCAAAGGAAAATCAATCACCCAAAGGGCTTTGAATTCATCTTTCTTGCGCAAGCCCATGCGAAGACCCATCTCTAAACGCAGTTCGCTCATTTGCTTTTGAACCGCTTTGGTATCGCCACAAAGAAGCAATAATAAATCGCCGGGTTGGGCATTGCACTGGGTGGCCCATTGTTTTAGGTCATCTGGACTATAAAATTTATCGACCGAAGATTTATAAGTACCATCGGCATTACAGAACACATATACCAAGCCTTTGGCGCCTATTTGCGGGCGTTTTACCCAATCGGTTAATTCATCTAATTGTTTACGGGTATAGGTAGCACAACCAGTTGCACAAATGGCTAAGACCGTTTCTGCTGCTTCGAATACAGGGAAATTTTTTCCTTTTGTAAGTTCAGTAATGTATTGAAATTGCATACCGAAACGTATGTCTGGCTTATCGTTGCCATAAAGCCTCATGGCATCATCAAAAGTCATGCGGGGCAATGTCCCTATATCCAATCCTTTTACTTCCTTAAACAAGTGCTGAACCATGCCCTCGAATAAATTTAAGATGTCTTCCTGTTCAACAAAACTCATTTCACAATCTATCTGTGTAAATTCAGGTTGACGGTCGGCTCTTAAATCCTCGTCTCTAAAACATTTTACAATCTGATAGTAGCGGTCGAAACCACTTACCATTAGCAATTGCTTGAATGTTTGTGGACTTTGAGGCAAGGCGTAAAACTGACCTTGGTTCATGCGGCTTGGCACCACAAAATCGCGTGCACCTTCGGGCGTCGATTTAATTAAAACAGGGGTTTCAACTTCAATAAATTCTTTTTCATCTAAATATTTCCGAACGGCTTTGGCTACTTGGTGACGCAATACTAAATTTTGACGCACATTGTCTCTGCGCAAATCCAAGTAACGGTATTGCATGCGAATATCATCGCCACCATCTGTGTCTTCTTCTATGGTAAAAGGAGGTGTTAAGGAAATATTTAAAATGTTTAATTGCTCCACGATGATTTCAACCTCACCCGTTGGTATTTTGGTATTTTTATTACTGCGTTCGGTCACTTTTCCAATCGCTTGTATCACAAACTCGCGACCTAAACTTCTGGCTTGCTCTAATAAATCTTTATTGTATTCCTCGTTAAAACTCAACTGTGTAATGCCGTAACGATCGCGTAAATCGATAAATGATAGGGAACCAAAATCTCTTCTCTTGGCTACCCAGCCAGAAAGGGTAACGGTTTGGCCTACATGCTCTATTCTTAATTCGCCACAGGTATGGGATCTATACATAGGCGCAAAAATAGCCGTAAAATTTAAGAATTTTATGATAGAAGGATTTTAAAGTTTATAAATCCTACAACCAATAGTCAATAAATATTAGTTCAACGCAGCTTTCAGTTTCGATAGAAAATAAGAAATGCCTTTTGCGGGTGTTTTGAGTTCGCCCTGCCATTGGTCGCCCATCTTGAGCATCGTACGGTAGAAGTAACCGGGGGTAATTTTCCATTTCTGCATAAAGGTTTTGCGACCATTGTTCTTAACCACTTTGCCAGTTGATTTACTCATAAAGTGGTACACCTTACTTTCGCCAAGTCCTTTAAAATGACGCACCCCTTGGTCCCATAATTTCATTGTAAAATCTGGGTCGCTGTACATGCCCGGACTGAATTCATCGCTATACCCTCCTACCTTGTCCCACAAGGCTTTTGGAACCACATTTGGTGGCCAACTAGCGCCACTCCAATCGTGCATTTTAAAGTTTTTATAGGCTTGCATCAATTCGCGTTCTTTGAAATTAGAGACATCGCCAAAATCATAGCCTTGTAAAATATTTTTGTCTGTGCCTTCGCGCGGCTCAATCATGGTGCCCGAAAGGAAGAAATTTTCATGGCCGATGCCTTCAATCTCTTTTACCAAATGGAAATCCCAACCTGGTAGTGCATACATGTCATCATTAAAATAACAGATGTATGGTGTGGTGGCCAATTGGGAGGCGAGGTTCAAAGCCTTACAAATACCAATGTTTTCAGCACTAATGGTATATTGAATATTCTCTTCATCGGCCCAAGCTTTACTGCCGTCAATCCCTTCGTTTATATGCAATACAATTTGATGTTGAAAAGTAGAATTCTTGCGCAAGCTCTCAACACATTTTTTTAAATAAGGCAAATTGTTCCAAGTGGGAATGAGTATGGTAAACATGGTGGTTTAGTGAGAACAAAGAAAAACAAAAAAAGCGAATACTTATAATGCTTTTCCGAGTTGGTCGCAGAGGCGCTGCGAAAGCATATCGATAATGCGTTTACTCATTTCGCTTTTATCTGCTAAAAAAGTCACCAACTCATCTTCTGTTAATAGTCCAACCACCATACCCAGCAGTGTATTGCGCGTAAGCATGTCTTTTTGCAAACGCTGTTTTACAAAACCATCTAACTCCATTTTGAAATCGGGCAATTGGGCACCATTCAATTGGCTTTTAAAAAAATGCACCAATACATCATTTTGTAATTTTAAGATGGGGCGAAGTGCAGTGTTTTGAAAGGCCTCGTGGGCCAGTGACTGGCGTTCGCTATCGGTTGGTATTTCGCTTCGAAGTTGAAGTAATTGTTCGGTTCTGTTCATAATAAAAAAGGCTTGTCTGCTCTATAATAAAGTGACAAGCCTCTTATCAAACAATCGAAAAATAGAAAGGGTTTTAAATCTTTATAAACTTGAAGGCATATATTAGCACACCTTCGGGATTGTATACCTGAATAAAATAAACCCCAGCTGTTTGCCATTGCATGTCAATTGTATTCGTTTGGGCATTCAATTCTACTTCACTTAATAACTGACCTTGGGCATTGAGCAGTTTGGCATTGTATGGTTTTATAACCTGTAAATTGATGTCAATATTGAGAATATCCTTCACTGGGTTGGGGTAAGTTTTAACAACATAATTTGCCACCCTGCTTGCTTCACTTACTAGGCTGGCATCCGTTATAGCTTCTAAATAATCGCTTAATTTAAGCACTACTGAGTCTTTAACTTCTAGTTTAGTTTCATACTTAAAACTTGTAAGCAAAGTCAATAAATCGCCCCTTTTCACATATTTGTTGGTATACATGGTAACAACAATGAGAGGCAATTTATCTTCATCATTATCCGAATTTATAAAATTAAGGTCCTTAATTACCACATCGGCAAATCCTTTGGCTGTGATGCGAAAAGTTTTGAGCATTCGACTATAGGTATAATAACTTCTGCTCCAAAAAGTGTAAATATTTGTATCTTTTACCTCATCATAATTATATTTTTTTATTATGAAAGAATCTTTTTGAGTGTAGCACTTCCAAACGATAGCATTGGGAATTGGTTTACCAGTTTCGTCTACAATCAACATTCTGCCAATGGGCCAAGATGGGCATGCGCTGACATTTTGTATAAAAAGTGAAAAGAGCATGAGGGTGAGTATTTTTGATTTCATATTATAAAAAATTATTGGTTTGAATTTGGGTGAATCGGTTTTTAATGTCTTACTTTTTTGTTTCTACCATCGAAAACAATTCATTAGCATTAACGTCAATAAGGTCGACTTTAGTATTCGAAGGGCGCTCTGAATTTTTATTTACAATGTTGCAAATTGGCACTAAAAAAGGACCCATTTCTACTATGCCAAAATTAATATTTGACGGTAAATATTGGTGTTTGTTGGTTTCAGCCAATGCAATACTTTCATTGGTATTAGCATGTCTGTTTCTACCAAAGTGTGATTTAGGTTGTGCATTGGCCAATTGATAAACAAAAAATAAAGAAGGGGCTATAACTGAACAAAAGATGATAAGAAAAACTGACTTAAAAACTTGCAGAACCTCATTTTCCGTTTCCTTTTTGTTTACAATAATTAAATCTCCAGCAACTTGATTAGCAGAATTGACTTTGATTAACATAACTTATAACATTAAAAAATAAATAATACATCAGTATCCACCAAGCCAAATATGCGAAAAACCGCACCCATCAAAGGATACCAACAGTTGTAAAAAGTACTGGACTTTTATACAGGATTAGACACGCCCATTTTTTAAAATGCTGCAAAAGTCTCCAACTATTTTTAAAATAAATTAGTCAACAAGGTTTACTTTCAATTTTAGAAAGTTTAAAAAAGTGAGCGATAGCAGTATTTTGAGTGCGTTTTTTACCACTCAAAAAAATTAATTATTATTTTGCGTTAGGCTATGTTTCAACTTCTCGATTTTCTCGAGTGCATCGGCACGCTTTTGTTTCTCCTTCTCAATTACATCAGGCTTAGCATTGGACACAAAACGGTCGTTGTTTAATTTAGCATCTACCGATTTCAAGAACCCTTCGAGATAAGTCAGTTCTTCCTGCATCTTCTTCATCTCAGCTGCTTCATCAATGGCCTCTGCAAATGGAATAAAGATTTCGTCGGTTCCTATTAAAGTGGTTAAACATTTTTCAGGTTTCGCGGCATTGTATAAAATGGCTGATACATTGGCCAATTTACCAATGGTGGTTTCCCAAGCTTTATAAATGGCCTCTTGTTCCGTTTTGATAATGACTTCGAAAGCAACCTTTGGCGAAAGTCCTTTGTTATTGCGAATATTGCGTATCTCTGTGATAATTTGCAAGGCTCTATCATCAATGCTAGCAATGCTATTATCCATTTTAGGATAGGCATTTACAATCATTGGTTTGGTTGGTTGTCCCTCATATAAAACATGGTACAATTCCTCGGTAATAAATGGCATGAAAGGATGTAATAAAGTTAATACCTTTTCAAGATTATTTTTAGCTTGCGTCAAAGTACTTTCGTTGATTGGTTCGCCATATACCGGTTTCACCATCTCTAAATACCATGAACAGAAATCGTCCCAAATTAATTTGTAAATGGTCATTAAAGCCTCACTCAATTTATAATCTTCGAAGGCTTGTAAAATATCATTCACAGCTGTTTGGTATTTCATCTCGAACCACTGGTTAGCCAAGGCATTCGAAGCAATGATATCGGCACTTACAGCCTCATCTTTTACAATCTGCCAACCCGCAATTAAGCGGTAAGCATTCCAAATTTTATTACAGAAATTTCTGCCTTGCTCAACATTGGTTTCATCAAATAAAATATCATTACCAGCAGGCGAACTCAACAGCATGCCCATGCGCACACCATCGGCACCAAACTTGGCGATTAAATCCATAGGCTCCGGACTATTGCCCAAAGACTTGCTCATTTTACGTCTTAATTTATCACGTACAATGCCTGTAAAATATACATTGCTAAACGGTTTTTGACCATTCAAAGCATAACCAGCCATCACCATTCTGGCCACCCAGAAAAAGATAATATCTGGACCGGTTACCAAATCATTGGTTGGGTAATAGTATTGATAATCTTTTTTATCGCCTTCTTTCAAACCATCGAATACTGAAATAGGCCACAACCAACTGCTAAACCAAGTGTCCAATACATCGGCATCTTGGGTTAAATTTCTAAGGGTATTGATATGCCCTTCATCGGTGCTGTGTTGAACATTTTGCGTATCTTGATTGGTATGTCTCTCAATGAGGTTTGAATTGTCTGCTAATGGTGCTTTATAGGCATTGTTATTGAACAAAGCATGCGCCTCGGCTTCGGTCTTCGCTACTACATAATTGCCTTTCTCATCGTACCATGCAGGTATGCGCTGACCCCACCACAATTGACGGCTAATGTTCCAATCTTTGATATTGTCTAACCAATGTTTATATACATTTTTGAATTTCGAAGGGTGAAAAGAAATTTCATCATTCATCACATCAGACAATACTTGCGGATAGCGTTTCATGTAATCCTGCATGTTTACAAACCATTGCGTTGAAATTTTCTTTTCTATCACAGCATCTGTTCTCTCGCTATGACCAACGGTATTCTTTATTTGCTCGGTTTTGGTAATTAAGCCTTGTTCTTCTAAATCTTTTACGATTTGCTTTCTACATGCAAAACGATCCATGCCTACATAGGCACCAGCACGCTCATGAATTTTACCATCATCATCAAGCACATCTATGATCTCGAGGTTGTATTTTTCACCAATCTTATAGTCATTCTCATCGTGCGCTGGTGTTACTTTCAAACAGCCTGTACCAAATTCTATGTCGATGTATTCATCGGCAATTACTTTCACTACACGGTTTACAACAGGCACAATAACGGTTTTGCCTATGAGTTCTTTGTAGCGTTCGTCATTTGGGTTGACGCAAATCGCCACATCACCCATAATGGTTTCAGGACGGGTAGTTGCCACTTGTAAGCCGCCAATTTCATTGTTAAATGTTTTCTTTGTTTGCTCAGTAAATAGGTAAGTCACATAGTACAAATTGCTATTGTTCTCCTTGTAAATTACTTCTTCATCACTCAAAGTGGTTTTACCAGCAGGATCCCAATTCACAATTTTAGTACCTCTGTAAATCAAACCATCTTTGTACATTTTAATAAATACATCGATTACGGCATTGCTTAAATCTTCTTCCATTGTAAAACGGGTGCGTTTCCAATCGCAGCTTGCACCTAGTTTTTTCAATTGTTCTAGTATAATACCACCGTATTTATTTTTCCATTCCCAAGCATAACCTAAGAATTCTTCTCTCGTAATGTCAGATTTTTTAATGCCTTTTTCGGCCAACATTTTTACCACTTTGGCTTCGGTCGCAATACTTGCATGGTCGGTGCCAGGTACCCAACAAGCGTTTTTGCCTTCCATACGCGCTTTGCGTATCAATACATCTTGTATGGTATTATTCAACATATGGCCCATGTGCAGTACCCCTGTGACGTTAGGTGGCGGCATTACAATGGTATATGGTTCGCGCTCATCGGGGGTTGAGTCAAAAAAACCATTGTCCATCCAATAGCTGTACCACTTGTCTTCTACTTGTTGCGGGGAGTAATGCTTATCGAGTTCCATAAAGATGCAAAAATAACCTAAAATTTGAATGCTTAGATTTATTGAATGCGACTTTGTGTAAATTATTTATTTATTGCTCAGAATTTGCTTTACTTTGAGCGTACTATGGGATTGTATAATATACACCGTTTGTTAATTATCTTTTGTTTTATTGCCTGGATTTCAAATGCCGTGGCGCAAGAGAAAAAAGACCATGGCAAACTCACGCCATTGCGCACTTGTTATGATGTTTCCCATTATGGTATCGAAGTAAAAGTAATTCCTGAAACGCGCAGCATTCTTGGCTGCAACACCATTTCATTTAAAGCTGTGAATGGTTTTAAAACATTACAATTGGATTATGTTAAAGCGATGCAAATTGACAGCATTGTATTTCAAAATAAGCCCCTTTTATATGATAGAAAAAACAATACTGTGTTGGTGCATTTTCCAAAGGCCATTATGATGGGCGACCGTGAAAAGATAAAAGTTTATTTCAAGGGACAGCCGCAAGTGGCCTTGTTACCGCCTTGGAAAGGTGGTTTTGTTTGGAACAAAGATGCCAATTTAAACGATTGGGTAGGACTTGCCTGCGAAGGCATTGGTACTTATATTTGGTTGCCTTGCAAAGACCATTGGAGCGATGAAGCCGATAGCATGGACATGTATTTATCGGTACCCGAAGGTTTAACTGGCGTGTCGAATGGAAAATTAGTAACGCGAAAAAAAATAGAGGTAAACTATGAACTATTTCATTGGCAAGTGCGCAATCCCATTAACAATTATAGCATCAATATTAATGTTGGAAAATACACCGAAATTAGAGACACTTTTTATGGCATTCACCAAGTACCGCTCAACTACTATGTATTAGAAGACAACCGTACAAAAGCCATCAAACATTTTCAACAAGTGAAAGGCATGCTAAAATCATTTGAGCATTATTTTGGTGCTTATCCTTTTTATGAAGACAGTTATAAATTGGTCGAAACATCTTATTGGGGCATGGAACACCAAAGCTGTGTAGCCTATGGCAACCATTACATGAACAATGATTACAATTTTGATTTTATCATCATTCACGAAAGTGGGCACGAGTGGTTTGCAAACAGTATTACGGCCATAGATCCAGCTGATATGTGGATTCACGAGAGTTTTACAACATATTCTGAAGCCTTGTATGTTGAATATTTTTATGGAAAAGAAAGGGCTAACGACTATTTAGTCGCCCAAAGAAAAAGCATTATAGCGAAACACCC
Organism: Bacteroidota bacterium; assembly: GCA_947496065.1. Lineage (GTDB taxonomy): Bacteria > Bacteroidota > Bacteroidia > NS11-12g > UBA955 > JABMMZ01. The sequence continues at coordinate 13,618 of CANMBF010000039.1, forward strand.
CATGGTAGGACCGCGTGGTGAATTTTACCATGGCTATACAGACAATGATATTTATTACAAAGGCACTTGGATGTTGCACACCATGCGAAACGCCATGAACAATGATAGCCTTTGGTTTGATGCTATAAAACAACTCAGCGAACAGTTTAAACATAAAATCATTCAAACGGAAGATGTCATTGCGTTCTTCAATACCCATACTGATTACAAATGGCAATTGTTTTTTGACCAGTATTTGTACAAAGGACCGATACCTGAACTCGTTTATAAAATCAACCTAAATCGCGATGGAACACAAACGGTGACTTATCATTTTAAAAATATTGTAAAAGGCTTCAGTATGCCCATCAAAATCTATACTAGCAGCGATAAAAAAATGTTTATTTGGCTAACCCCAAATGCGAACAAACAAACCGTAATTATTCCAGGCAGTGCAGTGTTTAAAGTGGCCAATGAATTATTTTTGGTCAAATAATTATCGCGTCAAATTAGTTAATACATTTGTAAAACATTATGATTGCCTACAACCCCAAAGATTGGTTTAAACTTCTTTTTAATTTTCACAAGGCCGATACCTTTAAAAAACTATTGCCCTTAATGGTTTTAATAGGTTTGTATGCCTGTGTTATTGCATTTTTAGAAATATCAGTTTTTAAATTTGGAGAGGCTTCTAAACTCAAAAACCTGACCAATTTGCATACTTTGTTGGGTTTTGTTTTATCGATGCTCTTAGTTTTCAGAACCAATACAGCCTATGATAGATGGTGGGAAGGCAGAAAATTATGGGGTTCACTAGTAAATAGTTCTCGCAATTTTGCACTTAAATTAAATGCCATCTTAAAGCCTGAAGATAAGGCCAATCGCGATTTTTTTACCAAAGCCATTAGCAGTTATGCCTCTGTTTTAACGAAAACATTGGCCCAGGAAAGTACACGTCTTTTATTAGATGAAATGGACCATCCTGAATTAAAATTAAATGCCAATATTTCGCACCACCCTAACAGAGTAGCAAGTATTATTTACAACAAAATATATGCATTAAAGAAAGAGCAACAGATTAGCAACGAAGAATTGCTATTTCTTAATACGGAATTGCAAACTTTTACGGATGTATGTGGCGGATGTGAGCGTATTAAGAACACGCCTATTCCATTTTCATATTCATTGTTTATTAAGAAATTTATATTCTTTTATGTCATGACCATACCCTTTGGTTATGCTTTTAATTTGGGGTATTGGATGGTGCCTTTTGTTATGTTCGTGTTTTATGTATTGGCCAGTTTGGAATTAATAGCCGAAGAGATTGAGGATCCGTTCAACAATGATATCAACGATATACCGACATTGAAAATATCAGAAAATATCAAACTTAACGTTACAGAAATTTTGACAAAATAGGTTTAAAATTATGCGCTTGGGAGCCTAACTCAGCCCTTTCGGTTACACGGTCTAAGGTTAATATCCATTAACAAAGCTTAATCAAGAAACACTTAATCCTTTTATAAAAAAAGGTTTTTTAGATAAAATACGCTTACTTGCCATTTATATCTAATAATAACCATGCCATTTACAATCGCTATCTCAAAACACAGAACTCCTTTTAAAAGTAACCCCTGGTTATGGGTATTTCTGACAGTATTCTTTATTCTATGGATCAATACTTTTATGTATACCAGCGATATGAATAACTGGTTTTTGGAGAATACGTTGACCTTTTTATTTTTGGGCTTCTTATTTTTCTCTTTTAAAAAATACCAATTCAGTGATTTGAGCTATTTGCTCATAACGGTATACATGTGTCTGCATGTTTATGGCGCCAAATACACTTATGCCGAAAATCCTTTTGGGTATTGGTTACAAGAGCAGTTTCATGCCTCGCGCAACCATTACGACCGCATTGTGCATTTTAGTTTCGGCTTTATGCTGGCTTATCCTATGCGCGAATTGTTTTTGCGTTGGTTTAAATACCCTAAGATGGTGGCTTGGATATTACCCATAGAAATTACCTTATCAATCAGTGGTTTTTATGAATTGATAGAATGGTCTGTAGCCGATGTATTCTTTGAAGCCCAGGGCGATGCCTACCTTGGTACCCAAGGTGATATTTGGGATGCACAAAAAGATATTTTCATGGCCTTTTCGGGCGCGATTCTTTCGACCACTATTGTATCTTTGGTCAAAAGATTATTTAAGATTTATGAAGAAGAGAATACTTCATCAAAATAAATCGTTCTAATTCATTCACTAAAACTCTCGCCTCCCAATAATCTTAAAAACAATTCTCCTGTTTTCTTGATGGCTTTCCTCACTGCAGGGCACTTTTATTTCTCCTTCACACCTACAATGATTGGCAAGTTGACTTTCACCCATTCCTCTACCCATCACCGTAATGCTATCACGGCATTTTCGCTTCATATAAGCAACTATGCTATCGGCTTTTCTTTGAGAATAATTGAAGTTGTAAACACTATCATTTCTACAATCGGTGTGCACCTCAAATAATAAAATAAAACTATCTACTGCCGGCTTCCATTTTAGTACGTCATCGAGGACAAACACTGCATCCGGTTTATTCCAACTCGGGCTACATGAATAATAAATTGGTAGTATTACCTGGTAACCAATATAGGGTCGAAAATACTTTGTAGTATCTTTTGCATTTCCATTAAAAAAAATGTTTAGACTGATTACTATCAAAAAAATGATTTTGAATCGCATATTCCTTTAACCAAATATAAAATAAATTATTGTTGATTTATCTTTTTTTTAAAAAAATTTAAACAGCTCGTAGGGGTAATTCAATTCTGAATTGTCTTAGGGGTGTTATGAGAAAAATAAGCCTCTTTTTATTCCAATTATTCACCATTGTTTTTGCACAAGCACAAACCGAACCATTAACCCAAACACTGAAGGGTACGATTACTGATAAAAATTTATTAAGTCCTGTAAGTGGCGCCTATGTAAAGATAGACAACGACTCTACAAAGGTGACCATGACCGATATAAATGGGGTCTATGAATTTAAAAACATCCCCGTAGGCAGACATAAAATTACAGCTACCCATATTCGATATGCAGAAGTAAGTATCCCAAATATTCTGGTAAACAGTGGTAAGGAAGCGGTAGTGAACATACAAATGGAAGAACAAAAAACTACCATGAACGCATTTACATTGAAAGGCAAGTTCAATAAAAACCGCCCCATTAATGATATGGCGACGGTGAGTGCCCGCACTTTTTCGGTAGAGGAAACCCAGAAGTTTGCAGCTGCCGTGAATGATCCTGCACGCATGGCTACCTCGTTTGCAGGGGTGGTGGGTGCCGACGATGGCAACAACAGCATCGTTATACGCGGTAATTCGCCTGCTGGCATGCTATGGCGCATGGAGGGTATTGATATTCCTGGCCCAAATCACTTCTCGAGCTTTAATGGCTCGGGCGGTGGTATCTCCATTTTAAGTGCGCAATTACTAGGTAACTCAGATTTTATGACGGGCGCTTTTGCACCTGAATACGGCAATGCCTTGAGTGGTGTATTCGACTTAAAATTAAGAAAAGGCAATAGCAAAAAACGCGAGTATACTTTACAAGCTGGTTTCCTTGGTTTAGATTTAGCAACCGAAGGACCATTGAGCAAAAAAGGGGGTAGTTATTTAGTAAATTACCGTTATTCAACCTTGGGTATTTTAAGTAAAATAGGCGTGAACATTGGCGGGAGTTCTACTTTGTTTCAAGACCTTTCCTTTAATGTAGCTTTGCCTAAATCAAAATTCGGTCAGGTTACATTTTTTGGATTCGGTGGTATAAGCACCCAAACATTGAATGCCAAACGCGATTCAAGTTTATGGAAAGTGAAAAGCGACCGTTACAATTTCTTTTATGGCAGCAATACCATGGCCATTGGGTCGACCCAATTACTGCAATTAAATGCTAAAACAACTTTGAGAAATGTGGTCCTTTTTTCTTCGAATATACTAACCGATAAAGGTGAGTATTATACCAATACTTACACCGAAACTTATACGCACTGGCGCAATAGAATTGGCAATAGCAAGCTTGCATTTAACGCTACTTTAAACCACAAAATAAACGACCGCTTGCACTTAAGAGCAGGTGTGATTTTGAACCACTGGTTATTTACCAATGAACAACGCCAATTGGATACATTGAATGTGCTTAGAACCTACTTAGATAACAGAGGTGAAACCAGCTATGGACAAGGGTTTGCACAATTAAAAATCAAGGCCAGTAAAAAGCTGACTGTATTTACAGGTTTTCACAGCATGTATTTGGTATTGAATAAAACCGCTTCATTCGAACCAAGGGCCAGTTTTAGATATGAAGTTAAGCGAAACCATGCCTTTACTTTTGGTTACGGATTACACTCACAATTGCAATTGCCAGGAGTCTATTTTGCGCAAACCACCAATACCGATGGACAAAAAATGTATCCAAATAAAAATTTGAACTTTAGCAAAGCACAACACTTTGTGACGGGTTATGAAATTAATTTTAACAATAGTACCCGCATAAAAGTGGAAACCTATTACCAACAACTGTACAATGTGCCAATTGGGGCTGAAGCAAATAGTACATTTTCACTCTTGAATTTGAACGATAACTACGTAGCTGCACAGCTTGTAAACAAAGGCAAAGGCGAAAACTATGGTGTTGAATTAACACTAGAAAGATTTTTGAATAAAGGGTTCTATTACTTATTGTCGGGCTCGCTTTATAACAGCAGATACAAGACACTCAACAAAACATGGTACAATACACGCTTTAACGGTCAACACGCCTTAACTTTTACAGCAGGTAAAGAAATTGCTTTAGCAGGCAACAAAAAAATACTCGGTTTTAACATTAAAACCTTGTGGTATGGAGGCAACAGACAAACACCTGTTGACTTTGAAAAATCAAAATTATACAATACCCAAATTAGAAAAGACGACCAACCTTTTACCGATCGCTTGCCCGATTATTTTAGAATGGATGCTAAAATTAGTTACAGAATTAACCATGCAAAATACAACAGCATTTGGAGTTTAGATGTACAAAACAGCACCAACCATAAAAATGTAGGTGGCAGCTATTACGATGTCGACAAAAGCGAAGTAAAGACTTGGTACCAAACACCACTTATACCAATATTGAGTTACAAAATTGAATTCTAATAAAAAAAATATGACAACTAACAACCTAAGCATAATGACCCTAGCGGGGTCAAATATTAGTAACCCCAGCTTTAGCTGGGGTGTAAAAAACAACCCCAAACCCTTGTTTGGCGACTTATTTGGCTCTGCAAATAAGATGACAAACAATTCCATCAACCCAATAAAATACAACTTAAAAATGAAAAATCTAACCATAACCATCGCGCTATTCATAGCCATTATCTTAACCGCTACTTCTTGTGCCAAAGACAGAATGCTAGTGAAGGGTCAAGGATCAGACGTAAAAATTACAAGAGACATTAAAAACTTTACAGGTGTATCACTTTGCATAAGTGCCGATGTGGAGCTTTACCAGGACTCGGTATTTAAAGTAGAACTGAACGGACAACAAAACATACTCGATGTGATTGAAACCAAAGTAAGTGGCGAAAATTTAAATATCAGTTTAAAAAACTTTACCACCTTGCGCACACACAACAAAATAGTGATACGCGTCTACATGCCGAGTTTAAAGAACTTAGATGTTAGTGGTTCGGGTAAAATCATTGGTATGACAGGCTTAAACACAACAGATTTAAAAGCCAATGTCAGTGGATCGGGTGATATAAATTTGAATGGTATTATAACCAATTCATTGACAGCCAATGTGAGTGGCTCGGGTAATATTATCTTTTATGGCAATAACAGTTGTGCTAAGGCTGATTATACAGTGAGTGGATCAGGCAATATCAATGCAGAATGGTTTAGAGTAGACACTGTAAATGCCGATGTTAGTGGATCGGGCGAAATGAAAATTTATGCCGTTAAACAACTCAATGCCAATATCTCGGGCAGTGGTAGAATTTGGTACCGAGGCAATCCTTCAACCGATATTAAGATTTCGGGCAGCGGAAAAGTAAGTTCATTAAACTAATAATAAATTTACCTTTGTAACAATGTCATCGGTAGCCACTGCTATACAACCCAATATTAACAATGAAAGTGAATATGAAATCATTTTCAAGCAATATTACCAAGGGTTGTGCAATTATGCCAATATGTTCCTCAAAGACATGGACAATGCAGAAGAAATCGTGCAAAATGTATTTGTGAAACTTTGGGAAAAAAAAGATGAATTAAAGCTAGATACTTCGCTGAAATCTTATTTATATAAGGCTGTTTACAATGCCGCATTAAATGAGATTAAGCATCAGAAAATAAAAGACAACTATGTGCTTATGCAAACGAACACCGAACCAACCGTAGAACCTCTAAGCCATCATCATTTGAAGGAATTAGAAAAAAATATAGAAAAAGCATTGATGAATTTACCTGAACAATGCCGTTTAATTTTCAAAATGAGCCGTTTTGAAGATCTTAAATACAGAGAAATAGCCAATGTGCTCAATATCTCGCCAAAAACAGTAGAAAACCAAATGGGCAAAGCCCTTCGCTTAATGCGCGAAAATTTGGCCGACTACTTAACGATTTTTTTTATCATCATTTATTTCTTTAATCAATTTTAAGCCATGGTAACAGATGAAATATTAGTGAAATACATTGTCGGTGAAGCCGAAGCCCAAGAAGTGGCCATGGTAGAACAATGGCGCAAATTGGATGCAGCGAATGAGAAACACTTGCAACAATTTAAAACCCTATGGACCGAAAGTGCGGGCATTCCACATCAAGACAAAGTGAATGTTGACAAGGCATGGGAGCAGGTTCAAAAAACAATTCATACCAAAACTGAAAGAAAAGGACGGGTATTTCCCATTGGCCGAGCATGGTTAATGGCCGCTTCTTTTGCACTACTTTTAGGTATCGGATTTTTCTTGTTTAATAGAACCACGCCAAAAGGCACAGAAATGCTGACAGCCATCGCAACCGATTCAGTTCAGAATTTAACATTAGCAGATGGTTCTGATATTATGATTCGCGAAGGTTCTATTGCTTACCCAAAAACATTTGATGGTGAAAAAAGAGCCATCAAAATGAATGGAGGAAAAGCCTTTTTTAAAATTGCGCCTAACAAAGCAAAACCATTCGAAATAGCTTCTGAAAATACCACTATCACTGTGGTTGGAACTGAATTCGAAATTACTGCCAACACTGCCTTTACGCAAGTTTTGGTGAGAGAAGGCAAGGTGAAATTTAACACCCCTAAAGGTGCATTGTTCTTAACGGCTGGCATGGGTGCTAAGTACAACAGAAAAACACAGCAATTGGAAAAACTACCACCACCATCGAACAACACGTTTGGCTATGTAACTGGTGCGTTAAAATTCGAGAATAAAATGCTTAATGAGGTTGTTAACGACCTTAATCAATACTACCAAGGGTATAACATAGAATTGGAAAACAAAGCACTAGAGAATTGCAGAATAACTTCTTCATTCAATCATGATAAACTCGAAACGGTATTAGATGTTCTATCGCTTACCCTTAATCTAGAAATTGAGCGTTCGGCCGACAAGAAATTTATTTTAATCAAAGGAAAGGGCTGCACACCATGAGACAATTTATCGTATTGATACTTTTGCTTTGGCATGCCTGGCAAATGAATGCACAAACAGCAGTGCCTATTTTAGATAGAAAAGTAACCGTTAAAATTACCAATCAACCGTTGGCCAAAGTGTTGAACATTATTTCTGAAACCGCTAACTTTAATTTTTCTTACAGCACTTCTATTAAGGTGAACAGAAATGTGACCATTCATGCAGAAAATAAGACGGTAAGAGAAATGCTCGATCAATTGTTTAACGAGCAAGTAACCTATCAGCAAATTGGTAATCATTTGATTTTGCAACGCAAAATTATTCCTAAAAACACAACCCAAATTCAGGGTAATACTGAAAAACAAAGCAAGTACAATTACCGGATTACGGGCTATATACGCGACCTTAAAACTGGTGATGGGATTGCCAATGTGAGTGTGTATGAACGGCAAAGTTTAGAAAGTACCTTGTCGGGCGATTTTGGTTATTTCGAATTACCGGTAACTAGTAAGGAGAACCAATTAAAGATTCAATATTCTATTCATGGTTATACCGATACTGCTGTTCAAATTACATTTGCCAACAATGGTTTAATAGAACTAAACATAAATTTGAAAAACAAAGCGAATCAGATTGTTGACGAGAATTTTGTTGAGACCGATACACTTATTGAAACCTTGGCACTGACAGAAATTGATACGACTAAAACAATAAAATTAGATTCTAATAAAACAACTGTCGCTTGGGCAGGACTGCCATTCAAAAATGTAAAAGTGAGCGAAACCCAATTGGGCAAATGGTTTATTAATAGTTACCAACGCTTAACCGAAAAAAATATCAGCGATTCATTTTACAGACAATGGCAAATTACTTTGATACCACCCATTGGTTCGAATGGAAGATTAAGTGGCTTGGTAACCAATCGGTTTTCAATAAATACTTTAATTGGTTATAATGGTGGTGTGGATGGTGCTGAATTCGGTGGCTTCTTTAATTTTATTAAGCACCACATGCATGGCGCACAATTCGCAGGCTTTGGCAACATGGTTGGTGGCTCAGTTGATGGCGCACAATTCGCAGGTTTTTTCAACCATAATTTTGGCAACCTCAATGGTGCCCAATTTGCAGGTTTCTATAATTTTAACCATGGTGAAAACGAAGGATTTCAAGCTGCTGGTTTTTTTAATATGAACTTAAAGAATACCAATGGCATTCAAGCTGCAGGTTTTTTGAATGTCAACCGTGGTGATTTTAATGGTATACAAGCCGCAGGATTTGTAAATGCGAATGGCAGAAACTTCAATGGAACGCAGGTGGCCGGATTTGTAAACGTGAATGGCAAACACATCAATGGCCTACAGATGGCAGGCTTTATCAATGTTGCAAAAGAAGTGGATGGCGGACAATTGGCAGGCTTTGTAAACATTGCTAAAAAAGTAAGAGGCTTTCAAATTGGACTTGTAAATATAGCAGACTCTGCCGAAGGCATCACATTGGGTTTGGTCAATTTTATTAGAACCGGTTTACATCAAATTGAATTGAATAAAAACGAGACCAATTATGGCATTGCGTATCGCTCTGGCACACGCAAATTTTATAGCATTATTTTAATGAATACCAATTTACCCATTAGGGACTCAAACACCCTGATGAGTTATGGTTTCGGTATTGGTACTGCTGTTAAATTGGCCAAACCCTTGCATTTAATTGTTGATTTAACCTCGCAACATTTAACCCTTAATTTCTTATCCGATCATTTGAATTTACAAAACAGATTAAGTGCAGGCTTAGAATGGCAATTGGTAAAAGGCGTTTCGATATTTGGCTCTGCTTCACTCAATCATATGATAGCCGATACCCGCGACTACCACTATAACAGTTATTTTAAAAACTATGGTGCAAAACCCATTTGGAATAACAATGGTACCTATAATCAACACGCTTGGATAGGCTATCAGTTTGGGGTGAGGTTACTATAAAATTTGGTTAATAAAGCCCTTGGTTCCTGAGCAAAGTACAAGGGCTTTTTTATGTGCAATGGTTTGGGTATGTTTGTTAAAAAATAAGTGCACTTATTTGCATACCTATACATTCAAATTTAGATGTATAAGGATGCAAAATGCATCCTTATAAGTAAGTTATAGCCGATTTTAAACCAACATTATCACAATGACAAAATTTATTATACAAACACTGACAACGTTGCTAATTATAGCAAACGTAAAAGCCCAACCACCTGCTGGTGCGGTAGCGGCTAAACCAAATATCATTTATTATGCAGGTGGAAGCTGCAAATTTTATGACATAAACGACAACCTACTACTTTCAATAGATGCCGCTGAAGCTGGATGGTCAGCAACTCCTGCAAAAACAGCATGGGCAGTTGTAACACCAAGTAATGGAGGATACTATGAATTTCCTAACTACAGCAACAACGCACCAACCCATAATATGGGACAATACCTGCAACCATTCTGGAAATCAGATACCATTTACAATGAGCTGGTGCTTTTAAAGGGGGTAAATACCACAGCAAACCTAATGTTTAAACCCTCTAAAATTATTTCGGTTACCAACTATGATTTTTCTCAATCATTTATTCAAAATACTGATTTTTCTGTTACAGGGAATGTAATCAAACAACTAACAGCAAAAGTTTCTTCTTCTGTTTCAATTGTAGCTGGAAAAAAGGGAAATGGACAGCCCAATGGTTTGATGAATACCAAAGCCACTTCTTGGACTTGTGTTAGTTACATTCCAGACAGAACCAATTGGAATGGCTCATCATTGCTAGGATACAAAGGCGATAAATTACCTAAAACCATGACTAAATTAAAAGCAGGTCAAGCTGTTAAAATTCAGGCTTATGGTATGAGTATTACGGCTGGTCTTAATGTAAGTGGATTTGCCGGTGATGATAAAAATTTTACTCCAACTGCACCTTATATGCATAGTTATGTAGATTTATTGGAGAATGCTTTGGAAGCAAGATTTGGTTCCGATATTACCATGATTAACGGTTCTTGTGGAGGTAAAATGGTAGCTTGGATAGATCAATATTGCGAGAGTATGGTTGTGCCAAATGTTCCTGATTTAGTTATGTTAGACATGGGAATGAATGACATTTGGGGAACAACCTCAAATGCAGCTTTTAAAGCAAGTATGCAATCGTGTATCAATAAAATAAAAACGGCTAACCCCAATACTGAGTTTATTCTCTTAGGCAATATGTTGCCGGATGTGAATTCGCAGGGGGCTCCATCTAATGGCGATGTGTTGATGTATGGATTCTTATCTCAACTCAAAAGTTTGGAAACCACAGGCATTGCAGTTTTTGACATGACCACTTTAAGCGATACCATTTATAAAAGAAAAGGCGCAACACATTGTCATTCCAATTCACTGCATCCTAACGATTATTTAGCCCGATGGTACGCGCAAGGCTTAGCCGAATTGTTTAACGATGGCAGTACAATGAATAAAACGGCTAAAAAATATTATGTAAATACAACAGGCAACAATACCGACGGATTGAGTATAGCGAATGCATGGACAAGCTTGGATAAAATCAATGCCAAGAATTTTAACGCAGGTGATACAATCGTTTTCGAAGGTGGGAAAACATTTATAGGTAATATTGAATTTGACAACAACGATGGAAATTCAGCTACAAAGCCAATTATCATTACTACTTATGGGTCAGGCCAAGCAACCATAAACACTAACCTAACAACTAAATGTGGATTTAAAGCCACCAATACTCAAGGATTTCAAATCAGTAATCTTAAATTTTTGGGACCTGGAAATGGAACCCAAAAAGACATTGATGGCATGTTGTTTTTTACAAGCAATCAAGCTGGATATTTAAGCAACATACAAATAAAAAACTGTGAAGTAAGTGGTTTTGGTTATTGCGGAATACGTTTCTATTCCAACTGGGATGACAATGTGAAAGCAGGTTATAAAGATGTCCTTATTGATCAATGCAAAGTTCACGATTGTCGAGAAAATGGCATCGTATCATTTGGGTACGATGTGCAAACCACTAATTTTTATCATCATAAAAAATTTATTATAAGAAATACAGAAGTGTATAACATAACAGGGTATGCGTCTTCTACACACAAAGGAAGTGGAATAGTTTTATCGCAATTAGATTCTAGTCTAATTGAACGCTGTGTCGCGTACAATACCGGAACAGCCAATACAGCTTGTGGCGGTCCGGGAGGAATTTGGGTATGGTCGGCCAATGCTGTAACCATACAATATTGCGAAAGCCACCACAATTCATCAGGAACTTCAACCGGTTGTGATGGTTTAGGTTTTGACTTGGACGGTGGTGTTACAAATTCTATAATCCAATATTGCTATTCTCATGACAATGATGGTGCAGGTTACCTGTTGGGGAATTTTACGGGCGCTAGAGCATGGGGCAATAATGCAGTTAGGTACTGTATAAGTGCAAACGATGCCAAAACCAATAATTCAGCAGTAACATTATTTACAGCACCTAGCACCACATGGAATGGACTAAAACTTTACAACAATACCATTTATGTAAGTCCATCTTCCAAAAACAAATACTCAACTTTTGGTGCTTTTCAAATGACAGATTATGGAACAAATATGTCAGGTGTGGAATGCTATAACAATATTTTTTACACTACTGGTGGACTACCTTTGGTAACTGTTCCAAACACTTTTGTAGCTCAAACACCTAAGTTTATCGGCAATTTATATTATACAAACGGAGAACCTTTTTCAATAACATACGGCAGCAAATACACTTCATTAACAGACTTTAGAAGTGCTGGTTCCTATTGTGAAAAAAATGGCAGCAATAACACTGGTTTATTCGTAGATCCAATTTTAATTAACACCAATAAAAGTCCATTGACCGTTTTTCCAAAACCAACAGATTCTTTGAATGCATTTCATTTTTCTCAAATGTCTCCATGCAGAAATGCAGGCTTAGATTTGCAAACACTTTTTAGTATTAATATGGGCAACCGAGATTATTGGGGCAATAAAATAAAAAACGAAAATGCATACGACATAGGATCTTTTGAATGGAAAAGCCAAACTTCAGGTATATTCTCGTTAGAGTTTTCAAGTTTTGAAATATATCCAAATCCAATTGGAAATGAAGACTTAATCATTGATATCACTAAAAACTACAGTCCAAAAACTCAACTTGACTTATTTGATATTACTGGCAAGTTGTGCTTTTCACAAAAATTAATTGAAGGGAAAAACACAATAAGAACACAATCTTTGCCAAAAGGATTGTACATTGTCATAGTTAGTGATGGATTAAAGTCACAATCATTCAAAGTAATTAAGAGTGAGTAAAACCAGCTATAACAGCACCTACAAGAAATTGGCGGTTCAGTGGTTAAATGAAGCTTTGTGCTTCGTAGCAAGTTCAGTGGTGGCAGACATTTTTCGTCTTCGAAATCGCCAACTTCTTGTAGCTGCAAAACGTTAGTTGCATTTTTTGAACAGGACATATGATTCGAAATTTTGAGATAATAAAAACAATAATTCATCATAACCGAGGACTCATTATTTTTGCGAAACACCTGGGATTGAAACATGACTTTGTTGTGGCTGAAGGTTCATTGTTTGGTGAAATGCCTATATATGAATATAGAGATATGCAAACAATTTTAGACAATAATGAAAATCCAAAACAAGAAATATTTGTTTTTAGACCATGCAATATGGATCAATTATTTGACAAGAGATTTGTCCAAGGACAAAAGGTAACATTACAGACTCTTGATTGAGGTTATGTAGGATTTTGACTAGCTGACTTTGGTATTTTTGAATTTTAACCTATTTTTAGAATAGATTTTTTCCAATTTTGATGTGAAGCTGCGGCTAACAGCGCATAATCCTAATGCGAGCGATATCTCATTTCGTTCGAAGTCTCTCATCTCGCTTGTTTGGTTCTTAATTTCTGCGAAGTACCTTTAATTACCAGCACTAAGCCTATCCACAAAACGTCAAAAAAAAACCTGTCAAAATAAATTAACAGGCTTTTTTTATTATTTCTTATTATAGATTATAAATGTATACACTCGCCATAAGCTAATGCTACCGCTTCCATAATCGCTTCACTCATGGTTGGGTGAGGATGTACAGATTTTATGATCTCATGACCTGTGGTTTCAAGGTTTCTTGCTACTACCGCTTCTGCTATTAAATCGGTAACGCCATAACCCACCATGTGGCAACCTAACCATTCGCCATATTTAGCA
>CANMBF010000040.1 GCA_947496065.1 Bacteroidota bacterium
TCCGATTTACTTTAGTTAAAGTCTGTTGTTACTCGCTCTAACCTCCCGATAGCTATCGGGAGAGCTATCAAGGAATATGTCCGATTTACTTTAGTTAAAGTCTGTTGTTACTCGCTCTAACCTCCCGATAGCTATCGGGAGAGCTATCAAGGAATATGTCCGATTTACTTTAGTTAAAGTCTGTTGTTACTCGCTCTAACCTCCCGTTAGCTATCGGGAGAGCTATCAAGGAATTTCCTAAAAGGAGTGCAAATATAGAAATATTTATTTTTTTAACAAACAATATTTCAAAATATTCAAAAATGATTGCCGAAACCCTTGCCAAATCAGGCTTTCTTTGATTCTAAATACTTTAAATAGGAGTTCACATGTCGCTCCTTCTTCGATTCATAGATATCCTTTATCGTTACCAAAATACCCGTTTCTTCTACATCGCCAAAGTGTGAATTGATGCAGGTAGGAAAGGTTTTCATGGTGGGACTGGTGTTCATGTAGGCATTAAACAAAGGTGGAATGTTTTCGCCTAACTCCCTAACATGGGCATTTAAAATATGGTGTCCTTCCTTGTACTCTAAACCTTGTAATGATGCAACAAAGGCACTTGTATCGGTTTGAGATTGTACTGGATTTTCTACAATGATAAGGTGTTCCTGGTCCGGAAAATAATGGTGCATAAAGGCTATAATCAGATCTCTAGCCTCGCGCTGAAAATGGGTGTACATGGTAACTTTTCCATAAAAGTAATCCATTTCAGGGTGGTTAATAATAAGGGCCCCTAAGCCGTCCCATAAATTATCTAAACTGAATAAGCCTTTTCGGTTTTCTAAACTCGGTTGGTATTTGGGTTGCACAAAAGAGCGACCCAATTCAATGGTCTTTAAAAAATAATGACTCTTCATGCGATCGCTAAAGGCATATATTTCGGAAGTGGCCAAATGGTATTCGCCTTCCGCATCGCGTGCGTCTATGGTGCGTATATAACGGTAGCCGCCTATAATTTCTTTGTCTTGGGGTTGCCAAACTATTAACTGTTGGTAGGCACTGGGGCCGAAATCAAATTCATCTAAGTCGCAATCTTTGCCTGTGCCGCCGCCAGCAGTTCTGAAGGAAAGTTCTCTTAAGCGACCAATTTCTTTTAAAACATTGGGGGCATTGTGGCAATTAACGATGTATAAATGGTTGTTACCATTATTGGTTGGTCTAACAAATACTTGGTCGTTTAATTCCAGTTCTAATAAATCTCTATCGATGGGTGCAATTATCTCCTGCATATACCTAGCTAATTAATTTCGATGTTGGGGTACTATTTTTGTTTAAACTGATGATAGAAGGTTTCAAAATCAGCATCGGGGTTATCTTTTAATTGGTATACAAAATGGCGCATGGCATTGGCAATTCTATGGTGTTCGCCTATGTTTTTTATTAAGTAAGCGGGAATAGGTTTGCCAAAATGGATGGTAATGGTTTTGCCTTTTTGCTTGAACATTTCTGAAGGTAATAACAACATTTCGATGTTTAATTTAATGCCTAACATTTTGCGGTATTTGGCAATGTTGTAAAACCGTTTACTGTTCTGTCCTTCAACAAACGCAGGTACAATGTCGGTTTGGTATTTCACAGATTTAGTAATGAAACCTTTGTTCCATTTTAAATCAAAAATTCTACCATCTTGTTTGCGCGAAACCATGCCTGCCGGAAAAATGAGCACGGCTTCTTCTGATGCGAATAAGCGCTCCACAGCAATTAATGAACGCTTAGCATTGGTGCCATGTTTATTAACGCCCATAAAAACACTTTGCAATGGTTTTACATTCATTAAAATATCGTTCACTAAAAACTTAACATCAGGGCGCACTTTATTGGCCTCAATGATATACCCCATGCCATCTAAGCCACCCAATGGATGATTGGCTGCTAAAATAACATGACCTGTAGCTGGTAAATAATGGTTGTTTTTTGAGGTGATGGTTACACCAATTTCATCGAAGCAGCCTTGTGCAAAATCAACTCCTTCTTTCCCACGGGTATTCACAATAATTCTGTTCATATCCTCTTGGTGAATTAATTTTTCAAAAAAACGGAACATGAATCCTGGAATCCATTTCGCTAATTTTGGATTCTTATCGAAAAAAACCTTACGAACATTAATTAAAGGAATATCATTATTCTCACTCATTCTGCGAATATGCATAAAAATTCTATAATAAATAGAATTCAATTCATTTTCGTTTCAATTTTGAATTTTAATGTTGTCCGGAATTTTGAGTGTAGGGCGCTTTTTGCCTTTGGCTGTTTTGGGCTCAGGTACAGGACCTTCGTATTTCAACTCATCCATAATATACCATTTGTCTTTGATCTGAAGTGCCACTGCCGAAAGGGTGTATTTTTTTTTATCTTTTACTTTTATTACCCAATGGATATAGGCATAATTCACGCCTTGGTCTTTGCCTTTTTTATAATACACAGTATCCAATTTGGTATCGGCCCATGCAATGCCTTGCTTGTGAATTTTCTTGATCATTTTGGCAAATTGAAGACGCAAATAACTCCATCGGGTATTGTAGATAACGAATTTGGTGTACTCTGTTTGGTCGCCAGCCATAGAAGTATCAATCATGGTTTTGTAAGTAGCATACGAATGAAAAAATGAGCGCATACTGTTGAAACGCTCGGTTCTAAACACGCCATAGGCCGAATCGGCTAGCCAATCAAGGCTTTTTAAACTATCGTTGTTGTTAATGAAAGTAGTATCGGCTTCGTTCTCTTGCGCCAAGCTTTTGTTGGAAAACAGAAACAGTAAAATTAGAAATGGGAGATGTCTCATCACACTTACAAATGTAATCTGATAAACTTGATTTAAAACAATTAGCCCTTTTAAACGTTATTTATTGATAAATATCAATTTTAAATGTATGTCTCAATAACAGGCTTAAAGCCAAAGGGTATTTTAGGCTTCATAAAATTTTGGACGTTAGCCATACCGAGTTTCCGACAAGCACAAACGGCGAAAGGGAATTTACACTGTGATGTTAAAAGAATCAACGGTTATCAATGCACTTTAACGGCATGGGAAAGTCGCGATATGATGCTAGAATTTATGAGGGTTGGGCCACATCTCGAAGCCGTGAAAGCCTTTAGCAAAATAGCCACTGGTAAAACCTTTGGTTACGAAACCGAAACTTTGCCCGATTGGGTGGCTGCTTTTAAAATTTTGCAAGAAGAGGGAAAGGTGTATTGATTGACTCAATTGATTTTTTGTTTTAAATAAGAATTTAATTAAATTTGTAAGATGTCAAAGTTAACAGCCACTGAAAAGCGTGTTTCTGCTTACCTAGTTTTGATGAAGAAGGCCATGCCTGAAATTAAAAGACAGATTGCGGTATATGAAAAGGCAGTTTATGATGGAACCATTCTAAAAAATCCTAAACCCGCCCGCTCTAATGCAGTGTACAAAATTTCGGGTTTAATGGGTTTTGTGATAAAATGCAATGCTTCGACAGCAAAAGCTGGGAGGGCATATTGCGGATAGGAAGTAATGAGAATTATTTCTGGACGCTTCGTCATTTTTGCCCAATGGGTTAAAAGATTGGTGTCACCAATTTTAATGTCCGCAAATACCAAGTCGATTTTGTGATCTTTTAAAAAAGCATCCATTTTAGTAATACTATCGAAGGCGCCACGTTCAAAAAAGCGTGCATCGGGTTTTAAGTAAGCTCTTAGTGTTTCTATATCAGAAATTTCATCTTCAAGAATTATGTAGCTTATCATTAAACTTTTAATTTATGTTATGCAATATAAAATATTTTATAAACCAATACAAGCGTTTAAATAATTTATTTGTAAAATAGTAGTTTCATGGGTTTAACTATGCCGTTCGTATGGGTAAACCATCTGTTCGTTGAAAAATGTTGATTTTTAACGGATTGTCTAATTTCATAGAATATCATTTTAAATTAAACCCAAGTATCCAATTTAATATGGTGGGGCATAAAAAAAAGGTTTTAAATGAATATAAAATTTGCAGGCCAATAAAACGCAACAACCAATGGCTAATTAGAATTAGTAAAATTACCTTAAGAAGAACAGAATGAGCAAGCCCATTATAATGCGGTACCATCCAAAGATTTTAAAACCATGTTTATTTAAAAAGCCAATAAAGCTTTTAATAGCGATGAGGGCCACTATAAATGCCACTAAATTACCCGTTAAAAACAAGGTCATATTCTCTTTTGAAGAGAGGATCATTTCATATCCTTTTTGGTCGCCACTGGCCAAATGCCAATGTTTTAAAAAGATGTAATAAGCGGTAACAGCCAACATGGTGGGAACGGCTAAAAAAAATGAAAATTCAGCTGCTGCTTTTCTGGTTAATTTTTGTTGCATACCACCGATAATAGAAGCTGCCGATCGACTCACCCCTGGCATCATGGCAAGACACTGCCAAAAGCCTATGGTAACAGCTTTCGGAATGGTTATATTTTTTTCGTCTTCGATACTAGGATTTTGAAAGAATTTATCAATGAAAATTAATACTACACCACCCAATACCATAACAATAGCAATAGGGATCGGTTTTTCTAGTACCGATTCAATCATATCATCAAACAAATAACCCAACACTAGGGCTGGAATTACTGCGCAGGCCAGTTTGATATAGAAAGAAAAATTTTTAAAGTCGAAGAATTTTTTCCAATAAAAAACAACCACTGCTAGTATGGCGCCAAATTGAATGGACACCTGAAACATTTTAACAAATTCATCTTTCTCAACCCCTAAAAAGGTGCTGGTAAAAATCATGTGTGCAGTAGAAGAAACAGGTAGGAATTCGGTAAGCCCTTCGATTATGGCTATGATGATGGCTTGAAGAAGGCTCACTTCGCAATACTATCTTGGTTGTTGCTCGTATTAGAATCTTTGGGAGTATAAAGGATAGAATAAACGCCTAGTGCAAATCCAAGAATAACAATGATAGGTGCTATTGTAATTTTAATGGGCGCATCAAAAGGTAAATTGTCGCCACTGCCCATGACTGTAAAACCAATCACCAATACAAGCACACTGGCTGCTAATAATATGTAGTTTTGCTTTTTAAAAACCATGAAATTATTGACTGCTTTTTTTTCAGTGGTTTTGCTAGTAGTTTTTGCTTTATTGATTGCTGTTGCCATGGTTAATATAATTGCTCAATTTTTAATTTTAAATATCTTTTAGTAGAGAATAATACGCTTATCAATATTATTACAATGGCCAAAACTAGTAAAATTCCTGCTAAAATCCCATATTTAGGTAAAAATAATTGCCAGTTATTCGACTGAAGTTCCTTTTCTGTTAGATAAACGATGCCACCCAATAGGGTAAGCGCTATGCCTGTAGACACCAAAGCGTAAATAAAATACATGCTTAAAAATGGTCGGATAATGAACCAATCTGAAGCACCTACATACTGCATGCTTTTAACAATAAATCTTCGGGCAAACATATTTAAACGCACGGTACTATTGATAAGTGCAATTGCAATGATTAAAAATATGAAGGCGATAGATGCCAATACCAATTCAATGGTTTTAAAATTTTGATTGATTTGGGTCAATAAATTATGTCCAAAATCGTCTTTGGCAAACACCACATCATCCACTTGCGGCATCTGACGTAATTTTTTTTCAATGGAGAGCATCATGTTTTCGTCGGCAGCCTCCGGATTAAGGTGCAATTCCAAACTGTGTGGAAACGGATTATAGCCCAAGGTTTTGATAAAATCATTGCCCGTTCTGGCAATTTCTTTGCGTGCGGCAATTTCTCTATCTACAAATAAGGAGGCCTTGACATAGCTCAGTTTTTTAATTTCACTTTCGGTTTGTTTGGCCATTGGTGCATCGGTATCGGCATTAAAAAACACAAATACTTCGAAATTGTTGCGGTAGTATGAGGAGAGGTGATTGGCAAATATACTGATGATACCAATTAAGCCAACAATGAATAATACCAATGACATACTGATGATGGTAGGCCAAAAGGAGGTGCGTTTTTTATAGGTATTATTTTGATTCAAAATGAAGGTTGCAAGTTAGTTAAGGAGTTGGGTTTAAACAAAACATAAAAGGATATAGTATCCACAATTTATGATGTGCGCGAATGAAATGGAACCAATTAGGACAATGTAAACTGACTTATACCCTTTTTGAACCATTGCTATGGTTAGCTGATTTCTTTTCAATATTTTTGCTACCTAAATTCAACATGGCGTCTTATCATTTCAATAGCATCGAGAAAAATTGGCAAAAGTTTTGGGCTGAGCATCAAACTTTCAAGGCCGATAATCACAGTAAATTACCAAAGTACTATGTACTCGATATGTTTCCTTATCCAAGTGGAGCTGGCTTGCATGTGGGCCATCCATTGGGTTATATTGCAAGTGATATTGTATCAAGATACAAAAGACACAAGGGGTTCAACGTACTGCATCCGATGGGGTACGATTCATTTGGTTTACCTGCCGAACAATATGCCATACAAACGGGTCAGCATCCGGCTATTACGACCGATGAGAACATTAAGCGTTACCGTCAGCAGTTAGATAATATTGGTTTTTCTTTTGATTGGAGTCGCGAGGTGCGAACCACCGATGCGCAATATTATCACTGGACCCAATGGATATTTATTCAATTGTTTAATGGTTGGTACAACAAAGCCAATGATAAAGCAGAGCCGATAAACGATTTAATTAAAAAGTTTGGGGCGGAAGGAAATGCGAATGTAAATGCGGTTTGCGATGAAACCATTGTGTTTAGTGGCAGTGAATGGAACGCGTTTTCCGAAAAACAAAAGCAAACTATTTTATTAAATTACCGATTGGCTTATTTAAGCGATACCATGGTGAATTGGTGCCCTGAACTGGGCACTGTATTAGCGAATGATGAGGTAAAAGATGGTGTGAGTGAAAGAGGAGGTTATCCAGTAGAAAGAAAATTAATGAGTCAGTGGAGTCTGCGAATTGCCGCCTATGCTGAGCGTTTATTGCAAGGATTAGATACTTTAGATTGGACAGAAAGTATCAAAGAAGCCCAAAGAAATTGGATAGGTAAAAGTGAGGGGACTTCGCTAAAGTTTTATTTGGCTTCACCCCTAACCCCTCCCCAAGGGAAACAGGAACCGTCGGATGTTTCGATGGTAGAAGAGGAAGAATTGTGGTATGCAACCGCCGATAAAAGTAAATACCGCATCTTAAAAGATTTTGCACTTGAGAATAGAAGAAATGCTACCAATGAAGAAATAATAATTTGGGAGGCCCTAAGAAAT
Source organism: Bacteroidota bacterium (assembly GCA_947496065.1). GTDB lineage: Bacteria > Bacteroidota > Bacteroidia > NS11-12g > UBA955 > JABMMZ01. Next base: position 7,297 of record CANMBF010000040.1, read on the forward strand.
AATCAGATTGAAAATGTAAAATTTAGAAGGCAACATATCATCGATAAATTCATTGCTGATTTTGTATCTTTTGAATATAAATTAGTCATTGAACTAGATGGATTAATCCACAGTTTAGAAGATAATATTATTTCTGATGAGGCAAGAACATTGGTTTTAAACGAACTTGGATTTACGGTATTAAGATTTACAAACGAAGAAGTCAATTCCAATTTAAATGGTGTGTTAGGCAAAATAAAAAGCTATGTGAATAGCATAGTGCCGAGCACCCCTTCTCCCATGGAGAAGGGGATGGGGGATGAGGCCAAAAAGAGCCAAGGTGAATGCATCGAATTTTTCACCACCCGACCAGATACCATCTTTGGTGTTTCATTCCTAACCTTAGCACCCGAGCATGAACTGGTAGCACAAATTACGACCGATGCCTGCAAAGCTGCAGTTGAAAATTACGTAACCCTATCAAAAAATAGAAGTGAACGCGATCGCATGGCCGATGTTAAAACCATTAGTGGTGAATTTACGGGCGCGTATGCCATTCATCCATTTACCAAGACTTTAATCCCTATTTGGATTGGTGATTATGTATTGGCTGGTTATGGAACTGGTGCTGTAATGGCTGTGCCAGCCCACGATAGCAGAGATTATGCTTTTGCAAAACATTTTAATTTACCCATTCCGCAAGTAGTCGAAGGAGGAGATATAAGTGTTGAATCTTATGATGCCAAAGAAGGATTGCTTATCAATTCAGATTTTTTAAATGGCTTAGAAGTAAAGGCCGCTATTAAAAAAGCAATTGAAAAAATAGAAGCTGAAGGATTAGGAAAAGGAAAAACCAATTACCGATTGCGCAATGCCATTTTTGGTCGTCAGCGCTACTGGGGCGAACCTATCCCGGTATATTATAAAGAAGGTGTTCCCTATGTAGTTGAAGAGAAAGATTTGCCAATTGCATTGCCAGAAGTCGATAAGTTTTTGCCCACCGAAACTGGCGAACCCCCATTGGCAAGGGCTCAAAATTGGAATTATAATGGCCATGCTTTTGAAACCACCACTATGCCGGGTTGGGCGGGTTCATCGTGGTATTATTTGCGATACATGGATCCACATAATGCAAAAGAAATGGTGGGTATTGAGGCTGTTAATTATTGGCAAAATATTGATTTATATATTGGTGGTAGTGAACATGCTGTAGGGCATTTATTGTATGCAAGATTTTGGTGTAAATTTTTAAAAGACATTGGCACTGTGCCTTTCGAAGAACCGTTTAAAAAGTTAGTGAACCAAGGCATGATTCAAGGGACTGTTTGTACCACCTACATTTACAGCTATAAGAACCATGTGAACGAAATTTTGAAATGTGCCGTTGCTGTTGATTTGCATTCGCAATTTAAATCGGGAAATTCAGAGGGTGTCATCAAAATTATTGCAGCCCAAATTGGGTCAAGTATAACCGATTGTCAATACGTGAATGAAGTGAATGTGCCTTTTGAATTTTTTGCGGCTGCCGTATTTGAAGATTCAGAAGGGTTGAAAAAATGGTTAAGCAGCGCGGGTAATTCTGTCAGCCATTTAATCATTGGCAGCGATTCAAAATTCCAAGTAAAAATGGAAACGGGTAAAATGTCAAAACGTTGGCACAATGTAGTGAATCCCGATGATATTTGCTCGCAATACGGTGCCGATACTTTGCGCTTATATGAAATGTTTTTAGGTCCGTTGCAAGATGCTAAACCATGGAGTACGCAAGGTATTGAAGGGGTTCACCGTTTCTTGAAAAAAGCATGGCGCTTGTTTCATAATCATACCAATGAGGATTTTGCAGTAAGCGATGAACCTGCTCTTAAAGCTGAATTAAAAACCTTGCATAAAACGATTAAAAAGGCAACAGAGGATATTGATAATTTTAGTTTCAATACCAGTGTAAGTGCTTTTATGGTATGTGTGAATGAACTGCAAGACTTGAAATGCAATAAGCGCGAAATATTAGAACCTTTCATTGTTTTATTGTCACCTTATGCCCCTCATATCTGCGAAGAATTGTGGCATTTGTGTGGTCATGCTGAGAGCATAGAAAAAGCAGACTGGCCAGTGTTTAATTCTGAATTTTTAGTGGAGAATGATTTCAATTATCCCATTTCTTTTAATGGTAAGGTGAGATTCAATTTGAACTTTGCACTTGATCTGGAGCCTTTAGCGGTTGAGAAAGCGGTGCTTGCCGATGAGCAAACCATTAAATATTTGGAAGGCAAAACGCCTAAAAAAATGATTGTGGTGAAAGGTAGAATTGTGAATATAGTAATTTAAATACCTGATTCAATTGAGGTAGCACAAATCGTTTTTTAGATACTTTTTTACTCGCCTTTTTTTTCATAGGTTTGAATCTTATAGCCATGAAAAAAATAATTACAATTTTACTACTATTAGGCGTAACGCTTACCTATTTTTTTCCCTTTAAAACAAATCCTAAAGCAACAGATGAGAATGAAGCCTATGAAGCCAATGAAAGGGCTGAGTGGAATCAATATTATCAGCGCTTATTGGCCGATCCTGTAACGGGCAAAATTCCTAATGGCATTGCAGCTATGGAGCAAGCCTACGCACAAACATTGCCTATTTATAGCAGTATTAAACGTTCGGAACAATGGACTGCACGGGGCCCCAACAATGTTGGTGGTCGCACACGTGCCTTTGGCATCAATAAAGACAATCCGAATGAACTATTTGCTGGATGTGTTTCGGGTGGTATGTTTAAATCTTCCAATGCCGGCAAATCTTGGAGTAAGGTTAGTTGTCCAGTTTTAAGCATTACATGCATTGTGCAAGATCAACGACCTGGCAAAACCAATATTTGGTATGCTGGCACAGGCGAATTGTTAGGTGCTAGTGGCTCGGGTGCGGGCGCCTATTACGGTGGCGATGGCATTTTAAAAAGTACCGACGGTGGTAATTCATGGACCAAATTAGTCGCTACCATTGGCACTAGTCCAACTTTGTTCGACCGCGATTTTGATGGCGTTTACAATATTGTGATAGACAATTCAAATTTAAGCGAAGACGAATTGTATGCGGCTACTTACCAAGGCATTTACCGTTCGGCCGATGGTGGCAGTAGTTGGACCAGAATGAAAGCCTATTCTTATAAAACTGATGTAGCCATTACCCCTAATGGGGTCGTTTATGCAACCCTAAGTAGCGAAGCCCCTCAAAAAGGCATTTGGCGAAGTGCAGATGGCATTACTTGGGTAAAAATTACACCTACAGGGTTTCCTGCCAACTATGGCAGAATTGTTATAGGCATTGCGCCTTCCGATCCTAATCAAGTGTACTTTTTGGCTGCCGAAACCACGAATGCTGGCTTGTCGAGTGTCAATGCACTGAAGGAGGTTGAGTGGAATAGTTTATGGAAATATACTTACAACGTTGGCGATGGATCGGGTGCTAATGGAACATGGACCGACCGCAGTTTGAATTTACCCGACCAAGGGGGCGATTTCGGTCAGTTTAACACCCAAGGAGGCTTCGATTTATATGTAAAAGTAAAACCGGATGATGCCAATGTGGTGTTCCTAGGTGCCACCAATTTATGGCGCAGTACCGATGGTTTTACATCAAATAATAATACTACTTGGATAGGCGGTTATGCTGTGAATACCACACGGCCGGATTATCAATCATATAAAAATCACCATTCCGATAACCATAGCATGGTGTTCTTCCCAGGCAGCAATACACGTGCAGTTACCACACACGATGGGGGCATGAGTTTATCAGATAATGTGATGGCATCGCCAGTTGCATGGGATGATTTGAACAATAATTACACCACCGCTTTGTTCTATTCTATTGCCATCGATCATGGTACAATAGGCGATCATAAAGTGTTAGGAGGATTGCAAGACAATGGTACCCAATTCATGGATCAATATGGCATGGGTGCATGGCAAAAGACGGGCAAATCTGATGGTTCTTTCTGCTGTATAAAAAATGGAGGAACTGAAGTTTATTTAAGTGCGCAACAAGGTCGTATTTCGCGCGTGCAAATCGATGCCGTTGGGCGTCCTATCAAAAATGCAAGGATAGATCCTTCTCAACTCTACCGTACAAATTATGATTTTGTAAATCCTTTTAGCATCGATCCAAACAATCAGAAGATATTATATCTGCCTGCAAAAACACGTTTGTTCCGCAACACCGATATAGATGCCAAACCATTAAGCAGCGACATAGATAGTACACGATGGAGTACGCCACTTTGGGAGGAATTAATCAATTGTGTGCCACCTGCGGGTACAGAATTCTCTGCGATTGCCACTTCTAAAAGTCAACCGAATACGGTCTATTATGGCACCAGCACTGGTAAAATTTTTAAAGTAAGAGCTGCACATACCGGGCAACCAACACCGATTAATATTACAGGTTCAAAATTTAGTATTGGCAATATCAATTGCATTGCCACCGATCCTTTGGACAGCAATAAAATCATGGTAGTATTTTCTAATTATAGCATCATCAGTTTATTCGAGACGGAAGATGGTGGCGTTACTTGGCGCAATGTGTCTGGTAATTTAGAAGAAGCCGCCAATGGCAGTGGCTCAGGTCCAAGTTGTCGTTGGGCAGCAGTAATGCCTTTGAAGGATGGCTCGCGCGCATGGTTTGTAGGCACTAGTACTGGATTATATGCGGCCAATAGTTTGGTTGATAATGGTACTGTATGGACCCGTCAAGCGAACAACGAAATAGGCACCACCATTGTTAACATGATTGATGTTCGCCATCAAGATTATTACATTGCGGTAGCTACACATGGTGCGGGTGTTTTTAGTGCCAATATTGGCGAGGCATGGCAAACCACTGAGGTCAAAAATCTTCAAAATAAAAAATTAGAATTCAGCATTTATCCAAATCCTTGCCCAGGTGAAGTTGTCGATATTATTGTACCTTCAGAATTAGAAACTATTTCAGAAGTTAAACTTTACAATGCTTCAGGACAAGCGTTCAAAGTTAATTTAATAGAAAATAATCTGTTCAGCTCACATTCTTTGCGATTGAATATTGGGAATCTTGCGACAGGTATTTATTGGGTGCAATTAAAAAGCGCAAACCAAGCAGCCATTCAAAAATTGACGGTCGTGAAATAGACTTTTCAGCAATTGTATAGGCGCTAAAGAACCAAGTCTAACCAGTTTTGTAGCAGCTTTAAACCATGCTCAGTAAGAATGGCTTCAGGATGGTATTGAATGCCTGTAATGGGCAATTGTTTGTGTTGAAACCCCATGCATTCTTTTTCCAGTGTTTCTGCGGTCAACATTAATTCGGTAGTTTCTAAATTTTGTAACACTAAACTGTGGTATCGGCAAACATTCAATGGATTGGGAATGGCTGCATAAATGCCACTCGTTTTATGTGTAATGGCAGAAACCTTACCGTGCATTGGCCGAATGGCTTTGACCAATTGAGCGCCAAAATAAGTACCCAAGGCCTGGTGACCCAAACAAATGCCTAACATTGGAATTTTTTGGTGAAAGGTATCGATAATATCCATCATATGGCCGGCTGTTGAGGGGGTTTTCGGGCCCGGCGAAAACACCATTTGATCGAATGAAAGATGCTTCAATTCCATGGCTGTTCGTTCATCGTTTTTTATAACCATAACGGTTTCACCCAATTGTTCGAAATAATCTTTTAGGTTATAGGTGAATGAATCGTAATTGTCTAATAACAGCAGCATTTTAGAAAGCCTTCAAAGTTATAGATTTAATCGCAACTTCGCTAAATAAAACGAAAATTTGCCCCTACAAAAAAAAGCGTATTGAATTGTCATGAATACGCATAAAATAACAATTGCCAATGGCGATGGAACTTGTCCTAAAATCATGGAATCCACCATTGATATATTGAATGCAGTATACGCTTCGGTTAAGGTCTGTATTTACAATTGAAACAAATGGATGATTGTAAAAGAAATAGCAGCAATTACAAACATCATTATTTTATTATTCTAAAAGGTTTATTTTTGATTCGTGAAAATCGAAGAAGAAAGTAACCAATCGAGGTTTATTAGCTTCCATAGCAAGGCTTTAATTAACATCATGTCTACGGCTTCTCGCATCAACGATGGTATGGCCATTGTGTTAAAACCCTTCGATATAACACAACCCCAGTATAATATTTTAAGAATTTTGAGGGGAAAAAATGGCGAACCATGTAATTGTGGGGAAATTAAAAAAGTAATGGTCGACAAGATTCCAGATGTTACCAGAATTTGTGATAAGTTGATTGCCAAAGAACTTATTACGCGTCAGTTCAATCAAAGTAACAGAAGGGAAGTACTTTTAAGTATCAACAATAACGGATTCAGCATGCTTAAAAAAATTGATCCAATGATAAATTAAGCCATCATAGAAATGGCCAATTTAAAAGAAAAGTATCTCGAAAAACTCTCGGCTTTGCTCGACCAAATGAGCGGTGAATAATTGCTTCAAATGACTTTTTATTTTTTGGAATGATAGTTGTAAAATTGTAACATAATTACAATACACAAAAAAATGAAACGTTTATTTTATGCTACTATTTTTACATTGCTTTTTGCTTCATGCGACGTTTTAAGCACTGTTGCCAGCGATTTATTGACCATCCCGACGACCGAAGAAGCGGCAGGCGGTTTAAAAGATGCCCTCAGTCAAGGTTTTACCAATGGCGTATCTGCCCTTTCGACCAAAGGCGCTTTTGGCAACAATCCAGCCATTAAAATAGTGTTACCAGCCGATGCTCAAAAGATTGCCGATCGTTTAACTGCCATGGGAATGGGCGATCAAGTGAACAGTGTGATATCAAAACTCAACGAAGGGGCCGAAAATGCCGTAGCAACTGCCAAACCTGTGTTTTTAAATTCCGTTAAAAACATGAGTTTCAAAGATGCCATGGGCATATTGACCGGTGGTAAGGGTTCTGCTACCAATTATTTAAAACAAACCACTACCACAGAATTAACAGGCTTGTTCCGTCCGCAAATTCAAGCTTCGTTAGACCAAGTAGGTGTGACTAAAAATTGGGGCGACTTGGTCAACATTTACAATAAAATTCCTTTGGTAACCAAATTGAATCCTGATTTAAATGGCTTTGTAACGGAGAAAGCTTTAGCCGCACTTTTTACTAAAGTAGAGGCTGAAGAAAATTTAATTAGAGAAAATCCTACACAACGCGCTACTGCTTTAATGAAGAAAGCATTTGCTTACGCAGATACGCAGAAGAAATAAGACTGGCGTAAAATATTTAAAATGTAAAAGCCCTTGGTTCTCCAAGGGCTTTTTTGTTTGATTAATTATAAAAAGGTTACTGCTTAATGAGTTTGAATGAAGCAGCTTGTTGCCCTTCAATTGTTAAAATGTAAATACCTGAAGCTAATAATTCTAAATTGATGTTGTTGTTAGCTTTATCTAAAATTCCAGACATCATTTTTAATCCTTGGATATTATAAATAGTAAACCTTGAATTCATTATTTCTGCTTTAAGATTAATATTTAAAACATTTGTGACAGGATTTGGGTAAATATTTATTTGATTGGTTTGTATAGAGATAGTGGCATTTGTTTTTGAGAACGTGAAAACACTTTTTGTTCCTACACCGATAGGTGTTTCAACTTTTACAAGTCCTGTGGCACCTGCTCCAACTATAGCATAAATTTCATTGTCTGAAATGACTTTAAATGACAAAGCATCCACATCGCCAAATGTTACTTTTGTTGCACCTTTGAAATTTTCGCCATAAATAATCACCGTATCATTGGTAAAGGCAGTTGTTGGATAGAATGACGATATAAAGGGGTAAGGCGCTTGAAATGCAGCTAAATAATTAACCACTTTGTTGTCAATATTATTGAATTTACCACCAACAATTAGATTCTTTTGATTTAAATGCAAGGTATTGATTTCGTTGTCGGGGTTGGCCATCCAATAGCCAACTTTTGCATTGTTGGTGTATAAACTTGTAAGAAATGGTCTTTTTGGGTCATTGGCCATATTCAAGCTTCCACCTGCAATGACAAAGCTATCTTTTAAAATTAATGAATTAACAATTGATCCATCACTCAACATCGCATTCCAAATGGTAGCAGAGCCAGTTGTCGCATCTACTTCTGCTATCCCATCTCTTGTGTCGAAAATATGACCTGGCATCATATTGCCACCGCCTTTTGTATAATTAACCAAATTGATATCACCACCAACAAATAATGAATTACCTTTTAATTTCATTGATTTTACACCACCACCATAAGGTTGAAAAGGACCACCCCAAGGTCGAAAATCTCTATACTTAAAGACATAGGCGTTCCATGGCATTAAAGTGCCATCAATTTTAAATTTGGCTAGGAAATTGCGGCCTTGACCACCAATTGTTTGAAAAGAACCACCTACATATATTTTATCTCCATATGGCAATATAGTGCTTACTGCTGAATTAGGACTCGGGTCCCAGTTTAAGGCATAAGAGGTAGATATATCCAAGGAGGCTAAATTGTTTCTATTGGCACCACCTATTGTTGTAAAACTTCCGCCAACATACAAAGTGTCATTTGAGTTGGCTAGCGATAAAACTTGACCATTTGGATTTGGACGCCAAGCCAAAGGAGCGGCAGTGAGCTTATCTACAGCCGCAAGATTGGTTCTTGCTTGTCCTCCAACATTATTAAACAATCCACCAATATAAACATTGGTGTTTTTTAATATTATGGTGTTTACGCTACCATCAACCTCTGGATTCCAATTTTTAATCGCACCCGTTTTAGCATCTAATGCAAAGGCATTATTTCTTTTTTGACTATAGGTTGATGTATAGTCTCCACCTATGTATAATTTAGATTTGTGAAAGCTAAGGGTTCTAATCCAGCTATTACACTCGTTTTGCCAAATAGGGTCTAAGGTTTCAGAATTGACTTTAAATAAACCATATGAATATACACCAGTAGAGTAATCAAAAGTATATCCACCGGCATACACTGTGTTATTATGAATTTTTAAAACAGAAATACCCCACCATGTATACAAGGCTGTAGCTGAATTGGTTTTTTTATTAATTGAAATTAATCCGCGACTACGGGTCAAATTCCCATTGAAATCAAGCCAATCGCGGTAAAAAAATCCTCCAATATAAATTTTAGCATCATCACATGCAATAGAATAAACAGCGCCCGCACTTATTAAATCTGGATAGCTTTTGGTAGGTAAGCCAGTGGCTTTCGAAATTCTTCCAAAACTTAAACTTGCACTATCGCCAATCTTTGTAAATTTACCACCTATAAGTAGCTCATTTCCGCTAACTTTTAGGCAATAAACAACATCATCCACCTGGCTTGAAAAATTATTTGGATTGTTATTGTTAAGCTTGCAAGCGCCTATGTTTTTTGTAAATTGTCGAATGCCAGTAATGAGTCCACCGCCTAAATACATTTGGTTGTTATAAAAACTCATGGTATTAATGGATTTACCAGATATAGGCGCCACCCAATTTGTGACACTACCGTCATTAATATAAATTTCTACAAAGCCATCTCTTTTTACTCCATTTGTTGAATCAAAGCTGCCATTAAGGTATAAAAATCCATTATTAACTACTGCGTTGGTTATTAAGCCATTTATTGTGAGATCGAAATCCCTAATACTGAAATTAAATCTAGTATCTATTCTAGCAATTTTACTTTTAGCAACGCCCCCAATTATACTAAAATCCCCAACTGCGTATAAATCGTATCCTTGATAAGCAAAAATGTTAATCTTACCATTGGTAGACAGATTGTAAGTACTTAAATATTCCCCGCTTATTGAGCTAAAAACTGCACAATTACCACTGAAGCTTTTGCCATTGAGCCAATTAAAATCACCAGAAATAATGACAAAAGTATCGTGTTGGACAACTGCATCAATACCGGGAGCCCGTATACCTAAAAAGTCTTTAATGACCATATTCGGCCTCCAATTATCTTTAGTTCCTATATTATTATATCTTGCAAGTCCTGACCCAGATTCCCACGCATAAACATAATTTGCGCTAGTATATAAGCCAAAGGTCGACTTAACAATATCTTTCTCTTGAAATTCTGAATATTGTGCTTTACCTTTATTATCAATAATAGATGCTCCGTATTGTCTTATAGAATCTCCAACAGTGGTGAAATTGCCTAAGACATATAAAAGATTATTCAAAACAGTCATGTGATTAATACTTCCATTTACTTTTGGATCCCAGCTACTTAAAGTACCATCCGAATTTATTTTTGCTAAGTAATTTCTTTCAACATTACCAACTTTTGTAAATTCCCCGCCGATATACCAACCACCTTGCCCATCTGATGCTGAACATAATACCTTGCCGTTAGGTGTTATTCTAGAATAATCAGGGTTGGAAGGATTATTAATATTAAGCGTGAGATCAAATCTGTTTTTGGATTCCGCAACAGAGGTAAAATAGCCGCCAAAGAACAAATCACTGCTATCGCTGTCTATACAAGTTATAGATCCATTCGTCATCACCTGCCAATTGGTTAAATTGCCGCTAGATAATTCAAAGGATGCAAGAGACAATCTTGGTTGGTCGTTAACAAATTGAAAATCACCCCCAATGTAAATCGTTCCATTTTTTATTGTAATGGAGCGCACAAGGCCATCTAATTTAGGAGCCCATGTTTTAATTGTGCCATCGCCATTTAGCCATGCTAAATTTGTTCTTTTATTTTCGCCAATTGAGCTAAAGTTTCCGCCTATTATCCAACCGCCATTGCCATCTTCTATTGAGGAATATACTTTTCCATCTGGGTTCGTTCTGTAATTAAAATTAATGTCAGGCACATTTGAAAGGGTATCAAATTGGCAGCCATATTTGATGTTGGGCGCCACATTTGTAAAAGTGCCTCCAACGTAGATTGTATTGCTGTCGCTGGTGATTACCTTAACTTCACCATTCGGTTGCCACCATTCTTGATTGACTTTTAAATTTTGAGCAAGAACATTGCTCAAAATAAAAAAAGTACTAGCAATTAAGTAATTTTTTTTCATGTTCATCATACAATAATAACTATAATTTAGAATATTATTAAAACCAAATGTCAAAAAGTAAAATAATTATTTTTTTTATCTATCGACTTGTTTAATATGTCAATTAATATATTTTGCCTCTATTGATTTTCTATAATCTAGAAGGCTAAGCATCGTTTCCTTTTTTTTGCATAGCAAAAAAAACTTTTGTGCACTCTTAATAATAATATTCTACGCTAAAAAATTATGAAAAATGTGAAAGTGTATGATTCTAAAGAATAATACTTTTGTGTCTTTTGTGTTTAAAAAAAAGAATTGACCAAGCGTCACCTCTAGAAACGAATTGTACTTAACGTATGTCCATGCTGTACAGCACAAATCCTTTGTTCACATCGCCATTGCTCTCGTCAGAATTGTACGCAAACATCACCTTGTTAGCTCCTTCTTGGAATACCGATGCATCTACTTGACACATGTTATTGCCAATCGTTAAAGAACTGCCATTGCTGCGTATCGCGATTTGGGTTTTATCATTGATAATTACAAACGCTTCTGCATCGCTATCGATGCCTTGCCCTAGGAAGCTTAAGTTCACTTTAGGTTGCAAACCAGCTTTGTTAATAGTAAAAGTAAGCTCCTGAGAGTTCATGTGCATTTCGTTTTTACCCAATTCAATCACAAAAGAACTTTGGTAATTCTTTGGTTTGGCCTTGTCCCAGCTAAATACTTTCACTGCGCCATCGGTACAAGCATCGAAATGGTAAACAAAATTTTCTTCTACAAATTGTTTGGCCCTTGGATCCGTCAATGCATTCTCAAAATAATAATCGGCCATTAACCAACCTCTCGGATTTTCGTTAAATGTTTTGACCAACTGTTCATAGGTGTAAGCACTCTTTTTGCGACCATCTGGCAAGTTCGGTACATAGCCCTTTTGCTTGGCATCAAAATGCATTTGTCTAAACCATACTACCGAATCGGCCCTTAAATAAAATTTAGGGGCATCTTGTACAGTGGCCATGATAATGTCACCAGGTTTTAAGTTGGCCTTAATGTATTGACAAGGTTGGTTCCAATTCACAAAAGGAATTTCAGAAATTTCTTTTGGTACCACATTGCCATGCACTTGCGTTGTAAGCATGGCCTTAATATCTTTGCTGTTCACCATAATAAGCAACAAAATGGCAAAGCCGATATTGCACATGTTTAAATAAGATTTATTAGCAGTAGTGTAATTTTTATTCAAAACTTTCATTGCATAGAACGCAATAAAATACAAACTATACGCCGCACTGATTAAAAATACAGGATAAATATAACTCAAGTATTTAGCGTGCGCTGGTTCGCGAAAAACAAAGCCCATCAATAACACTGGTACGACATAAGCCGAAATTAAAAAATAAGCTGCTTTGCGATCGTTGAACAAGGCCAGTATAAAACCCAACCAACCCAAAACATTCACTAATTTAAAATCAGCAGGGGCTATTTCGGCATATTTATTATAAGATTTTAACCAATCGGTGCCTTCAAAGGCCGTCACCACTGCTTTCATATCTGGTAAGATTAAGGTCGCAATATTGGGTGGTAAAAACAGTTCAATTATTGGGCGCATTAAGGTAATACTCAAAGGCGTAAACATTAATACTATAGCAATGATATTTAAATAGAACAATACATTGTAAGCATTCAATTTAAATGGGTTCGATTTTTTGGTAATCCAACTTTCTATAGCGACAAAGGTGCCATAAAAACCAGCAGTGAATAAGAACAAGAAACAAATCAACTGACTCATCATGGCTAAGATTAAAGCCAAAGGCAACCACAATAAATATTTTTTGTTAATGCCAAATTTTGCTAAGCCAGCTTCAGGATTTTTCGCCACACGTTCTAACATCAACCAAAAGCAAACCAACAATGGCACATAAAAAGTAGCCACCATGCCATAAGGTCTATCAACACGGCTCCAGAAAATTAAATACAATGAAAAAGTAGTGAACAAGGCGGCCATTAAACCCACTCTATAATTCACCAAGTTTTTACCCAATACATAAACTGTTGGTATCAATGCAGCGCCTAATAAGGCTACTGGCAAGCGCATAGAAAATTCGGTATTGCCTAAGAAAAATGCAAAAGTGGTATTGAACCAGGTTAATAAAATACCGTTGTTTTCGCCATGTTTAAAATGACCATGAATAGCCGCCAAAGCATGCATGTATTCATCGACCCATAAGGATAAAAAGCCTATGCGGTATAAGCGTATACACAAACCAACGACTGCCAATCCAATGGCAATTTTTAAGGCATTTTTTTCAATGAAACTCGGTCCGGTTTTAACAACTCTTGCAGCCACTTTTGGCGCAGGTTTCTGAGGCGTAACTACTTTTTGCTTGGCCATTTTATTTTACAAAAAAACGTTTTACAATTAATATCAATGTGTTCTTAATGGTGCGGGAAACATTCATTTTACTCATGCCCCCTTTTTGATCGTATCTTAAAATTAATGGTGTTTCACCAAATAATAATTTTCTTCTGCGCAGCTTCAATAATATGTCAACCAAACATTGGAAGCCATCTTGGTCAACAAAGCGGTCGCCATACTCATCCATCGCCGTTTTTAAGACATCGGCTCTGAAGGCACGGTAGCCACAGGTATAATCTTTTACACCTTTAATAGGGTAAGTAATACGGAAAATTAAGGACGCTACGATACTCAATAACTGGCGATACCACACCAAGCCAATCACGCGGGCACCCGATTGAAAACGCGATGCAATCACCACATCATGGCCTTCAATGATCATGCGGATTAAGCGCAAAATTAAACCAGGATTATGGGTAGCATCGGCATCCATGGTAATCACAATATCTTTAGGGCTGCTGTATTGCACGGCTGCGTACAAGCCATCGCGAATGGTAGCACCCAAGCCCAAATTCACAGGGTGGGTAATCAATTCAATGGGCATGGTGGCCGAACGCGCTTGCACAATGTCTGCTGTTTGATCGCGCGAACCATCATTCACTACAAATACGCGGTATTCTGTTTTGCTATCTTCTTCTAAGGCGAATTGAATCTGACTTAAAAGTTCTCCTATATTCTCTTCTTCATTATAAGCTGGTAATACAACTAATACTCTTCTGTTCTTTATTTCGCTCATTATTCGAAGTAGTTTTTTAATGATTTTACTTTATCGTAATTCTCTTTGTACCATTTAATTGTTTTTTGCAAACCTTCTTCAATACTGGTTTTAGGCGCATAACCCAAAGCCTTGCCCGATTTAGAAGTGTCACTCATTCTGTCTTTCACTTTGTCCCAATTACGGGCAGGTTTAAAGGCGATTTGTGATACCGAATCGGTATGGTCTTTTATAATCTCAGCCATTTTCAATATTTCTGTTTTAGCCCCTGTGCCGCCATTAAAAATTTCGCCTTCGTGGTAGTTGCTGCAGGCTCCTAGTAACATCAATTCAATAAGATCTTCGACATAGGTAAAGTCCCTGGTTTCTTTACCTGTACCTGTGATTGAAAGTTCTTCGCCATTAATGGCTTTTTCAATAAAATTAGGAATCACATTGCGGTATTTACCAGCCAACTCATAAGGGCCATAGGTGTTAAAAATTCGGATTGATAGGGTAGGTACATGAAACAAATGGGCGTAATACTGGGTATATAATTCGGCTGTGTATTTGTTAATGCTGTAAGGTGTTTCAGAAGGATAGATGTACGTTTCTTCATTCATGTTTTCGGTGGTACCATACACACAACTGCTGCTGGCGTATACAAATTTCTTTAAGCTCTTGTGAAATTTTAATATTTCTAATAAGCTTACGGTTCCAACAATATTGGTTTGAATATCGCTGAAAGGATGGTCGACAGAATTTTGATTGGCAAAGTGCGCGGCCAAATGAAAGACATAATCAAACTCATGTTGATTAATGACAAAATTCAATTTGTCGTAGCGGTCAATGTCCATGCCCACAAATGTGATGCGTACATCGTTGGGTAAGAACACTGCCATACCCGAAGATTGGTTATCAAGTACCACAATTTGTGATACCTCACATTGCAATAGTTTTCGTACCAAATTGTTGCCAATAAAGCCAGCACCACCGGTTACTAAAACCCTTGCGTTTTTTAAACTTTCGAAACTCATAAATGAATGTTCGAAAGTAAAAGAAATTGTTGGTATAGGCAAATATGAGTGCGATAGGCATAAAAAAAGCCCCGAACATCGGAGCTTTAAATAAATTAAGAACTTTGGCTAGAAAGCATCTTCGTCCAAAATGATAGGATCTTTCATCACCAAACTTAGCGATTTTACTAAGGTTTTAACTTCTCTATCAATGGCCAATAAAATTTGATCGTAGCTGCGTGCTGAGTGCTTTGAGTTCACATAGAATTCAGCATAGTTATCGATTGGTTTTTCGGTAATTGCTTCTTTGGTATGGTGCACAAAGTTGGTCACTTTGTATTTGTATTTATCGTCTTTTACTCTGATTTCGAGTTTAAAAGTAATACTGCCATTTTGAGTCGCATTGCTTCTACCTTGTCTTAATTCCAATGGAATGGTTGGTGTGATAATAATACGACCTACATCACCATCTGGTTTAAAGTCTTCAACCAATATATCTTTAGGAAACACAAAATCTTTGGTGGTTTTAGCTCTGAAATCTTTGACATAAGTGGCCAATAAATATTTTTTAGCTCTCCAATACAAAGAATCCATGTTGCCACCATCATATAAATCGTTGGTCATGGCTTTAAATGGAACCACACCCATATAGGTTACCTTTTGTGTAACGGTATCCATTGGTGCTTTGAATCTTGTGTAAGGTTTAAATGAAGGCGAAGTAGGGTCTTCAGAAGCTTTTGATACAGAAGTAAGACTAGAACTCGAATCTACAACAGTTGTAGAATCGAAATTGTAGCTGGTACCGAAAGGGTCGGCTGTTTCTTGAGCTTTGGCAGTAATGCCTAGAAAAAGAGAAAGGACGGCTAGAAAGTATTTCATTTTTTTATAGTGTTCAGTTTTATAGTTTGATAATTACCGCAAATCCAATACCAAATTTTAAAACATGAATTGCAAACATAAATAAAAATGATTAAATTATTGATATAGAGCGCGCGTTTGTACATTTGCAATGTTAACTATAGTAGACAGATGAAATTTAATTTCCCAATTTTCTCACTCATTGCCTCGCTGGCGCTCATGTCTTGTAAACATAAAACCATTCAACATATGCCCACCCTTTCAGCCAAAAACCATTCGTTTTCCAATTACGATTCGATTACTTTAAAACATATTCACCTCGATTTAGCGGTCGATTTTGATCACAAAAAATTAAGTGGTAAAGCGATTATAAGCATCGATAATCACAGCGGTACCCCATACCTGATTTTAGACACCAAACAATTGCACATCGAAAAGGTGCTGCTAGAAGACAAGGTAGAAACAGCATTTTCATTAGGCCAAGAGCAAACCCATTTGGGCGAAGCTTTGGTGATTGCCATCGAAAAAAACACCAAACAAGTCGCTGTTTATTACCACACCTCGCCCGAGGCAGAAGCTTTGATGTGGTTAAGTGCCGAACAAACTGCAGGTAAAAAATATCCATTTTTGTTTACCCAAAGTCAGGCCATCTTGGCCCGCACCTGGGTGCCTTGTATGGATGCACCTGCTGTAAGATTTACTTACTCGGCCGATATCACTTGCGATACCGCCTATTTGCCTTTGATGAGTGCGCAAAATAATTTCGAAAAAAATAAAGCAGGCAAATACCATTTTGAAATGCCACAACCCATACCTAGTTATTTATTGGCTTTGGCCGTTGGACATTTAGAGTTCCAATCTTTAGGTGAAAATTGCGGGGTATTTGCTGAGCCAGAAATGTTAGAGAAATCGGCTTATGAGTTTGTTGATTTACCGAAAATGATTGCCGGTGCCAGTGAGTTGTATGGAGAATATGCTTGGGGACGCTACGATGTATTGGTGCTGCCTCCTAGTTTTCCATTCGGTGGTATGGAAAACCCAAGAATAACATTTGCAACGCCTACTATTATCGCTGGCGATAGAAGTTTAGTATCCTTAATTGCCCACGAACTGGCCCATAGCTGGAGTGGCAATTTGGTAACCAATCAAACGTGGGACGATTTTTGGTTGAATGAAGGTTTTACGGTGTATTTCGAAGAGCGCATCATGGAAAAATTATACGGGAAGCCTTATGCCGATATGTTATCTGGATTGAGTTTGGGTGAATTAAAAGTAACTGTAGATGATTTGATGACAAGCGCCCCTGGTGACACCAAATTAAAATTGAATTTGGCCGGTCGCAATCCCGATGATGGCGTAACAGATATTGCTTATGTCAAAGGGTGTATGTTTTTAAAAATGATAGAAGCTCAAGTGGGTCGCCCCGCATGGGATGAATTTGTGAAAGCATACTTCAATCATTTTAAATTTCAAACCGTCACCACCGACAATTTTATTGCTTACTTAAAAGCCAATTTAATGGCTAAACATCCAAAAGCCCATATCAATTATGAGGAGTGGATTTTCAACATAGGCTTGCCAAAAAATTGTCCTGAAGTTAACAGCACAGAATTAAATCGCGTTGCCGCTATGGCTGCTGATTTTAATGCCAAACATGCTATAAAAAAAATCGATACTGCAGGTTTTACGACCCACCATTGGTTGTATTTATTGAGAAATTTAAATGCCGATTCAATAAAGAATGATATGGGCGTTTTGGATTCAGCTTTTAACTTAACGGCTAGTACCAATGCCGAAATTCAATGCGACTGGTATGTGTTGTGCATCAAAAATAATTATCAAACCGCTTACCCTGCCATCGAAAATTATTTAAGCCATGTGGGCCGAAGAAAATTTTTAAAACCGGTTTACGACAATTTAGCCAAAACACCAGAAGGTTTAATATTGGGTAAGCAAATTTTTGAGAAGGTGAAAGACAGTTACCATGCAGTTTCGCGCAATACCATTGCGGGTATTTTGCATTTGCAGTAAACCATGCTGACTTTTTTTGCAGAATGTTTTAAAAATTATTAGCTTTGAAAGATTAAGCGGTTTTTAATGATATGGAGTTTAATTGGCTGTACTACTTTATTTGGTAAAGTAGGCAGCGATAGTGCCAATCAAAATGGATTCCGAATAAAGGGCATTGATTTTCGTTATGGCTTTGGGCGCTATGCCATTGCCAACGAAACGGCCTTGGCTGCCAAGTTTACCAACGATCAAAATAATTTTTACCAATTTAACAAAGCCCATGCTTTGAATGTTAAAGGTCGCGGTATTTCCGATATGTACGTTGGCATTGTTTTAGTGCCTTCGTATTATATTAAGAACCGTTTGTTTTACCGCGAAGAATTTCGAATAGGCCTTAGCTTTACCTTGTTGAACAATGCCAGCAGCATGAATTTAACCTGGGATACTTTGCAAACTGGGGTTCAAAGGGAAATAAGAAATTTATTTTACCAATACAAATACAACAGCCAAAGGGTGCATTTTTCTTACCTCTTGAATACGCGCATTATCAAGCACCATTTTGCCTTGTATGGCGGTATCGTTGGCAGTATTGGCTTTAGCAGTTGGCGAACCGATTACGATGGAGGGGCGGGCAGTTATAAGAAACAAGTATTGACCATTCAGAACAATCAAGTATCAGAAAAAACACAGAACTTACCACTCGAAAATTACACCACAGAGAGCGCTTCTTTGTATGTGCCTTTGGGCATTAAATACAATGTGAGCTGCGAACTAAATTTGTTTTTCGAAACCCAATTGGGTCTGCAATATTTTTACAAAGGCTTAAAGAAAACCAATACCTGGATACCCAATGCCCTCTTTAATTTTGGATTTCGTTACAAGTTAATCGACGATGCCTCAGCCGCCAAAAAGGGCGATGTTTTTTGGTAAATTAGTTCAACTTTTCTATCGCTTATAAAGCCACCATTGCAGTCACTTATAGCTACTTGCTTCCGCAAAATATTGAAGGGCGATGATCCTTACTTGCATGGGTTTGAAATATAAATGAAATATGAAAATAGAATAAATTACCTTTGTCAACCATGGATTTTATTGATAAAAAAATACAAAGCTATGCCGAAATGCACACGGCCATAGAACCCGATTACTTGTATGAACTAAACCGTTATACGAATACCAATGTCTTGCAACCACGCATGTTAAGTGGTCATATACAAGGACGATTTTTAGCCATGATGAGTCAATTAATGCGCCCCGATTATATTTTAGACATTGGCACTTACACCGGTTATTCGGCGTTGTGTTTGGCCGAAGGTTTACAAAAATCGGGCAAGCTATATACCCTCGAAGGCAACGAAGAATATGCCGAAGTGGCCCAAGCCCATATAGACAAATCGCCTTTGGCCTCGCAAATTATTTTGCAAAAAGGCGATGCCACCAGAACCATTCAAGAAATCAATTACCTTGTGCCTGCTTGGGACATCGTATGGATTGATGCCGAAAAAAGCGAGTATGAATTGTACTATGAATTGTGCATCGATAAGGTGCGCAAAGGGGGATTAATCATGGCAGACAATGTGTTGTGGAGCGGTAAAGTAGTAAACGAAAGTGATATTGAAAAGGATGAAGACACCCGCTCATTAAATCTGTTCAATCAAAAAATACAAGCCGACAAAAGGGTGCAAAATTTATTATT
>CANMBF010000041.1 GCA_947496065.1 Bacteroidota bacterium
CTAGAGGTGAATGAGCCGCAGAGGTTGTGCCAATCAACAAAATCAAAATGCTTTTACTTCGTAAAAGTTTTTATGGTCGCAATAAAATGTATGCAAGCAAGCTTGGGAAATTAATATGGTTAATTGTTATTCACCTAAAGGTGAATGAGCCGCAGAGGGTTTGCCAATCAACAAAATCAAAATGCTTTTACTTCGTAAAAGTTTTTATGGTCACAATAAAATTCATTCAAGCAAGCTTGGTGAATTTTTTGTGGCATAAAAAAATCCCGCACTAGCGTGCGGGATTCAGTTTAATTTTGTTGAGGTCGGAAGCGGGTTCGAACCGCTGTAGAAGCTTTTGCAGAGCTTTGCCTAGCCACTCGGCCATCCGACCTTTTATTTTAAAGGACTGCAAATGTATAGGAAAGTTTTTTTAAAGTCAATAAAAAAATGGAATTGTTTTTATGATTTTTGATATGATTTTTTAGAAGGATTAAAAACAGCAGACCACAAATTTAGTCAGTTTTTAGCTTTTGAGATACCTTTTTTAACATAAGGCTGTTGTTTCTTCAAAAATAATCTGGTTCGAATCATAAATAGAAAGGTCGTTTTAAGTACTTATATTACAGTTTTTTGTAAAATTATTTAATAGACTTATTCAAAATAATCCCGAACAATTAAGAATTGTTCATTTCTTAATTATTTAAATTGAAAATATTCCTTACTTTTGCACCAAAATTCAAAAACCAAAGTAAATGGCAAATATTGGAAAAATATCACAAGTAATCGGTCCGGTAGTGGACGTTAACTTTAGCGCAGAAGGTTCTCATCTTCCTAAAATTTATGATGCTTTAAAAGTAACTAAATCAGATGGTACTATTGTAGTGCTTGAAGTTCAACAACATTTAGGTGAAAAAACTGTAAGAACAGTGGCAATGGATAGCTCTGATGGTTTGGTGCGCGGAACAAGCGTTACTGATACTGGAATTCCAATCTCTATGCCAGTTGGCGAAAATATTAAAGGTCGATTGATGAACGTAGTTGGTGAAGCGATCGATGGTATCAATGTATTGAACGAGCCTATTAGCCGTCCAATTCACGCTGAAGCACCTAAGTTCGATACTTTGTCTACGAGTGCAGAACCACTTTATACAGGTATTAAAGTCATCGATTTATTAGAGCCATATGCAAAAGGTGGTAAAATCGGTTTATTTGGTGGCGCCGGTGTTGGTAAAACAGTATTGATCATGGAGTTGATTAACAATATCGCGAAAGCATATGAAGGTATGTCTGTATTCGCTGGTGTTGGTGAGCGTACCCGTGAAGGTAATGACTTATTGCGTGAGATGATTGAATCTGGCGTTATTAAATACGGCGAAGAATTCGTTAAAAGCATGGAAGAAGGTGGATGGGATCTTTCTAAAGTAGACACTGAAGAATTGAAAAAATCGCAAGCTACCTTGGTGTTCGGTCAAATGAACGAGCCTCCAGGAGCACGTGCACGTGTGGCCTTATCAGGTTTAACAGTTGCCGAATATTTCCGTGATGGTGATGGCGAAGGACAAGGTAAAGATATTCTTTTCTTTATCGATAATATTTTCCGTTTTACGCAAGCAGGTTCTGAGGTATCGGCTCTTCTAGGTCGTATGCCATCTGCGGTAGGTTACCAACCAACCCTTGCTACCGAAATGGGTGTGATGCAAGAGCGTATCACATCAACTACTAGAGGATCTATCACTTCAGTTCAGGCCGTTTACGTTCCTGCAGATGACTTGACCGATCCAGCGCCAGCAACAACCTTTACCCACTTAGATGCAACTACAGTATTGAGTCGTAAAATTGCTGAGTTAGGTATTTATCCTGCTGTTGATCCTTTGGATTCAACTTCAAGAATTTTATCTCCTGAAGTTTTAGGGACAGAACACTACAATACCGCTCAACGTGTTAAACAAACTTTACAACGTTATAAAGAATTACAAGATATCATCGCTATCCTTGGTATGGATGAATTAAGTGAAGAAGATAAATTAATTGTATCACGTGCAAGACGTGTGCAACGTTTCTTATCTCAACCTTTTCACGTTGCTGAGCAGTTCACAGGTTTGAAAGGTGTATTGGTTGATATTAAAGATACCATCAAAGGTTTCAATATGATCATGGATGGTGAAGTAGATATGTATCCTGAGGCTGCATTCAACCTTGTTGGTACCATCGAAGATGCTATTGAAAAAGGTAAAAAATTAATGGCCGAGGCTAATAAATAATCAATATGCAGGTAGATATTTTAACACCCGATCAATCGCTTTACTCAGGTGAAGCTACCATTGTTACCATTCCTGGTATAAGTGGCAGTTTTCAAATAAAAAACAACCATGCACCAATCATCTCAGCAATGGGCAAAGGCAATGTAGTGGTTGATGGAACAGAAGGTAAAAAAGAATTTGCGGTGAATGGTGGCATTGTTGAGGTGCTTAAAAATAAAATCATCATCTTAGCTTAACACTTAGTTACAAATATTTAAAAGTTCTCTGAGTTTATACTTAGGGAACTTTTTTTATGCCCAATTATACAGCTGAATAAACATCTCTGGACTTAATACCGCAATAGCACTTTGTTTAAAGTCATGGACGTTCTGAGTTATAATTACATCCATTTTACTATGGATTGCGCTGTAATATTGAATGGCATCCTCTAGGTCGGTGACCTTAGACTGCATTGCATTCCTCACTATTTCCTCATTCTCTGTTGTGATTTTGAAAGGTTGATAGATAGAAGCTGATAAAGCTTTTACTTTTTTATCTGATTGAAACTGTTTGTGCAGAAAATAAGAAGTAATCGCAATGGTGGTAGGCGATACCCAAGTGTTTCTGCTGTAATTTAAAGCGAGTTCTACAGTGTTTTTACAATTGATATGATTCAACGCATCGCTTACCAACCAATCGATAATTACATTCGCATCAATAAAAACATTCCTCATTTTTATTTGAAACGCTTTTTGTGTTTGTCAATAATTACCGACGTTATAGCTGTTTTGTTAGTGCTATTTTGTTTGAGTGAAATTATGCCGGCAAATTTTGAAGCATGCGATTGAATGGCATGTGATGTTTTTTTTTCGGAAGACTTCATAGCGATGTAAGTTTCTAAAAAATCTGTAACAAGACTAGAAATAGAAGACTTTTCATCTAGGGTGTAAGCTTTTGCTTTGTCTACAATAGCTTTATCGACACTAAGCGTTAGTTTATAGTCCTTTTCTTGCTTTGTCTTTTTCATACGTACAAATATAAAAAATATTACGTAATCAAAAAAATATTTTCGAAATTATTCCTTTACCAAGCGATGGTGTTCGATCTGTTGACCGTTGTTGATCTCCAAAATATAAATACCTGAATTCAATTTTTCAAGATTTAAAAAAAATGTGCTACTCTCAATATTTTCAGTTTCAAAGACAACCTGCCCCAATGAACTTAATAAACGAATGGAATGAATATTTTGAAGGTTACTCGCCGTTATTTTTGCAAAAAGGTTCGCTGGGTTAGGACTCACTTTGAAATGATTGAAAATAATTGCTTTTACACTTATACTAGTAACAGCCATGCATTCAGAAGTATCCGTGCAATTATTTTTAGTGACAATCACTGCATAATTTCCACTAACCGTTGGTGTGTAAGTTTGTCCATTGGCGCCAATTATAGCTTGTTTGCCATTGTTGCAATCCAGCCATTGATAAGTTGCTCCACTCATATTGGCGGTTACAATACCGCCATTTTTTGTAACGGTTTTATCGTTTTTTTGAACGGTCAAGGTAAGTTGTATTGTACTATCGCAACCTAAATAATTATAAAAATTTTGGTTGTAGTTGCCGGAATTTGAATAGGTGATATTGTTTAAACTAAATTGCTTGCATGCATTTTGAGTCAATGCGTAAATACTTGCATTGCAAAACATAGTGAAAGGGGCAAATCTGTTCTGAAGATTGTTGTCTACAGTTGTAAAAGTACCACCAGCCAAAATATTTGCTTCATCGCTGAACAAAGCACTGACGCGGTTGCTTACAATAGGGTTCCATAGAAAAGGAATGGCAGTTGTTCTATTGATGGCCGCGACGCATTTGCGTTTTAATCCGCCTATGGAGTCAAAGTCGCCACCAATAAATACATGTTTGTTGTTTTTTGATAAACTGAAAACGGCATTATTTGCATTGGGATTCCAATTGGTAGCGCCGCCAGAAGCGGTATCCAATTCAGCAATTCGATTTCTAGCACTCCCTCCAATATTTTTAAAAGCACCGCCTACTATAATTTTATCCTCATTTAAAAGCACACAATTAACGGTATTATCGGCATCTGGATTCCATGATGTAGCAATTCCAGTAGCAGTATCAACTGAAGCTATTTTCCGTCTTGGTTGTCCGCCTATGTTGGCAAAATTGCCCCCAATAAAAACCCTGTCATTATTAACTGCAAGTGCATTAACGACCGCATCAGCATCTGGTTTCCAATTATTAACGATTCCGCTTAAATAATCTACTGAAGCAACTTTAAGGCGAACTTGCGCATTCGATGAATTAAAATTACCCCCTAAATAAACCCTGCTATTTGAAACAGCAATGCTTAGTACAGAGCCTCCAACAATTAGGGCATTCCATTTATGTAGGCTAGCCGTTTTTGTATTGAGCGCTGCAGCAAAGTTTCTTGCTAAGCCATTAACGATTGTAAAGGCGCCACCGATGTATATTAAACTATCTTGAATGGCCATGCAATTAATAGTGCTATTAACAGTGTTAGCGTTCCACGAAAGTAGCTTACCTGAGCTTGCATCGATTGCCGCAATATTACTTCGACTCTCTCCTCCAATGGTCGTAAAATCACCGCCTACGTATATTTTATTGAATTGCGTATTCATATGTGAAACCGCACTATTGGCATGCGGATCCCAAGTTTTAACCGCACCAGTGGAAAGTTCTATCGCAGCTAAATAATTTCGTTTCAATCCACCCATGGTCGTAAAGCTTCCACCTGTATATAAAGTTCTATCCTTAATAGAAATGGTATTCACTACATTACTTGAATTTGGATTCCACAAAAGGGTAGTGCCATAATTTAAACTTTGAGCAGCAATTCTATTTCTATTCTGTCCGCCAACTTGCGTAAAAGCGCCACCCAAATAAAGTGTGGTGTCTTGTATCGCCAATGTTCTGACAAGGCCATTTGGTGCGGGTGACCAGGTTGTTGCTAAACCAGTACTTGTGTCAATAGCAGCAAGGTTGCTTCTATTCTGCCCACCAATTTTAGTATAACTTCCCCCAACAATCAGATTACCTTTGTAAAGAACCATGTTATAAATAGTGCCGCCAGTGCAATTTGGATTCCATCCACCGATTGAAGCTGTGGTTTGATTGATACTTGCAATGGCATTCCTTGTTTGTCCACCAATGTTTGTAAAGCTACCTCCTGCAATAATTTGCCCATTATTGCCAAGGATTGTATTAACAGAATTATTAGCATCTGGATTCCAAGTAAGTAAACTCCCATCTTTGCTGTTCAAAGCTAATAATCTGTTTCTACCAATTCCCCCAATGATATTAAATAAACCGCCTGCATAGATTGCATTGTTATTGACTGCGAGCGCATAGACACTATTATTGGCATTGGGATTCCAATTGGTAATAGTGTTAGTTGCGGTGTCAATTGCAAATAATCGACTGCGTGATGCTGCACCCACAAAGCTAAAATCTCCACCGAGATATAAAATACCATTGTTTAATTGCATGGTTCTAACACTTGAATTCAAACTAGGATTCCAATTGCTCGGAGCGCCTGAGGTTGAATCTAAAGCTGCAATAAATGGCCGTGAAACACCGCCAATTAAATTAAAACTACCGCCTACATAAATGGTACGACCAGCACTCAGAATACTTAAAACCGATCCATTTGGATTCGGATTCCAAGTGGTGGCCACTGCAGTTGATTTATCAATACTGCCTAGTCGGTTGCGCCCTATCGAACCAATCATTGAAAATAAACCACCAATATAAATGTTGTTTCCCCTTATGGCAATGCTTTGAACTGCGCCATTGGCAGCAGGATTCCAACTTGTGGCTGCACCCGAAGGTAAATTTAATGCGGCCACATTAGCCCTAGTTTGTCCACCAATATTGGTAAATAAACCGCCAACGTACAAGGTATTATTTTCTAATACCATGCAATAAACTGTATTATTTACAACGGGGTCCCATGATTTAATAACTGCAGTGCCTGTGTCAATTGCGGCCATTCTGTTTCTGGTTATCCCATTGATTTTTATAAAATCACCTGCTGCATATAAAGTTCCAGCTTTAAGGATAAGGGTGTAGACCGTATTGTTGGCATTCGGATTCCATGGACTGACTTTACCATTAGATAAAATATGTGCAAGTCTATTTCTTACACTATCACCCACAGCAGTAAACGAACCACCAATGTACCAACCACCTTTACCATCGTCAATAACGCAATTGATGGTTGCATTGGCATCTGGAAATTTAATATTGGCATTGCCTGTGCTTTTATCGAGTTGCGCACCGTATTTTTTAAAAGATCCAAAGGCAGTAAAATCGCCACCAACATAAAGGACATTGTTTTTCAATAATAAACTTTTTACATTGTTATTAAAGCCTTCGCCACTGTTCATAAAATTGGTGAGTTGACCATTGCTATCGATATGCGCAATTTTGTTTCTTGTGCTATCTCCAATTTTAGTGAAGGTGCCACCAATATACCATCCCCCCTTACCATCTGCTACCGAAGTATTGACAGTTGCATTGGGATTGGCAAATTTGAAATTCACAATGCCTGTGCCTGAATCTACTTGCGTGCCATACGTTTCTGTAGGTCCAACTTCAGTAAATGAACCACCAATGAATATACGATTATTTACAGAATCTTTTGCAATTGCATTGACAGTTCCATTGGGTGTCCACCAATTCTGATTTAAGGTTATTTTTTGTGCACCTAATTCCAAATGGGTGATTCCCATTATTAAAAGGAAAAAATAAAAAGGTTTACGTAAGATTAGATTCATCGTCTTTAAAAATTAAAAGACGAAAATAGGTTTTTTTTTCAGCCACAAACGATTGAAACTAAATATTTACATTTATTTGACGAGGCAAAAGTATCTAAATCGGCTGCAATAAATAACTTTATAACCAAGATTCGAAAGACTATCAAGGGATTGTCTAATATTACGAATATCCTGGAATACTGAATGGTTGCGGTTGTAGTGATACTCCAAATAAATAGCATTGAAATTAATTTTGTCGGCCAACATGTTTTCTAAAACTTCATATTCTGCACCTTCAATATCCATTTTAATATAGTCTACTGCTTCTAAGTTCAACTTTTGCATGATACTTTTAATGGTTTCTGCAGGCACTTCTACAAAGTTATCTGTTGCATCAATATTGTTAATCGAATGTGAAACAAAATTGGCTTCCTTAGGTTTAAAAAACTTTACTGTGCCTACTTCTTTCCAAAGTGCTGCAGCATTAAAAATTATTTTATCAGCAATAATTTTTTTGTTTTTTGAAATCAATTCTTGCTTAACCTTTTCAATGTGTTGAATAGAAATATCAGTTGGGTCATACAATTGTACAGTGCAATTGTATTGCTTAATCAAGTCGATTTCAGCTTCTATGTCTTCGCCAACACCAAAAGATAATATACTTGAATTTTCATTGATAAGATGTTTAGGTAAAATCATAAATCCATAGTCGTTGCCAATGGTTTCGTAGGCCTCATTGTCATTCTTATTGTATTTATAAAGATAAAAGATTTGCAATACCTTCCTTATTCTTAAATATAAAAATTTCATTAATTACAAATTATTGATTTTCGTTTTCTTGAACCGTTTTTACTTGTTGAGAAATGGTTTTAGCATTGTTTAGTACCTCATCTATACCTGCGCTATTTTTGCCTCCAGCCGAAGCAAAAAACGGTTGGCCACCTCCGCCACCTTCAATGTGTTTGGCTAATTCACGAATGATATTGCCACAATTAACACCATGGGTTTTTACAAGCGCATCATTACAAAAAACAGTGATGAATGGTTTATCGTTAATTAATGATGAAATGACGCCAAAGATTGTTTCATATTCATTTCTTAATTGAAAACAGATGTTCTTAAGATGCTCGGCAGATAAGCTATCAATGCGCTCAAACATCAAATTTATACCATTTTCATCTTTGTAAATTCTACGCTTGATATCTGTCTTTGCTGTATTTGCTTTTTCAAGTTCATATGTTTCAAGCCTTCTTTGTAATTCACTTTTTTCATTGGAAAGTTTAACAATGGCTGCCTCTAAATCTTTAGGGTCGCCCAACAAATGTTGAACACTTTTGAGTTGCAATTCAAGTTGATTATAATACTGATCAACTTTTACGTTTGTAATCGCCTCAATTCTTCTAACCCCAGCTGCTACTGAACTTTCTGAACTGATTTTAAAACGTCGAATAAGACCCGTGTTTATAACATGGGTGCCGCCACATAATTCTACAGAATAGTCTTTATCGAAAGTAATAACGCGCACCAAGTCGCCATATTTTTCTCCGAACAAGGCTGTAGCGCCAAGTTCTTCTACTGCTTTTTTGATGGGTATATTACGTTGTTCATTGAGGGCTATGTTAGCAATAATTTTTTCATTCACAATTTTTTCAATTTGCATTAACTCATCTTCGGTTACTTTAGAAAAATGACTGAAATCGAAACGCAAATAATCAGCATTTACCAAGCTGCCTTTTTGTGCAACATGTTGACCCAATACTTGTTTTAAAGCGGCATGCAAAAGGTGAGTGGCACTGTGGTTATTCATAGAAAGTGCTCTATTTGTTTCATCTACTTTTGCAAAAAATGCTTGTAAGTGATCTGTAGGCAATTGATTTACATAATGTATAATTAAATCATTTTCTTTTTGGGTATCCGTGATAATTAAAGCTTCACCATTGACAACGCCTGTGAGTGCTCCAGTATCGCCTACTTGTCCGCCACTCTCGGCATAGAAAGGTGTGATATCAAATACCAACTGGTATTGTAATTTGTCTTTAACTTTAACTGTTCTATAGCGCGCTATTTTAACAGTAGCCTCAAGAAAATCATACCCTATAAATTCTTCATTCTCATCGTCAAGTAAATATTGCCAATCACCTGTTTCTTTTTGGGCATCTTTTCGGCTCCTTGTTTTTTGCTCTAATAAAAGCGATTCGAATCCTGCAATGTCAACATTAAAACCATGCTCGGTGGCAATGAGTTGTGTTAAATCTATTGGAAAACCAAAGGTGTCATACAATTCGAAAGCTGTTTTACCGTCTATTAATTTGTTGCCTTCTGAATTAGAACCTATTGTTTTTTCTATTCTCGATAAGCCAGTTTCAAGCGTTCTTAAAAATGAATTTTCTTCTTCTTGAATTACCTTTCTAACAAAATCTTGTTGTTGTAGAAGTTCATTAAAAGTTGCACCAAATTCTGATGCCAAAACAGGTAAAAGCGCATTGATAAAAGTATCACGCATGTTCAAATAGCTGTATCCATAGCGCAAAGCACGTCTTAAAATTCTGCGAATCACATATCCAGCGCCAGTGTTACTAGGCAACTGACCATCAGCAATACAGAATGCTACAGCTCTTACGTGGTCGGCAATTACCCTAAAGGCAATATCTTTTTTTGAATCGGTGCCTGTATAGGTTATGCCTGTTAATTTTTCTAGTTCCTTAATGAGTGGTTGAAAAATATCCGTGTCGTAATTCGATTTTTTTTCTTGTAGAACACGTGTTAATCTTTCGAAACCCATGCCAGTATCCACATGCTGATTGGGCAGCTTTTCTAAACTACCATCGGCCTTACGGTTAAATTCCATGAACACATTGTTCCAAATTTCAATCACTTCAGGATGATCGTTGTTCACCAAGGTGTCACCGCCAATGGCTGCTCGGTCGGTCTCGTTGCGCATGTCAACATGTATTTCTGTACAAGGCCCGCAAGGACCGGTATCACCCATTTCCCAGAAATTATCTTTTTTATTCCCTTTTAAAATTCTGCTTGGGTCAATTAATTGTGCCCAACAATCATAAGCTTCCTGATCGAATGCTAAACCTTCTTTCGCATCACCTTCGAAAACGGTAACATATAAATTGTCTTTATCAATCTTATAAACATCGGTCAAAAGTTCCCAACTCCATTGAATGGCTTCTTTTTTGAAATAGTCGCCAAAGCTCCAATTGCCCAACATTTCAAACATGGTATGGTGGTAATGATCGACCCCTACTTCTTCAAGGTCATTGTGTTTGCCACTTACACGCAAACACTTTTGTGTGTCTGCTGCACGGTGGTAGGGTGCTTTTTTATTTCCTAAAAAATAATCTTTGAACTGATTCATGCCTGCATTGGTGAACATGAGGGTAGGGTCGTTCTTAACTACAATTGGTGCCGAAGAAACTATGGTATGTTGTTTATTCCGGAAGAATTCTAAAAATGTTAATCGTATTTCTTTTGCGCTAATCATACTTTATTAAATTATTCTGCTATTTTTGACGTTTAAAATATTTTGCAAAAGTAAAGAAACCGAAAGAGTAAATCAGCATGGCAAAAACCAAATATTTCTTCAACCCCAAAACGCTCAGTTATGAGAAATACAAATTAAGCAGGTGGTTCATATTTCTCAGAAGTATTGGCGTGTTCTCCTTTTCGGTTATTTTAGGTTTCATTTTCTTTATTTTATTCTCGCGTTTTGTTGACTCACCAGATGAAAAAAAATTAAAATCTGCCAACAATGAAATAGAAGCAGAATTAGAAAATGTGGAAAATCGATTGACAGGCTTAAGTCAAGAAATCGAGCGCATTAGAGAGAAAGATGTAACCGTTTACCGCTCAATTTATGAAAGCGAACCAGTGAATGAAAAGGCTTGGCAACAAAGTTTTAGCAACAACAAAAAGTACAATGAATTAAGAAAATTGCCGAATTCAGAACTCCTAGTTGAATTGAACACAAAGATGGATAAGCTCAACCAACAAATGGAAATTCAAGGCGAAAGTTTTGATGATCTTTTGATGATGGCTAAGAATAAAAAAGAATATTTAGCAAAAATTCCTGCAATACAGCCAGTTTCTAATAAAGCACTCGACAGAATTGGGTCAGGTTTTGGCTACCGTACCGATCCATTCTACAGAACCCAAAGGTTTCATGCAGGCATTGATTTTACAGCGCCAAGAGGAGTAGAGGTATATGCGACAGCAGATGGCGTTGTATCAATGGTTAAAACAGAAATATGGGGCTATGGTCAACACATCGTGATTAGCCATGGCAATGGTTTTGAAACATTGTTCGGTCATTTAAGTAAATTTAAAGTAAGGGTAGGGCAACGTGTTGTGCGAGGTCAATTAATAGGTTTGGTTGGTAGCACAGGTAAGTCAACAGCGCCACATCTACACTATGAAGTTCATAAAAATGGAGAACCTTTAAATCCTGCCTTTTTCTTTTATAATGATTTAACAGATTTGGAATACCAGAAAATGTTAGAAAGGGCATCGGCTCCAAATCAATCATTCGATTAATCTTGTATTGTAATGACACAAGCGTCTGACGATAAAAAATTATTTTATAGAATAGGTGAGTTATCCCAATCACTCGATGTACCCGCTTCTATGCTCCGGTTTTGGGAGAAAGAATTCGATTGTCTTAACAATTTAAAAAAGAACGGCAAAGGTGAGAGACTTTATACGGTTCAGAACATTGAAAACATAAAGACGATTATTTATTTAGTAAAAACAAAGGGGTACACCCTCCAAGGAGCCAATGATTACTTGAAAAAAAATGCCGGTTCAATGTCTAAAAATCAGGTTGCAATTAACAGTTTGGTAAAGATCAAGGCTTTTCTCGAAGAATTGAAGGAGAATATTTGAGAAATCTCAATTTCCTATATTTTATACGGAATGTAGATAAATATAAGTGTTAGTGTAGAAAAAGAGCGAAAAATAAATCATACGTTTGTAATATATTATAGCATACAGATATGGAAATTCAACAAAACGAAAAAGACAAAAAGAGTAAAACCTACTTAGCCATTTTAATCGGGGCATTGTTACTTCTTAACATAGGCATAGGCGTTAACTTATACATGTCTAACCGCAAAAAGAATGAGTTATCTGCAAAAGTAGATACCATAACCTCTCAGAACACCCAATTGACAACTGAATTGCAAGCTGCTGAAAATGAAATTAAATCATTACAAGAAGCAAACCAAGGTTTAGAGGGTAAATTAACGGAAAGAGATGAAGCCATTGCTCAAAAAATCACACAAATTAAAATTTTATTAAGTAAAGGTAAATTGTCTGCTTCTGAATTGCAAAAAGCAAAATCTGAAATTGCAACACTCCGCAATCAGATTGAAGACTACAAATCGCAAATTGAGCAATTAACACAGAAAAACGCAGAATTAACAACTGCTAACGATGGTTTAAATCAAACCTTAACTGCAGAGCAAATGAAGACTGCAGAACAAGCAAGAACCATTGATTCGAAAAACAGAACCATTGGTATTGCCAAAAAATTAAATGCAGGTTCAATCATGGCAATGGGTGTTAGAGAAAGAAAAATGTTTGGTAAAAAAGAGTTAGAAACCAATAAAGCCAATAAAGTTGAAGAAATAAAAGTGCGTTTTTCAATTGACAAAAACGAAATTGCGGATGCTGGAGAAAAAGATATCTTCGTAAAAATAATAGGCCCAGATGGCGCACCAATTGCCACTAAAGTGCAAACTACCAAGGTAGATGGTACTGAAACCCTTTATACAGAAATGAAAACAGTTGACTACAAAAATGAGAAAAGTGAGCAAGTGGTTTATTGCAAAAAACAAGGTACATATAAGCCTGGTGAGTACACCGTTGAAATATTTGCAGAAGGCTATAGAATCGGAACTACTAAATTTAGCCTTAAATAATTAAAAAAGTATTTGCAAATTAAGAATTTATTCATACTTTTGCACCCTTAAATAAAAAGATTATGGCAGTTACAAGATTAATGAGAAAAGACAGACGTAATAAGGAATTTACAAGAATTAGAAAAACTAACCTTAAAAATGTTCGTTCTGTATTATATGTTCAGTCACCATATAAAGGTGTTTCAGGCATAGTTTTGGAAGATCAAGAAGCTAAATAATTAGTTCGAAATATATTGAAAATCCCGTTCGTTTTCGAATGGGATTTTTTTGTTTATGCCTTATGGGATTTTTTCGAAATTTTTTTGTCAAATTCCCAATGGTTTTGTTAGGGTTAGTTTGATTTGTAAAACCGAAAAAGGAGAAAACTAAAATTTATATTCCCATATTCCCATATTTTCAATTAATATAAATATTATAGTTCATGTCTTTAAAAAATAGGTACACAATAAAAAATGTACTTTCTTTGTACTTTAACATATGAAGTCGTTTTTTAAGGAAGATTTAAAATCATCAATTGTACTCTATTTAGTTGCGCTACCCCTTTGCTTAGGAATTGCATTAGCAAGTAAGGCGCCCATTATATCTGGTGTTATAGCTGGTATTGTTGGAGGTATTCTCATTGGATTTTTGAGTGGATCAAATACTAGTGTGAGTGGGCCAGCCGCGGGTTTAACCATCATTGTCATTACTGGCTTAAAAGAATTGCCAACCTTCGAAGCTTTCCTACTAGCCGTTGTAATCGCTGGCGTTTTTCAGTTTTTACTAAGTCAATTGAAAGCTGGTGTCTTAGGTGATTTTATTCCAGGCGCAGTAATCAGTGGAATGCTTGTTTCGATAGGACTATTGCTTGTTTTGAAGCAAATTCCCCATGCGCTTGGGTACGATTTTGATTTTGAAGGTGATGAGGAATTTATCCAAGAAGATGGCAAGAACACCTTCACGGAAATTTATTACGCCATTGTTGAATTAAATTGGGGTGCGTTTTTAATTGCCATTATTTCGATGCTAATCTTAATCGGTTGGGGCGCAGAAAGGTTGAGTAAATACATGTTTTTTCGACTTATTCCTTCGCAACTAATCGTTGTATTACTTGGTATTGGGATGAATATCATCTACATCAATTATTTTCCAGCATTGACTTTAAAAGGTTTTCATTTAAGTGATATGCCTACCATTAATTCTCAAGCATTGTGGGCTTGGAATTTTCCTGACTTTGCTCAAATAAGTAATCCAATAGTTTGGAAGCTTGGAATCACAATTGCTTTTGTTGCTAGTATAGAAACCTTATTAAGTATTCAAGCGGGCGATAAAATCGATCGCGAAAAACGCATTACCCCAGCCAACCGCGAATTGTTTGCACAAGGTATAGGGAATGTAGCAAGTGGATTTTTAGGAGGCCTGCCAATTACATCAGTGATCGTTCGTACCTCGGCCAACGTGAGCGCAGGTGCAAAAACAAAATGGTCTGCTATTTTTCATGGAATTCTACTTCTGTTTAGTGTTCTTTTATTAACACCCTACATTAATTTAATTCCAAAAGCAGCGCTTGCGGCTATCCTAATTCATGTGGGTTACAAATTGTCTAAACCCACGATATTCAAAGATGAATTTAAGAAAAAGTTCAATCGTTTTCTGCCCTTTATAATAACAATAATTGCAATTTTGTTAACTGATTTACTCATAGGTGTTATTGTCGGAATTTTAGTAAGTCTCTGTTTTATATTAGTAAGTAATTATAAAACTTCGATTATGTTATACCGAGACCATGATAATTATTTATTGCGATTTAACAAGGATGTTTCCTTTTTAAATAAGAAAAATATTAAAAAACTTTTGAATTCTGTTCCAGATAATTCAAAACTTTTGATTGATTCAACTAAGTCAGATTTTGTAGACATTGATATTATTGAAGCTGTTGATGATTTCATTGAAGCAGCCGCCAATCGCGGAATTAGAATTACTATAAAAACAAGCGCCACCAAACCTCATTCACTTTTTAAAGCACTATAAATGGAAATAATTAGCAAAATATTTTTAGAAAACAAAGCCTGGGCGGCCGACAAAACCAATGTGGATAGGGAGTATTTTAATAAATTGGCCTTAATTCAAGAACCAGATTTTTTATGGATTGGTTGTTCTGATAGCCGAGTGCCCGCCAATGAAATAACCAACACCGAGCCAGGTGAAATGTTTGTGCACAGAAATATTGCGAATGTGGTTGACTTGCATGATATCAATTTAATGAGCGTGATGCAATATGCCGTGGAATACTTAAAAGTAAAACATGTTATTGTCTGTGGTCACTATGGGTGTGGCGGCATCAAGGCAGCTATGACCAATGATAGTTTTGGCAACATGGATGTTTGGTTGAAAAAAATTAAGGATGTACACGCCAAGCATGCCTCCGAAGTTGATGGCATAGTAAACGAGGAGGACCGACTGAAAAAAATGGTGGAATTAAATGTGCAAGCAGGTGTGCTTAAGATTCAATCTAGTGAACTACTAATGGCTAATCCTACAATCATTGTTCACGGTTGGGTGTACGATTTGCACGATGGTATTTTACACCGCATTGCAGGTGGTGAAACTATTTAATTAGTTTTTTTATCTGTTCTTCCAGTTCCAATTCACTGCCTTCTGTATAGCCGTTGTGCACGTATACAATATGCCCCTGTTGGTCGATTAAAATGACTTGTGGGGGGTTGTTGACATTCATCGCCCTGGCTAGGTCTTTGTTCTCATCGGTTAAAATGGTATATGGCCAACCTTTACCATTCACAAATGGTTTAACTTTTGGTATATTTCTAGAATCATCAATAGTTACAGCTATAAGTTCACAACCATATTTGGTTTGCCATTCGTCATAAACATCTAGAATGTTATCTAGTTCTTTAATACACGGGCCACACCAAGTAGCCCAAAAGGAGATAATGGTAATTTTACCTGTTTTGCTGTAATCTTGAATGTTGACAGCTTTACCATCAATGGTTTTAACTTGTACTGAAGGTAATGTTTGTTTTTGTTTAGTCGTATCATTTGCTTTGGCATTAAAACCACAAGTAAAAGCAAGTATTGAAAGTATAAATAATCTCATGTCTACAAATAAACAATGTTTATGCCAAAAAGGTAAAAAATGAGTTGAAGAGGTTTATTTAATTGGAAAATGGTTCAAAGGGGGTCATTTGCTTTTATGCTTATTTTATATTAATTTTGCACCCTTTTTTACCCATATTATACACTAGATGAAATTATCAAAATTCCAGTTTGAATTACCACCCAATTTAATTGCTCAAGATCCTTCTAAACAACGTGATGAGTGCAAATTAATGGTTGTAGATAGAAAAAACAGAACCATTCAGCATAAAAAATTCAAGGATATTCTTGAGATTTTTGAGGAAGATGATGTTTTTGTCATGAACAATACCAAAGTATTTCCTGCTAGAATGTATGGCAACAAAGAAAAAACAGGTGCAAAAATTGAGGTTTTTCTTTTAAGAGAACTGAATGAAGAATTAAAACTATGGGACGTATTAGTAGATCCAGCGAGAAAAATTCGAGTTGGAAATAAATTGTATTTTGGCGATGATGACTTAGTCGCTGAGGTTGTAGATAATACGACCAGCCGGGGTAGAACCATTCGCTTTTTATTCGATGGTGATAAAGAAGAGTTTAATAAAATTGTAAGAAAACTAGGTGAAACACCTATTCCTAAATATATTGATAGACCTGTAAAAAAGGAAGATGAAGAGCGTTATCAAACCATTTTTGCAGTTGAAGAGGGTGCTATTGCGCCACCAACAGCTGGTTTGCATTTTAGTAGAGAATTGATGATGCGCCTTGATATCAAAGGCATTAAATTTGCTGATGTGACTCTGCATTTAGGTTTAGGAACCTTTAGAGATGTTGAAGTAGAAGACCTAACAAAACATAAAATGGATTCAGAGAGCTACAACATTCCTGAGTTAACCGCTAATCTAGTGAACACAGCTAAAGAAAATAAAAGACGTGTGGTAGCTGTTGGGTCTAGTGTCATGAGAGCTTTAGAAAGTTCGGTTTCTTCAACCGGTTTGTTAAATTCAAGCAGAGGCTGGACAGATAAGTTTATTTTCCCACCACACAACTTCGCAATTGCGAATACTTTTATTACCAATTTTCACAGTCCTGAAAGTACCTTGTTGATGATGTCAGCAGCTTTTGGTGATTATGAATTTATGATGGAAGCCTACAAAGAAGGCATTAAGAAAAAATACAATTTCTTATGCTATGGCGATGCCATGTTAATTTTATAATAAAAAGATCTATTCCAATACAATCATAAAAAACACCATATTTATTGTGGTGTTTTTTTTTGGTTTTTAATAAATCGCTTGGTTAAATACTAATAGAAAAATTCTTCTTGTTTTTTAAGGTTACTCAGATTAAACAAATAACTTAGTGAAATACCAAGGTAACTACCCTTGAATCCAAGGTTAAAAAGGGGTGATGTACTTGTTTTGTTGCTGTATATGCCAAGGTCGGTATTATTGCTAAAGCCTTGCTTTAAGAAAGCGCCAAATACAAAAATGTTATTGTTTTTAGCTTCGTGACTAACTTCTAAACCGATATTGAGCATTGGATAGAAGGTTGTTTTTGTTTCTTCTTTTATTCTAAAATTACCATTGTCACTTTTAATTTCCTTTTGTGTGCTTGAAATTAAATTGCTTAAAGTAAAACCTATATTTTCACGAATATTTGAAACAGAATTTAAACGCTGCTTCAAAATAAAATTGATTGGAATTTCAATCAAGGATTGATTGTGCTTGAGCTCAACACTGTTAATAGTGCTATCATTAAATAATCGATAACCTTTAGAAGTGTAGTTGGCGGTAACCGACATGCCGAATCTATCATTGAATCCGTAATAGGCCATCACACCAATGTTAAAACCAGATTTGAAGCGTATAAAATAATTGTTTGGAATGGTGTCAATCACTTTTGGCTTCGAGGCTATATAACCAACAGATGGTCCGAATCTAAAACCAGTTTGTGCATATGAATTTGCACTACACATTAGCAATAAAAGTGAAAGGCGGATGGATAATTTCATTGCTTCAAACTTACAGATTTTTTTATTTTTATTTTTACTAATCATTGTTAGAAAGTGATGCCTGTATTTAAAATTAATAGAATCTCATTGAAGCATATGTTCAGTTAAACGAAAAGGGCGTATTTTTGTTACTTTAAATTTTGGACACAAATCAATACATCAAAGACCTGCAATTACTCGGTAATAAATTAAAAGAATTGCCAGAGTCCATCCTTCATTCGGCCCAAATACACAACCAATGGTTTAGTCCTCAATTCATAAAACTAGCCACACAGAATTGGTCAATAGCCCTTAACGAAGCAGATATTACCACTTGGTTGAAGGATTTGAACATTGATGTTAAGCCACAGAACGTTGGTATTATTATGGCTGGAAATATTCCTTTGGTAGGATTGCACGACCTTGTTTCTGTATTGGCTGTTGGACATAAGGCGCTTGTAAAACTATCATCGAACGATGAAATTTTAATGAAATATGTCATTTCAAGTTTGATTGAGATAAATCCAGTTTATGCCGAAAGAATTGAGATAACCGAACGATTAAATTCTGCAGAGATGGTCATAGCAACCGGAAGTGATAATTCCGCCCGTTATTTCGATTATTATTTTAGAGATAAAAAAACTTTAATCAGAAAGAATAGAACTTCAATTGCTGTATTAACGGGTAACGAAACAAAGGAAGATTTGGAAGCATTAGCCGACGATATTTATTTATATTACGGTCTTGGTTGTAGAAATATAACCCATGTCTTAATGCCACGTAATATTGATTTACATGCTTTCTATACAGCACTCGATAAATATATGGACCATGTTCACCACCATAAATTTTACAATAATTACATGTACCATAAGTCCATTTTGTTGATGAATTTAACCAAACATTATGATAACGGCTTTATGATTTTTCAGGAAAAAGAGGCCCTAGGTGCACCATTGGCAACACTTAATTATCACTACTATGATAATGAGGCTGAGATTGTAAATTACATAGCGGAAAATAGTGAACAATTACAATGCATTGTGAGCCAACATCCAGCTGTTAAAGGGGCATTGCCTTTTGGTACTTCTCAGTCGCCAGCGCTTTGGCACTATGCCGATAACATCGATACACTTGCTTTTTTAAGCAGTTAGTAAAAGGGTAAAGATTAAATTAGATCTTTTGCTCTAGCCACTAATTCAGCTAAGTCAAGCACTTCAACTTCGCCTTCTTGGTTTTTGTTTTTAACGCCATCGCTCATCATGGTCATACAAAACGGACAATTTGAAGCAATAATTGTAGCGCCTGTTTCAAGAGCTTCTTCAGTTCGCTCGATGTTAACTTCTTTATTGCCTTTTTCGGCTTCTTTAAACATCTGTGCGCCGCCAGCACCGCAGCAAAAACCATTGGCCTTGCAGCGTTTCATTTCAACCAACTCGGCATCCAGAATTTCTAAAACAGCACGTGGTGCTAAGTATTCGCCATTGGCACGACCTAAATAACAACTGTCGTGATACGTTATTTTTTTACCTTTAAAGGCACCGCCTTCAACTTTTAATTTACCAGTATTGATAAGGTTTTGAAGGAATTGGGTATGGTGCACGACATCGTAATTACCACCCAAGGATGGGTACTCATTTTTTAAAGTATTGAAACAATGCGGACAGGTGGTAACAATATGTTTAATGCCATAACCATTCATAACAGCAATGTTATTCATGGCCTGCATTTGAAATAAAAATTCGTTGCCCGCTCGCTTTGCAGGATCACCTGTGCAACCTTCTTCTGTACCAAGTATACCAAAATCAATTTGGCAATGGTTTAAAATTTTTGCAAATGCCTTTGTTATTTTCTGAGCCCTCTCATCAAAACTTCCTGCACAGCCCACATAAAATAAGACTTCTGGGGCTTTTCCCTCGGCCGCATATTCGGCCATTGTTTTCACTTTAAATCCTAAAGACATGGTACAATTATAATTCTTTTTTTAGAACACTTAAAATTTCATCACGCACTAAATACTTTACCGATTGATTATGAGCTAACATCTGTCTTATTTTAGTGGCCGAAATATTTAAAATAGGGCTATCAAAAACATAAATATTAGATTTGTGTGCGTATGGATTTATAAAATCCTGGTCGCGTTTGTAAATCAGAATTGGATAATTTAATAGGGTTTCAAAATCTTTCCAAAGGTGAATACCCGCTAAACTATCACTGCCCATTACAATTGAAAATGTCTCGTTGGGGTATTTTTCTTTTAATGCCGTTAGTGTATTTATAGTATAAGAGGGTTGGGGTAATGTAAATTCAATATCCTCAATCAAAAAGTTTTGATTGTCTGCGATCGATTGCTTCACCATTTCCAAACGTTGCGATTGGTCTAGTAAGTCGGCTTTTTCTTTCAGCGGATTGTGAGGTGAAACAACAAATTTTATTTGGTCGAGATTGGCTTCATTTAACATATACTGTGAAATTATTAAATGCCCAATGTGAATGGGGTTAAAGGAGCCAAAGAACAACCCTGTTTTCATGACGCAATAAAATTTCTTACAATTTCTTCGGCTTTTAGCAAGGTGTCATCTAATTTGTCATTGATTAAAACCTTGTCGTATTGTTGCTCAAATTGCAATTCAAACTGCGCTTTTTCAATGCGCATTTGCAATTGGTGTTCAACCTCTGTGCTTCTTTTGCGCAAGCGCTGCATTAAAATATCAATGCTTGGCGGACGGAGAAATACCGACAAAGCTTGTTCTCCAAATTTTTTCTTAATATTCAATCCACCCACTACATCTACATCGAATACAACTGTTTTGCCTTCGCTCCACAAGCGTTCAATTTCACTGTTCAAAGTGCCGTAGAATATGCCTTTGTATACTTCTTCGTGCTCTAGAAATGCGCCGTTTTCAATTTTGTTTTCGAAATCAGCGACTTCTAAAAAATTGTATTCCCTGCCGTCTACTTCATTCTCACGCGGTTTACGTGTGGTAGCCGAAACAGAAAAACCAAGTTCAGGAATGGTTTTTAATAAATGGTTCACAACAGTGGTTTTACCACTGCCAGAAGGAGCTGAAAATATGATGACTTTATTCAAGGCACTGCAAAGAAACAAAGATTTTTAGAATAAAAATTTGTATTTTGTTAAAATATATTTTCCTAAGGCAACCAACTGACTTATATTTGTGTCTAATTTAAAATCGCACGATTTTGCTAATGCGTTTATCCCTTTTAGTTTGCTTTTTTAGTTGTTTTTATGCCCTACAAGCAGCGCCAGTCGCAGACTTTACTTTGTCTGTTAAACAGGGATGTGTGCCTTTAACAGTTTCTTTTACCAATAAAAGTACAGGCAGTCCCACCAAATACGAATGGGATTTTGGAAATGGAAACAGCTCAAATTTGCCCAATCCATCGGCCATTTATTATAAATCGGGCAATTTCTCAGTAACCCTTACCGTTTGGGATGCAAGTGGTGCTAAAGCCTCCAAAACCTTTAACCCCATTCGTGTTTTCAGAAATCCAACGGCAGAGTTTACCGCAGATACCGTTGGGTGTGTAGGTGATTTATTGAATTTTAAAGATCTCTCCACGAAGGCAGACACAGCCATTGTTAAATGGACCTGGGACTATGGGGATGGTGCATTAACCAATAGTCAGAATTCCCAACACGCCTACACCTACGATAATTTTTTTACCATCGGTTTAACCATTGTCGATGGCTACGGTTGCAAAAGTTTAGAGACAAAAATTAAATACATCCGCATTAAGCCTAAACCAAAATTGAATTTTGTGTTAAGCACCCTCTATAGCTGTTCGGTGCCTGTTAAAGTTACCGCCCTTAATAGCAGCTCGGGGACTACAAGTTACAATTGGAGTTCTACCAATG
This sequence comes from Bacteroidota bacterium, assembly GCA_947496065.1. Lineage (GTDB taxonomy): Bacteria > Bacteroidota > Bacteroidia > NS11-12g > UBA955 > JABMMZ01. Next base: position 21,890 of record CANMBF010000041.1, read on the forward strand.
GGAATTCGGCTACTACTAAAGATTTTTTCTTCGATATTACATCCATGGGTAATGTCTCTGTTACGCTTAAGGCCACTGCTGCCAATGGTTGCGACGCTGAACTTACCAAAGGACCCATCGTAGTGCAAAAAATGAAACCCGATTTCACATTTCCTGCGGGCAATTTCTGTCAAAATACCGACCTTACTTTCAACAATACTTCCAACCCAGCACCTTCTACTAACCAATACGAGTGGGACTTTGGTGATGGCAGTGCTGTAGATAAATCTAAAAATCCGACCCATAAATTTACCACTGATGGTACGTTCACAATTAAGTTAACCGTTACGAATGGTGCATGTGTTGAGAGTATTACAAAAACCATCGTAATTAAAAAGCAACCGCAAGTGAATGTAACGGTTGATGATACTGTGGGTTGCCGCCTTCCATCTACAATTACTGCCCGCATCAGTGGGGCCTCGCTTGCTAATAGCCTTTGGAATTGGGGCGATAAAACACCGATTGTTACATTGGCTGGAGGGCAATATACCATTACCCATACCTATACCATTAAAAAAGCCTTTCCATTAACCTACAGAGCCACGGATGTCAATGGTTGTTATATTGAAGATACCTTTCCCTATTTGCTTCATATTGCCGATCAAAAAGTGGACATCATTCCCGATAGTGTAACCGGTTGTATTCCCAAAACTGTCAAATTTGATATTACCGAGAAGTTGTTTCAACAAGTAAAATCCTACAATTGGACCTTCAACGATACGAATGCCAAATACACCATTAAACGACCGACGCGTACTTTTTACAAACGTGGAAAATACAATGTCATACTCACCGTTACCACTGTTCAAGGTTGTGTTTTAAGCGATACGGCTCAAATAAAACTAGGCGAAAAATGGAAGCCTTCTTTCTATATCAAGCGCCCTAAGGATGTATGTAATGGTGATACTTTTCATTGGGTGAACACCACAAAACCTGATAGTATTAGAAAGAAAGTTAATTTTAGATTGAAGCCTATATAATTCCTGAAATTGATTACAAGGACACTGCTGCTTTTGTTTTTAAAGATTCCTTGATTAGTACAATACGGGGTGGGAAATACTTGTTTAAATTAATTGCCAATGACAATGGATGTGAGTCGACCTCGACTGATATTGATACCTTATATGTGCACGGACCTTATCCCAAAATATTAATCAAGAATTTGAACTGTAAGTATGATAAGTTTTTAGTGACACTCAATACCAGGTGGTCGAACCGCTCACTTTTTACTATTGATGACAGCCTTTATAATTACACCCAACCATTTGTCTATAAAATAAACCCAAATAAAAACAATCAATTCAAGTTCAAAGCGTGGAATGATACGTTTAGATGTGTTGATTCCACAATGTTTAAAAGGATTGTTCCCCTAGGCAAAGATCCAGCATTGGTGAGCTCACTCAGTAGTGTTTGTGCCCCATCAATAGTTACCTTGGGTTATGATAGTAAAGTGATTGTGGATGGGCATTGGATATTCCCAAATGGGGATACCACCTATAAAGTAAAAACTAAATACACCTTTAACGAAGGTGGGCATTTTATTATAAAATTAGCAGGTTACCGCGACTCAACCATGTGTCCAGATACTTTCATTTTTGTATATGATATTCAAGGAGCTGTTATCAAAGACAGAGTCATTACCTCGTGTAAATGTTTGCCAATGCAACTCACCTTAAACGATTCAAATTATAACAAAGACAACAACGTGCATACCTGGCAAATAGGCAACGACTTCATAGATGTAAAAGCCCTGAGCACCACTTACCAAGTGAATACTGTACCTGCAGGGAATGATACTGCTATTGTTGTGAAGCATTTGGTAGTTGCACCCAATGGTTGCAAGAGTCAGAAGACCTTTTACATTCCTTTTTCAGGTCCTAAAATTGGCTACAAATTTAAACGTTATGCCGTTTGCGATACACCCATGTTTTATTTCGATGGGCTCATAAAAGACAGTTCTAAAACTAAATTCCCTGTACAATTTAAATGGACATTTAGCGATGGAACCGTTAAAAATGGCATGAAGGTAAGTGGTAAATTTAAAGTCGTTGGCATGAACTATTATACCGTTAGTTCAACTGATGTGAATGGCTGTACCACGAGTTACTACGATAGTTTCGAAGTGTCGCCCAACATGTTGCAACCTTTGTTTTATGCCGATCCAACAGGCCGTTTTTGTCCGCCTTTGCAATGCAAATTCTTCGATCAATCAAAAACCTTTAATGCGCAAATCGTTAAATGGGAGTGGGACTTTGGTGATGTTACCACCTCTCAATTGCAATTCCCAGAAAAGCTTTACCTCTTACCGGGTAATTATGATATTACTTTAAAAGTAACCAGCTTAAATGGTTGCACCGCAATTCTTAAAAAACCAGGTTATGTGATAGTAAGTGGTCCACGCGGTACTTACGACTTCGACAGAGGCGATGCCTGCTTGCCACACAAGGTTGAATTCCGAGGTGTAGCCATCGATTCGGCCACTATGGAGTGGGATTTAGGCGACGGTGTAGTAACAGAAGGTAATAACTTTAAACATACTTACACAAGACGCGGTCGTTACATTCCTGCATTGATATTATCTGATACATTGGGTTGTAAATATACACTGCCACCCATCGATACCATCGAGGTATTCGATTATCCTGTGGCCACTTTAAAAGCCAAAGGCTTGTGTTTTCACGAACCAATTCTAGTGGCTTCAAATGCCATCAGTAACCATGAAAATCCGAATGTTAAATCCACTTGGTATTTCAATAATAGTATTACAAGTCCCGGCCTCGACTCACTCTTTAATTCTAAGAGTCGCGGTTATCAGAGTATACGTTTGGTGGTAGAGAACAAAGGAACCTGTAAAGATACGGTCGATGTAAAAGTTAAATTGTATGCACCTACTGCGCAATTTAATCCATCTAAACCATTGGTATGTCTTGGTAATCCATTGAAGTTTGATAATCTAAGCATTTCCGATACCACCATTCAAGGGTACGCATGGGATTTTGGGGATTCTAAAACAAGTACTGTCGATCATCCAAGTCACCGTTATACAAAGCCAGGTCAGTACGATGTGCAGTTGATAGCAAAAGACGTTCTGAATTGTGTTGATACCATGATGAAGCCAGCAGCAGCTGTAGTTGGAGATACCATTCCACCAGCCTTGGTACCCATCAGAAGAGCCTCTGTACTTAACAACCGTTCTATTGAATTGGTGTTTGCCAAATACCCAACTTTCGATTTTACAAAGTATTTATTGTACAAAGAAGCCAATGGCAAATATTTCAAAATTTCTGAAATTACCAGTCAAAATGATACCAGCTTTATTGATAACCAAGTAAACACCTTATCGCGTTCGTATTGCTATAAAATTTCATCAGAAAATTTATGCCTCATTCAATCGCCCATCAGTGCCAGTCAGGAACATTGCACCATCGAAACAAAAGCCTATGGTAAATTAGATGCCAACTTGGTTAAGTGGAGTTCTTACATTGGTTTCGATTCTGTAGAATATTATGAAATTTGGCGTCAAGATTACAACAAGCCCGCGGCATACCAATATTTAGGAACTGTAAAAGGACATCAGTTCCAATACATCGATACTTTAATTACTTGTAACACCCGTCAAAATTATCGCATCATGGCGCATCAATACATGGGCTTTAAAGAGTATTCGCATAGCGATACAGCAACCGCTAAGCCTTATTATTTCAATACGACCTTGCCGAATTATGCATGGCGTGCGACTGTGGAAGAGGATGATTATACCAGAGTAGAATGGTTAGACAACGCATGGAGTAAAAATGGGATGAAGGCCTATTTATTATCTAAACAATTTACTGATGGAAGAACCTTGTTTGAAAATAAATATTTCAATTTAAAGGATACCATTTTCGATGATAAGAACACCAATGTGCAGGAACATAGTTATGTTTATCAATTAAGAGGACTCGATTTATGTGGTGATACAACACCTATCAGTAATGTGGCACAATCGATTTTATTAAAATGCTATTTTGATGAAGCCACACAAAAACCTGCTTTGATTTGGAACCATTACAACAAATGGAGTCAAGCAATTTCATTTTATCAAATTGAACAAAAAAAGCCCGATGGTTCTTTTGTTATCATTGGAAAAGTAAATGCCATTGATACGCAATTCATTCACATGGATGCAGCGCAAAATTGCACACCATTTTTTAGATACCGAGTGAGAGCGATAAGCGGTGTAAATACAATCCTTAATCGATCGACCTTTAGTTTATCGAACGAGGCCGATGCCTTTCCACATTCAACCTTATTTATACCGAATGCTTTCAGTCCAGATAAAAATGAACTCAATGAAATCTTTGGACCACAAGGCCAATACATCACCAAATACAAATTACAAATTTACAACCGTTGGGGTGAAAAAATATTTGAAACCACCAATTGTATGGAAGGTTGGAATGGGTTTTATAAAGATGAAAGATGCGAGCAGGATGTTTATTTGTATAGCTTAGAGGCCATAGGCGCCGATAAGAAAAGTTACAATATGAAAGCAACTTTCCATTTGTTCCGATAGTTGCACCAGCTTAAGATTGACCCGGAATTTCGGGTTTTACCAAGATTGTTTTTTCTTGACTCAATGTTACCTTGCCTTTTTCAGCACCCTTTATTTTTCTAACAAATTTGCGTTGCGTATAAGCTACTGTTGCCAAATCTTGTTGACGCGATTTCGAAAAATAAGCAGCCAAACTAGCCGCTTTTTCAAGCACAGAATCGGGGAGTGGACTGTTTTTTTTAACTTTCACAATCACATGACTTCCACCAACATCTTTGG
>CANMBF010000042.1 GCA_947496065.1 Bacteroidota bacterium
CTAAAACCCACGGAGAACGCAAAGTATAAGATCTGCTAATTAAAAATCTTTGTGCTCTTGGTGTTGTATTTTCTTAGTGCACTTTGTGGTTAAGAAAAGGGTTTGGGCTTGCACAGAGCTTTTGGGGATTTAACCACAAAGAACGCAAAGCTAAAACCCACGGAGAACGCAAAGTATAAGATCTGCTAATTAAAAATCTTTGTGCTCTTGGTGTTGTATTTTCTTAGTGCACTTTGTGGTTAAGAAAAGGGTTTGGGCTTGCACAGAGCTTTTGGGGGATTTAATCACAAAGTTCGCAAAGCTAGAACCCGCAAAGAACGTTTTTTCGTATTAAATGGACCCATTAATTACTCTTTTTATTCCGTTTTTCAAATAAAGGGTATTGAAGTTAATTAATAGACCTAGATTAAAATTACCGAGTTTTAAGTAAGTTAATGTTTGAGCAAGGTGTATGTCATTCAGCGCTTCAACACTTTTGATTTCAATCACTAGTTTTCTTTCTACTAAAAGGTCGAGTCTATAGCCACAATCAAGTTGTACTTCCTCATAAATTAGTGGCATAGGTTTCTGTTTCTCAACTAATAGACCACTTTCACCAATTTTGTAATACATACATTCTTGATAAGCACTTTCTAATAAACCAGGTCCTAGTGATTTATGCACTTCAATGCCAATTCCAATAACTTTATTTGCAATTTCATTCTCATTCATAGTGTGTCTCGTTTTAAACAAATATTGAAAAGAAATTTAAATATTGCAAAATATTTTAGTGAATTAAATTTTATTGTCTTTTAAATACTGATTTCCATTTAGTCATCGTAATTATGGATTCCAAAATCAAGTGCTTTTTTCACAATTATTGGATATTAAACCACAAAGGCCGCAAAGCTAGAACCCACAGAGAACGCAAAGATTAAGTCCTGCTAATTAAAAATCTTTGTGCTCTTTGTGTGCATCCTCTTCGTTTACTTAGTGGTTAAGAAAAAGGGTTTGGATATACCCCAAGGTTTTTGGAGATTTAACCACAAAGAACGCAAAGTTGGAACCCACGGAGACCGCAAAGAGTAAATTCTGCTGATGAAAATCTTTGTGCTCTTTATTGCAAGCAATGCTGCTTCGCGGTGTATGCATCCTCTTCGTGTTCTTAGTGGTAAAGAAAAGAGTAGTTTGTATTTTACTCTAGAAATTCACCCTGTAATTGAAGTTTGGAAATAAACCTAATTGGTATTGTGTGGTGATTTTGCCTGTGGAGATATCATAACCTTGTAAGAAAATATTCTTGCGATTGGTAATGTTCTGAATATCGATGAACCATTCTTGGGTAATTTTTTTGCCACTTCTGCGGTAGGTTACTTTAAAATCGAGACGGGCATAAGGGTCGAACTGCTTGGCAAACGTTAGCTCTGTATAACGCACCTCGCGCTTCTCTAAACGCGACTGGTCGATGTTAATCGGTGTATAGCGCTTGCCCCCAGCAAAGGTTATTTTAGTGTCGAATGCCAAGGTGTTTTTCTTATCCAATTTAATTTCTTTGCCAGCCAATACATTTAAAATATAGTTGCCATTGTAGGCCGTGTTGCGCTCAATCTCGTTGCTGCCTTTGTATTTCGACTGGTACAAGGAGATAGTGTTCAACATGTAAAATCCTTTCGAGAAATATTTCTCTAGCGTGAATTCAAGGCCATAGTTTTTACCATTGCCAGCATTGGTTAAACTATCCGTGTTAGGGTTGTAAAAATCAGTACCCTCGTTAATCGCAGAATAATAAGAGGTGTATACATTCACTGGGATGTTATACAAATATTGATAATACGCCTCTGTTTTAAATCGCCATGTTTTTTTGAATGCATAATCATACGCCACTACATTGTGTATACTTTTGGTGAAACCCAAATCCTTGTTGGTTTGAAAAGTGGTAGCATTGGCATCGTTCAAGGTAGTTTTTAAATAATAGGTTTGCATGGTTTGCATCTGACTGTGTAGGCCCGAAGCAAAGCTTATTTTTTTATTTTGTGTAAGCTGGTGTGTTAGCCCAATGCGCGGTTCTAAAGCCATGCTTTGGTTGAGTGCTAATACTTGATAATGCAAGCCTGTATTGAGCGTGGTACGTTGCGAAATTTTGTATTGATGGGTGATAAAAGCTTGGAATAAGAGGGTATTGCCCTTGTCGTTTCTTAAGGTATGAAAACGGTTGTCGTAATATAAACTATCATGAAAATTGTAGTGAATGTTTTGTGCATTGATCCCCAAAGAAAAATTTTGTTGTGCATTTTTTTTATAATTTAAAGTGCTGCTTAACACATAGCGCATCAGTTTTGAATTGTCGCGGTATTCGGGGTGGCGACCGAATTCCCAAACAGAATCTCGGATTGTTTTAACGCTAGAAATAGTAGCGCCTATCGAGGTCTTTAAAAAGAGTTTTGAATTAAAATAATGGGTGTAGGCAGCTCCCACAACGCCCATGCCCGTGCGGTATTTTATGTCGCGGTTGGTATTCGAATATAGATTGGCCGTGTCCTTGCTTTCGGCACTGTTAAAATGGATATTGCTAATACCTCCAATTCCAAAAACCGTAAGCTTGTCTTTTTTGAATGGCAAGTCAATTTTAAAACTCATGTCTTGGTAATAAGGCAAGGCGGTGCCGGTGCCAAAATTAATCCCTATGTTCTGCAATACAGCGAGGGTAGAATAGCGGCAATTGAAAATATAAGAGGCCTTGGATTTCAAAGAGAAAGGCCCTTCGATACCTGCCTCAAAACCGTTTAGGCCAATTTGACCAGTATACTCTGTTTTGTTTCTATTACCGCTGCGCATTTGTAAATCGAAAACACCTGCTGTGGCGTTGCCATACATAGCAGGGAAGGCAGATGTTAAGAAATCTGATTTGGACAATACGTTGTTGTTAAGGATGCTTACAGGGCCGCCGCTGGCACCAATGGCGCCAAAGTGGTTGGGGTTGGGAATGTCGATGCCATCCATGCGCCACAACAAGCCCTGAGGCGAATTTCCGCGTATAATAATGTCGTTGCGCGAATCGTTGTTGCCTACCACACCAGCAAAATTACTGGCCATGCGTGCAGGATCGTTTCGACTACCAGCATACCGCCTTGTATCTTCTATGTCAAAACTGCGAGCACTTAATGAAATGTTATTATTGTTCACTGCATTTTTCGCTTTTACTTTAAGTCCCGATGTTTTAAAGCTTACTACTTTTTCCGACAATTCAATATCGAGTGAGGTTTGTTTACCACTCACGTGGTTAATATTGTTGGCGAAATAGTCGGCATAACCTACCATTGTTATATGGATGTTAATACGACCAATGGGTACCTCGGCAATGCTAAAATAACCATTGGTATCTGCTGTGCCGTTGGCAATAATTTTGTTTGAGTCGAGCACTTCTACACTGGCTTGTTGCAGTGGTAAAAGGGTTTGTGCATCAACGATTCGTCCTTTAACAGTTTGCGTTAAATTTTGCGAATAGCTTAGGCTTTGAAAGCCCAGTGCGATTAAAAATAGTAAGGCGTATTTCATGGTACAAAACTATTGGGTGCAAGTGGGCGCTGTCTTAACATTTGTTAATTTGTTGTGACGTTTATCGATTTGCGAATGCGACTTAAACTTTCTGGTTTAATGCATATGTATATATATATCATTAGGCAATGATAAATCTTATATATCATTAGGCAATGATAAATCTTAATTCTAAATATAATAATTTATTTAATCAATGGCCAATTGACTCATATGGGCTTATAATTAATGCCTATTAAGGGATTGTTGAAAATTGTAGTTAACTCTGAATATTGTAAATCAACAAATTAAGTCCTTGACTATAAACTCAAAAATATTTTTCGATAAAAATATGCTATAAGCCTACAACTTTTAAACAGTTGAGAAATTTATTCAGCTTACATTCGCCAGATTAAATCGATTAAGTCGTCCAAATTATAATTTTGATACAGATAGCACCACGCATGAAAAAATTAATACTCATCGTTGCATTTTACATACTAAATGGTATGTTTTTAAATGCACACAACTTAAACAATGAAATGCTTGCCATAAGACAATGGCATATCAAAGGTAATTCAAAAACAGTGGAAGGCGCTTTTTTAATGTGCAAGAACAAGGAGGTGTATATTGAAAACAATGTCCACCAAGTTTTGCATTTTTCGATTGAAAATTTATCAGTCACTGATTTGAATTTTGTTGAACAAAAACAAGCAAACATTTTAAAACTCAACAGAGCACCTATAACAGAAAAAAAACAAAAACAACAGGGTCTTGGTTGGTCGGATATGCTGGGTTTGTTGTTCGCCTTTTCAATAATGATTATTGGTTATGTTTTATACCACACAGTGAGTCGCGATAAAATAAAATACATCTTACCTATTTTGGCCACAGGTGTTTTGTTTTCCTTGTACAGTTTTACCAACCGTGTGATGCAAGCCATGGCAACAACCACTGATCCTGTGTTTGTCGATTCGGCCTTTACACCGTTTAAACCGAATGTCTACACCCGTTGGGACAATACCTATTTTTATGTTGAGTCGAAAGGTATACCAAGTCATGAGATGATGACAGGCATTACCGGATGGCAGCAACAGTTTCCAATTCCACAATGTTATACGGGCACCAATGCTTGGCAGATTCCTTTGAATCCAGTGAAAGCGGTAACGCCAGTGCCAGTCAATAAAAATCATTTTTTAAGAGGAGCAGTGGCCATAGCGGCCAATGGGGTGGCCATTTTTAATCCGTATACGAATACCGGTGTTGATGCTTTTTTAGATGGGCAGTTAGATAATTTTGGCGGTCACTGTGGGAGGGCCGATGATTACCATTACCATATTGCGCCATTATTTTTAGATCCAGCCACAGCAGATATTGTTCCCATTGCCTTTGCGCTCGATGGGTATGCGATTTATGGCAGTAAAGAAACTGATGGTTCTGCCATGAAAACACTCGATGCCAACCACGGCCATTCGGGTGTAAATGGTGTTTACCATTACCACGGCACTGCTTCGGCACCTTATATGATAGGCAATATGGTTGGTGTGGTAACAGAGGACACCACTTTGCAAATTATACCACAAGCCCGTGCACAGCCAATTCGCCCTGCGGGTGCCCCTTTAAAAGGCGCTGTGATTACTGGTTGTAAACCCAATGGTGCAGGCAATGGTTATACCTTGGTATACACCTTGGCTGGGGTTACCGATTCGGTAGAATACAGTTGGACAGCAGCGGGTGTTTATACTTTTAATTTTTATGTTTCTGGAACTAAGACCACCAACAAGTACAACGGCTTTAAACAATGTAATTTGCCGTTATCAGTGCCGCAAATTGCTATTGATGCTTTGGGTGTTTTAATGTATCCGAATCCTGCCAATACGCAATTGAATTTAAAATTAACGGCCACCCTTTCACCTAAAGCCATTGAAAATATTAGTATTTACAATGCCACAGGGGGCATGGTTTACAGCACACTTGGCTTTAAAGAAACCATCGATATTAAAACTTTGTCAACAGGTGTTTACATGGTGAAAATAAAAACCAAAGACCAAATAATCACTAAAAAACTGATGGTCAATTAAAACCCATGAAACCATTTTTAACACTCCCTTTTTGTTGTTTTTTGATGGCAACGGTCGTTTCTCAGTCGGTTCAAAAAACCATGAAACGCTTGCCAGATACTGGACAGAAAAACAGTTATACCGCTACATATGGAGAGGACAATGATTACAATATCAATATACCTTTTTTTATTAAAAACAACAATGGCACCACCATTGATACCATCACCGGTTTGATGTGGCAAACTACAGACGGGGGCGAAATGACCATAGAGAATGCGCGTTTGTATTGCGATACCTTAACGCATGGAGGCTATGCCGATTGGCGCTTGCCAACAGCTGCCGAAGCATTCAGTATTCTCAATTTACAAAATAATAATCCAGCATTGGACATTAATTTTTTCACAAAGACTGCAGCAGAATATTGGTGGACTGCAGAAGTGCAAGCCAATGATGCAACAAAAATATGGGCTACCAATGCAGGTGGAGGCATAGGCAACCATCCCAAAACGGAAACCATAAGTGCAGGCGGTACCAAAAAATTTCATGTAAGAGCAGTAAGAGATCAAAGCGCAGCACCTAGCATTCCCAATCATTTTACAGACAATGGCGATGGAACAATTGCCGATCATCTTACCCAATTGATGTGGGAGAAAGTGCCTACTAATGCAGTGCAAACATGGGAGCAAGCCCTTGCTTTGGCCGAAGGTTTAACACTTGGTAATTACAGCGATTGGCGTTTGCCCAATATTAAAGAGTTACAATCTTTGAACGATGAAAGTGTAGTACAACCTTCAGTGACGAAACCCTATTTTCAAAATTTAAGTGTCACTAAATATTGGAGCAGTACTTCGTTGCCCAATCAAACCACCAAAGCCTGGTATTGGAGTGCAGCTTTTGGTATTACCACCTATGACCTCAAAATAGTTGCCAACAATGTAATTTGTGTAAGGACAGTTACAGCGCCAACTTCAAATATAAATAGGGGTAATATTAATAAGCAATTTTCTATTTACCCCAATCCATTTTATGATTATATAAATTTACAAAATGTATTACCCAATGTTCCACTTGTTTTGTATGATTTAAATGGACAGAAACTATATGAAGGCTGTGACTGGGCACAACATAATTTTTCATATTTGAGCAATGGTGTTTATTTTGCGGTATACCAAAATCAAACCTTCAAATTGTTTAAACAATAAATTAAAACGACTTCATAAATGCTTAAATCAAAATGGCTACTCGTCGGTTTCTTCTTTTATCTCAATTCTATCAATGCGCAACGCAATGTAATTTTAATCATTGCAGATGATTTAGGGAGTGATTATTGTGGATTTTATGAGAACCATTTAGATACTTGTAAACTGCCCAATGTGCGCAAGCTTTTAGCAAGGGGTGTTCGGTTTAGTAAGGCTTGGAGCAATCCCTTGTGTTCGCCAACACGTTCTGGCATGCTTACGGGTAGATACAGTTTTAGAACGGGTGTCGGCAATGCCGTTGGAGGTGCTGGCTCTGCTGTTTTAGATACCGCAGAAATGAGCATACCACGCATGTTAAATATCTACAAGCCGAATGGTATTGCAAAAGCTAATATTGGTAAGTGGCATTTACAATTACCAACCCCAACAAGCAATTACATTTTTCCAAATAAAATGGGATACGATCGCTTTGAAGGCAATTTTAACGGGCTTTTAACAGATTATTATAACTGGACCAAAGTAACCAATGGTGTGGCAAACAACACCACGACTTATGCAACTACAGAAACGGTTAACAATGCATTTACATGGATTAATAGTGTGCCTAAAAGCAAACCATTCTTTTTGTGGTTAGCCTTTAATGCACCGCATACGCCTTATCATTTGCCGCCTGCCAACTTACATTCTTATAGCAGTTTAACTGGCACTGCTGCTGATATTACGGCCAACCCTAAAGCGTATTTTAAAGCCATGGCAGAGGCCATGGACAAAGAAATCGGGCGACTCTTTGATAGTTTGCGTTTGAATAACCGTTATGATAGCACAGATATTATTTTTATTGGTGACAATGGCGATGATGCCTTGGTCGCACAAAGTGCAGGTGGTGCCAAAGGCAGTGTTTATCAAGAAGGCGTTTCAGTGCCCTTTATTATTTCGGGTCCATCGGTTATAAATCCCAATAGGGTAAGCGATGCTTTGGTGAATACCCAAGATTTATTTGCCACCATTTTGGAATTGTTTGGGAATAAAAATTGGTCGGCAAAAATTGCGAATAATAAACCAGTAGATAGCAAAAGTTTATGGCCTATTCTTAAAAATAGTGCAACGAGTGTTCGGCCTTGGGCATTTACCGAGGTGTTTAAAATTCCAACAGTGGCGGGCGATGGCAAGGCCATGCGCAATTTGAATTATAAACTAATCGATTTTGATAACGGTACGCAAAAGTTTTTTAATCTTGCTAACGATCCGACTGAAAATATTGATTTATTAAAAGGGTCCTTAAGTGCCGATGCCCAAACCAATTATAATTATTTGTGTAACGAAATGACTGCCTTAATAGGCAAAGGCGGTTTTTGTACCCTTGGTACAGAAATTTCGCTTGACAAAATAAAACCACTACTTTTATTAAATCCGTTTTCTAATACAATTACTGTTCAAAATTGCAGCAGTGATGCATTCTTTGAACTGACCAATGCTACTGGTGAATGTGTTTATTCAGGAACAGCTATTGCGCAAGAAAATTTTTCTTATCTAAGCAATGGTATCTACTTTTTGAAAGTAGTCGATCGCACGACGACAAGTTATAAACTCGTCAAATCAGAATAAGGCAAGGTATGACTATTGTCGAAGTTTTAAAGGACTATTTAGGTTTGGGTTTTACCCATGTTTTGCCTTTAGGGTTCGATCACATGCTCTTTATTCTTACTATTTTTTTATTAAACACCCATCTTAAATCGGTCGTATGGCAATGCACTGTTTTTACAATTGCACACAGTTTAACCTTAGGCTTATCTTCAGCAGGACTCATAGTTCCACCTTTTGCATGGGTGGAAGCCCTCATCGCTTTTTCAATTGTCGTAGCAGCGATAGAAAATATTTTACACAGTGAATTAAGTCGTTGGCGCTTGGTGTTGATTTTTGTTTTTGGATTAATCCACGGCATGGGTTTCGCCACAGCGCTTTCAGAAATTGGCTTACCCAACCAACATTTTTTTTCAGCGTTACTGGCTTTTAATGTTGGGGTAGAGTTAGGACAACTGGCCGTTGTTCTAATTGCCTGGTATGGCTTTGCCAAATGGATGTGCCACAAACCTTGGTATAGCACACGCGTGGTCTATCCAATCTCTGCCCTCATCGCTTGTATTGCGCTTTACTGGACAATAGAACGTTTAGGTTTGGTGGGGTAAAGCTTTCATTGCCTTTGAATTCGTTTTTGCAGATTGTTTTTTCGTATGATATGCAAAACATTGGGTCTAACTTTTGTATTTATTTTCAGAATACAATCTATATTCGTTGCTTTAAAAAAATATAAAATTCAATTGTATGCAAAAAAAATTACTTTTTATTTTAACATTTAGCATCGCCCATTTATATGGTCAAATTAACAGTTTTACACCGCGTAAAATAAATGGTGGCATGGCCCAACATGTGGTTATTAGTGGCAGCGGATTTGGTGCTACTCAATCCACCAATTATGTTTCCTTTTTTCAAGAATCAGGACTATATGCTGATGCTACAGCGGCACGTGCCTATAAATACATTTCTTGGAGCGATACCAAAATAGAATTAGAAATGCCTATCGCGTTTTCAGGTAAAATAAAAGTCAACATTGCGGGGAATGATGTGATTTCGAATGATACTTTGCATGTGATGGCCAATCTAGGTTACCGTTCTGCAAATCCATTGGTTTACGATTACCTTGTCAATACCAATCAGAAAGGTGGTTATACTTGGTACATGCACCGCACCTATTGGGAAAATCCGTTAGCTAAAAAAGCCATCGAAGAGGTGTTTGCAGAATTCAGATGCAAAACGGGTGTGAATTATATTTTAGCACCACAATTGACCGATGTTGGTTTTTCATTGGGCGACACTTTTCATATCATAGCGCCCGATCCAGCGCTTGGAGCAGTGGGTTACAACGAGCGCTTGTGGACTTCCTGCATCTTAGGTAGCGAAACATTTTACAGTGTTAGGTCACAAGATCTGCACATGTCCGATAAACAAGATTGGTATTTTGGCACTGGCAAAGCGCCATCAGGTAAAACAAAATTCAAGTATGTTTTATTTCATGAATTGGGTCATTCTTTAGGCTTAGGCCATGTGAATGAATTGGGCCAAAGCATGTTCCCATCGGTTTCATTATTGCCTTCCGATTTGTGGAGCCAACGCGATAGCATCACCAAGGAAGAACAACAAACCATTTCATATTTTATAACACTCTCAAAGAATTTTAGTTTCAGAGCTTGTGGGATTAGTCCGCTTTTAACGGTGGCCGATTGTAAAAATGTTTACAGTACAAAAACCAAATTAGAAAAGTTGAAGCAAGCGAGTCAAATTAGTTGCTATCCGAACCCAGTGCAAGAACAATTAACGATAGTAAATACGACTTCTTCTGATGCCCATTTTAGCATATATAATTTGCAAGGACAATTACTTCTGCAGGGTACTTACATAGGCACACCGATTTCTGTGGCTGATTTGCCCTCGGGTTTGTACACTTTGGTATTATTTGAAACCCACCAGCCATTACATGCTAGGTTTGTGAAGGAGTAAAGTAAAATGAAAGTATTAACAATTGGTCAACTTCAGCAATACATTGATGAACATCCATTAGTAAACGATCACGATTCAATAGCCTATGAAAGTGCTGAGCAAAGATTGGCGCGTTCTTATGCAGAGGTGCTCGAAAATTTAGTGCATTATAAATATTGTAAAACGGCCATCGATGAATGGAATGCCCTGTTAATTATGCAATCCACTTTGCAGCAAGTAGGCGTTAGTGATTGGGCGATTCGGCATCAACCATATTTTTCAGAACACCTTGTTTTATTTGGGGTCGATTATTTAGAAAATGAAACTGCTTCGGCACTTACTTAGAAAAAGAACCCTTTTTACCGATTATACAATTCTGGAACTGTTATTGGTTTTTGTATTATTCCGACTATTGTGAGACGAACTTTGAACCTAGCAGTTCCGAAGATTATTATAAAACAGAAACTGAAAATAATGTTGCAAATGATTTGCAATTGGTGCAAGATTATTTGGCGATAAAATAACATATTTTTTCATTCATATTTACTTTCAAAGGATTTAAGCATACGTCTGCTGAGTGGGGTGCTTATTTCGTTGAATAAATGATTTTAGCTATCCTAAAAGTAATACATTTGTTTTTGTTAAAATAAAATGTGGAGACCAGAACCCACAATAAAAAACGGAAACAAACAATTTAAAGTGGCGACTACGCAAAAAATGAAAAAATCAGTTATTAAGATGGCATTAATTGTAGCAGTAATGGCTACATTATCAAGTTGCACAACAATGAATCACAGTATGAGAGAACCTAATACAAGAGTCAATCTCAACAAAAGCGATTTTACGTTGTCAGGGCAAGTATCAGCCGAAGCAACAAGTACCAAAATTTTGGGCATCGATTTCAAGCGCATATTTACAAAGAAAACAGGTGTAGTAGCAAGTGGTGGTTCTGCAGGCATTAGTTTAGCAAGTATACCTGTGGTGGGTGGCTTAATTATTGACAAAACAACTAGCTATGCACTTTATGAGTTAATGATAGCCAATCCGGGTTATGATGTTGTGTTCTATCCCCAATATGAGACAACCATTGTTAGACCATTTTTAGGCATTGGTTTCATAACAAAAATTACAAAAGTAAAAGCAACTGCGCGCTTAGGCAAATTGTAATTTTAACCATTCGAATGACTTCTTGAATGGCGAACAAGACTAGCCAAAAGCATAGATACTATAAATGAAAACATAGTTTTGCTAAGTTCGCCATTTTTGAGACACTAATCTTCTACTTAATTATATTAATTTTTCGACTTTCATGCGAGTAACTTTGTCATTGGTTGAGGTAAAATTGACTTTCATTGAAAATGCAATTTTTTTTACCCCTTTCCTTTTTTCTAAATATATTTGTTTAATATTTGTTGAACAATGCATAATAAAGTAATCCTCCATGTACCCCATTCATCACCTGTGATTCCTTCATTCGAAGGTTTTGTTGTTGACACGCATTCTTTAACAAATGAAGTTTTGAAATTGACCGATTGGTACACCGACGATCTTTTTTATTCAGAGAAGGATGAAATGATAAAAGCAGAATTTTCGCGGGTGTTTTGTGATTCCGAAAGGTTTACCAATGATGCGGAAGAGGTCATGTACCAATATGGCATGGGTGTGCTGTATGAATTATGTGACGATGGGCGCATGATGAGAGAGGTAACACCCGAATTAAAAGCGAAGTTGTTAAATGGCTATTATCTGAAGCATCACAGCAATCTTAACGCAGCTGTTAACCAACAATTAAATAGCTTTGGAAAGGCCTTGATTATAGATTGCCATTCCTATCCAAGTAAACCTTTGAATAGAGACTTGGATAAACAACCCAACCGACCAGATTTTAATATTGGGACAGATTCATATCATACCCCTCAACATTTAATCGACCTATCGATTGCTTACTTTAAAAATGCTGGTTATACCTTAGGCGTTAACTACCCATACAAAGGTGCACTAGTGCCCATGGAACACTACAAAAAAAACAATCAAGTACAATCCATTATGCTAGAAATTAATAGGGCTTTGTATTTAAATGAACCTAGTAACATTAGGTCTGATAATTATAATGAAATAAAAAAAGTGACCGCTAACTTTATAAAAACTATGAAAGCGACGCTATAAAAAGGGGCGTAATGATGGATTACCTCTATAATTTTGTAAAAGGATAGTTTACTATTAGAACATACTCTTTCAATCATGTTGAAAAGTGCACCTACAAAAAAAACATACCAATTGGTATGTTTTTTTGTTAATGTCAATTATTGTTTTTTTTATCGCACCACATTCACGGCAGAGCGCAGGGTTTGACCAACACTCAAGTAATATAAACCACTTTCGATGCCAACTAAACTCAACTGCAATTGCGCTTGTGTGAGCGCCCTAAGCAACTAATTATAAACTAAGCAGAAAGAGAAAAGCAATTGAAGTAATTATTTTTTTCATGGGCAACTTATTTAAAACAAATCTATATAAATAAGTGGAAGAAAAAAAAATGGAGTTTTTTTTATTGAATTAAATGATTTTCAAAAGCACTTAAAGCCAATTAATCAATATTTAAAATATCAATGTCTTTGTCCATAGGATAGAGTCCTGGAAAGACAACTGGTGATGCAATCAATGGATATTTGACATAATACACCATGGCGATACCTTCTTTTTTAGCGCTTGCCAATTCGAGTTTTATGAGTGACTCGATGATTAGTTTTAACGTTTTATCGGAGGTGTTGGTAATGCGCATGGCTTCTGCCTTTGATATTTTCCCTTTTAAAAAAAGACTGGTAAGTATATGTTTTGCTGTAGGTTTTATTTTACCTCTGCTAGCCATCAAATCTGAAAATGCTTCAATGCGTTTTAGCATGGTTTCTGTTGATAGGGCATTCGTCATAAAATCGATTTGATCAATGGCTGTATTCAAAAAGTAATCGCAAAAAGCGAACAAAAATTTATTCGATAGTGTACCTCTTCCATCATAGTCGTTGTAACGTTGTTGATCAGCATTGGCCAAGTGTCCTTTGTATGCATCATTAGATCTTGCCAAGCCCCTTGATATACTCCATAAGCCAAAAGCATCGAGCGATTCATACATAAAAAATGCATCTGAACACAATCTTACAACGCGGCCGTTGCCATCAAGAAAAGGATGTATCCACGCAAGGCGATGGTGCGAGGCAGCAATGGAAATAATGCGTTTGGATTTGGAATGATTGGATTTACTTAGTGGGTTGTAGAAGGATTCAAATTTTTCTATAAATGCTTCAAGTGTTTCATGTTTGGGGGCAATATGTTTGCCAACAATAACTTCGCAATCTCTATACTGACCGGGTTTTACTTTTTTCTTTTGTCCTTCTTTGGTTTTTACAGTAGTAAATTCAGAAGGCAAAAAATTGTAAAATAATTGGTGGGTTTCTTTAATGAATTTTGAAGAAGTTGGAACAGTGACTTGCTTATTGATGGCATATATTTCAGTAATATGCTTGTGTACATGGATGTGCGCTTGTGCTTCAATTTGTAAATTTCGCTTCGCTTTGTCAGTAGCATAATCGTTTTTTAAAACTTTATCGATGTCAATAGGATGGGTATCGTGACCTTCGATTAAATTTGTGTAATAACTATTCATTGGCCTAAGAAACTCTGCAATGGCTGAACATGTGATGGGGTGAAGGCTGCCAGATAACTTGGCCGATTTTTGAATGAGTTGCAAAGCCAAAGTTTCCAGATGGCCTGAGGCATCCTCGGGTAGCATGGGCGACATGGTGTCGGGATTGGTATAATAGCGCAATTCCTCTTTCATGCTACAAAGGTAAGATATTTAATTGAAAAATTCAAATTATTCCGAAGGTTATTCCGCTGGTTTTACTGAAATTTATAAGTTTGTAAAATATTGAAAAACAGATTTATATAAATATTGTAATTAACAAAATTACTTTATTTAATAAATTAATTCCGATAGTTATTCCGATGCTTGTTCCGGTGCTAATTTGTCGCAAATATTGGGCAGCTTATACTTGTAAAATAGGTACATGTCTCGTCAAGTAAAAAGTTGGTGGGGGCTAGATTTCAAAATTACTTTAATTTAATCTGGATGGGTTGGTCATCTTCTTTTTAGTTTAGTAATTGTAAGTTTTAACGATTTAAGTCACTTGCAATTAAAGTTCAAGTATGCAAATTGTATGCAAATAAAAAAAGGGTTTCAAACTTTAAAGACTGAAGCCCTTGGTTTTATTCTTGAGGGCTACCCCGTGGTGTAAAACCTTGCAAGTAGTTTCGAAAAAATGGCATATCCTTTCAATCAAGGTTTTTCTACCACGGGGTGACCCTCTGCTTGTAAAATTTTAATCATAAAAAAAACCGCACAAAATGTGCGGTTTTTAAAATGTGGGGGCTACTGGGTTCGAACCAGTGACCCTCTGCTTGTAAGGCAGATGCTCTGAACCAGCTGAGCTAAGCCCCCTTGTTTTTCTTAATCTAAAGAAGCACTGAACCTCCCGATAGCTATCGGGAGAGCTAAGCCCCCTTTTGAGGAGTGCAAAAATAGTAAAATTTACTAAATAACAAAAAAATATTTTAAATTCTTTTATATTAATGCGTTCGCACTATTTTCAACCCTTTTTAGAGGGCTTTTAACAGAAACCCTCCTTTTTCTAGATTATTAAGCTTAAATTTGCACCCAATTAAATTTATTATTCAAATATAATGATAGTCCCTAAGTTTCTAAATCCAACTGATTCTTTTCATTCCGAGCTAAGAAACAGAGTTAATGAGTATTTCGATAAGGTGAAAACCATTAAAACAGGTAACTTTAAATTGTACTCAAAAGCCATTATTATCGTTACTGCCTTCCTAGCATTATACGTTCACTTGGTGTTTTTTACTTCACCTTTTGTCGTTCTTAATATTACGGAATGCTTAATCCTTGGTGCTTTAACTTCGGCCATTGGTTTTAACATCATGCACGATGGTGCCCATGGTAGTTTCAGTAGCAAAAAATGGGTCAATGAATTGGCTGGTTTGTCACTTAATTTTTTAGGTGCCAATGTGTTTATGTGGAAAACCAAACACAACATTGTTCACCATACCTTTACCAACATTGATGGCGTAGATGATGACATCAATGCCAAACCTTTTTTAAGATTGTGCGAAACCCAAAAGAAATATAAAATCCATAAATACCAACATATTTATTTCTTAGCAGCTTATGCTTTGTTGTACATCTATTGGATTTTCTTTACCGATTACAAAAAATATTTTACCAATAAAGTGGGCGAAATGCCAATCAAAAAAATGACCTTTATGGACCATTTTACTTTCTGGGGCTTTAAAGCTTTACACTTAGCATTGTTTGTTATAGTTCCCATTTACACCGTTGGTTTTGTGGCTTGGATCATTGGCTTTTTAGCTTATGGTTTCTTTGCAGGTATTGTATTGAGTGTGGTGTTTCAATTAGCACATACGGTATCTGAAACACAATTCCCTGAAACAAACCCTACAACAGGTAAAGTAGAAGATGAATGGGCAGTTCACCAATTAAGAACAACAGCTAACTTCGCTACCAAAAGCAAATTTTGGTCTTGGTTCACTGGTGGTTTGAACTTTCAAGTTGAGCACCATTTGTTTCCAAACATATCGCATGTGCATTACCCTGCACTAAGCGGAATTGTTAAAGAAGTTTGTAAAAAATACAACATTCCTTATTTAGAGCATGCCAAAACAAGATACGCCATTGCATCGCACGTAGCGCACTTAAAAGCAATGGGTACTGCCTAATTAATTGTAATACATTTCTAAAAGCCTTTCAGCAATTGTTGGAAGGCTTTTTTATTGCCAACTAATTTCCCTTTATTTGTCTACTTTTAATTAGTTAAAAGTTAATTGTTATTAGTTACAAAGGAAAATAAAACTAACCTCCCTAATAACCCAATAATAAATAACCCCAAAAAATGGAAGCTCAAAAAGTAGACATGTTCATCATGGTGAACAGCAAATTTTTCGATGGCAATCAACTGATTCGCATACGCGAACGTTTATTAGCCGTGGATGATTCAAAATGGATTTTATTACAAGCTATGCAATTCAAAGATCCTTCCACTAGTTTAATCATCTCTTTATTAGGTGGTGCTTTGGGCATCGACCGTTTTGTAATTGGTGATACAGGCTTGGGCATTGGCAAATTGCTAACCCTTGGTGGTTGCGGTATTTGGGCCTTGGTGGATTTGTTCTTAATCATGGATGCAACCAAAGAAAAGAACATGTTGCAAATACAACAGATACTGTATTAATAAAATTTGGAGAAAATAGATTTAAATAGATCTTTTTTTATTCTAAAAGATTAATCCTCGAATGTTAAATTTGTATACAAACTGCGATTGAAAAAACGGCTGAGCAACCAGATGGCGGCTAGGCTTAATCCTAAAATAAAAGCAAACCAAATGCCGTTGATGCCCCAGTCCAATGTAAAGCATAGAAAATAGGCCCCTGGCACCATTATGACCCAATAGGACACAAAGGCAATAATGCCTGTTACCTTTGTGTCTTTAATGCCGCGCAATGCACCTGCCGCCACGGCTTGAATGCCATCGCTTAATTGAAACAAAGCGGCTAAAAACAGAAGTTGTTTGGCCATGGCAATTACCGCTGCATCTTCCGTATAGAGTTTCGGTAATTCGCCACTGAAAATAAAAAATAACAAAGCAAAAATGCCCTCTACTGCCAACGATAAAAGAATAGCCGCAAAGCCAGCTTTACGCACCCCAATTTTATCTTTAGCGCCATAAAAATTGCCAACTAAAATATTGCCTCCTGTAGAAATACCAGTAATAAACATATACGTTAAGGAAGCCAATTGAATGGCGATTTGATGCGCTGCTAAATGAATTTCACTAATCCATCCACACATGACCAATGCAAAAGTGAAGGCGCCCATTTCAAAGAAAAAGGTAAAACCTATAGGTAGTCCCGTTTTAATAAGTTGTAAATCGTAGCGAATGTGCTCAATAACCCGCGTTTTTAATTCCTTCACATAAGGGTGGTACCAGGCCATATACAACATTAAGCCGGCCATTGCAAAACGCGAAATATTGGTAGCCCAAGCTGAACCTGCTAAGCCCATCGCCGGACAGCCCCAATGACCAAATACCATCACCCAATTTAACAATACATTCAAGGCAACACCAAAGAAAGTAACGGCCATTGATATTTGGGTTTTACTTAAGCCATCTAACATTTGTTTGCCAGAGTTGTAATACATAATTGCAGGTATCGAAAAATTGACTATCCATAAATACTCGGCACCTTGCGCTGTTACTGCAGGTGTCTGGCCTAAAAAATCAAAATGGTAATACAGTATTAAATTAATTAAAAAGAGTGCAATGCTTAGCCAAATATTAATTCGCAAAGAGGATTTAAAAATGGGGATACTCTGCTGCGGTTTGCCTTCTCCATCGGCAATGGCAGTATAGGTACTCACTGAATAGAGTGCCCCAACGCCAATCAACATAAACAAAAAGAAAATGCCATTGCCAACGCTGGCTGCACCCATGGCATCGTTGCTCACACGGCCAAGCATAATGGTGTCGGTAAAGCCCATTAAAACCAAGCCTAGCTGACCGATCGTAATTGGATAAGCCAATTTTGCTGTTTGTATGAATAAGTTTTTATAAGTTTTTATTTTAATATACAAGATTGCAAAAATATATTAAGTTTGTTTGAAGGCGAAATTTGTTTGTTCTAATTTAGACAATCAAAGGAAAAAAAATGTTTAATGAGGGGATTATTTAAAAATTGATATATTTGCACCAATCAAATGAATATGACACAGAAAAAATCGAGAACGGGCTACTGGATGTTATTTTTAGGATCTTTAACCATCCTTACTTTATTACTTGTATTTCAACCTGAAGCATTTTGGTTAGCTTTGCCTACAACAGTAGGTGGTTTAGCCATGGCGATGGATTGGATTTAATTGCGCCCATCAACAATATATTTCAAGTAAAGCTCCTTTTTAGGAGCTTTTTTTATTGGCCTCTTTTGGTTGGCATTTTTGCGCATTTAACAAAGTTTCTAAATCTTAGATATTGTTAGTTTAATGTGTTGTATAAAGCAATTCTTGACTATTTGCATGGCCACGGTAACCGACCCTGTTTTAAATTCTTTTATCAAGGTTTTGTCGCGTTATGCTGGTTTTGAATTGAGGCAATGTGATATTAAATTTTACAGCCACTACGCGAATCGCAAAGATGAGCGACATAGAAATGCCAATGCTGATATTCCGTTCGAAGTTAAGGAAGTATAACAATAGGTAAACAATGGCACCAGCTAAGCAGGCCGAGGCGTAAATATTTTTTCTAAAGAGGACAGGGATTTCATTCGTCAATACATCGCGAATAACGCCACCCATGACAGCCGAGAACATGCCCATAATGGCTGCTATAACAGGATTAAAACCAAGTCCTAGCGTTTTTTCAACGCCTAAAATGGTGAACATTGCGATACCAATGGCGTCGAAAACAAACAAGGCCTTTGGTAATTTTAATAGTTGGTTGTAGAACAGGCGCGTTAATAAAATACCAACCATAATGGCATACATAAAATTAATGTCCTTGATCCATAACAAGGGATAAGAACCCAACATGATATCGCGCAGACTACCGCCGCCAATGGCTGTGATAAAGCCAATGAAGCTCACACCAAACCAGTCGTGGTTAGATTTGCGATTGGCCACTAAAACCCCCGATGCTGCAAAGAAACCAGTGCCAAACAATTCTAAAATATATTGAAATTCCATGTGCTTTAATCGAGGATTTTATTTCAATGATACAAAAATAAATTGGAGGAGCCAATCAAGGGCTTAGATAAAAATACAATTCAATCAAAAAAACGTTGTACCTTCGTTAAAAAGTTTATTTTAATGGCCATTAATTCAAAAGTTGAGCTCGACAATGTATTTGTCACTGTTACCAAGTTAAGAAGAAAATTGGATGCCCAAATTGAGGCCGAGTTGCATTATGTGGGGTATAAAAATTTTAAGTCATCTTACTTACCAATCCTCATTATGCTTTATAAAGAAGGGCGTTCTGTAGTGAATATTGCTTACGATTATGGCATCAGCAAACAAGCCATTAGCAAATTGACTTCAGAAATGATGAACGAAAGTTTATTAAAAACTTTGGTTAATAAAGACGACCGCAGATCCATGACCTTGGTATTAACAGCTGCTGGCAAACGCATGGCCACCGATGCTCGCAAGTGTGTTAGTAAACTCAACGACAATTACAAAACCCTTATTGGTAAAAATAAATACGAGCAGATGATGGATTCTCTGCTGTCGCTTTTAGC
The DNA here is from genome assembly GCA_947496065.1 of Bacteroidota bacterium. Classification (GTDB taxonomy): domain Bacteria; phylum Bacteroidota; class Bacteroidia; order NS11-12g; family UBA955; genus JABMMZ01. Next base: position 19,685 of record CANMBF010000042.1, read on the forward strand.
ATTTCATGATTAAACAAAAGTTGGCAATTGGCATCCTTCGACAAGCTCAGGATGACAAGGTAGTTGGCAAAATTTAAAACCAAAATTTAACCCACTATAGTCAGGCTGTCCCGATTGCTGTCGGGACAGTAGGACGAAGTATGTAGCTAGCAAAAAAAGAACAAATCTCAGTATGACGAAGTATTGAACTAGCCATAAACAATTATGGATTTCAAAAGATCAATGATGTTGACCACTTAAGAACTTTATCAAGCTCATCTGCAAATTGTCAACTGCTTCCGATTGTTTAAATTTTGTTGCCAACTGCCAATTGCCAATTGCCAATTGGCTCAGGTTTTCCCCTACTTTTGTGCTATGAATTTTGGAAATGGAGTAGCTGCTCACCGCGGGAATATGTCGGTGTTTCCTGAGAATACCATGGAGGCTTTTGAAAGTGCTATTGCGATGGGCTGCAGTTGGATTGAACTCGATATTCAATTGACGACCGATCAGCAATTAGTAGTCACCCACGATGCCAATGCCATGCGCGTGACAGGCGTCGATAAGGTGATTGTGAATAGCAGTTATCCTGAATTATTGTCTTTGAATTTTGGAGCGTATTTTAATTCTCAAAAACAACATTCATTGCCTTTGTTGTCAGAAGTTTTTGAAATCGCAAAGGGGACTTCTACGAATATCTCTATTCAACCAAAAAATTATGGTTTGATAAAGCAAGCTTTGCAATTGGCCAAGACCCACAACATACTAAATCAAATCGGTTTCAATGATACCAATTGCGAATATTTGATAGAGGTAAAGCAATTGGAGAAAGCGGTACCTGTGTTCTGGGACCGACCGCCCCATACCGATTTTGAAACGGATTTATTCATTGCTAAGCAGTATGGTTTCGAATCTTTGATGTATGAATGGCCGGGCATTACAAAAGAAAAAATAAAGGCCATCAAAAATGCGAACATCCGTTTTGGCGCCTGTGTAATTAACGATTTTGCAGCCATGAAAAAATATGTAGATATGGGCGTACAACATTTTTATACCGATTATCCAGAACAACTTTTAAAATTAACATGAAGATCATAATCCCAATGACTGGTCAGGGCAGTCGCTTTGTAAAAGCGGGCTACAGCACTTACAAAGCGTTGATAGAAATGCATGGTCAGAAAATTATTGAATACGTGGTTGATTTATTTCCTGGTGAAGTAGAGGTTATTTTCATTTGTAGAAATGATATGTTAGAGAACTCAGATTTAAAGTCAACTTTGTTGACTATTAAACCGAGTGCGCAAATCATCGGTATCGATTCACATAAATTAGGACCTGTGTATACTGTTGCCCAAGTATTTGATTATATTGATGACGAAGAGCAAGTGATTTGCAACTATTGCGACTTTTTTATGTTGTGGGATTATGCCCATTTTTTAAAGACCGTAAAAGAGAACCCTGCTGCAGGTGCTATTCCCTGCTATACAGGCTTTCATCCCCATCTGTTACATCCCCATAATTTGTATGCTGGTTGCCAAGTGAATGATAAAATGCAACTCACCGAGATCAAAGAAAAATTCAGTTTCGAAGTCGATAAACGCAAAGGTTTCCATTCGGCAGGGACTTATTATTTCGAAAAAGGGGCTTATGTTAAAAAATATTTCACCCAATTAATGGACGAAAAAATCACCTTGAATGGGGAGTATTACATTAGTTTAGTTTACAACTTGATGGTGCGCGATGGTTTGCCAGTATTGGTATATGATCAGGTGCCACATTTCTGTCAGTGGGGAACACCCGAGGACATGATGGAATATAACAATTGGTCGACTATATTTGAAGCCTACAGCAAATGATTAAATTAATACCAATGGCAGGGGCTGGCAGTCGTTTTGCCGAACAAGGTTACACCACACCTAAACCTTTGTTGCCTATCATGCAAAAGCCCATGGTGGTGCAAGCAACCAATGCTTTGCCAGCAGCCGAAAAACCCATTTTTATATTGCGCGATTTTCACATTTCGGAATACAAAATTGGTTCGCGTTTAATGGAATTTTATCCCAATGCCGAGATCATCGTTTTAGAGGAGCTCACAGAAGGGCAAGCGGTGACTTGTTTAATGGCGAAATCATTCATCAATAATGAAGAGGAATTGGTAATAGGCGCAAGCGATAACGGCATGTTGTATTCCCTAGAAAAATTTGATGCCCTGCGAACCGATGCCGATGCCATTGTGTTTACGTTTAGAAACAATCCTGCCGTAGTTGCCAATCCAAAAGCCTATGGTTGGGTGATGGTAGATGGTGACAATAATATCACTGAAGCAAAAGTAAAATATAATATGCCCGAACCTATGCAAAACCACGCCATTGTTGGGGCTTTTTGGTTTAAGCATGGAGCCGATTTTGTGATTGCAGCTGAACGCATGATTGCAGAGAATCGCAGAATTAACAACGAATTTTATGTCGATGAATGTGTGAACGATTTATTAGCCATGGGTAAAAAAGTAAAGGCTTTCGAAATCGATCATTACATCTGTTGGGGTACGCCGGCCGACTATGAAACCTTTAATTATTGGGAAACCTATTTTAAACAAATACCACAACACCCATACGGCAAATGAATACAACATTATCTATTGTAATACCTTGTTATAACGAAGAAAAAAACTTGCCGTTCATCATGGCCAAATTAAGTGCCATACTGCGCGATAAAACACATGAAGAATGTGAAGTTTTATTAGTTGATAATGGTTCTACGGATAATTCAGCGCAAGTATTTGTAGAATTACTCAAGGGCATTGAAGAAAATATTCGCGTTGTAAAAGTAGATAAAAACCAAGGGTATGGTAATGGTATTTTATATGGTCTAAAACAAGCGAATGGTTCTTTTCTTGCCTGGACACATGCTGATTTGCAAACCGATCCTGCCGATGTTTTCAAGGCTTTGGATATTTATTTATTAGCGCCCAAACGTCCTGTATTGGTAAAAGGTTATAGAAGAAATAGAAAATTAAGCGAAGCTTTTTTCAGTTGGTGTATGGCCTTGATTAGCTCTGTTTTTTTAAAGGCGCGTTTAACAGAAATTAATGCGCAACCGAAATTGTTTCACAGAGATTTTTACGAGGCCATCGAACAAGATGCACCTGATGATTTTTCTTTAGATTTGTACTTCCTTTTTAAAGCCAAAAAGCAAGGTCTTATCCTGGACTTCCCCGTCTTCTTTTTACCGCGCCTTTATGGCGAAGCCAAGGGTGGTAGTGGCTCATCCCTAAAAACCAGAATCAAACTCATTAAACGCACCTTAAAATACATTGGTGAGTTGAGGGTTAGGGTGATAGGGTAAAAGTGAAATAAACCCAAAACATCATTTAATCCTGAGAAGCCGATGTTTTAAGAAATCGCTTTTAATTTTACTGAATGCAATTTACTTAAATATTGTTGCGACAAAACTATTTTTATTGTACAACTATTGCTCAACTTTAGTTTGGGTGATTCATTCCTTTTAACTAATTTCGCAGTTCGTATTTGGGGGATTTGCTCTCCCGAAAGCTATCGGGAGGCTAGAGTGTCCCGCATAAAATGCGGAAAGGTAGTCGGTTCGAATGTTCTTAAATATAAAAGGGGGATTAGCTCATTTGGCTAGAGCGCTTGCATGGCATGCAAGAGGTGGTCGGTTCGAATCCGATATTCTCCACTAGTAAAAACCTGTTAACTAACGTTAACAGGTTTTTTTATTTATAGAATGTTTCATGTTAATATAATATAATCTATCGCTAAAGACAAATATTACATAGGTCAAACATCGGCTATTGAAAATGGGGAAATGAATATAGGTGCGAAAAGATGGCTAGAATGTTCAATTTTTTAAGTCAATGCCGACTGCAAAATTGTGAATAAAGTTAATTGTATAAAATTTTTTATTTTAAATAACGCTGAGTTCAACAAATAATTGAGTTAAGTCAAATAACGTTTATAAAATTTCTGTTCTCTAACAATCAAAAATTCAATAGATTTAAAATTATGAGAGTTCTTTTACTATTTCTTTAATTAGTATTTAATAAGGTCGTCTATTATTTTAGCCGTTGATTGAAAGGGTTGTTTTCAAACATTTGTATTATTGCACTTGTTTATTTTACAATGATCATATTTCTTGACTTTGACGGTACGATTGTGGAGCATGCATATCCTGAAATAGGGAATTATGTAGATGGGTGCTATAAAGTTATTTCCAAATTGCAAAAGGCAGGTCATAAAATAGTTCTTAACTCTTACCGGATTCAAAGTAAAAGTGGAAAACTCAAACTTGCACTCGATCATATTAATTCGTGTGGCGAAGGAATCATCCAACCCATTTCAGAATTTTCAAAATCTAAAATTAATCCCTTCTATTGGAATTGGGATGTCTTTATGACCTTCAGTTTTATTTTTATAGATGATGAATGCCTTGGTGTACCTCTCAAAAAAGGCACTTTAAATCCAGATAGATTTGTTGTAAATTGGGAAGAAGTAGACAAACAATTCGAAGAAAATGGTATTTATACTACTTTTGCCGTGAAAAATTTTGATAGCAATGCTGCCTAAGTAAAATATTGAATAGGCCTTAGGTTAATATTTAAAGAAGTTTTAGTCCGTTTTTTTTCATTTTTCAAATCAAGTTTTTTTCAAATCAATCACCTTTAAGACATTCCTGCGCAATCTCGCGAGGGTTACTTCAATTGAATATTTTTTGTATTTATTTTTTCATCCAGTCCCCCTCAAGCAAGGAGTGAGAGAGTACTGCGTGATTTCGTTAGGGGGAGGCTTCAATTGCACAATGCTCAAAATTCTATAGGTAATTCTATTAATAGAAAGTGGATGAGATTATTTGCATGATCTCAGGGGAGGAGGCTTCAATTGAACAATGGATTTTAAAAATTCTTCAGATAATTCTATTAATAGAAAGTGGAAGAGATTATTTGCAT
>CANMBF010000043.1 GCA_947496065.1 Bacteroidota bacterium
AATTCGCTACACGAAGTTTTAAAATCGCAACCAACACCCAGCAATACACATGTTGCCGATACTTTAAATACCATTGCCGAACAAATTCACCGAAGAAGTTTAGTCGTAATTTTTAGCGACATGTTCGATGCGGCTGACAATAACGAAGACTTGTTCGATGCCTTGCAACATCTTAAATTTAGAAAGCATGAAGTCATTTTATTTCACATTGTGGATGGCGATTCTGAATTAGATTTCAACTTCGAAAATCGCCCTTATAAATTTGTAGACAACGAAACTGGCGAGGAATTAAAATTATATCCAGAAGATGTTAAAGTAGATTACTTAAAACAAATGAATGAGTACCGAGCGGCATTGAAATTAAAATGCCAACAATACAGAATCGACTTTGTTGAGGCCGATGTGAGAAAAGATTTCTCACAAATCTTAATGCCTTTTTTTGTAAAGCGACAGAGGATGTTGTAAGAGTTGTTAGAAGTATTTTAATCATACACGTGTTAATTTTATAAAATTTGCACGTGTAAAAAATTTGATTTAAATTTGTTCTACAAAGTTTAAATGCCCCTTTTATTATGAATACCAAGCTAACATTAACGATAGAAGAAAATGTCATTGAAAAAGCTAAGCAATATGCGAAAACAAAAGACCGCAGCTTATCAGACATTATTGAGAACTATCTCATAGCATTGACAAGTAAGCATGCTAAAAAAGAGATTGAATTAACCCCAATTGTTAAAGCATTAAAAGGATCTTTCAATGCACCCAAAGATTTTGATTACAAAAAGGAGTTAACGAAAAGATTAGCTAAAAAATATTTGTAGGGTATGACTAAGCTATTAATTGATATAGATGTGATACTTGACTTCTTTTTTCAAAGGGAACCCTTTGCCGATAGCTCGGCACAAATTCTCTCACTCTGTGAATCAAAAAAAATCAAAGGCTATATAACGCCTGTTATTGTAAGCAATGTTTATTATTTATTGAGACAAACAGCCAAGCACGAGAAAGTAATTGAGAAATTAAAATTATTGCTTTCCATTACCGAAATATTGGCCATCGACAAAGCCATTGTATTGCATGCATTAAATTCAGAATTCAAAGACTTTGAAGATGCTTTACAAAACTATACTGCTGAGTTGAACAATGAAATTGAAATATTAATAACGCGAAATATTAAAGATTATAAAAATAGTCATTTGGCTATTATGACACCAGATAATTTCTTACAAATGAGAAACACAGATAATTGATTTTTGAATCCTAAATCAAATCTGTAAATAGGTTCACACCTGCTGGTCGCACCACATTATAACCTTCGGCATTTTTAACGCCTATATATCTTCCGAACTGTATTGAGCGGCCTTCAATAAGTTGTAGAAATGACAATGTTGAAATAGGGGTTTCGGGTTCTTTAGAATCTGGATTGAAAAATTGTGATTTGAAGCTCAATAAACTTTTGGTGCGTTCATCCCAAAAATCTGTTACATCGATGACAAAATCGGGCTCTATATATACTTCCTGAATGTAGGCATACACTGCCTTAGGGCGCCAGGCTTTTAAATCATGACCTTGCTCATCACTTATTTCAATTTTTACCAAGCCTGCTAAAAAACAAGCATCTGCTACTAGTTTATGTGCTTTACCATGGTCGGGATGTCTATCTTTAACAGAATTGCATAATACAATTTCAGGTCGATATTTTCTGATACAGCGGGCTACGGCTTTTAAATTCTCTTCAGTGTATTCGAAAAAACCGTCCTTTAAATCTAAATTCTCGCGAACGTCTAATTGTAACAAAGCGCTTGAATTGGCCGTCTCTTCGGTTCTGATTTCTGCTGAACCCCTTGTACCTAGTTCTCCCCTTGTTAAATCAATGATACCTGTGGTTAGTCCACTTTTTTTGTGTTTAATCAAAGTACCAGAAGCACTAATTTCGACATCATCAGGATGCGCGGCAAAGGCCAATAAATTTATTTTAGGGTGCATTTTCTATTTCTAAGGTTTTTATAATTTCTTCAATTTGATAATCAACAACAGGGTCGTAGGTATCTTTCATGTCTGCATGATAAGATTTAGCCACCACTTGCCAAAATAAGCTCTCCAAGCCGCCTCTATAATTGGTCAAGATGTCCCAAGTGGTTTTACCTGTTTCACGGTGAATTAGTTTTAATAAAATTTTCCCTTGGTCCATGGTCATGTTTTTTAGATCGGACATGAATTGTTTTTTAATGGCCTTTTCGCAATCTTTTACATATTGTTTCTTTTCGCGTTCGGAGGTCATAAGGTTTAAATTATCGTCCATTAATTGCAAACGAAATGCAGCTAATTTGGCATAGGGCAATGCTTTTTTTACATCGTAAGCCAAACGCAAAAAAGCATCTTTTTGTTCCTTGGTAATGGTTTCACCTTTATAGCTGAATTTCTTTTGCAAGTATACTGAAATGGTGTCCTTGCCTTCTAGCTGATAGCCAACTCGCACAAATGAAGTATCACTTTTGGTGGTATCGATTATTTTGTTTTGAGCCGAAAGCGGCTTACCAAAACCCATTATTAGAAACAAAACCAAAAGCGTTAAGACTACTTTCATTGTATAGGATTAATCAACTGTTGTGCCAAGATTTGATACGGGTATTTTCTTTACCAAGCCATAACCGACAAGTATACAACCTAAAATAAACAATGAGGAAGAAATAATTTCAGCTTGCGTAAGCCCCATAAAGTCCATGATGGTGTTAACTCTTATCTTCTCTATAAAGAAACGTTCGGTGCCGCTAAACATTAAATAAATGCCAAATAAAACACCTGCATATTTAATGCGTTTGCGCAAAAACCATAAAATTAAAAACAATATGACACCTAATATCGCTTCGTACATAGGTGTAGGAAATACCGATGCCACCAAGTAGGGCGTTTGCTCAAAGTCGCAACCATAATTAGCTAAGTAACCAGCATCCCCTTCTAAAAAAGGATTGCAAACTTTATTGACATTGTTGGGATAATTGTAGGCCCAAGTCCAGTCTGGCAAAAAAGACATCCAATTGGGTTTAGCCAATGTATTCACAATCCCCCAATCGCCATCACCTGATACATGGCAGCCAATTCTGCCGGTGCCATACGCCAACATCATGGCTGGTCCACCTACATCTAACATGTGTAATGGATTGATTCCTTTTCTTTTGGCCACAATAATTACAGCAATACCGCCAACAATTAAACCCCCATAAAACGTTAAGCCACTAAATGAAATAATATTGCCCCATGGGTCGCGGTAAAACTCAGATAAATTTTCTAAAATATGAAATAATTTAGCCCCCAACAATCCACCAACAAAGGCTGCAAAAGTGATACTGCCCATATGGTAAGAAGGGTCAACTGTTACAATTTCTTCTATAGGCGCTGGCAAACGCTGTTTTTTATCCTGCCAATAATTGATACCAACAAATAATGCCGCCCCAATCATGCCATACCATACACTGCCTTCGGTCGATAAGATATAAGCCTGGGGATTGTCGCCCGTTAAAGAAAAATCGAATAACAAAGGTAAGAATTTATACCCTATAATTAAACCTGTAATACCCGAAGCCAAATAGTCTGATTGCGACATGGCCGCACCTTTGATGACTTTAATTTGTTCGCCACTACCTAACACACCTAATTTAAATTTGCGTTTGAATTCTGAAGTCATTACCAAATTGGCTACAACAAAGGAAATAGCTACAAAGAAACCAAATGAATTAATGAGTTTAAAGCCGGGCAATTCTATGCCAAACCAATCTTGAAATATGAAATAAAAATTAGGATACATTTAATAGGTGGGGTGTTGTAAAATTAAGTTCGCCTTCAGCAAAGCCATTGGCATTGATTTGCGACAAATATACTTCGCAAACTTCATTCACCATCAATGGATCATAATCAGTTTCAACTTTTATATAGTTTTCGGTAAAGCCATACATGCGGTTGCTTTTTTCTTCTTGTTCGAAAAGCACTTGCGCTTTGGTATTTAAATATTGGCTGTAAAAATATTGTTTCTTTTTTTCACTCAAAATGCGCAACATCTCTGTTCTTTCGTTGCGTTTAAATTGATGCACTTTGCCACTCATTTTGCGAGCGGTGGTATTGGCGCGCTCAGAATATGGGAATACATGCAAATACGATACATCCAATTGATTGATAAAATTGTAAGTCTCTAAAAATTCTTCATCTGTTTCGCCAGGAAAGCCAACGATCACATCAACCCCAATAGAACAATGTGGCATCAATTGCTTAATTTTTGCCACCTTCTCGGCATACAATTCACGTTCATATTTTCTGCGCATGGCTTTTAAAATAGTATTGGAACCACTTTGCAAAGGGATGTGAAAATGGGGCATAAATTTATTAGAACGCGCTACAAAATCAATAATTTCATCGGTTAATAAATTGGGTTCTATGGAAGATATACGGTAACGGTTGATGCCTTCAATTTTATCGAGTTCTAAGCACAAATCAAAAAATGTTTCATTATTTTGAATACCAAAATCGCCCAAGTTGACGCCTGTAAGGACTACCTCTTTTACATTGGTATGCGAAACTTCATTCACCATTTTAAGGGTATCGGCTACTGTATTACTTCTACTTTTACCGCGCGCCAAAGGTATGGTGCAGAAAGCACAGAAATAATCGCAACCATCTTGTACTTTCAGAAAAGAACGGGTTCTATCACCTACCGAAAAACCGGGAATGAAAACATTGGTTTCTTTGATATTTTGATTGTGAATTTTGGCAGTTCCTATTTTTTCGTAGCCATCTTTTAAATGTTCAACCAAATTAAATTTTTCAGCTGCTCCTAATACAAGGTCAACGCCCGGAATATTCGCAATCTCCTCGGGCTTCAATTGGGCATAACAACCAATGATAACGATGAAGGCGTTGGGATTCACTTTCAAAGCTTCTTTCACCACCTTTTTACATTTCCTGTCGGCATGATCGGTCACAGAACATGTATTAATTACATAAACATCGGCCTTATTGGTGAACTCTTTTTTTTCAAAACCCGCTGATTCTAATTGGCGACCAATGGTGCTTGTTTCAGAAAAATTGAGTTTACATCCCAAGGTGTAAAAAGCGACAGAATGCTTCATGAGGTTTGCAAATTTAGGGCTTTTAAAATTTAAAAACGAACATTAGAACGCGAATTAATTGGGTTTTAAAAATTTTAAATTTCTAATAAAACCGTTGAATTTTGTGCGCTTTATCGCACTTTTAGAAAATACGTTTTCGAAGACATCTTCTGTAATTTCTAACCAATCTGAGTGTCTAAAATTTTTAATCTCAGGCAATAGATTGAATTGTGAGTCTTGGTTGGGGCGCGAGAACCTGTTCCAAGGACAAACATCTTGACAAGTATCGCATCCAAAGGCCCAATTGTCCATCTTACCTTTAAATTCAGCGGGAATGGCCTCTTTTAATTCGATGGTGAGATACGAAATGCATTGCGACGCATTCAACGTTTTATTGGGCAAAATAGCGTCCGTTGGACAAGCATCTATACAAGCGGTGCAAGAGCCACAATAATCTTTGATAGGCGAATCGTAAGTGCACTCCAAGTCCAAAATGATTTCTGCTATGAAAAAAAACGAACCATGTCCTTTGTTAATTAGTAAACCATGTTTACCAATCCAACCAAGTCCACTTCTTTCGGCCCATGCACGCTCCATCACCGGGGCACTGTCTGTAAAGGCTCTTCCCTCTACCTTTCCAATTTGTGCTTCTATTAATTCCATCATGTCTCGGCATTTTTGTTTTAACACCGTATGATAATCTTTACCATAAGCATACTTTGCAATTTTTGCATCGCTTGTTTCTTGAAATTCGGAAGGATAATAGTTGTACAAGAGTGTTACTACTGACTTTGCACCTGGCACCAATTGTCTAGGGTCTAATCGCTTGTCAAAATGGCTGGTCAAATACCCCATTTCTCCTTGATAGCCTTTGTTTAGCCATGCCTCTAAACGCGGGGCTTCCTGTTCTAAAAATTCGGCTTTGGCAATGCCACAAAACGAAAATCCTAGCTCAGAAGCAATGGTTTTAATAATAGTAGAATGTTTAGAAGCTTGGGACATTGAAAGTAGTGAACGAAATTAAGAAACTCTTCTTATTTGACCTTCAATTTCTTTCCTAATTTTAAAATACTAGTTGATTTTAGATTATTCAACTTGCATAATTTACCAACTGTCGTGTGGTGCTTTCTAGCAATTGCACCAAGCGTATCTCCCTTTTTAATAACATGGAATTTTTGAGCCTTTTGGGCTTTAGAATAATGTGATTCACTATGCTCCTCGGCACCTCTTTTGGATTTCTTAACCAATTGGGTGTTTTCAAACAGACTACCATCAATGGTAATTTCATTGTTCAACAAAGAGAATTTATCGAAGGCAATGAATTTAGCTGGATCAATCGGCTTGCCCATAAAACGCATTTCAAAATGCAAATGTGAACCAAAACTATGCCCTGTATTGCCACCTAAACCAAGCACTTCGCCGGCCTTAACAGCTTGACCAACCTCTACTAAGTTTTTTGAAAGGTGACCATATAAAGTTTCTAAACCATTGTGGTGTCGAATCACTACCATATTACCATAGCCGTAATAGTAACGCGACATGCGCACCACGCCATCAAAAGCACTCACCACAGAATCGCCGGTTTCTAAATCCAAATCAACCCCTTGGTGGTGTTTACCCCAACGGCTCCCAAACTCCGAGGTGACCATCGACGCTATTGGAATGCAAAACCCCAACGAATCGTATGACAAACACAAACTTACAGGCTCGTTAAAACTATTGTAATCGTATAAATACGGATTAAGATTTTCGCTATCCCAAGTATTCAAATACAATTGCCAAGCCGAGTTGAAAGTTGAATCAAATTCAGCAGTAACTTTATCTGGTTCATAGCCATAAAAATCAGTATCATTGGAATTTATAAGATTAGTAATGGCGTTTGCTTCTACCAAACCAATGCTTATCAAAAACAATGCTATGAAAGTAGCTATTTTATAAAGATTGAAGAATTGATAAGGCATGGAGTCTATCAGCCTGCAAATTTTGTACCAAAATATCTAAATTTTCGAACTTTAGTTCATTTCGCATCCTATCAATTAATTGTATTTCAACGATTTCGCCATATATATCTTCATTAAAGTCAAAAATATTAACTTCAATACTAAAGTCTTTCCCTGGGACAGTGGGATTGTCGCCAATATTCAACATTCCGCCATATTTAGTATTATTAACCAATACTTTAACCGCATATACCCCTTTGGCTGGCACTAGTTTATTGGGATTCTCAATTGCTAAATTCGCCGTGGGATAACCCAATGTTCGGCCCAACTTTTTTCCATGCACCACCCTTCCATGGAAATTATACGGTCGACCTAAGTATAGATTAGCCGTTTTCACATCACCCTCCACCAAAGCATTTCTAATTTTGGTGCTGCTTATCGTCATATGGTTTAAGTCTTCGGCCGCTATTTCTTGCACTTGGTAATGAAATTTCGCTGCATTGGCTTGTAATAAATTAATATCGCCTTCTCTATTTCTACCAAAACGGTGGTCGTATCCAATAATCGCCACCTGAATGTTCAATTCATTGACCAAGAATTGATGAATATATTCTTCAGGAAGAATATTACTAAATGATTTTGTAAACGGCACGACTACGACATTATCAATTCCGCATTGTTCTATCACTTGCAACTTTTCATCGAGGGTTTGCAATAATTTCAAATCATTATCTTCTGGAAAAAGTAAAAGGCGCGGATGCGGCCAAAAGGTCAACAAAACGCTTTCGCCTCGAATGGCTTGGGTGGCTTGTTTTACTTGAAGTAATATTTTCTGATGCCCCAAATGCACCCCATCGAAGGTGCCTTGGGTAAACACGGTTGGTTTAAATTCTGGTAAGTGATCTAGACTGTCAAAAATACGCATATTTAGTAACCGCAAAGATGTTGAAAATCCTCAATATTAAAGGCATCATTTATATGGTAATCGCCGATTTTTGTTCTGCGCAAGGCCGATAAGTGTGAACCACTTTTTAAATGTAAACCAAAGTCATTGGCCAAAGAACGAATGTAAGTGCCCTTGCTACAGCCTACTTCGAAATCGATATTGGGCAAGGCCCCACTAATTTTGAATTCGCTAATTGCAATCACCCGTTTTTTAATTTCTACTTCTATGCCTTGTCTCGCAAACTTATAAGCCCTTGTTCCATTAATTTTAACAGCCGAAAATACTGGAGGGGTTTGGGTAACATCGCCAGTAAAATAGTTAGCTGCATCTTTTAAGTCTTGGTCGCTAAGGTGCTCGTAATTATAACTTGCATCAAATTCAGTTTCTAAATCATAACTGGGTGTGGTATGACCAAAGGTAATAGTGCCAGTATAGGCTTTTGGCTGATTCTGTATTTGCTCTATCATCTTTGTGCATTTTCCAGTGCAAACAATCAATAAGCCCGTTGCTAATGGATCGAGGGTACCAGCATGACCAACACGCGCAGCCTTTGATACATACTTTACCTTTTTTACCAATTTAAATGAACTCCAATGCAAAGGTTTATCGAACAATAATATACTGCTAGTTTTAAGCCTTTCAGGATCGAAATTTTGAGGTGTCATTAGGAAATCACTCAAAGGAGCTACCAAACTATCAGAGTTTGCTGAATTTTCCATTCTTTATTTGTGTGTTATTAATAGCAACCGAGTAGTAATAAACGCCTGTCGAAAACCCGGAAACATTAATAAATGCCTTCTGATCACCTGCTATTTTATGTTCTTCTATGACCATAATTATTTTACCTGTCATATCTGTAATTTCAATTTTTATGTCGGATGCAGCCTCTGTTTCGAACGGTATCATAAAAACATCTACTACAGGATTGGGATAGGCTTCGGCACCCATTGAAGTGTTTTTAATTCTATCAATCGCAACCGAAGGATCGTTCATAGTAATTTTTCCTATCCATGTGCCAACTTTATCATTCGATTTGCCAAATGATCCCACTAACCAATATTCATTTTTGTTATTGTATCGTCTTTGAATCGAAGTATAATCACCCCAACGCTCTACAGTATCTGGGATAAAGCTGTTGATAACACCTTGCCCCTGCTTAACCCTTATTAAATCTGAATATTGGCCGTTGTTATCAAAATAAAGTACAGATGTACCCGGATAGGTTTTCAAGCCTGAGTGTGAAAAAGTAATTAAACTTTGCTGACCCCATGTTTGATTACCAGCATTCACAATGGTTGGATACGCAAGGTCGAGCGAATCGTATGAAATAATATTGGCCTTAACCGATGGCGTAGCTAAATGTGGATCTTGTATAATGGCATGGTAGATGGACGATTTACCATTGATGGCATTTCGAGAAGTTTGAACAAACTGAATTTTATTGTTGTTATAGAAAGCGCCTAAGACACGGGCATCATTGGTTTGCAATCTAAAACCATTCACCTTTTGTGGGGCTGCTGGCGGTACACCGTAAGACTTGTTTGATTTTAAAATTTTATAACTGTATTGTGCCTTGCCACTGCTGTAGTTGTCGGAAATATGGTGTAAAAAAACGGTGTCATTCGAAACATCGCCTGGACGAACAGACAACAGATATAAACCTGCGCCACCGGGTTGCTCCGATTCCTGCACCGGGCAAATGTTCCAAATCGATTTATTATTGTGCTTTAAATTGCTCCATAAATTATATTCTAAAGAATCGGCTGTATATCCCTTAGCTTTTTGGACTTGCCATATCACTGATTGTGTAAAGCCATCGCGCCAATCGGTACTATCTTTTAATAAATTGACAGTCACAAATAAATCCTCTCCATTAATGGCTATCATTGGATAATCAGTCCAAAATTTACCCCCAAAAGGATTGCCATTGAGTTTGTAAATATTCCATCCATCGAGCGGCAAATTGGTTTTACTAAAAGCAATAATAATTCTGGTGTCGTTGCTACCATCTCCTTCTAAATAAACAACAATAAAACGGTTGGCTATTGGATCGAATACCACTTTAGGATCATAACTTCTGTTCAATGGGGCAATACCACTACCTGGCTTGGTATTCTTTGGATCCAATGGCAAATATTCTAAAAACCAATTTTTTTTCAAAACACCTGTATTGGCATTGTAAATACCAATCATAGAATTTAAAACACTCACCACAAAACTATCATTGTTAATGGCCATGTTATTATCATTTGGTGTTGCTTCATTAAGCGCACCTACAAAACCACCAACTACCATGGGAGGCAAGGCTGAACGTTTGATGGTATTGGTTGGATAATGGTTGTTTTCTAGGCGTTGTCTTTCCTTGTTAACAAAGGCTTTTACAGCAGCATCGATGCCTTCTGGCTCGGGAAATTCTTTAGCAATGGTGTAAATACCCGTTTGAATATTTTTAATACTACCTGGATGAAAGGTATTGTGAAGTGAAGTTTTACCTTTGGTTAATTGCACTTGTTGTTGTGCAGTTAAGTGCAATGTAAAAACAAAAAACAATGCGATTGAAACAATTCTCATATTGCAAAATTAACTGATTTTAATGGGAATTTTAACCCCTACTTTACAATCCGTAATTAAAGCGGTGCGATTAAACGCGCTGACAAGCGCTCTAAATAATTCAGCTTTAATAATTCACTTTTGGCTTCCGCCCAATTTTCAGATTGCACGAGCGCAATTAAATGGTGCATTAGGTTTTCAATGCTCGTACTTAATTCAACTTCAATGTTTGCTTTTATCGCAGTTTTATCATCTGCAAATGCAAATTCATCTATTTGTTCGTTCAATTCTAACATTTCCATCAAAAAATCCTGAGGCAATTTTTGGGAAGTTTCCGTTTCAGAAATGTTAATTTGAATTAGATATTTTAATCGCTCGCTAGGGGCATTCAATGCTTTAAATGCTTTGTTATTATAGGCTGTTACTTCTATGGCCTTAACTTGTAAAGCATGGTCATCCTCAAAATAATCGGGATGAAACTGCCTGCTCTTTTCTAAAAACAAACGTCTTAGTTCAGCCTTGTCTATATCGAAACTGGGCGTCAAGCCATAAAAACGAAAGTAATTATTGGTCGAAGGCCAGTTCACCGACTGCATTATTTAAATATAATTTTGTAAATATCGTTGCCAAATACAAATACCATCAAGGCCAATAAGATGACCATACCGATGGTTTGCATGACCTGCATAAACTTATCGCTTAAAGGGCGTTTAATAATCATCTCAACAATTAAAAACACCACGTGTCCACCGTCTAAAGCGGGTATAGGCAATAAATTCATAAAGGCTAAAATCAAAGATAAGATTCCGGTTAATAACCAAAAACGCTCCCATATCCACTGGGGTCCGAACATTTGTGCAATACCGATTGGACCTTGCATCGACTTGCGTGGGTCAATTTTACCGGTTACTAATTTTTTTAAGCCGTGAATATTGTCGCCCAACGCTTCAAAAGATTTATTGGTTCCAACGCCAATCGCTTGACCAAAATTATAATCCAAAATATCATAATCTTTTTCGTAAACATCTTTGGTCATAAATCCAAGTTTGCTTTTTTTATCGACTTGTACAGATTTTATTATTGTATCGCCGTTTCTCAATACTTTCAATTTAATCGGTTCGTCTTTGTAATTCGCCATACGAGCAGTAAACTGGTGATAAAATGGTGTTGCCGTATCATTCAGTGTAATAATTTGATCGCCTTTCATCAATCCAGCATCTGCGGCACCTGACTTTGGTTGCGTAGCTTCAACGTAAATAGGTATTGCCAAATCAAACATAGCACCTTTTTTATCCGAAATTTTATCAATAATATCAGCAGGCAATTTTACTTTCAATTCCGCTCCATTTCTATTAACATCATAATATGTACCTGAATTCATTAACACCGAAGTCTTTTTAAGTTCTTCAAAATACTTCACTTTTTGACCATTCACACCAACAATATTATCGCCATCTTTCAAACCGAAACTCTCACCCACTTCCATAGCATGAATGCCGTACCTTACCTTTTCAATAGGCAAACGCTGATCGCCATAATACCAAGTCGAAAAAATATAAATAAGAATACCTAAAACAAAGTTAACGGTCACACCACCCAACATAACGATTAAACGTTGCCAAGCTGGTTTGCTTCTAAACTCCCATGGTTCAGGGTCTTTTTTCATGGCCTCTGTATCCATGCTTTCGTCTATCATTCCCGCTATTTTCACATAGCCACCCAAAGGCAACCAACCAATACCATATTCGGTATCGCCTTTTTTAAATTTAAAAAGTTTAAAACCCCAAGCATCGAAAAATATGTAAAATTTTTCAACCTTAATGCCAAACATCCTTGCTGCTGCAAAATGTCCCAATTCGTGTAAAGTAACCAGTATTGCAAGTGCCAGTATGATCTGGCTGGTCATAATCAAAATATCCATTTGTGTTTTTATAAGAAAATAGGTTGCAAAAGTAGGCATTTAAGCATAAATCATAAACACTTTTCGATAATCGCTTAAGATGCAAGCATCAGCAATGTTTTGGGTGCCTTTATTTTTATTTAAGGGCACCTTTTCCTCGCCTTCCGGGTACGCCTCGCTCCCGTGCTGCATTCCATTCCGCACCAGCCTTTCAGTCTGCCTTTAGTCTCGGGGCGCAAGTACCCAATTACACAACAACGAAGGTCCGAAACAAAAAAAAAGGCTTTCGCCTTTTTTTGTTCCCTATTGGGTCTTATAAATTTAATTGTAAATGCTTGGCTTATTGATTGGCTAAGAAACGATCCTTAGTATCTTGGTAACGCGCTTTTAATTTCTTTATTTCTTCGCGTTCGCTGTTATTGTTTTTAAGTTCTTCAAAAGTTTTAAGGCAATCTTCAGCAGTTTTCATATCGTTCACAACAAAGGCTGCTTCGATAGTATTTACCAAAATTGCACGCAATACTTTTTCGTCAATTCTCGCTTTCTTATCTTCTGGATTCGCTTCTGCAATGGCTTTTTTCCAAACCTCAATCGCATCAATTAAGTCTTGGTTTACAATGCCGTATTTATTAGCTGCATAACCAGAAATAGCAGAGTTCTTCGCTTTTTCTAAATCGTCGTATTCTTCGCTTTTATTTTTAACATAATTCACAACATGTTTGGTTTCAATTTGTGAAATACCATAGTTGCTATTAATAAACTCATTGATTTGCGTCAACAAATCACCTACTGTTTGTTTTTCAATGTTCAACAAATTGGGATAAGTAGAACTTGTTAAAGTTACAAAGTCATTGCTATTTTCGAAAATCCCATTGTACAAGAGCACGCCATTGTATTCAAGCACTAATTCTGCAGCTCTTCTGTATTGGGTTTCATAATAGGTCTCTGTTCTATTTTGAGTTGTCTTTGTTGTATTATCATAGTATGAAACCTGCTTTGTTTTAGCGAGAGGATCCATTCTTTCAAATTCATAAAGTGTAATTTTACCTTTTAATTCATTGGTTTCACCTTTGGCATAACCATCTAAGTGCAAGTAGGAGTTCGCTAACAATTTGGTATCATAAACAATCAATCGGGTTAAATCGGGTTCAACAAATCTTGGCTCAGCGACTTTGTAATCAGACTCTCTTGGCAATCTTAATACAGGTTTTTGATCTTTTAAAGCCAACCGCTCTACCAATGACATTTTCTCCCAAGCATCGTTTTCAATTTTAAATGTATTTTTTGATTCAGCAACTGCCTCAGTATATCGTTTTTTAGCATCTTCAGTTGCTTTAGGATAATTGGCCAACTCATCGTTGTACTTTTTTTGTGCAAAGTCTCTCGCTGAGTTGTTATTCTCGGGGTAAGGACTTACAACAGTG
Source organism: Bacteroidota bacterium (assembly GCA_947496065.1). Taxonomy (GTDB): domain Bacteria; phylum Bacteroidota; class Bacteroidia; order NS11-12g; family UBA955; genus JABMMZ01. The sequence continues at coordinate 13,860 of CANMBF010000043.1, forward strand.
AATGAATACGATTTTAATTCTTTACCCAATGGTTTTAATGGCAAGCGGGTGACCTTGCCTGTCGCTATTTCGTCTAATATTCTTTGACTATAAACATTTGTCAAACAAAACATTAGAACTATCAAGTGTATCTTTTTCATAAATTATATATTGCACAAAAGTAAGTAATTCTTTTAAATTAGATATAAATTAAAAGAATTAAATTAAAATTAACACGTCAGACCTCTTTTTAAAGATTTGAATTAAAAGCCATTAACGCTTACTGCAATTGAATATTAAAATAATCAGAAATACCCGATAAAATACTTTGAACCGCAAAAGCGGCCAAAATCAAACCCATAATTTTACTGATCACAATAATCCCAGTAACCCCCACTTTTTCTTGAATTTTTGAGGCCATTAAAAGTAATATGCAAGTTGTGATAACCACCAAAATGACAATAAAGGTGGTTAAAAATTGTTCGCCAAAAGAATAATGGTTATTGTCTGTTAATAATACTACCGCCATAATCGCACCGGGCGAAGCAATTGAAGGAATGGCGATTGGAAATACAGTCACGTGGTGATAATCTTTAATCAGTTTTTTCTCGTCTTCTGTTTTACCATCGCCAAACACCATGGTAAGTGCGAATAAAAACAGAATAACCCCTCCCGAAATTTGAAATGCTGCAATGGTAATGTGCATACCTTCCATTAGCAACTGTCCGATGACGATAAAAAACAGCAAGATAAAAATAGCAATTAGCGATGCTTTCACAGCAATTCTGTGCTTTTGCCTAACACTGAATTGCTTGGTTGCTTCTAAAAAAACAGGTACCGCACCCAGTGGATCGATAACCGCCACCATAAACAAAAAGGTTTTAATAAAGGTTAACATAGTTATCTAAAGTTTGAGCACTTCATTGGTCTGATGTTGCGAAATTAGGTAATATTATGGCATATCTTTAGCCTTGGTATCAACATGTGTGTTAATAGTTCACATCAATTTAATAAAAACTTGCAAAAAATTTCAGACATTTGCAGCCCTATTTCAATATGAAAGTTTTACATTTTTACATCCTTTACCGTTTACCCATTATTGCTCTTTTAATGATTGGCGGTATCTTATCACACCTTTTTGGCGACCCAATTTTGGCTTGGATACTCTATGTTTTAGCCTTTATCTCACTTCTATTATATTTTCTAATTGGCACCATGCGCATTGTGCAAGAGGCCGTTTCCGATGGCGATGTTGACCGTGCAATGAAATATCTTAACAAAATTAAATTTCCACGCTTGCTTTTAAAATCTGTACGCTCTGGTTACTATATGCTTCAAAGTAATTTGAACATGGCGTCCGATGATTTAACCAGTGCCGAAGCCAATATTCGCAAAAGTTTAAACACTAAATCTTCTTTAGATGGCGACATGAAAGGTACCTCACTCATGCAATTGGGCTTTATACAACTAAAGCAAAACAAAGGCAAAGAGGCCAAACAAACGCTACTAGAAGCTGTTAAAATGGGCATTGCTGATAAAGAAAACTTAGCTGCTGTTTATTTGCAATTGTGCAACATGGAATTGCAACGCGGTGCCAACAAAATGGGCAAAGAATATTTCAGAAAAGCCAAAGCATTGAAGCCTAAGACCGACGAAATTGTGAAACAAATCCAAATGATGGATAAAAATATTTCGCGTTTACCTGGTTAATCTTTTTTACTATATTTAATATTATTTATAAAATGAAATTTGGAACCAAAGCCCTGCACGCAGGCATCGAACCCGATCCAACCACTGGTGCTATTATGACACCTATTTTCCAAACCAGTACTTATGTTCAGGAATACCCGGGTGTGCACAAAGGCTATGCCTATGCCCGAGGCAAAAACCCTACACGTACTGCTTTAGAAAACAATATAGCTGCGCTCGAAAATGGTCAACATGCCTTGTGTTTTAGCAGCGGCATGGGCGCTGTCGATGCAGTTATTAAATTACTAAAACCTGGTGATGAAGTCATCACAGGCGATGATATCTATGGTGGTTCATACCGCATGTTCTCTAAAATTTACGAGCCATTTGGCATTAAATTTCACTACATCAATTTGTACGATGCAGAGAATATAAAATCTTATATCAATGCGAACACCAAATTAATTTGGGCTGAAACACCTACCAATCCTACCCTTAAAATTGTTGATATAGCGGCGGTTTCTGCCATAGCTAAAGCCAATAACTTAATGTTGGCCATCGACAATACGTTTGCTTCGCCCTATTTACAGAACCCACTCGATCTAGGTGCCGACATTGTAATGCACAGTGCGACTAAATATTTAGGCGGTCATAGCGATGTGGTGATGGGTGTATTGATAACAAATGAAAAAGCATTGCACGATCGATTAGCTTTTATCCTCAACAGTTGTGGTGCCAATCCTGGCCCAATGGATTGTTTTTTAGTAATACGCGGTATTAAGACTTTGCATTTGCGCATGTAAGCACATTTAGAAAACGGAAAAGGCGTTGCGCATTATTTAAGAAATCATCCTAAAATAGGCAAAGTTTATTGGCCTGGTTTCGAAGATGCTGCTGGTCACGAAATAGCTAAAAAACAAATGCGCGATTTTGGTGGCATGTTATCATTTACTTTAAAAGGTGATGATTTTGAAGCTGCGATGCGTTTTGCAACCAATGTCCATATTTTTACTTTAGCCGAATCATTGGGTGGTGTCGAGAGTTTGGTGAACCATCCTGCGACCATGACCCATGCAAGTATTCCAAAAGAAGAACGCGAAAAAGCAGGTGTTGTGGATGGTTTATTGCGACTAAGCGTAGGTGTTGAAGATGTTGAGGATTTAATTGCCGATATCGAACAAGCCTTAGCCAAAGTTTAAGCATGCTGTCGGCCGGACTCTTATCAATGGCGATAGCGCCCGGTATTGCAATTGCTGTTTATATTTATAAAAAAGACCATACTGAAAAAGAATCAAAGCTGCATTTATTTGTGGCTTTTCTTTTGGGCATGGCAGCAACATTGCCAGCATTTTTATTGAGTCGTTTGTTCGAAAAAAAAACAGGATTGAATGCACAAGCGTATTCCATTGGCAACTTGCTCACCTATTGTATTTTTGGCATAGGCTTAATTGAAGAACTTTCGAAATTTTTATTCTCTAAAATATTTTATAGAAAAAGTACCTTTAGCGAACCATTCGATGGTGTGGTATATTGTGTAATGGTGGCCATGGGTTTTGCCACTGCCGAAAACATTGTATACATTGCCGATGGAGGCTTGAATACCGCTATACTACGTATGTTTACATCCATACCTGCCCATGCAGCATTTGCAGTATTAATGGGCAATTATATGGGACGGGCAAAGTTTAGTTTACACCCTTTGCCCCTGTTAATTTTGGCTGTCATTATTCCTAGTATATACCATGGTTTATTCGACTTTTTTTTAATTCAAAAAATAAGTTGGGTGTTGAGCCTAGGCGCTGCAATTACCTTCGTGCACATGCTTAAACTATCGAATAAAATAATTGATGGAGAACCTTAACTTAGTTAATATACTTTTTGAATTAAGCCTTTAAGAATTTTCTCTTCAGTATTTATTTTTTAGTAACTAATATTGTAATTAATACGTTTCTAATAACAATTACATTATGTTTAATCTAAAATTAATACTATTAATTTTCTCTTCAGTTACTGCTATCAAAACTTATGGTCAAATGACGGGAGGTTTAATTGAATTGCACTTGACTCACTTAAATGACTTTAAGAAGTTTTATTTATTAGATTTTGATGCCGATGATCAAATTATAGACTCGGCATATTCTAAGAATGGCCAAATTTTTTTCAACTTCAAATACTCACATCCCTTTTTGGGGGCTATACAAAATGTTCCTGATAGCAAAGATCAAATACAAATGACTATTTTTACCTTATTTGTTGATGGTCAACCTTTAATTATAGAGGATGACTATTTAAATTTTTCAAACATCAAGGTAAAGAATAAGCTGAATGCAATCAATCAATTTTCATATGATTTAATTGATAGTTTGAAATTTTGTGATTCGAATATTAGAATTTTAATAGAAGATAAAAATTATGATGCTTATAATGCTGGTATGCATAAATTTCAAAGTAATTATCACCAAGCAACTTGTAATTATGCCCTGCAAAACCCCAATATTTTTAGTAGTGTTTATGTTTTTTCGAGATTATTAACCGAATTAAATTCTGACACCGTAAGGCTTTTTTATAATTTACTCGACTCAGTTAATCAAAATAGTGAATGGGGTATTAAAATTAAAATGCATCTTGAAAATTATATCAAGGTTAAGGTTGGAGATCGGTGTAAAAACATAGTTGGCTTTAACCCTAAAGGAGACACTTTGCAACTATCTAATTTTTTAGGAAAGGTTGTATTACTAGACTTCTGGAGTTCTGGTTGTGGTCCATGTATTATGCAAAAGAGTTATTTCAAAAAGATTTATAAGCATAAAAAAGATTCGGGTTTTGAAATCGTTTCGTTTTCCTTAGACAAAAATTTAAAGATATTTCATTCTAGCACACAAAATGAAGAATGGACTAACATTACAGATTTCAAAGGTTATTTCAGCGATGCAATTATCAATTATGGAATTAGTAGTTTACCTACTCTTTTTCTTATCGACCGCAAAGGAGTAATAAGATCCATCTATTATGGAGCAGCCTTTGGCACAGATGCTAACAAAGACAAAGATGAGTTAATAACAAAATTATTGCTTGAAAAATAATAGTCAACTAAATTGACCAAAATCCTAAGGTATATTTAAAAATTTGTGCGTTTGTAAAGAGATTTGCCATTGTGGATTCTCTTTTACAAAATCAATAATCAATGGCGTTATAGTTTCGGCTTTACTCCACTCGGGTTGTAAGTACAATCTACAGTCTGGTTTCAAATCTGCTACAAAACTTGTGGCCCAAGCGATGTCGCTGGGGTGAAAAACCACGGCCTTAAATTCATCAGCTTTTATCAACGCTTCTTTAATCGGAAATTTAAATTTTTTGGGAGATAAACAAATCCAGTCGAGTGCACCTTGTATGGGATAAGCGCCAGAGGTCTCAATATTTACTTGCACGCCTTCTGCTTTTAAAGCATCTACCAAAGGATTTAAATCATACATGGCGGGCTCGCCTCCTGTTATAACAACTAACTTGGCTTTGGCATCGGTTGTCAATTTTACCAAGGTTTCAACCGTCATCTGAGGATGAATTGACGCGTCCCAACTTTCTTTCACATCGCACCAAACACAACCCACATCGCAACCGCCCAATCTAATAAAATAAGCCGCAGAGCCTGTGTAAAATCCTTCCCCTTGAATGGTATAGAAATGCTCCATCACTGCATAGGTTGTAGTCGAAGCCATCTTAAAGTCCAATATTGTTTTTGTAGGCCGTAAAGGTATTGCTCAACAATGCCGCAATGGTCATTAAACCTACGCCACCTGGCACTGGTGTTAGATAGGAAGCTACTTCTTTCACTTCCTCAAAATCCACATCGCCTTTCAAATAAAAACCACTCTTGCGCGATGCATCATCTACTCTGGTAATGCCTACATCAATCACTACTGCACCAGGTTTCACCATATTGGCTTTTACAAAGCCTGGTTTTCCCAAAGCAACGATTAAAATATCTGCTTGTCTGGTGTGGTGCTCTATGTGTACTGTTTTACTATGGCATAGTGTAACTGTGCAATTGCCATAAGGTCCGCTGTTACTCATCAATAAGCTCATTGGTCGACCCACAATATTGCTCCTACCAATCACCACACAGTGTTTTCCGCTTGTAGGAATATTATAGGCTTCGAGCATCATCATAATACCCAATGGTGTTGCAGAGACAAAGCCTTTGTCACCCCTGGCCAATTTTCCCATGTTGATGTAATGAAAACCATCTACATCTTTTAAAGGTGAAATGGCCTGAGTAATTAACGTTTCATTCATATGTGCAGGCAAAGGTGACTGAACAATGAGGCCATCAATTAACGGATTATCGTTGATTTTATTAATTTCAGCAAGTAAATCAACTTCGCTTGTATTAACAGGCAAACGCAGAATAGTAGAATCATAACCTAAAGCCAAACTATTGCGCTCTTTGCTATCAACATAGGTCCTGCTAGCGCCATCTTCGCCTACCAAAATGGCGGCTAGGTGTGGCTTTCGGTGACCTTTAGCGATTAAACCATTCAGCTCAAGTTTGATGCTATCCTTAATCTTTTCAGCAGTTGTTTTTCCGTCTAGAAGTACCATTTAAAATTCTGATGCAATATTACAACCAATTTTGCTTTTATTCCTTAAATTTGTAACATATTTATGCAAAAATTATTCAGTCCAGTACTTGCATTACTGCTAATATTGAGTGTGTGCGCATGTCGATCGAACAAGGAAGAATTGGTATTAAAAGGCAATGATTACTTCCCTTTAAAGACTGGCGTTATTCGTTTATATGAAATTGATAGTTTCATTTATAACAACTACACTGGCGACATTGACACCTTTAATAGAAATTTCCGTGAAGAAATTAAAAACTTTTTTGTTGACAATGCTGGCGACACCAATTACACAGTAGATTTAAGCTATTACAATACTGTGCGTGTGAAATGGGAGGTTCAACAAAGTTACGTTCGTAAAATCAGCGGCAATTATGCCGTCGAGAATATTTACAACCGTCCCGAAGTGAAATTGCTTTTTCCCATTAGTAAATATAAAACCAAAGGTGCTAGTTATGTATGGAATCTCAATATGTTTAATGATGGTGAAGGTTCAAATGTTAAATATACAGCCGTTTTTACACCATTCGACAATAGCCGACAGGCGTTTAACGATTGCGTAAAAGTTGAGTACCAAAAACCAGAAACGGGCGTTGTCAATAATGTTTACGAAGAAGTTTATGCAAAAAATGTTGGCTTGGTTTATCGCCACATCGACCGTTCCGATTATTTAACCCAAGGCAAACGCGGGGGATACGAAATATTTGTTAGATTGTTACCTTGATCAATAAGTACCACTTATATACAGCACTCCTTTGTTTAGTATTCATAGGTTGTAAAAAAGATGAATATGAAACTGTTGACCGTTCTTATGGAAAGGGTTACTTGTATGGTGCTATTGGCTCATACAGCGTCTATAAAATTGAAGAAATTATTTATGATGATTTCTTTAATACCATCGATACCCAAAGGTATCAAATCAAAGAATTGAATGAATCTATTTTCATTGACAACCTGGACAGGAGGTCAATGCGCATTGAGCGTTATCAATTGAATTCAAAATTACAGTGGGAAATTCTCAATGTCTTTTACGCTACCGAAGATAATTACGGAGCCGAAAGGGTTGAAGACAATAAGCGCATTGTCAAACTATCCTTCCCTTTTTCAGTAGATGCTATATGGAATGTCAATCAGAACAACAGTGACAATCCTATTACAGTGTTTTATGATTTCATCAATCAACCCTATGCCATTAATACCTTTCAATTCGATAGCGCTATCGCAGTGCGCAATGATGCCGTTAACAACTCGATAAGACAAAGACAGTATTATGAAGTATACGTTAAAGGCTTAGGCTTGGTTTATAAAAACATCATTTCAATCGACAAGAATGCAGGCCGTCAAAGAGGCAACAAAATCAAACAACAACTTATTGTTCATGTTCCATAAAAAATCATTTATTGCCGCTGTATTAATCATCGGCTTAATAAAATTAAATGCGCAAACATCTGCCTCTTTTTTTTACATTTATTTAAAAGACAAAACAGGCTCAGAATTTACTATTTCGCAACCCCTTCAATTCTTAAGTCAAAGGGCCATCGACCGCAGAGCGAAAAACAACATTGCCATTGGTGTTGAAGATTTGCCAGTGAATCGCAATTATACCATGGCCATTCAATCGGCTGCTAGCTGTCAAATTCTCAATAAAAGTAAATGGTTAAATGCAGTTGAGATCTCAATGCTTGACACACAAAATTTAAACAAAATACGCAACCTGTTTTTTGTTAAATCCATCCAATATTTAGGCACTATTCAAGCGCGCAAAACAATTGAAATTGGTGAACAAGATAGCCTGTATAAAAGTTATTTTAATCAAACCAATCTTACAAATAAAACGACGCTAACACCAGCGGATTATGGGCAAGCCTTTATGCAAAATAATTTGCTCAATGTTTTGCCATTGCACAATCAACAATACAGAGGGCAAGGCATTTCAATTGCAGTGATTGATGCCGGTTTTTTCAATGCTTACAAAACACCTGGGATGAATTTCCAAACCGACAATTTAATCGTTCGCGATTTTGTAACCCACGACAACAGTGTATGGGAAGACGATAGACATGGTGCCAATTGTTTAAGCTTTATGAAAACCTATGATCCAGGCACCCATATTGGTACCGCACCTTTCGCCCAATATATGCTTTTGAGAAGCGAAGAGGCCGCCACAGAATATCCAACAGAGGAAGTCAATTGGGTAAGTGCAGCCGAATTTGCAGATAGTTGTGGGGTCGATTTAATAAGTTCTTCACTTGGTTATAACACCTTCAATGAGGTTTCATTAAACCATACCCATGCCGATTTAAATGGTCAAACTTCCATCATTGCAAGAGGCGCTAACATGGCGCATTCTAAAGGCATTTTTGTCGTTGTAAGTGCAGGCAATGAAGGCAAAAGTGCATGGCATAAAATAGGTACACCATCCGATGCCACAGGTGTTTTAACCATCGGTGCAACCGATGTAGAAGGGTATCATGCCGACTTTAGTTCTTATGGTCCGAGTGCAGATGGACGGATTAAGCCCGACTTTGTGGCCATGGGTAAAAAAGCCATTGTGGCTTCTAAAGGTGGCACCTACGCAGGCAATGGCACATCTTATTCAACACCCCTATTTGCGGGTGCATTGGCTTGTTTAATGCAAGCATGCCCTGATAAATCGTATGAGGAAATCAAACAAGCATTGATAAAAAGTGCTACCCACCATGCCGCACCCGATAGTGCGTATGGTTACGGTATGCCAGATGTGGCTTTAGCAGCCTTGTTCCTTGGCAACACTTTAGGAATGGATACCACCAAAGATTTATTTTGGGGTAACTCCACTCCCACCATATTTCAATATCAAAACATTTTTTTTAGAAGTGCCAGCAATCAAACCATCTCTATAACTATTACCGGTATTCGCAAAAATAAATCAAAAACTATTTTACAAAAAGGTATTGAATTAAAAAAAGGTGAATGGCTGTCGAGCGACGATTTATTTCTATTGTTAAACAACGGTAAAAAAGTAAAAAAGCGCAAGCATTTTGAATCGGTAAACATACAATTGGTGAGCAATCAAGGCACTTTTATGCGTGCGTTTTTACTTACTAAATAACAACCTACTCTTCGATATTTAAATCCAATAAACCTGCTTCTTTTTTAAGAAGATTATACTTAAAACGGATATTGCTAATTACTGAATCGCGTTGCACCTCCATGGTATAATTCACAATTGGCAATTCTGATCCATCGTTTTGTGTGGCGTATCTTATTTTTCATTTGATTTACAAATTTAAGACTGGTGCTACTACTTTGAAATGGCTCTTTATCGTGAATGTTTGCATCATTTATTTGTCGTTCATCTTGTCATTTTTTGAAATTTGGTTTTTCAGAAAATAAAAACGCTAATTCACAGCCTCTCCCCTTTTTTATTCTGTACTTTTAATTAAGTTTGCAAAAAAGAATAAAAACATGCAAAAAATAAAAGTAGCAAACCCTGTGGTTGAACTTGATGGTGACGAAATGACCCGCATTATCTGGAAATTTATTAAAGACAAATTAATCGTTCCTTATTTGGATTTAGATATTAAATACTATGACTTAGGCATGGAGAGCAGAGACCAAACCAATGATCAAATTACCATTGATGCAGCTGAAGCCATTAAAAAATACAACGTAGGTATTAAATGTGCGACCATTACACCTGATGAGGCCCGTGTTGAAGAATTTAAGTTAAAACAAATGTGGAAGAGCCCTAATGGCACTATCCGTAATATCTTAGATGGTACTGTTTTTAGAGAACCTATTGTTTGTAACAATTTACCACGCTTAGTTCCTAACTGGACAGCACCTATTTGCATTGGCCGTCACGCATTTGGCGATCAATACCGCGCAACCGATTTCGTAACCAAAGGCAAAGGTAAATTAACCGTTAGCTTTACACCAGAAGATGGCAGCCCTGCACAATCTTTCGAAGTTTATAATTTCAAAGGCGATGGCGTTGCATTGGCAATGTACAACACCGACGAATCTATTAAAGGATTTGCGCACTCATGTTTCAACCAAGCATTGGGCAAAAAATGGCCTTTGTACCTTTCTACTAAAAACACCATCCTGAAAAAATACGATGGTCGCTTTAAAGACATTTTTGAAGAAATTTACCAAGCAGATTACAAAGCTAAATTCGAAGCTGCAGGTATTGTTTATGAGCACCGCTTAATCGATGACATGGTAGCCAGTGCTTTAAAATGGAATGGTAATTTTGTATGGGCTTGTAAAAACTACGATGGCGATGTTCAATCAGATACTGTTGCCCAAGGTTTTGGTTCATTAGGTTTAATGACTTCTGTATTGGTAACGCCCGATGGAACTACAATGGAAGCCGAAGCAGCCCATGGTACTGTAACCCGTCACTTCCGCGATCACCAAGCTGGCAAACCA
>CANMBF010000044.1 GCA_947496065.1 Bacteroidota bacterium
ATTTTACATATGCCACAGCAGAGGCGGAACCTCGTTTTTAAATAATCAATACACCGTATTTGGTATGGTCATGCAAGGATTAAATGTTATTGACAGTATCGCTGAGCAACCCAAAGACCAACGTGATCGACCGATTAATACTATTATGATGAAAGTGACAGTAGAGAAAAAAACGTTAAAGCAACTTAAGACCGAATTCAATTATATTCCTAAACAATAATCTATGAAAATCAGGAATTTTGTTACGTGCATTTTGCTAAGTGTTGTACTGGCTTTATTTTTTAATAGTTGTAAAAAAGAAACAATTATTGAAACCATTGTGGATCCCCCTATACCGCAAGAAGAAATCATTCAGATTTCAACCCAATATGGCGTTATGTATTTATGGTTGTATAAAGCAACACCATTGCACCGAGAAAATTTCTTAAAACTTGCAAAAGATTCTTTTTATAATCATACGACTTTCCATAGAATTATCAGCGGTTTCATGATTCAAGGTGGCGACCCCAACACCAAAGATACCGATAGCACAAACGATGGTACGGGAGATCCTGGTTATACGATAACTGCAGAAATTCGCGATAGTATCAAGCACGACCGTGGCGCACTGGCTGCTGCTCGCTTAGCTGATGCCGTTAACCCATTAAAAGCCTCTAGCGGTAGTCAATTCTATATCTGTCATAGTAAATCGGGCACCCAAGGTTTAAACAACCAATACACTGTTTTTGGTATGGTAATGAAAGGTCTTAATGTGATTGATAGTGTGGTTAAACAACCAAAAAACAAAACGACTAACCGCCCATACAATGACATTAAAATGCAGGTTAAAGTTTTGAAAAAAACACTTGAAGAAATAAAATTAGAATATAATTATATACCAAAGCAATAGGTCTTTATTTTATCTGAGAACAAGTATTAGCAAAGGTTTATAGAACTTCTTGGTTGAAGAAAAACAGCTATAACAACAACTAAACTTATTTATTTCTTTGTCTAACCAATAATAATGGCTAATTTTGACCCTCAATTATTCGTTCATTCATTCATGTTATCTCGCAGGAATATCCGCATCAAAGTCCTACAGCAGTTGTACGCTTATACACAACAAGATTCTAACGCATTGCCATTATTTTCAAAACAATTAGATACCCGCTTCAAGGAATACTATCTGTTTTACTATTTCAATTTGCAATTTCTTGATAAATTTAATACTTATTTAGAAAGCGAGAGAGAAATTGAAACTGAAAAATATTTCCCCAATAAAAATGTCATTCGCAATACCGAGGTTTTATTAAGAACTGAATTTTATACTGCTCTAGTTAAGAATGACGAATACCTAGCATTAACCTCTAAATTACCTTTTACTTGGGATAGACATGGTGAAATGTTTAATCATATATTCACTGATATGGTGCAATACGATTTCTTTATTGACTATAGTGTTTTTGATTCGCCTACTGCCGAGCAGCAAAAAGAATTCTTGACCAATCTCTATGAATTTCTATTTAACGAATTTGAATTATATGATAGTGCCATGGAAGAAGAATATGTATTTTGGAACGATGATAGTGCCGATACATTAAAAACAATTGTCAGGCACATTGATCATTTTTACGTTACAGGTAAAATAAAGTTCGATGCTATCAATAACAAACAAAAAGAAGACATTGATTTTGGTATGCAATTATTCGAAAAATGCATTGCTGAAAAGGAAAGTTTAGACGAATTAACCCAAAATAATTCGCCCAATTGGGATCCTGAGCGTTTAACTTTAACGGATATGTTGATGCTGCGAATGGCCGTTTGCGAATTTTTATATTTTGAAACCATTCCACCAAAAGTATCTATTAATGAATATTTAGATATTGCGAAGGCTTACAGTACCCCTAAGAGTCACCTTTTTATTAATGGTGTGCTAGATAAATTAAGAATATTACTGTACGAAGCCGGAAAGATTAAAAAAACCGGTAGAGGATTAGTGAATTAGTAAAGAACCAATTATTTTTGCAATATGAAATCAATCGTTTTATTATCCCTCATTCTCTTGGCTAGTGCCTGCAACAATCAACCTGCAAACAAAGTAGATGTTGATATGATTGACAATCCAGCAACAGCGAGCAATCCTACAGCAGAAAGTAAGAACACCACCGAAATGACTTTCGAAACAATGGATCATAATTTTGGTGATATTATAGAAGGACAATCTGTTGAGAAAACTTATTATTTTACCAATACTGGCAAAAATCCGTTACTGATTGATAGATGTGATGTAACCTGTGGTTGCACAGTGCCAAGTTTTCCTAAAACACCTATTGCGGCAGGCGAAAAAGGCGCTATTAAAGTGGTATTTAACAGCAGTGGTAAATCTGGATTAAACAATAAAACAGTTACTGTTTTTGCCAATGTTAAAGATGGCAATATGGTTTTGAAATTTACTGCTAACGTTATTGTAGTGCCAACAAAAAATTAAAAATGACAAATTTATATATATTACTGCAGGCCAAAGGTCAAAGTACAGATTCTTTTATGATCATGATGGGCTTAATGTTAGTCGTTATGTATTTCTTTATGGTTCGACCTCAACAAAAGAAAGCAAAATTGCAAAAAGCATTTATTGAAACCTTAAAAAAAGGTGACAAAGTGATTACCACTGGTGGTATCCACGGTAAAATTATTTCGCTTGAAGCCACCACAGCTATCATTGAAAGTGAAAGCTACAAATTAAAAATTGAGCGTTCTGCTATTTCATCAGAATTAAGCGCTCCATTGAATAAAGTGGAAGAAGCTAAAGTAGAAACTAAAGCTTAATTTAATATGATTAGACTTGGTATTACCGGCGGTATTGGAAGCGGTAAAACCCTTGTCTGTTCAATTTTTCAGCAGCTTGGTGTTCCTATTTACAATGCAGATGCACGGGCCAAATGGTTAATCAATAACCATCCCGACCTAAAATCAAAATTAACTCAACAGTTTGGAGAGGCCACCTTTAAAGATGGCCTCTATAATACTGCACACATCAGTTCAATTGTTTTTGGAAATCCAACACAATTGGCTTTGTTAAATGCCATCATTCATCCAACCGTTTTTGAAGACTGGAAACAGTTTTGTGAGACGCAAAAATCGGCCCCTCTTGTCATCAAAGAAGCCGCTATTATGCTAGAAACGGACAGCAAGTATACGGTAGACAAAATTGCCTTGGTATACACTCCTAAAGCAGTGCGCATGCAACGTGTGATGCAACGCGACCAAATTTCGGAAGCCGATTTATTGAAAAAAATAAATGCACAAATGGCCGAAGAAGAAAAATTAAAATTAGCAGATTATGTAATCGTCAATGATGGCGAACAAAGCTTGGTTGAACAAGTTATAAAATTGCACCAGCAATTAACGCAATAGCGTAACCATCTCTTCAATCATTTGCTTAGGACCATTATATGGAATTAAATAAATTCTACACATATAGGCCCCTTCCATACATGGCGAACCTTTGTATGTGCCATCCCAACCCTTTGTTATATCAAAGCATTCAAATACTTTTTCACCCCAACGGTTGTATATCTCCATTGTGAATTTGTAGATGTATTTACTTCCTACACCCTTTAAATCTTCATTCAAATTGTTACTATTGGGCGTAAAAGTGTTAGGTAAAAAGTAGAAGAAATCGGGCATTAACAAACCAGTATTTTTTGTAATGGTATCAGAACAATAGGCATTGTGCACGATTTGGGTAACATTGAAACGGCCAGTATCGTGGTAAAGTCCAATAGGATTACTTAAACTGCTATTGGTGGCATTACCAAAATCCCAATCAAATCTTACCACATCGTTTGAAGCCTCATTGTTAAATTGCAATCTGGTTTCATCTTGCACAATGGTTTTTAATCTCGTAAATGAAAATGCTGCTTTTGGTTTTGCATTTACAATTACTGATCCAATACTATTAAGACTGTCCTTACAACCATAATTAGAATAGTTTACCAAGGCAGCATCATATATGCCTGCTGACTTGTATTGATGGGTTGGATTAAGCACATTGTTTTCTGATGCACCATCGGCATAATACCAAACTGTTTTAACAATAGTACCAGTACGAATGGTCGATAAATCTACGAATTTTGTTGGTTCAGGGAAACAAACTGCTTGCGCAGAAAATGCTGAAACAGGCTGTGGATGAATAACCACAGGGAAATAAGCTGTGTCATTACAACCATTGGCTGAGATGGTATAAAGCGTTGCAATAAAAGCACCATCTTTGTTATACGTTTGTACCGTTGGGTTTGCACTGTTTGAAAACTGACCATCGCCATAGCGCCAATCGTAATTTGCAATTGCAACTTTGGCGTTAGAATTCACTGCAAAAAAGCGGAAACTGTTGTCAGCTAAACATTGTGAATCATTGTCGTTGGCATTGAGTCCAATTAAACTGTTATTGTTTTTTTCTAAATACAATTGATCAAATACAGAATCAGTACATCCTTTATTTGATATAACTGATAAATAATAATCGATGTTACCCCATTGCTTGAAGGTTTTGTTATTCTCGTTGTATGAAGCACTATTCGTGGCATCTGCAAACACCCAATTTTGAGTGAAACTACCTTTGCTCAATGTGCTACCATTTGTAAAATTAAACACGTGGTTGTTATAACACTGAACGTCTTTGTTAACACTCATTTTGGCAATTGGCGTTTCGTGGAATTGTACCTGTTTCTCAATCGAATCTTTACAATCATAATTTGTATTTGCTACTAATTTAACCAAATATGATTGTTCTTTTAAGTAGTGCTTAATTGGATTTTTTGAGGTATCGGTGGTATTGTCTCTAAATTGCCAATTGTATTTCATGGTACCAAATTGTAAAGTAGAAAGGTTATTAAATCTAAAATCATTGAATCTGAAACACTGGGTATCTTTATTGATTGTATAATCGACCACAGCATGCGGGGCAGGTATTACAATTTTTACCAAGGTATCAAAACAATTGGTGATGGTTGAATAAGACACCAAGCGCAAATTGTATAAACCTGGTATTTTGTAAATTGCATTTTGTGGATTGAATCCAGTATTGGTAATACCATTGTTATAATCCCACCAATAACTTAAGGTAGAAGGTACACTAAAAGTTGTTTTATTGGCGAAGCTAAACAGGTGACCTCTGAAACATTGGATAGAATCATTGATAGTAAATTCAGAAATTGGGCGCTCTAGCAAAACAATTTTTCTTTGCATTGAATCGGCACAACCATGGTCGCTTATGGTTCTATATTTTATCAAATAAGTTGCCGATTTATTGACATAGCTTTTCGTAGAAGGATTGAATTCTGTTGAGGTGCTCTTGTCTCCAAACTGCCAGTAATTTATAAGTGTACCGTATTTAAGCGTTGTTTGATTATTGAAATTAAAGAAGTTTTTTTGCCAACATTGGGTATCCTTTGGAATCACAAAATTTACAATGGGTTGAGCGAAGGTAATGGCAGGTTTAGTAACGGTATCAAGACAATTGTTATTGGTTTTTGAAATTAATTGTACACTGAACGTATCCTCAGTTGTGAATTTATAATTGTTCACATTGAAGGCATTGAACTGATTACCATCGTCCATTAACCAAGTAAATTGGATGATGTTATCTTTTTTCACAGAACTCCTATTACCGAATGTAAAGACATTATTTTTATAACACTGTTTGTCTTTTGAAATCACAAAATCTGATTTTGGACTGACATGCAATACCATGGTTTGGAAAATAGTATCAGCACAATTATTATTGCTTTTACTAATTAAGCGCACATTATACGTTGAATCTTTAGTGTATTTTTTAACAATATTGGTATCCGAACTTGTTGCACCATCGCCCAATTGCCAAGCATATTGCAATTGTCCATACTTTAAAGTAGATTGGTTGGTGAAAACAAAATTCTGTTGATTAAAACACTGAACATTGGCATTTACTTTGAACATCGCTTTCGGCTGTGCAAAGGTGATTGTAGTTGATTTTAAAGTATCAGCACAACCCGTCAAAGAATTAACCACTAAGCTTACTTTAAAAGTATCCTCTTGCGCATATTTGTAATTAAATATACTGGTCTGATTCGTGGTATAGCCATCGCCTAAACCCCATCTATAATCCTTAATGCTACCGCTACCAATTGAACTGCCATTCACAAAATTAAACTTATTATTTTTGAAACATTGTTTAACGGTGTTGATGTTAAAAAAGGCTTTAGGACTTGCATTCACGGTCACACTTTTGGTGACTGTATCCGTGCAATTGTTATTTGAAATGGTGATTAAACTAATCAAGAAATTACCATAAGAACCATAGGATTTTGTAATAGCGCTATCGGATGCAGTGTTATTATCGCCTAGTTTCCATACATAAGAAACCGTTCCGTATTTAATAGTAGAAAGACTCGCCATTTTGAATAGGTGACCATTAAAACATTGTACATTATTGTTTATAGCGAAATTCGACTTAGGAGAAGCTACGGTAATAACTTTTGAAATAGCCGTATCGATGCACCCAAAATTAGACGTAGAAATTAAGCTAACCTTAAAGGTGTCTTCGGTGGCGTAACTATAATTATAAATATCTTTTAAATTGCTTTTGACAGCATTGCCAAAAAGCCATTCATATTTCAATAGAGTACCTTTTCCAATTAAACTGTTATTGGTAAAATTGAAACTATTGTTTTTAAAACATTGTTTATCCTTGTTGATGCTAAATTTCGTTTTTGGACGGCCTCCTACAATTACCAATTGTGAATCGGTGGAAATGCAACCTTTGAAACTTGTTGCAGTTAGTCGAACGCGGTAAGTAGAATCTTTCGCATAAATTTTATTGATCACATTGCTGTCTGCGCTGGTATTACCATCACCCAATTGCCATTGGTAAGTCATTGGTCCGGTTTTAAGCGTGGTTAAATTGGTGTAATTGAAAGATTGATTATTTAAACATTGGGTATCCTTATTGATTTTAAAAATTACAATTGGCGTTTCATCCAAGGCAATTACTTTTCTGAAAGTATCAGTACAACCTTGAGGGGAAGTGGCAATAAGGTCTGCTTTGTAT
Organism: Bacteroidota bacterium; assembly: GCA_947496065.1. Taxonomy (GTDB): domain Bacteria; phylum Bacteroidota; class Bacteroidia; order NS11-12g; family UBA955; genus JABMMZ01. The sequence goes on from CANMBF010000044.1 coordinate 7,067, forward strand.
ATTCCATATTTTTGATACGAATGTTTCGGCAACGAATCTTTACCTGTGTAATTTTGAGTTGAATCGCCCCAAGTCCAGACATAGTTAAGCGGCTTAGATACCGAGGTAGACGTGTTTTTAAATTGAATAGAATCGCGTGTACAAAGTGAAGTGCTTGTTATTTTAAATCCTGCTATGGGGTTGCTAACGATGGTAACAGTTTTTATCAATGAATCAATGCATTTATTGTTGTTCTCATATATCAACATCACTTGATAAGTACCTATAGAGGCATAAGTCCTTACAATGCTTGGATTGCTATTGCTAATGTTGTAGCCTTCGCTAAAATACCATTTAAATCTTTTATGTTCATTTACATCTATAACTGTATTATTTTTTAATAAAATACCATTGATATTAAAGCAGGTATCCTTTTTTGTGAAACTAAAATCGGCTTTGGGAGAAGGCAATACATCTACAATTTGAAAAGTATCATGGTAACAACCATAAATGGTGGTGGCCTTTAGCATGACAGCATAGGTATTGGCCTTTTTATATTGATAATTTAATACAGAATCAAAAGAGTTGATTGTTTTTTCACCAAAATCCCAAGAATAGTTTGCAATGGTATCTTTTGATATTGAATAGTTTTTAAAAGCGACATTTTTGCTTTTATTTAAACAGAATACATCTTTAGAAACACTAAAATTAGCTTTTGGAATATTGTGACCAGTGACTTTTAGGGTATCTCTAAAAACACATCCGTTTCTCTCCGTAACCTCTAACCAAAGTAAACCAGGATTTTTAACGGCCCTGTAATAGACATTATGACCATCATTCCATTTATAGACATTGTCCATATTGAAACCTTTGGAAATAACCACATAATTAATAGGACCACAAACGGAAGTATCTTTACTAAACAGGCTTTTAATTTTTGTATCAGCTACATATAAATCTTTAGACACCGAATCTTTAGCCCCCGTTCGTACATGGTAGGTATACATTTTGACCGAGAACCATCCGGTATCTCGAAATTTGTGCTTAACAACGGGACCTGTGGCTGTGCCACCATCGCCAAACTTCCACGAATAATTGCCGAAGCTATCATTTTCTACTGCTATAAAATTGACCGTATCTTTTTTACATTGGGCATTGGTAATGATAAAATTATTTTGAATGGGTTTGAATCTCGCCGCTGCGGCATAAGCATAGCCTTCGACATAACTGTAGCCATAAACATAGGCCAAGAAGCCTTTATTGCTTGACATGTAATGACTGCCACTATCGATTTTAACTTGAGCAAAATGCCTGCCGTTAAGATTCCCTGCCGTTTTCCATTGGTTTAACTTCAGTTTTTTCCCATTCAATTGAAAGCTCGCAGTGTCAGAGGATTTCACCATGATATTGATATAATTCTCTGGCTTCCACCAATTATAATTATACCACCACCAATACCAATTGTTTCCACTCACAGTATTAACGGTTGCGTTGTTGCCAAATTGCTCATCTGGAAAAAGCTGCATCTGCGATGGATCGCCATTGTATATATTATCGGGGTTCTGGGCACAACCATACCCTTTTGTAAATTGTGCAACAGAAATTCTATTATTGGCTGTCACCGTTGTAATGGTATCCTGATACAACATGTATTCAAAATACTCAGCTTGTTTGAGTGTTTTGTAGAAGTTACCATTGATGCTTACACGGGTATTATTTTCGGCCGCTACAATTTTCAAATAATAACCACCTGGATTATTTTTAAAAGGCATTGCAGTGTAATTATTTCCCCAAGTAACTGTTGGCAACATTTGCTCGTAGGTGTGGTCCCAACTACTGTAACATTGGTTGCCATTTTTATCTTTAAGATATTTTACGGTTAATCGGTTGCCCGCAAACACAGCAAATTTCGAATTGATGAATTTAGAACGAATGATAGAGCCCGTTAAATCATTATCAGTTGAGAGGTATTGAAATGTTTCTCCCTTTTTTAATGTAATTTGAAATGGCACTCCTGCAGAGCTATTTCGCGTAGAAGCGCCTGTGGGGACAATCTCTATGACCGACGAATCGGCAATACCAACAATTACAAACTCAGCTGATTTAAAACTTTTACCATTGCAATTCCAACCCCAATTATAGGTATCCTCATCAGTCGTTACAAAATATTCAGGACTTTTAACAATGGATTCTGTGGGGATCACAACTGTTGCGCCTTTTGAATACCAATAACGGTTGACAGCATACACATTGATGATTTCATCTGAAGTGACATGTACACCATTGGTGGTAACCGTATCTGAATAACGACAAACCACATTACTTGGCAACATGACCGATTTTGTAACATTGGGAACCAGCGTAACTGTTTTAGAATAACCTTGCCCTTTGGCTTCTACTTTAACTGTAGCTGCAACTTGTGAAGACAGAAAAACTTCGACTGTATCGTAGTTGTAGTAATTGTAATTGTAGTAACAATCCCAGGCATGTGCCATGTAGCCTATCCAAAAATCTTTTCCCGCTGTGCCTTGCGCATTCGACTTGAATGCACATAGGAAAAGAACAATAAATAGGATACTTATTTTTTTAGGCATGAATTGGCTTAGGTATAAAACGCTTAAAAAGAAAGGATTGTTTCATTGGCGACCGAAAATAATGCAAAAAGCCTTATTTACAAAAGCTTAAAGTAAAAAAATACCAAAATTTTACAATGTTCTACAAAAACAGTTAAAAATTAAAATACCGTATTTGTGAAATCAAAATAAATTCATCATAAGGTTCAGGTCTTTCGACTTAAAACCAAACTTCTTAGCAAGCGATTCGTTGACCAAGGCACCTTTGTAGAGATAAACACCATGTCTGAAGCCTTTGGCTATTTTTACCAAATCGTAGAATCCTCCATAGTTTGACAAGTCATTGAGAATAGGCGTAAAAATATTGCTTAACGCATAACTAGCCGTGCGCGAAACCCTTGCTGTAATATTAGGCACACAATAATGAATCACTTCATGTTTTCTGAAAATTGGATTTTTATGGTTAGTGATTTCAGATGTTTCGAATACACCACCCTGATCGATGCTCACATCGATGATAATGCTATTCGGTTTCATTTGCATCACCATTTTTTCTGATACTACTATTGGACTGCGGCCCATTTCGCCTCTAAGGGCACCTATGGCCACATCGCAACTGCGCAAGGCTTCGGCTAAAATGTTGGGTTGAAGGGTTGAGGTAAAGATTTTACCTCCTAAATTTTCTTGTAGTCTTCTTAAACGGTAAAGTTCATTATCAAACACTTTCACATTGGCACCTAAACCAAGTGCAGCTTTGCAAGCATATTCACCAACAGCACCAGCGCCTATTACTACAATTTGGGTTGGAGGAATACCAGTAAAACCGCCTAACAATTCTCCTTTTCCAATGTTGGCGTTATTTAAATATTCTGAGGCCAATAAGATAGAAGCATGCCCTGCTAATTCGCTCATTGCACGAATGATAGGATAAGAACCCGAATCATCTTGTAAAAACTCATAAGCAATGGCATTGACGCGTTTTAACATGAGCTTATTCAACAATACAGGATTCAGTTGGTCGAGTTGTAAAGCTGAAATTAACAATTGTTCTGGTTTCATCAAATCGACCTCGGCCAAGGTGGGTGGTTCGATTTTTAAAATAATATCAGATTTGAAAATTTCTTCGTGTTGATGTGCAATGATAGCACCGGCCTCACTAAAACGGTTATCACTAAAATTACTCGACTCACCAGCCCTACTTTCAATGGTTACTTCATGTCCGTTGTTTACAAGAAACTCAACAGCAGAGGGCGAAAGTGGTACTCTGTTTTCTTGTGAAGTAATTTCACGCGGAATACCAATAGACAATTTTAAATTATTTTTTTTTAGGGGTGCCAATTGTTCCATCGGCTGCATTGCTGCAACATTGGCTAAGTCGTTAAACGTAATTAAACCCTTCTTGTTTTCAGGCATTTTTTATTTTTGTACTAAATTCTAATCAACAAACACAAAGTTAATTACAATTTTGTATAAAACAAGCAATTAATAACAATAAAAGGGTTGCAAATTGCGTTGTGGAGAGGTAAATTTGCCACTACTATATTTTTAAGAAAAAATGTTAAAAAACGCACTCATTGGATTCGCATTTTTTGCTGCCGTTACGACTGTTGCTCAAACATCCAATACTGTTTCTAGAATCGATAGTTTAACCCATTTGTTCATGGAAAATACTTTGCATAAACAGCAAATATTTCTTACTAATGACGATGTCTTAAATTTAACAGAAGAAAGGTTTAATTTTTTAACCAACACCATTGGCACTGCCATTCCTTTTAAGTTTGATCCAACAGTAAAAACACAAATCAACTACATGTTGAATCCCAACAGCTCGTTTTTATACAAAGCCTGTTTAAGAAAGGATATTTATTTCAGAGTATTCGAAGAAGTATTAGATCGAAAGGGAATGCCTCAAGAAATAAAGTATTTATCAATTGTTGAGTCATTATTAAGTCCTAATGCTGTGAGTTGGTGCGGAGCTACTGGCTTATGGCAATTTATGCCAGCCACCGGTCGCATGATGGATTTGCAAATAGATGGCAACATTGACGAACGAAAAGATATTTATAAAAGTACTGAGAAAGCTTGCGATTATTTGCAAAGCATGCACGACAAATTTGGTGATTGGTTGTTAGCGTTAGCAGCTTATAATGGCGGTCCTGGAAACGTGGCAAAAGCCATTTCGCGTTCAGGTGGTAAACGCACCTTTTGGGAAATCAAACCTTATCTGCCAAAAGAAACCCAAAACTATGTTCCTAAATTTTTAGCAACAGCATTTATTTTAAATTTTGCCCCTCCTATTGATGAGGCCAATAACCATTTAACAGCTAACGAAATGTTAGTGCCTGTTAGAATGTGTTGTCCTATTGACATGAAATATATTTCTGCAGTTATTAATATCAATGAATACGAACAAAGTGAATGGAACAGTACTTATAAGGATGGTATAATACCTTCAAGTATGGAACACAAAACCATTGCATTGCCCTACACCAAAGCCATGCAGTTGGCGCAATGGCAAGATAGTATTTATCAAATTAGTGCCAATGCTTTCAATCCAGCTGATTTTATCCGTTACGAAACCACTAGCCATAACCACAAAGTAAAAAAAGGACAAACTGTGGCGCAAATTGCCGATCTTTATAACATAAGTGCAAGTGATGTTAAAAGATGGAACCATTTAAAAAGCATTAAGCTTAAAGCTGGTCGTGTTCTTAAAATTTATAAGTCGCGCGAAATTGTTTTACCGATTACAAAATCTACAGTACTTGGATTTTTCTTTTACATTACAGAAAACGATTACCAAACGATGAATGATATTTGTTCTAAATTTAATGAGATCGATATCAATCGCAGCTGTGAAATCAATAGAATCATTTCAGCTAACACACCAATTGGCAAAGGCAAGCTTATCAAAATATTTTTAAAATCTAATTAATGTTCAAATCTAATTATCAACTATTTTTCACCCTTACGCTTTTCATTTCATTGCTTGTCTTTACAGGATGTAATTTATTCAACAAAAAGGAACCTTTAACTGAATCAGTTGGCAAGGCTGGCAACCTTGTAATCACTAGTGATACCAATACTTTATCTACACTCCGATCAGACTTTGACAGTGCATTTAAAACGCCATTACTGAGTTTGCCTTCTGTAGTTCCATTTTTTGAATTAAACACACCCGATTTAGAAACATTTTCCAAGTTTTTTTATAACCAACGCAACGTGTTAGTTATTGTACTTCCTGAAAATTTTAAGCAGATGGACGAACTGCTTGAAACATTTTCAAGTGATAGTATTTCGCAATGGATAAAGTCAACTGAGTTGACCATTCGAGTGAAAGAAAATGTATTGGCCAAACACCAGCATATTACCTACCTTTTTTGCAGTTCATCACAAAATTTAAAACTTAAGTTAGCGAGTGACCGTGAGCGCATTGTTAACACACTTCTACAAGCCGAGTTGAAAGACGAGTATATAAAATTATATGGCTAAAATGGCATTAACAGTCCCTATACAAGCGCTTTAAAGAGAAGTATGGTGTTGGGGTGAACATACCTAAAGGTTTCTATATTGTAAAAGAAAACGACAATTTTTATTGGTTTCAAAAAGACACCACAATAAACGGATTTGCAAAATCGATTGGTTTAATTGTACATGCCTATCCATCGATCGATTCTAGTGATTTTACATATCTTAAAATTCGTTCACTGCGCGACTCATTTTGCAAATACAATATTCAAGGCTCATTAAAAGGCACCTATATGGGAACTTCTGAAAGCGATTTTTACCCGGCCCGTACCTTTGAATTAACCAAGGTTAATGATTTAATGGCAGGTAAAATGCGTGGTTGGTGGACCATTAAAGGCATGACCATGGCAGGACCATTTATTCGCTATGTTGTTCAAGTGCCCGATAAAAGTAGTTTATTTGTATTTGAAGGGTTTATTTACCAAGCCGATTTAAATACCAAAGAACGCGACTTAAGAATCATAGAAGCCATTGCTACAACCATAAAATAATGCTACCTAAAATTATCATATTTGCATCTGGAGCAGGCAGCAATGCACTCAATATAATTCATTATTTTAATGAACATCCTGAGGCCGAAGTTGCTGCTGTTTTTACAAATAAAAAAAGTGCAGGTGTTATTGAAAAAACAATTGAACAACGCATTGCCCTGCAGTACTTTAATAAGGCAGATTTTTACACCAGCAACCGCGTCATCGATTTAGTTAAACAATACCAACCAGATTTAATTGTATTAGCAGGATTCCTTTGGCTAGTGCCCGAAAACTTTATCAATGCTTTTGAAAATAAAATCATCAATCTACATCCTGCCCTTTTGCCAAAGTACGGTGGACATGGCATGTACGGTCATTTTGTGCATGAAGCAGTGATTCAAAATGGCGAGACCGAAACAGGTATTACCATTCATAAAGTAAATACAGAATTCGACAAAGGAGAAATAATTTTTCAGGCCAGGTGCCAAGTATTTGATACTGATAGCGCTGATACTGTTGCGAAAAAAATTCATTTCTTAGAGCATCAACATTTACCAATTGTAATCGCACAAATCTTGAAAAAATAATGCGTTTCATTTTTGTTTTAATGGCGTGTTTAATCACTCAGCATGTAGATGCTTGGGGCTTTTATGGTCATAAAAAAATCAATGAAATTGCCATCTATACCTTGCCAAAACCCTTGTTCGAATTCTATAAATCAAATGCCAAATATGTCATAGAACATTCTGTTGATCCCGATAAACGCAGGTACATGTTTGAGGGAGAAGCTTGCCGGCATTATTTGGATGGCGACCATTATGAAAAGTCGGCACCATTTGACACTCTGCCCCATTTTTACAAAGATGCAATATTAAAATATACGGAAGATACCATCAAAGCGCATGGTATTGTGCCATGGTATATTCAAACAGTGATGTACCAATTAACCGAAGCTTTTAAAAACAAAGATTATGTGCGTATTTTAAAACTAAGTGCCGACTTAGGCCATTATGTGGGCGATTGTCATGTGCCGTTGCACGCCACATCGAATTACAATGGTCAAAAAACAAATCAAGTCGGTATACATGGTTTATGGGAAAGCAGATTGCCTGAAATGTTTGAAAACGAATACGATTTATTTACAGGTTTGGCCAGTTATAATGCGCATCCAGTAAATGCAACATGGCTAGCATACAGCCAAAGTTTTACACTTGTAGACTCTGTGCTTGATATGGAAAAAAAAGTGTCATTAAATTTCAAGGATGCACAAAAATACAGTTTTGAGAAAAAAGGCAACACCACTATAAAAGTATACTCAAAGGCTTTTAGTGAAGCCTATCAATTCGCGGTGGGCTATATGGTTGAAGAAAGAATGAGGGCATCAATTGTTTTACTAGGTAGTTTTTGGTATACCGCTTGGGTGAACGCTGGCCAACCCGATTTATTAGATGTCAGAGATTTACGCCTACCTGCCGAAGAAGATGCACCCAAAGGCATAAATTCAGCCAAGGGACATGTAGATTAAATTTAATTGGTGATTTTAAATTCAGCACTTAAATTTGTTCATTCATCATGAAAAAATTATTTACAATCTTTGCTATTTCATTTTTATTAGCTTTTACCTTTCAATCGCACGACTATAGGATTGAAAACAATGAATTGATACTTCCATCAGCGATTCAATTTAAAACGAATACCGACGCGCTTTTACCCGCGAGCGATAGTGCCTTGAATTATATTAAAAAGTACCTTGAGGAAAAACCACATATTACACTTTTAAGAATTGAGGGGCATACCGACAATGCCAATAAGAAAGACATTAACCAGGAACTTTCAGAAAAGCGTGCCTTGGCCGTTGGCAAATGGTTGGATAAAAATCTAATTGATTGCAAACGTTTAATTTGTGTAGGATTTGGCAGTACTAAACCAATTGTATCGAATGACAATGAAGAAGGCAAGGCGGCTAATCAGCGTATTTCTATTTATAATGTTGAATTAAGAAAAGTTAGAATCGGTGGTTTACCAAACGATGGTGGCGGACAATTGGCCGGCGATGTTTGTAAATAAGAAGTGACTATTTCAAGGTGTCTTTGACATTGTATACCCCTCCTACCATTCCTAAACCATTTTTAACATTTGATATAAGTATGACAGGGTCGGAAACAAAAAAACCGTTGTTATCATAATCGCGCAGTTGCTTTAAATAATTATAATATTCTTCAGAGAATGTTTTGATGCTTATTTCAAATTTAGGAGTTCCTGTGGCTGTATTACTTTCGATGGAGGTGAGAATATTTTTTTGTTGTCCATTGAATGAAACATCGCTGAATACATAGCCTCCATTATCTAGTTTATCGTTGTTTAAAAACAAAATATCATTTGATTTAAAATCCAAGGGGAACCATTTTTGAATTCCAGCATCATAATACCTAACTAATAATTCATAATAGTTTTTTGTACCGACATCGTCTTTAAATTGGATGGTTAACTGACCAAAAGGGAAACCGAGATTATCGATACCAACTGAGTCAACGAACTTCGATTTAGAAACAATATTGGCAGGTACATTGACTTCTGCAACCGCAGGATTAAAGCCCGAACGGTTCACTTCAACTCTATAGGCTTTGCCTTGCTTAGGTTTGTAATTCATGGTATAAAAACCGTTGACATAAGTTAGGTTGCCAATCAAGGTATTGTTTTCATACAATTTGGCTGTTGCATCCATTAATAAATAACCAGTAGAATCGGCAACATTCATAATTGGAATGCTTCTGCTTACCTCAACTTTTACAGTGGCGTTGGTATTAAATTCACCATTGACCACTAATTTTGAAGCATAGTCGCTAAGGTTGAGTGTAATTTCTTTTTCGCATGCAGCCAATAAACATACAGCAGAAAGTAAACCCATATATTTGATGTATTTCATTTTTAAAATTTGGTGTAATAGGTGATACCTGGAATAAACCCAAGGAATGATACTTGGTAGGCCTTTGGGGCTTGTGGCACACCCGGCGTACCACCTGGTGTGTTATTAATATAAACGTAAGCTGGATTATTGCGAGCAAACAAATTATAAATTGATATATTATAGCCCGATTCTGTTCCCCACGTTCTATTTCTTATGCGTTTAAAACCAACATCAATTCTAAACGTATTATTCAACCTATAATTATTTTTGCCCGTATAATCATAAACAATGTTACCATTAATATCGCGGTATTTGCCAATCGGCAACGATTGCACATTCCCAGTTGAGTATACCATGTTGATACTAATGCTATTGTTGTCGTCGATTTTTTGCTGAGCAACAATATTGATATAATGCCTTCTGTCGAATTGAAAATAATAGGTCTCACCTCTGTTCACATTTGGCGCATTGCGTTTAGCCCAAGAGAGTGTGTAACTAATCCACCCATTAAAATCGCCTCTTTTTTTATGTAAAAATGTTTCAACACCATAGCACCAACCTTTTCCCATCACTACTTTATCTTCCCAACTTCTAGCTGTTGGATCGTTGTCAAAGGATGCACCCTCTTTTAGTTCCAATACACGGTTCAATTTTTTATAATAGCCTTCGATGGTCAGTTCAATATCATGTTTGTAGGGCTTTGAAATACCAAAGGTAATTTGTTGAGCGCGCTGTGGTTGAACAGCCTTGGTAGCGGGCACCCAACGGTCGGTGATGTATGAAGAGAAATTATTTTCCAATGAATGTAAATTTTGATTCATCAAAGTATAACTAGCTTTCAGAGCATATTTATTATTGATTTTTGTATTCAATGAAACACGTGGTTCAATGAAAAGATAATTTGTTTTTTGATAATTGTAATTTACAAATCTAGCACCGAAAGACAATTTCATTTGGTTGTTAAGTCGCATTTCATCTTCAATATAGGCGGCATATTCGTTACCTACTAGCACCCTTTTTGCGCCTAAATTGGTATCAATTTGAGTAATATTATTGACAGCATATTTAAGGTGATAGGTGCCTGGTACAAAACCTTTGATGGAAACTGATGCCCCAAAATGAATGGTATTCATTTTGTCTACATTGTAATCGAAATCGGCTTTGGTGTTAAAGTCGCGAATGAAATTATAATAATTCAAATCGTAATTCGATTTAGCAACCCCCGTACTGGTATCTATTTCGGAAGATTCTTTGATATTATAATTATTGCGATACTGTGAGAAACTGCTGCTAAACGAAGCAAATAATGTTTGATTGATCACCTTGTTTAAACGCACAGAACCAATAAAATTACCCCATTGCAAATCAGTACTTCTACTCTGCGTGCCGCTGATACCTTGTCCAATTGTATTTTCTGTGCGCATGTTGTACATGCGATCTCTACAATTAAAAATACTAAAGATTAGCTTGCTTTTTTTACTAATGCGGTGACAAACTTTTAAATTAAAATCGTAAAGGGTGTACCAAAATTTAGTCGAGTCGTTGCCACCTAAACGCGAGAGTAAATCGAAATAAGAGCGACGACCGGCGAAGGCAAATGTGGTTCTACCATCAGAAGAAAGCGGGCCATTTAACTCTAATCGATAGGCTAATAAACTTTGCGAAACAACGCCAGATGCTCCATTGGCATTGCCTTCTTTCATGGTAATATCAGTAATGGCAGACAACCTTCCTCCGTTCTTTGCAGAGAAACCGCTTTTAGTGAGGTTAATACTATTAATACCATCTGTATTGAAAACAGAATAAAAGCCAAACAAATGGTTCATATTATAGATGGGTGTGCCATCTACTAAAACCAAATTTTGATCTTGACCACCACCCCTCACATATAAACCATTGGTTAATTCTGTACCTGGCATAGCACCTGGCAAAAACTTTAATCCGCGAATAACATCTACCTCACCAATTAAACTTGGCATATTACCAATTTGTAAGCCAGGTATTTCTACAATACCATTCTCAATTCTATCAATAATTTTAATATTTCTGCTCAGTGCAATTTTTATAATTTCATCTACCGCTTTTGTGTTTTTAATAACAGCCCTTTTAACTTTTACCTCTTGGGCAGTATCATCGGATTCATCTACTTGATTAGTTTCTATTTGCTGCTTAGGTAAATTTTTAAATGGGTTGGTTTGCATTTCATACTCATCCAATTCTCTTAATTCAACATCCAAATATTTGTTTCTATTAATGGCAGTAGTATCAATTTTTGCAGCAAATCCGTCAGCTAAAAACATGATATTTTTAGTGCCGTAGGGAATACTCAATGCATAATAACCAGAGCTATTGGTTACACTTCCAACACCTGTTTGAGGACAAAAAACATAGGCACCTACCATTACTTCTCCTGTCACTTTGTTCAAAAGAAAACCAGAAACAGTAAAACTCTGTCCATTTAATTGAACTATCGACAAGATAGATGTTAATAAACTGGCAAGGAATAATCTTTTAAACAACATAAATAAAATGAAGATTCAAATATAGTTGATATTTAAACCTCTTAAAAGATTAAAAATTAACTTCAAGTAATAATTTGTGGAAAACCTTAAAACCATTAAGGTTAAATTTGATTTTCTATTTTGCAGATAAAACAGTTTTTTATCATATGGCTGATTCTAACAAGCACAAGTTTAGCCTTGGCCAACAGCCATAGCGACACGCTTGTAGCCAAATTCGATACAACAGATGTATTAAGGGGACTAGATTTAAAAACAGTGCCTGACGTTGTTGTGCTTCATACTGTCGCTAAAAAATACATGGGCAAATGGCACCATTTGTTTTTAGCCATTAAAATTGAAGAAAGTGGCAATACCGGCCACTACAGTTGGCTTTCAGTCAATCATTACAACCTTTGTGGCATGCGTTTTCCACGTAGTAGAAGAACTTACGCCATCTCCTCGACCAATACCAATTATGCTGTGTTTAGAAATTGGTTCGAGTGTATGCTAGATTTCAAAATGTACATCGATAATATCGAAACAAAATTTATTGAAAAAAATAAACGCGTCCCCAAAAATGAAATTGAAATGGTAGACTTTATGTTTAATTCATTTAACCATTTTAATAAATGGAAAACCGACATGCATATTCTTGTAAAATATGTTAAGAAAAAATATCCTTAGGTTAAGATTTCAACCAATAAATCAGATAGCCCACCCATTCCTTTAAAAGATATTCCGACTTCACCAATGCTTCGGCCGATGGTACTAATAAATTATCAGGCGAAAAATCGTGAATAGGTTTACTGTAAAAATTGGTCGCATAAAAATCAATTCCTTCTCTTTTATTAAAACACAGCTTTGCCCTTGGCAAATGCCATGCACTGCTAATCACCAAGATGCCTGTTTTAATATTTAGTGAATCTAAAATAGCCAAACTGTATTTGGCATTCTCTAATGTATTGCGACTCTGATTTTCAACAATAATATTCGAATCGGGCACATGAATTGAAACCAAATAGTCATGCACAGCATCGGCTTCTTTGACCTTTTGGTTCATCACACTAGCACTCCCACTGCTTATTAATATCTTTTTTATTTTTCCTTCATGGTATAATTTTAGCGTTTGTAAAAAACGATCGCTCGACTCAAAAAAAACAGTCCTCCCTGTATTCAAATCACGGGTTGAAAAACCACCTAATACCATACCAACATTATAGACAGAATCTAGTTCTTTGGTCCCTTTACTTTCATAAACCTTTAAGGCTTCGTTTACCAAAAAACTATTTGAAAATATAAAAAGAATAAGCGTTGCAATGATTAATCTTCTTTTTCTCTTGAATTCATCTTTTGTAAAAATGGCACGCAAAAGCACAAATACTACCCACACCAATGGCTTGATTAAGAATAACAATATTTTTGACAGAATAAAAAACATTTTTGTCTGCAAATATGCCATAATTACTGAATTATTTAATTGGATTAATTTTTGAAACAATAAAAAAACAAAAGCGAATCAATTTATTATGAGTAAAACAGGCAGTATATCAGTCAATACCGAAAACATTTTTCCTATCATCAAGAAATTTCTTTACAGCGATCATGAAATATTTTTAAGAGAGCTGGTATCGAATGCAACAGATGCTTGCAACAAATTAAAAACATTGGCAAGTGTTGGTGAATTCAAAGGTGAAACTGGCGAATTTAAAATCTCTATTACCCTCGATGAAACCGCCAAAACCCTTACCATTAGCGATAATGGTATAGGCATGACAGAAGAGGAAATTGAAAAGTACATCAACCAATTGGCTTTTTCTGGAGCTGAGGAATTTGTAAAACTATACAAAGACAAAGCCGATGCAAATGTGATTGGTCATTTTGGTTTAGGCTTTTATTCTGCTTTCATGGTAGCATCGAATGTCGAAATCAATACCCTTTCTTATAAAGAAGGTTCAGAGTCGGCCCACTGGACTTGCGATGGTAGCACTCAGTTTACCATTGGCAAAGGCACCAAAACAGAACGTGGTACCGATATTATTTTACACTTAGCAGAAGACAGCACTGAGTTTGCAGAAAAGTTTAAAATCTCTCAATTGCTTACCAAGTATTGTAAATTCTTACCAGTACCGATTGAGTTTGATGGCAAAATTATCAATGAAGTAAAACCATTGTGGTTGAACAAACCAACAGATTTAAAAGACGAAGATTATATTAATTTTTACCAAACACTGTATCCGTTTTCTCAAGCGCCTTTGTTTTGGATTCACATCAATGTCGACTATCCTTTTAACTTAACAGGTATCTTATACTTCCCTAAGGTAGACAGCGCTATTGAGGCCGATAAACACAAGGTGCAATTGTACAGCAACCAAGTATTTGTGACCGATAACGTAAAAGATATTTTACCTGAGTTCTTAATGTTATTGCATGGTGTGATTGATTCACCAGACATTCCTTTGAACGTTTCGAGAAGTAGCTTACAAAGCGATGGCAATGTTAAAAAAATCACTTCGCACATCACCAAAAAAGTAGCCGATAAATTGAATGAATTGTTCAAAGCAGACAGAGCCGATTTTGAGACCAAATGGCCAAACATCGACTTGTTTGTAAAGTATGGTATGCTAAGTGATGAAAAGTTTGCAGAGAAAGCCAAAGACTTTTGTTTACTTGAAACTACCGATGGTGCTTTTAGTACAATCACGGATTTTATAACTGAAATAAAACCGAATCAAACAGACAAAGATGGCAACACGGTTGTATTGTATACCAACCATTCTAACGATGAGTACAGTTATATCAAAGCTGCTACTAACAAAGGTTATAAAGTCATTAAATTGGAAGGTCCGCTCGACAGTCACTTTACAGGTTATATTGAGCAGCACAATGAGAAAGTGCAATGTAAACGTGTAGATGCCGAAGCGGTAGATCGTTTGATTCCGCAAGAAACTACCAACATTGCCTTATTAAATGAAGAGGAATGCAAAGAACTGGTTGGTTTATTTGAAAGTGCCAATCAACAATCCGATTTAAAATTCACAACAGAAAATTTAAATCCTGAAGATGCATTGATTACCATTACAGAGAGCGAGTATGATAGAAGAATGCGCGAGATGAGCAAGATGAATGGATTCAATATGTTTGGCAATATGCCATTGAGTTATACTGCAGTGATTAATTCCAATCACATTAAAGCTAAAAAACTCGTGAGTGAAAAAGACAATGCAAAAGCCATTGCAGAAAAAGCATTGAATTTGGCTTTACTTTCTAAGGGCATGTTAAAAGGAGAGAAATTAAATCAGTTCATTCACGCAGAATTAGAAAATTTATAAACATCGAACTCTCTATAAGTCAATAACCAAATTTGATGTTTAATATTGACTTGTGGATTTTAAATTTGTACCGTAATAGAAAAAAAGACTTTTTTTGAATAATAAAATAACACAAATAACAACAACAAAATAATGGCAAAACATTTCACAGACGCAACTTGGGATTCTGAAGTTTTAGGTTCAGATAAACCAGTATTAGTAGATTTTTGGGCAGAATGGTGCGGCCCTTGTCGCATGATCGGACCTTTAGTAGAAGAATTAGCAACAGAATATGAAGGAAAAGCGCTAATTGGTAAACTAAACGTTGACGAAAATCCTGGCGTTGCTACCAAATACGGCATTCGCAGTATTCCTACCATCCTTGTATTCAAAGGTGGCGAGGTAGTAGATAAAATTGTGGGAGCAGTGCCTAAAAACATGCTTTCTCAAAAAATTGATGCACAAATGTTGGCTTAAGACCATAAACCTATGTCTCGTCCTGAAAAAAGTTAACACGGATTAGATTTCAAAATTACATTAATTTAAACCTCGGAAGTAAAAACTTTCGAGGTTTTTTCTTCCATTTCTTTATTGGTATTTCTTGTTGTAAATGAGAT
>CANMBF010000045.1 GCA_947496065.1 Bacteroidota bacterium
GCTTTATATTCGTTTGTATCTTGCTAATGCTTCAATTAAATTATGCCAATAATTCAATAGTTATAGATGCCAATAAATTCGTCTTCAATGCATTCATCTACCAAGCTAGTGCCTTTGTCTTCGATACTGCGAATACGAAGTGCCTTGATTAAAATTTGGTCCGTTATGCTTCTGGGTCTTAGGATACGCCATGCAGCACCATAATCGGTATTTTTATTATCGAACAATTGTCGACAGGTTGTTATTTCAGAATTGTATTGTGCTAAAGTATGATTCACTTTTAGGGATTAACGATTAGATTTGCAAACATAAGTTTATGGACATCAATTTCAAACCCTATTCGTTGAATATTAATAAGAACCTATACACAATTCATGAACCAAAAGTGATGGGTATATTAAACGCGACTATTGATTCTTTCTACGATGGAGGGCGCTATACAACCATTGATAATGCGCTAATTCAAGTTGAAAAAATGTTGAATGATGGGGCCGATTTTATCGATGTTGGCGGTCAGAGCACACGCCCTGGCGCTGATGAGATACCAGAAGCATTAGAAATAAAAAACACAAGCGAAGTAATTCAAGCAATGAACAAACGTTTTCCACAGGCTCTTATCAGTATTGACACCTATCGGCAGGCGGTTGCTAAAATAGCTGTAGAATCTGGGGCAACCATTATTAACGACATTAGTGCAGGGGAGAATGATGTCAAAATGTTGCCTTATGTTGCAGAAACAAAATTGCCTTTTATTGCCATGCACAAACAAGGCAATTCAAAAACAATGCAAATCAATCCGCACTACGAAAACGTATGCAGCGATGTGATGGCTTATTTTGTAAAAAAGAAAAGTGAACTAACAGCACTTGGTATTAATGATATAATCGTTGATGTTGGTTTTGGGTTTGGAAAAACACTAGAACACAATTACGAATTACTTAAACACCTTTCGATTTTTCATGCACTGAATTGCCCAATACTAGTTGGTGTTTCGCGCAAGGGTATGATATGGAAAGCCTTAGGGACAAGTCCTGAAAAGGCCTTAACTGGCACTATAGCAGCCAATACAATCGCACTTTTACAAGGTGCGCATATTCTTAGAGTTCACGATGTGAAAGAAGCGAAGGACGCTATAAAAATTGTAGGAATGTTAAATTGATTGCTAGTAGGGTAGAACCCTAAGCTCTCCCAACACTTCATTAGTCATTAACTAATAACTAACTAGTAGTATGTATTGAAAGGAGCAGTCATTTCTCCAATGACAGGCCTTTCTATTTTGTTTGCTGCACCGCTTCCGCTTATTGGGGCATCTCCTAAAGCACCTAAGTCAAACAACAAGGTAAAACGCAATTGATCTTGTAAAGGATGTCTTTGAACCAATGGAACCAAATAGGCAGCATCTAATCCAAATACTTTGTATCTTAAACCAAAACCAAAGGTTAAATATTTTCTGTTTCCTTTTGATTTGGTCTCATGGAAAAATCCACCTCTCAACATAAATTGTTTAGCGTAGATATATTCGATACCAACCGAAATGTTATATTCTTTTAATTCTTCCTTTAATCCACCTGGGGCATCCGTAAATGAATTTAAAGCAGCGGTAATTACAGGATCATCATTCTTCTTGTAGCCATCTTGAATTGGAACGCCAGTAGATTTGTCAATAGAATCACCAGTGCCTCTGTAGTTTGAAAGGTATTTGATTTGAGGGGTTGGCACCAATAATTTATTAATATCTATCATGCCTGTAATGGAATTGAATTCATCAATATCGTAGGTCCAAGCAGTACCTATTTTTAAATTCGATGGAATAAATTCTCTTGAGGTTTTATCGGAGTAAGTGATTTTTGCCCCTAGGTTTTGTATCAAAACACCAAAGGTATAATTCAAATCTTTTTTAACACCTTTAACTTTTATTTTTTTAACACCATTGTATATAGAAGACAAATCACCAGCGCCACTGTTACCAGCTTTAGGGGAGATGCCATTGATGTTTCTAGTTCCTGCTAAGTTTGAATGTATAAATCTTAAAGAGACACCCAAGGCCCATTTTTTGCTTAACTGGGTAGCATAACAACCATCTAAAGCAAATTCACTAGGATTGAAAGTACCAAGCGGATTTCCAACATCATCTGTAAAGTTAATATCTCCAAAACTGAAGAATCTAAATGAACCGCCAATGGCAGAACGTTTATTGATTTTTCCGTAACCACTAATGTAGTTATAAGATATACCTGGTACCAATTTACGCAACCAAGGCGCATAAGAAACAGATAGACCGAAATCTTTTTTTGCAAAAGCCAGGGAAGCAGCATTCCAAAATACAGAATTGGCATCGCCACTTGAGGCAACACCTGCATCTCCCATACCGGCTCTTCTGCTATCGGGAGTGATAGTAAGAAAAGGAACAGCAGTAGTTATAACATTTTGTTGACCAGCCAATTGGTTTCTGCTAATTTGACCAGATAAGGAAGAAAATTGAAATATAAAAGCCCCCGCAATAATTGCCGCTTTTGAAGTTTTTGAAATGAACATTAATTTTAAAATTTTTTGCGTAGATTTTTAATCAATAGGGCAAATATATAATTCTTTATTATAAATTAGTTTAAAATCACCAATTTTTCTATCTTTTCGGTTGATTGACCATCGTCGGTTCTAATACTAACGCGATAGATGTAGACACCTTTAGATGGTTTGTCATCGTAATCATCTCTTCCATTCCAACTAATTTCTGAAACGTGTCCATTGGCAGCTGGCAGGTATTGATCGATGGTTTTAATCACTTTTCCGCTGATACTGAAGATGGTAATAACTACATTCAAATTTTGACCAGCTTTGTTGTGATCAAAATGGAAAATAGTGTTGGTGCTGAAGGGGTTCGGATAATTCAAAACATTTTTGATTTGAAAGTCTTCTCCGTTGCTTACTAAAAATTCGATTGTAGCTTCACTTGAGTTATTGTAAACATCCCAAACTTTTAAAGTGTAAGTGTGCTTGCCATCTTTCATGTTCTCAAGTGCATATTTTATTTCGCCCGAGGTGTAGCTGTTTAAATTGGCCTTGTAAAAATTATTTACCACAAAGTTTTTTTCATTCACAGTGCCTTTATCTATTGTAATTAGTAAGTCGCGACCAATGCCACTGCCACTGGTATTAACACCGTTTTCATCGCTTATTTTTGCTAAAAGAAGTGGTGTTTGATTTGTTAAGCCACCCGAAATGAAGGTATAATCATTTACAAATAACTCTAATTCTGGACCTTTAAGATCGCTTGAAACATTCGATGAAGTACCGCCAACTAGTAGGTTCGACATGTTGCCTGCAGCATCGGTAATTTCATTTTTGCCATATAAACTTACTTTTCCAAAACCATAGTTGTAGGCAATGTCTTTAGGTACAACAAAAGAAAAACTGAATTTCCCATTCGCAATAGAAGATTCTCCTTTGTACAAAATATTGCTATACAAGCTGAATGGTTCTTTGATATTGTCTGGATTGTTTCCAAGTGTGTAAAAGGTGCTTTTCTTGTCGTAAATGGTAGGGTAGAGCAGACCATTAAAAGTGTTGATTGAAGCGCCTGTAATGTCTTCAATATGACCTTTAAAAGTAACTTTAGAAAGTGCTTTTAAAGTATCGTTGGAATTAGAGGTCGATTTGCTGTTTAAACTATCGATTTTAATGATGTGCTCAGGATAGTTGAGGGTTAAAGCAGGGTCGGCAAGGAGTGTGAATTTTCTGTCGTTCGACTGGAAGGTTGAACTTCTGTTTTTTAATTTTTTGTATATATCACCTAGGGTTGGCCATTTACCGCCAATTTTAACAAAAGCACAATTGCTCCAAAAGTATTTGGTGATATCTGCATTGCCATCTACATAAACAACTCGAACGGTTGTAAACATAGCGATGGCACCACCATTTGGATTGGTAATAAAATATTCGCCACCACTTTTATGTGATACGTCATCGTATTTTCCAATGGTACAGGAGGCTGTAAAAAAAGCAGGAAGGTTGTTAAGGTTGGTCATTGCATTCACTAGTGGAATATCAATGACCTTTTCTGATGCAATGTATTCGTCGCCACCATGGCCCATGTAATTAAAAATGAGCGTGCCTTTTTCAAATTCTTTTTTAATGGCTGCTTGTGCATCGGGGTAGCGCTGTGAACCGCCGAGATTTTGTTGGTTGTAGGCGTCAAGGTATACTTTTCTGACATTGATATTTTTAGTCAAAGAATCTAACCCTGTAAATATTTCTTCAAAGTCGCTCACAAACTGTGTTTCCCAATTGAGGTCGATATCATCGGCTAAAAAGGTCACAACATTTCGCCAATCACCAAGCGAAACTTGGTCTTTGTAGTTAATTATTTTGTTAACTACTCCATTGGCTTCATCTAAGCTTGCCACGGGGAGTCTTGATACTGCGATTTCAAGCTTTTGATAATTGCTCCACTCGCCATCCGTTGGATCGAGAAAACCGAAAAAGTCATCAGAACAGTACCAATTGTCATAGCCTAAAATGTATGGATCACCTTCGTAGGTGGGCACAAAATTGGTATTGCTTTTAATACGGTCTAAATAATCATAACTGGCATCGCCTAAAAGTAAGCTGTATTTAAGTTGATTGGCAGGATTGGTATTATTGTAATACAATAATTTGAAATAGTCGCGAATGGCTGAAATGTCTTGGGCTCCACTCGAAAATTCATTGTAAATTTGTTGGGGTGTTACCACCAGAACACTCATGTTATCGTGGGTTCTATGAAAATCGGCCAATTTATTGGCAGCTTCTAAAAATTGAGGCGCCGAAACGATAACAAATTGGGCTGATGATGTACCATGCAGGTTTTGATTGGCAACTGTACCATCGAATACAGGTATATTGCTACTACCATCACTTAATATATATTCATTGATTTTGCCATTCACTTGGTTGCGAAAAACACTAGCACCATTGTCTTGGAATGTATTTTGAATCTTGATATTCAAAGGATCGTAAACATCATAGACAAGGGCACCTGCTGGCAAACCTGTTAGGCGATATTCAGCTACATTTGCACTGCCCGATTCTGCGACGCGAAACGGCATAAAACCTTCGCTAAAATTAAGTTGACGGGCACAATGGAATTCGTAAAAATTAAAATAGGCCTTCGCGCTTGAAAGGCTTGTGCTGTAAGTGAATTTCAAATTGAAATTATTGTTAGCGGTAGTTGTTGTATAACTGCCAATGCCATCTTCTGTAAAGCAAGGTGGTTCCTCGCCCATTGGTTGGCCAAAGTTTAATGCATCTGCAAATGTATTATTAACAGAAAGTGATAAAACCGTGTTAGCGGGTGCGTTTGCTACGGCATGAAAATATATTTTGCTGGCTCTTGAACCAACGATATTATTTGCAGTTTCATTAAAAGAGAGTGCATCACCAGCCTCTAATTTTTCACCTGTAAAAATTCTACCTTCTTTGCAAACATTTTCTAAATCAAGGTCATGGTAGACATGGTAATCGAACCAGTCGTAAATCTTATCGGCAATTAGATTGTTGTTGTCGCTTACTGTCGAAACCCTTTTTCCATTGTTGCCATTAAAGGTTAGAAACAAATGCGTTTTGTCTGAATAAATATTCATGGTGTGCTCAAAACGGTTTAAGTTGTAATTGAAAGCCCATTTATGAGGGCCTTGTGCATAAAACAGAACGTAATCAGAGGGGTCGAATTTGCCGTCGTTTTCTCCAATTACTTGAATCGCATTTTCGGGCAAGTCATCATATCTAAATGCACTATTGGCCTCTGGTAACATGCCGCTTTGAGAACCATACAATTTAATTGTTCTTGGATCAATTGAATTGACATCAATACCTGCATTTTTTAGCCAATTGGCATCAAGTCGATAAAAGCCATCGGAGGTAACTGATAGCTTAATCCACTGGCCAGTGGCCAAAGCCGAGTTGGTTAGTGCACGTTTAATGGCGGTGGTTTGAATTGGTGAAAAGGCAGGCCCTTGATTTATTTCATATTGAAAACTGCTTAATCTGTACCATGTGCCATTTTCGATTTTGAATGGACATAGGTTAACGCCTACAAAGCCTTCGGCTCCTTCATATGAAAAATAAGTAGCGGTTTCAAAAATATCACGAATACTGTTTTGATTGGTCTTTTTAAATTCCTCATAACCATTGAATACCTCGAAGGTCATATTCGAAATTGTTACCGAACTTTGGAATTTAGAGCCAAAGTTAAAGCTAATACAAGGCAATGATTTGCCGTTGATTTTGGTGTTAGCTAGAGAAAAGTTGGTCAAACGTGGTGAAAAATCACTATTTTGTACTTTCCAATTTAATTTATTTTCAATACCCGAGGCAACGTTTTGAGCACAAGCTGTGTTTACTAAATATAAACATAAAACAAGTAATATAGCTGACTTCAATGGGTAATAAGAGAAATTAAACTTAAGCATTTGCACAAAGTAACGACTCTTTTTAAAAAAAATTGTAAGAAAGTTTATAAAATTACAAAAAAATTATAATAAATTTGTCACAAAACCGTTTTACCATAACTTTACCATTAATATGAACATGAAAAAAATCTACGGAATAATCATTGGATTTGCGTTAATAGGAGGGTTGAATGCACAAGATCCTGAGTTTACTCAGTTTTATGCCTCGCCAGTCTATACTAACCCAGCCATGGCCGGAACTGCCTTTTGCGGAAGAAACTCTGCTGGAAGGTTCTCAGTTAACTACAGAAACCAATGGCCTAGCTTACCGGGTACATTTAGAACCTTCAACGCTAGCTACGATCAACACCTCGATAAAATAGGTGGTGGTATTGGCTTGATGGCCAACTATGACAGAGCAGGTGCAGGTCTTCTAACAACCACTTCATTCAGTGGTATTTATTCCTATGTTTTACCTGTTAATAAACATTTCTTTATCAGAGCTGGTTTACAAGCTTCATTTGTAAACAAGGCGATTGATTTTTCAAAGTTAAGATTCGGCGATCAAATTGATCCGACCCGTGGTTTTATCAAATTAACCAATGAGCCAAAACCTAACCAATCTGTAACCTTCCCAAATTTTGGTGCTGGTTTATTGGCCTACACTGAAAAATTTTACGCAGGTTTTGCGGTGCACAACATTACACAACCAGTGCAATCATTCTATAGTAACAACGATGGTATTGTGCCAAGAAGATTCACTTTCCACAGTGGAGTGGTGATTCCTTTAGACAGAAAGAAATTCTCACAAGCCACCATTTCGCCAAATGCTTTGTTCATGGTGCAACAAAACTTTACCCAAGTTAATTTTGGATTTTATGTAAATAAAGGTCCATTGGTAACTGGTTTATGGTACCGTCAAACATTGGGCACTTATGGCAATTCAGATGCCATCATGGTCTTATTAGGATTCAGAAAAGACAGATTTAAATTTGGCTACAGCTACGACATTACAGTTTCATCTGCAAGGTCGGCAGCGCCTGGTAGTCATGAAGTTAGTGCAACAGTTGACTGGTGCTTGAGCGATCGTCCAAGAACATTCAGACCACTTAGATGCCCTGATTTTTGATAAAAAATTTGCCTAATACACAATAAATACACTTATTTGCAGTTAATAACAGTAATCAAAACACACATTAAATGAAAAGGAAAACAAATTTTCTTACCTTAACAACAATTTTATCGGCAGCGATTATCCTATTCCCATCCTGCTCTAACAAGAACAAATCTTCTACAACAGGTTTTGGCTATAATAGCAGAAAATGGGGTGGTTTCGAAAACATTAAATACAAAGGACAGGAAACTGGTCCTGGTTTAGTTTTAATACCAGGTGGCGCTTTTGTTATGGGTTCATCTGAGCAAGATGTTGCTTTAGACTATAACAACGTTGAAAGAAAAGTAACCGTTAATTCATTCTACATGGATGAAGCAGAAATTAGCAATAAACAATATGGTGAGTATGTTTATTGGTTACAACGTATTTTCACTTCTTATCCTGAAGTATACAAAAAGGCGTTGCCAGATACTTTGTGTTGGAGAAGTCGTTTAGCCTATAACGAACCATATGTTGAGTATTATTTCCGTCACCCAGCCTACAAAGATTATCCTGCAGTTGGTGTAAGTTGGTTACAAGCAACAGATTTTGCCGCTTGGAGAACAGACAGAGTAAATGAGATGATTTTGGACAGAGAAAAAATTCATCCTTATTTAGATAATAAAATTACAGACGACCAAAATTTTAATACCAAAGCTTATTATGCTAGTAAATATGAGGCAGCCAATGGTAAAAAGAAGCAATCAAAAGGGAAGCCTCGCGATTACAGAACTAAAAAAGGAAAAAGGAATGTTGCTGTAAAGGATGGTATTTTATTGCCGGAATACAGATTACCAACTGAAGCTGAGTGGGAATATGCTGCTCAAGGTGCATTAGGTAATTCACAATACGAGAATACTGACGAAAGAAGAATTTATAGTTGGAATGATGCAACTTTAAGAATGACCCATGGAAAAGAAAAAGATAGAGGTAAAATCATGGCAAATTTTAAACGCGACAAAGGTGACCAGGCCGGTATCGCGAGTCAGTTAAATGATGCAGGTATGATTACCACGCCAGTTGATTCTTATTGGCCAAACGATTATGGTTTATACAATATTGCGGGTAACGTTAGCGAATGGGTAATGGATGTTTACCGTCCTTTAACTTTCGAAGATGTTGATGATTTCAACGCTTTCCGTGGTAACGTTTATACCAAATTGAAATTAGATCAATACGGTGAATTGGAAGAAAAAGATTCTTTAGGCCGTTTAGTATTTGTTCCAGTAACGTTAGATGAAAATATTAACAGAAGAAACTACAAAGTATCTGATAACATTGGTTATAAAGATGAAGAAACCTATAACAACGATGAGCAAAAGTATGAATATGGTGTTACTACCTTAATTAGAAACAAAGCGCGTGTGTTTAAAGGAGCTTCATGGAACGACAGAGCTTATTGGATGAGTCCAGGTACACGCAGATGGTTAGATGAAGATTTATCCACTTCTACCATTGGTTTTAGATGTGCCATGATCAGAGTTGGTTCACCCATTGGTAATAGCAAAAAAAGAAACAAGAGTTTACCTACCAGCGGTATAGGTAAAAAAAGTAAAAAGAGAAGGTAATATTACACTTCTATAAGATAAATTTAAAAGCCCCGATATTCGGGGTTTTTTTTGCTTTGGGCCATTTTAGAATGGTCGGTAACTCACCACTATGCTTTAATATACAAAAAGTCATAGGACTGTGCACTAGCGTTTTTTAGGTAGTCAAGAAAGGGCAGTTGATTACTACCTTGCGATGTTTACTTATTTAAGCAATAGCTTGGACAAAAAAAAGACCCTCATTTGAGGGTCTTTAGGTTATCTAAATAAAATAAGCTTAATAATTGTTTAACATCATTGGCATGATAAGCATTAGAACATCCTCATCTGATTCATTTTCTAATGGCACTAGCAAACCTGCTTTGTTCGGGGTTGAAAGTTTAAGATTCACCGTATCATGATCGACATTGGCAAGCATTTCAATTAAGAAACGGGCATTGAAGCCTATTTCCATATCCTCACCATCGTATTCACATGTTCTTTTTTCGTTGGCTTCGTTTGATAAGTCAATATCTTCGGCACTAGTTGTCAATTCATTGCCAGTAATTTTAACACGTATTTGGTGGGTTGTTTTGTTAGAGAAATTAGAGACACGTCGAACGGTTTCTAAAAATTCAATTCTATTGATTGAAATAATGTTATTATTCTCTGCAGGGATAACGGCTCTGTAATCAGGGTATCTTTCGTCAATTAAACGGCAAGATAACTTAAGGTTATTGGTGGTAAAAAATACGTTAGACTTATTGAAATCAATTTGCACAGGCGTTACATCATTGCTTAGAGAAGACTTTAAGAGGTTTAAAGCTTTCTTAGGTAAAATAAACGAATGCTCCATACCAGGCTTAACATCGGTTCTGGTTAAGCGCACCAATCTATTGGCGTCTGTTGCAACAAAGTTTAAACTTTCTTCGCTTAATTCAACGTAAACACCCGTAAGGTTAATTCTTAATTCGTCATTTCCTGTAGAAAAAACGGTTTTGGTAATGCATCTTAGCAAAACATTGGATGGCATAGTAAAAGACTTTTCAGATTCTACTTGAGGCACCTTTGGAAAATCCATTCCACTTTGGCCGGAGAGTTTGTAGCGACCGTTGACAGTGCTTAATTCAATGGCTTGGGTGTCATCATTAATTGTAAAAGTTACAGGTTGTTCGCCTAAACCTTTAACGGTTTCCATTAATAATCTAGAAGGCATGGCAACCAATACATCTTCATTCGCTTCAACTTTAAGACTGGTTGACATAGAGGTTTCTAAATCTGTTGTTGAAATGGTTAAAATGCCAGATTTAATATCGAATAAAAAATTATCTAGAATCGGCAAGACAGGCTTAGATACAATGGCACCATTAACTTTTAGGAGATGTTCTAATAAATCGGGAGCTGCAACTATAAATTTCATACAATGATTGTTTTTTTAATAGTTGCGAAAGTAAATATTCAGACCATGCTTCTATAAACATTATTAAAGCTTTTATTAACAAACTTACCGATAAAGTGCATTCGGTTAGCTGTTAAAAATTTTATCAGGGTTTAAGATACAATGTGGATCAAATATGCGTTTTATGCCTTTCATTAATTCAAATTGTATGGGTTGAAAAACAACATCTAAATAAGGTTTTTGAACCATTCCTATACCATGTTCACCACTAATGGTGCCGCCTAATTCTTTACATTTTTCAAAAAGTAAACGAATGGCTTTCGGAAGTTCAACGGTCCATTGTTCTTCTGTTGAGTTAAGTTTGAGAATGTTGACATGCAGATTGCCGTCGCCTGCATGTCCATAACAAATGCAATCAAAACCGTAGGTACTACTTAAATAAGAGATGTAATCGTAGAGTTGAGGCAAATTACCGCGTGTTACAACGGTATCTTCTTCTTTGTAGGTGCTTAGATTCTTAACGACTTCGCCGATTGATCTGCGGATTTTCCAAAACTTTTCTTTTGTGGCGGCATCCTCTGCTAGCAAAATATTTTTTACATTATGTTGTTCAAGTACTTCATAAATCTTCTCACATTGTGGCATTAATTGGTCTTCCGTAAAGGCATCAACTTCGATTAATAAATAGGCATTGCCTTGGTTAGTGTCGAAGGTGATTTTATGGGCATTTGTTGATAATTCAACGCCTCTTTTATCCATAAATTCTAAGGCAGAAGGGATGATGCCTGCATTTAAAATAGCTGGCACACATTGACAGGCTTCCAGCGCTGAATCAAAGGCAGCAAATAATAAGGTATTATAAGATGGAAAAGGAAGTAGCTTTAAAGTAATTTTGGTAATGATACCTAAGGTTCCTTCGCTGCCAACCATCAGTTGTGTAATATTATAGCCTGTAGAATTTTTTAAGACATTCGCTCCAGTCTGAATAATTTCGCCAGTAGGAAGCACCACTTCAAGGTTTAAAACATAGTCGCGTGTGGTGCCATATTTAACGCAACGCGGACCACCGCTGCTGTGGGCCACATTGCCTCCCAAAGTGCAGCTGCCTTTACTTGCAGGGTCTGGTGGGTAAAAAAGGTTTCTAAGTTGAACTTCGTTTTGGAAATGCTCGTTGATAACACCTGGTTCAACGATGGCTTGAAAGTTAACAGTATCAATCTCTAATATTTTATTAAATTTTTCTAGACTTAAAACAATGCCTTTTTTTATTGGCAAACAACCGCCGCTTAAACCTGTGCCTGCACCTCTGGGTGTAACAGGTATATGATGGCTATGGCAATAAGCCATTATTTTCGAAATTTCATTGCTCGTTTGGGGAATTAATACTAAGCTAGGTTCATAAAAGAAATT
This sequence comes from Bacteroidota bacterium, assembly GCA_947496065.1. Lineage (GTDB taxonomy): Bacteria > Bacteroidota > Bacteroidia > NS11-12g > UBA955 > JABMMZ01. Next base: position 11,914 of record CANMBF010000045.1, read on the forward strand.
TTCCGTATGGTCTTTGCCATAGGGGGCTAGAAGACTTGCTTCTGTAACAATTTTATTTTCAAATAGAAAGGTTTTAAAGTAGGCTATATCAGCGCCATCAATTGTTTTATAATCCATTGGTTCAAAAATAGAACAATGCTTAAAATTATCCATCAAATTGGTAAAAATTATGTCATTTTTTTAAGGATGTTAAAAATTTGTAAGTAATTTTACTCAAAAATTTAGTGAAAATCAAAATAATTAAATAGATTTGACCAAAAATAATATAATATAATAGTTATGAAAAAAATTGTACTCGTTTTATCCATTTTAGGAACTTTTCTGACGAACCTTCAAGGTCAGTCTGTTGCCTATAGTGAAAGTTTTTCTTCCGGTTCCACCTATTGTCCGGGCAGTTCACAATGGGATAATTGGAAACTTTTTTACGGTAGTTTAGATACAACATCTAAAAGATTTGTAAAAGTAAACGCTTCAGGAACTTATAATACCACAGGTTATACTTGCACAGACCCTTACATTACAAGAAGATTAGCGCAAGCGCTTTATACCAAAGTAGCCTACAACGCTTCTTGCGATGGTTATGTTTGGACTGTAGGAAACGCTGGTTCTTGTACGGCAAATTCTTGCGGTACATCTTCAGATCAAGTTGAATTGACAGTTAATTCTACATCTGCTTTATGTAGTTGTGCTGCAACGGTGAGTTTTAATCCATTAATTGCTAATGCGAATTGGGGGACAGTGAATGCAGGTAATTGTAATCCACCTTCTCAAACCATGACTCTAAGATTCTTCTTGCCAGATAAAAACAACGATGCGGGTGTCTCTAAATTTACAAAAGTAGATATTTGCACCAATACACAGGCTTTAAATGCTACTATTACTAACTTTGGTAAAAAGCGTTTAGATAGTTTTAGATTGTATTGGAGCATCAACGGTACTTTACAAACGCCACGTTATATCACCAGTAAATTAAAAACCCAAGGCGATACTGTTATTTCAATGAACAGTGCTTTTGTGTTTACCAACAATACTAAATACACTTTTAAATTATGGACTTCAAAACCTAACGGTGCTGCCATCGATTCAATTGCTGCCAACGATACTTCAAATTTGGTTGTTGATTTTCTAGGCAATCCTTCACCAGCAACTGCTTCAGATTTCAAACAATGCGGTGTTGGTCGCCCTTTGTTAAATGCAACGCCAGCTTCAAGCAGCGATACCATACAATGGTATGATGCTGCAGTAGGTGGTAAATATTTGGGACAAGGCAAATCATTCTTAGGGCCATTTATTAGGTCTACAACAACATTTTATGCCCAGGCCATGCGTTTTAGTGCTGCAGCAAAATTAAACAATGGTTTTACAGGCGTCAATTATTACGCAGTGCCTTATTCTGGTGGAATGGTTAACATTACAGCCAATAGCGGTATGATGATGGATAGTATTATGTTCAGAACGCAATCATTTAACGCCAATACGACTTGTGAAGTCTATTATAAAGTTGGAACCTATGCTGGATTTACAACCAATGCAAGTGCTTGGACACAATTATTTGCAGGCAAGGGTAGAAACTTCATTAGTGGCGGTCAATATTTCTGTAAAATTTCTGCGAATCAGTTTGCTTTAGCTGCTGGTCAGGTTTATGGATTCTATATTACTACTTCACCAACTGGAGGAACCAATTATGCGATTGCCAAACCAAGTGGAGTAGGCGTAAGTAATGCCGATTTAACTATACAAGGTGGGACTTTAATTGCTAACTTATTCGGAACTAGTGGTACAGCAACCAATTATACCATTGATTTAGAAATAACCACAAGAAAAACTTGTGCAAATCCAAATAGAACAGCTCAAAAGGTGACTGTTAATCCACGTCCTATTGGTTCTGATCTTGTGAAAGGAAGTACTTTCCAAGGTCAACTCAAAGTGGGTTCTGTTGCTCAACCTGATATTACTTCACCAGGACAAGTTCTTAAATATGAAATGACACCTCCAACAGGTTATACCAATGCTAACCATGGTTCAAAATGGTTCATTAATGGTGCCGATGTTAGAACTAAATCTGGTCAAGTAGTTCCTACAACAGAATATTCATTGGTATCACCTACATCAACTTCAAATGCAATTTTTACACTTAATCCAAGTTCTAACCTTTGCGATAGTTTAGTAACATTTAAGATTACGTTTTTTGATTTTGGTCCATATTACTGCGATTCAACTGTTGTAAGAACAGTTAAAGTGGCTCCAATGCCTAAAGCTGATTTCACTTCGCCTACTATTATGTGTGATGGTGATGCGATTTTATTTAACAATACAACAACCATCGGTTGCGGTGTTAATAAAGACGGTATTGGCTCATACAAATGGTATTTTGGTGATGGCGATAGCGCAGATGTAACCAATCCAGTGCATCAGTTTGCCGCTTATGGTTGCTACAATGTAAGATTAGTAACTACTAGTTTTCCTTGGAATGTAGTAAAAGATACAACCATCATTGTTTGTATTGCTGAAGTTCCAACAGTTAAATTTAAAGTGACCAATGCTTGCGAAGGTTCAGCTGTTAAGTTTGCTAACCAAACCACCATTGGAAGTGGATCTTTATCATATCTTTGGGATTTCGGTGATAACACAGCTACTACTAGTGTAGCTAACCCATCGCACATTTATACCAAAGCTGGTGGATACAGAGTTACTTTAAAAGTATCATCTAACGGTTGTGTAAGTAGTTTAACTAAAAATGCCTATGAGTTTGCAAAGCCAGTACCTGCATTTACAATTCCTTTAGCACCAGTGTGTGCCCAATCTGAAATATTGTTTCCAAATAGTAGCACCATTTCTTTAGGAGAAACTGGCTCATATTGGAGCTATGGTGATGGTAAATACAGCACGCTAGATCAGGGCTACAATACTTATGCAACAGCAGGTACCTATAATGTTAAATTGAAATCAGTTTCTGAATTTGGTTGCAGTGACTCTATCAGCAAGCAAGTTGTTATAAAAGCAACCCCAGTACCAACATTTATATACAATAAATTATGCAGTGGCCAACCAACCAATTTAATTAACACGACTGTTGAAGTGGGTGGTAATCCAACCTACGCTTGGACGCTAAGTGATAATACTTCATACAGCACCAAAGATGTTACTAAAACATGGGCGAGTGAAGGCGAATATACCGCAACATTAAAAGTTGACTTTACAAATGGTTGTTCTGCTTCTGCTACAAAGAAATTTGCAGTATTAATTCAACCTAAAGCAGGATTCACAGTTCAAGATATTTGCTCTGGTGAATTAGCGAATTTTGTTAACCAAACAAAAGGTGATAAAGGCAATATTAAATATGTTTGGGATTTAGGCAACGGTAGCAGCACTGATGCAGCACCTAAGCGTTTATATAACCCAGCGATTACAACAACTTATACTGTTTCATTGGTTGCTTCATATGCAGCGGGTTGTTCTGATACTACTTCAGGTACTATCACTGTAAGCCAAGCACCTACTTGCGACTTCTCATTCCAAAACTTAGGATTCTTAGGTTATAAATTCACGCCAGCGAATTCAACCTACAAAAACTACGATTGGTTCTTTGGTGAAGGTGGAAGCAAAATTTCAACTACTAGTCCTGCATACAACTACCAATATGCTGGTAATTTCAAAGTTAAAATGATTGCGACCAACGCAGCAGGTTGCCAATGTGAGGTTACTAAATTAGTGAATGCTAACCTAGGTGTGAATGGTATCAAAGCAAATACAAATGTGAATATTTACCCTAATCCAAACAATGGTACTTTCACAATTAGCAACAGCAATAACGATGGTATGAAGATTGAAGTTTACAATGTGTTAGGTAGCAAAGTACTTAGCCAAACTACAACTGAAGATTCTACAATCATCAACTTAGGTGAGGTTGCAAAAGGTATTTACTTAGTAAAAGTAACTATCAATGGTGTTGTCTCTACAACTAAAATAACAGTAACTAACTAAACGTTAGGTAGCTAAAATATTAAAAAGGGGTTCAGATATTTCTGAACCCCTTTTTTTATTAAATGATTTTTTGAAAAAGGACTACAACCCTTAATTCCAACAAGCAATTAATTGAGACTTGATGTAATAATTTTATTGTTTATTTCTAATTGCTTTAGGTCATTAATAAGTTCCTGACAGATGTCAATGCGTTTATCGGAACTGTACATGTTAATGGTATATTTTTTCTGCTGGTCGATAAGGCTCACATTTAAGGGGTAAGGACCTTCATACTTTTTAAAGATTAATTCTAATTCTTTTAATAAAGCTTGGGTAATATTTTTTAGAAATAATTTCACTTCAATGCCATTAAAAAAACGTTCTTTGACATCTTCCATTTTCATAGCTGAAACAATGTTCATTTCCCAATCCTTATCGCCCCATTTAGGCTTTTCGATTTTGCATTTTATCAATAGGAATTGATTCTCATATAAGATAGGACGAAGTAAGTCGTAACTAGTATTAAAATTAAAAAAAGTAAACTGTCCCTCAAAATCTTGGATTGTGAATTTTGAATATTGCTTTCCTGTTTTTGTAATCAAATAATCTACCTTGGTGACAATGCCGCCAACCATAATATTACTGCCTTTTTTTTGTAAAACGGATAAGTTTTCGAGTTCAGATAATTTTGTATTGGCTATGACTTCGTACTCTAGTTTAAAAGTATCCATGGGGTGTTGATTGATGAAAATCCCAACCATCTCTTTTTCCATGTTACAGTTTTCAAGAATGGTATACTCCTCTGCTTTGGGTAGCTGTGGTTCGGTAAAGGTTTCCTTAGTACTTTCGCCAAACAATGAATTTTGCGAACTATTGGCATTCTCTTGTGCTCTTATGCCATATCGCACTGATATTTCTATTCCAGTGCCATTTTCTCCTTCGCGCAAGTACTGGGCCTTATGATAACTTTTATCGAAATCGAAACCGCCACCTTTTACCAAGGCTTCCAAAGTTTTTTTACTTACACTTCTTAAATTACAGCGCTTGGTTAAATCAAAAATATTTTTATATGGCCCATTGAGATTACGTTCATTAATGACTTCTTGCGCAGCGGCTTCACCGACACCTTTCACAGCGCACAGGCCAAAACGAATTTCACCTTTGGTGTTAACAGCAAATTGAATGTCGCTTTCGTTGACATCAGGACCAAGCACTGGGATATTGATTTTTTTTGATTCCTCCATCATTTGGCTAATCTTTTCAATATTAGTGGTGTTATTGGCCAATATTGCTGCCATGTATTCAGCAGGGTAGTGGGCCTTTAGATAGCCAGTTTGATACGCTACAAATGCATAACATGTAGAATGCGATTTATTGAAGGCGTATGATGCAAAAGCTTCCCAATCGGTCCATACTTTTTCGCAAATTTTACGGTCGAACCCTTTAGCGGAAGATCCTTCCAAAAATTGACCTTTCATCTTATTTAAGACCTCAATTTGTTTTTTACCCATGGCCTTTCTTAATACATCGGCATCGCCTTTGCTAAAGCCTCCAAGAGTCTGAGAAAGCAACATCACCTGCTCTTGATAGACAGTAATACCATAGGTTTCTTCAAGGTATTCTTTCATTTCAGGAATATCATATTGAATTTCTTCTAGTCCCAATTTTCGCTTGATGAATTGAGGAATGTATTCCATTGGGCCTGGTCGGTACAAGGCATTCATGGCAATGAGATCTTCGAATTTATCAGGTTTTAAATCCTTTAAATGCTTTTGCATACCAGGGCTTTCAAATTGGAAGGTACCAGTCGTTTCGCCACGTTGATAAAGGGCAAATGTTTTCTCATCCTCTAGTGGAATCGTATCAATATCAATGTCTACATTGTGGTTTTTCTTAATCAGTTGAAGAGCCGTTCGGATAATGGACAATGTTTTTAATCCTAAAAAGTCCATCTTAATAACCCCCGAATCTTCAATTACTTTTCCATCGTATTGGGTTAAAAATAAGGTTGAATCTTTGGCTACGGCAATGGGTACAATATCTGTTAAATCTTTTGGGGCAATTATAATACCTGCAGCGTGAACCCCGGTATTTCTAACGGAACCTTCTAGCAGCAGAGCTTGGCGTAATACCTCGCCTTTAACATCAGATTTGTTGGCGTGCCATTCACGCAATTGCATAACCCCAGGAATATCTTCCTGTCGGAGTTGAATGGTATCGCGGGTAGCAATCTCTTCAGCGTGGTCTTCGTCCTCTATATCTATTACATCTTCTTTAACACCTTCAATCTTCGCATTGATAACTTGCTTTAAGGTAAGTCCGAGTGGTTTAGAGGGTACCAATTTTGTAATACTATTCGATTCCTCCATGTTCAAATCCATTACACGGGCAACGTCTTTTACACTCATTTTTGCGGCCATTTTGCCATAGGTCACAATCTGTGCAACTTGGTTTTTGCCGTATTTTTCGACCACATATTGAATTACTTTTTCGCGCCCTTCATCATCAAAGTCGGTATCGATATCGGGCATGCTTTTACGATCGGGATTTAAGAATCGTTCGAATAGCAATTTGTATTTTATTGGATCGATATTTGTTATGCCAATGCAATAGGCAACCGCACTGCCTGCCGCAGAACCCCTGCCAGGGCCAATAATTACGCCAATGTCGCGCCCTGCCTTAATAAAATCGGCCACAATTAAAAAGTAACCTGCAAATCCCATGGTGCGAATGGTGAATAGTTCGAATTTTAGGCGATCTTCAATTTCTTGATCAATCTCGCCATAACGTCTTTTGGCACCTGCGTAAGTGAGCGACTCTAGATAATCATCTTGCGAGGCAAACCCTTCAGGAATGGGGAAGTTCGGCAACATGATGTCTTGCTTGAGTTTAAGCGGTTCTATTTTACTGACAATGTCACCAGTGTTATCGATGGCTTCGGGCAAATCGGAAAACAGAGAATTCATTTCCGCTTGCGTTTTAAAATAGAAATTGTCATTCGGAAAGGCAAAGCGCTTTCCTTTGTTAAAGTTTTCTTCGCCACCGTCCAAATTGCTGGCTTTTGGTGTGCTCTGTTTTTCGCCCGTGTTTACACAAAGTAATATATCATGGGCGTTATAATCATCTTTTTCAACATAATGAGAGTCGTTGGTGGCAATCATTTTTACATTGTGTTTTCGAGCAAACCTAATAAGTACTTCATTCACCTTGTCTTGATCTTCTAATCCGTGGCGTTGTAATTCTACATAATAATCGTCTCCAAAGATATCGAGCCACCAAAGAAATTCTTTTTCGGCAGCATCTTCTCCTTTTTTCATGATTAATTTTGGGACGATTGCGCCAAGACAGCAGGTTGTAGCTATTAAATCATCATGGTATTTTAGAATAAGACTTTTATCTATTCGCGGCCATTTGCTATACATGCCATCTATGTAGCCTAATGAACAAAGTTTTGATAAATTTTTATACCCATTGGCATTTTTAGCAAGTAACAATTGATGGTAGCGAATATCTCTATCATCTTTTGTAAATTCTTTGCGAAATCGGTCTTCCGTCAAATAAAATTCACAACCCACAATAGCTTTAATGGTGTCTTCTTTTTTATTATGTTTTGCAGCTTCAGCGACAAAGTTAAATACGCCAAACATATTGCCATGGTCGGTAATGGCAATGGCCTTTTGTTTATCCGCTACGGCCTTCTTGAATAGGTTTTCAATGCTTGCAGCGCCATCTAATAAAGAAAATTGTGTATGGCAGTGGAGGTGGTTAAATTCGGGCATTGGTAGACTTAAAATTAAAGTGTAAAATTAACATAGTTTTTGACTAAGAAAAAGGGTGTTAATAATTAAAAAATAAAAGCATAAAATTCATTAATGCTAAGCACTTATCGACTGCAAAAAATGGTGTTAGCAGATGTTTGAAATTAATTTTGTTTAATCGCAAGTGGATTGATTTTATCAATTCATTGAAGATTTTAATTGATTGATGACAAGGTTTCTCTATGATCATTTGGCGGCTGTTTCAATAATAGTCTCCTGCAATTAAAAATTTAAGTCTGCGATCCTTTTTCCTTTAAAAATAAACCATATTTGCATCATCATTTTTAACAATTAATTGATGCGTGCAGAAATAATAACAATAGGCGACGAATTACTGATCGGTCAAGTATTAGATACCAACAGTGCTTGGCTTGGACAAATGTTGAATAAATTCGGCATTAAAATCCATCGAATTAACTCTATAAGCGATGATGCTTCGGAAATAAAACTGCAATTGGCAGAATGTTTAAACCGTAGTGAATTAATTATCATTACTGGTGGTTTAGGGCCAACCAAGGATGACATTACGAAAAAGACCTTGGCAGATTATTTTGGGATGAGATGGCGCATCGATGAAATGGTATTAGCACAATTGGTTTCATTTTTTAAAAATCGCGGACGTGAAATGTTAGAAGTTAATAAATTGCAAGCAGAGTTGCCCGAAGGATGTATTACACTTTTTAATGAATGGGGAACTGCACCAGGTATGTGGTTCGAACACGAAGGCAAAATAATTATCAGCTTGCCAGGGGTGCCCTATGAAATGAAAAATATTTTTGAATTCAAGGCACTGCCATTAATTAATGAAAGATTTTCGCAGCCTAAGTTATTTCATAAAACCATTGTTACCATTAATGTGCCAGAATCAATTTTAGCAAAGAGAATTGAACAAGTAGAAGATCATTTGCCTAGCCATATTAAGCTGGCTTATTTACCTAACTGGAATATGGTGCGTTTGCGTTTAACTGGCATTCAACAAACAGGTAAAGACATAACAACTGAGATAGAAACGTATATCCTTGCTATTCAATCTATTTTGGGTGATGCAGTTGTTGCAACTGAAGATATGAGTATGGCCGAAATTGTTTACAATCAATTGAATGCAAAAAACCAAACATTAAGTATTGCAGAAAGTTGCACAGGCGGTTATATTTCGCACCAAATGACTATACTGCCTGGTGCCTCTAAAGTATTTGTGGGCTCGGTGATCAGCTATAGCAATTCAGTAAAGCATCACCAACTAGGCGTTGAGTCGACCTTGTTTGAAACAGTTGGAGCGGTGAGTGAACAAGTGGTTACCCAGATGGTAGAAGGCGTGCGCGAGCGTTTAATGACTGATTATGCCATCGCAGTATCTGGAGTAGCGGGGCCTGGTGGGGGCAGCGTTGAAAAGCCTGTCGGTACGGTCGTAATAGGTGTTTGTAGTAAAGATATAACCCTTGTAAAAACCTATCATTTTATTGGCGATCGAATGAATGTCATTGGGCGCACGAATAACATGGCCTTCGATATGCTGAGACGATTAATACTATAAATAAAAATAAATATGAAAAACGTATTCATACTAGCATTCATTTTTTTTGTCAATTGGCAACTCAAAGCAAAAGTTTGGCAAGTGGGTCCATCAAGAACCTATCAATATTGCAGTCAAGTGGCCGCCTTGGTTCAGCCTAGCGATACAGTTCAAATTGATTATACAATTTATAAAAATGATAAGCAAGTGTTGTGGACGGTCGATAATTTATATTTGGAAGGCGTTGGAGGTCGTCCTCGGATAGAGGCTGGCGCTATCATTGCCAATGATGCGAGTAATGGTAAAGGCATTTTTGTTATCAGTGGTGCCAATGTACATGTACACAATATAGAATTTGCTAATGCTGTTGTTCAAAGCAATAATGGGGCGGGGATAAGACAAGAAGGTAGAAATTTATGGGTGACCCAATGTAAATTTGATGGCAATGAAATGGGGATTTTATGTGGCAATATTGCTAATTGTAAAACTACGGTTGAGTATTCAGAATTTTTAAACGGTGGGAGTGTTGCTAATCCGGGCTTTCAGCATAACATTTATATTAACCATATCGATACCTTTATTTTCCTTTATAATTATTCACACAATGCCCTGGCTGAAGGGCATGAGTTAAAAAGCAGGGCGAATTATAATTTCATTTTATACAATCGCATTGCCAATGAAACTACCATTGACAGTCGCAATATTGATTTACCAAATGGCGGTACCGCGGTGGTCATGGGCAATACCATTGAGCAAAATCAAAACTCTTCTAATAGCAATATGTTAGGATATGGCCTAGAGGGGTTTACGAATACAGCGCCTCACAAATTGTATTGTGTTAATAATACATTTGTCAATAAAAAAACAACTGGCAGTTTTATTAATATTGCTAATTCAACTGCCTTGCTATTGGTTAAGAATAACATTTTTGCTGGAGCCAAAACAGGTGGTTTAATTATAGGAACTGCCACAACCATCGATTCGTCGCATAATTTTATAGCAGATAATTTGTCTGTTTTGAAATTTGTGAATGTGAATGCTTACGATTATCATTTACAAGGTCTGGCGCCCACCATCAACCAAGGTGTTGCAATCAATATAAATGTGCAAGGCTATGCTTTAAGTCCAGGCTTGGAGTATAAGGATAGTTGTGCTTATAAATCAAGATCAACAGATGGAAAAATAGATATTGGTGCTTATGAGTATGTTTCAAGTTCGGATTTAAAGGCGGAGATAATTGATCTTTTTAGAGTGGTTCCTAATCCCAATTCCGGTCGATTTAGCTTGGTAGGGAATGCACCTATTGAATCAATAGAAATATTAAATTCCATTGGACAAATCTGCTTTTCTCAGCAAAGTTTAACAAGTAATAAAATTGAAATAGAAGGGTTGACCCA
>CANMBF010000046.1 GCA_947496065.1 Bacteroidota bacterium
GTTCCTTTTTACAACCAATGAGAAAAACAATAAAAACTAAACTAAGTAATAATGCTAAACTTAATTTGTGGAGCTTATTCATTACTCAATACGGTCAAAAATAAAGGCATCGTAAAAACTCAATTTTAAATTGTCTAACCAAGGAAAATCCATGTTGCTGCTCGATTGACGGTCGTAGTCAACATTGAAATCGACATTGCTAGGCGTGGTATATAATTTATTTAAATTGAATTTAAAAAATACTTTTTTATCAACACCATTCACAACAAGCGGTGTGCTTAAAGGCATTTCAACAATGGTGAACGCGCGATCGGTTGCAAAATGGAAAACCAATGATTTGGTTTGATTTGAACTGTTTTTAAATTTACCTTCATGTTTAAAAAAAACATAACCTGTATTCCAGTCCCATATCATGCCTTTTGCTGGCTCTAGGTCGCCATCTTGCGCGCCTGTATGGTTGCGGTCTACTGGTAATCCAATATTGAAAACAATTTTGGTGTAAGTGCCATTCGGAATGTTCAAACCATTTACAACGCAAGTACTTGGATCAGCAGCATTGATTAAGTCGTAATTTTCTAAATTGATAAACGTACTGTCGGCCCTTACTAATTTTACATTGGTTACGTAGTATTTTAAGAGATCGACTTGATAGAGATTGCCGGCGGCATTGGTGTATTTTAATTGACCGAATTCTAGCGCTTGACCATCTACTTCGTTGCTGAATAATAGATCGACATTAGCAGTAGGTGGTATTACTTTGGCAGGTTCTTCGGTGGTTTTTTTCTCACATGCTGTAATTGCTGTGATGGCAATAAATGCCAAACTTGTATATTTAATTAAGTTCATTTTTTTCATTTTTTTAGGTGAATTTTATTAAAGGAATGAACACCTGATTATTACAGATGTTCATTCCTTATTTATGCGTTAACTATTTGCAGCAAGTGCAACCGCATTCGCAGTTGGTGCCTGAGCAAGAATCATCACATGAGCACTCAGTTTGACATTTATCAGTGCCGCAGCATGAGCCGTTGCATGATGATTTGTTTGAAGTTGAGTATGCATAGATAGCGCTAGTAGTAGCAACGATGGCTAAAGTAGCCAATACAATTATTTTCTTTTTCATTTTGATGTTATTTTATTTTATTATTTGTTGTGTCTGAATGGTTACAGACGTTTGTTTTTTTATTGATGGCAATTAGTCACCAAATGGGAAATGTCTATTATGCAATAGAACCTGAACGAAAATCATGGCAAAGCAAACCAAACCGTATGAACGGTATTAGGTAATGTTAATTTTCTAAAATAAAAATCAAATTTGAAGCACGCGTTTTTGAATCAAGATAGGCACCGCGGGCATCGGTGGATTCAAATCGCAATAAGAAACTTTTACAGCATTAGTTCTAGTGAACAAACTAGCTTTATTGAAATTTGTAGGTAAGATTTTTTTACTAAAATCTTTGAGGGCAATGGTCTGCGCTTTTTGAACGCCAAGCACCGAATTAATAACTGTGCTGTATGATTGGGTGTGGCAGCAAGTCGACTTTTTAGAAGCCTTTATGCAAGCGCAACAGTCTTTGGCTTTTTGAAAGCCATTGTCTTTAAAATGAAGTGAAATGCCAGAAAGGACATCGCAACAGGTTGCAACCTCTACCTTTAATCCGCTGCCAGTTAGCAGGAATAAAAAGGATAATATGAGGGCCTTCAATTTCATTTTGTTTTATAAAGTTAGTGATTTATTTCGGATTTACAATGTTTGTATTCCATCTCTAAAGTCGCATGGTGAATATTGATGGTGTGCAGGTTTTTCTTAATAAGGGCTTTGATTTCTTCCGCCAAATCGGACGGAATGTTCTCCTTAAAAAGCACATGGGCGGTCATGGCATTCTTACTGCTACTAAGGGGCCACACATGGATGTGGTGTAAATCTTGTATATGGTCATCTAGCAGTTTCAATGCTTTTATTTTGGCTATACTTATATTATCGGGCACGCCATCTAAGGAAAGTCGAATAGTGGTTTTGAGTAAACGCCAAGTTGAAGTTATGATAACGATCATAATGCCGATACTAATAAGTGGATCGAGCCAAAGCCAATTAGTGTATTGAATTAACAAGCCACCAATTACAACGCCTAATGATATGAGCGCATCGAGCATTAAATGTAAATACGCTCCTCGGATATTGATATCGTTTTGATTCTGTCTAAAAAACAATAGTGCACTTACAGCATTGATCATGATGCCAATAAAAGCAATGATAGAAACCGTCAATCCATCGATGGCAGTAGGGTGGGTAAAACGGTGGATGGCTGAATAACCGATGCCACCAACGGCAATGGATAATATGATGGCATTGGCCATGCCCGCTAAAACAGTGCCTTTGCTAAAGCCATAGGTAAATCTTTCAGTTGGTTTTACTTCGGCCAACTTGAACGCCAATACCGAAATTAAGAGGCCTGCCACATCGCTTAAATTATGCCCTGCATCGGATAAGAGCGCCAAGGAATCGGTTGCAAATCCATAAACTGCCTCAATAATTACAAAGGCTAAATTCAGACCTATGCCCACTAAAAAGACATCTGAAATCTGTTTGATTTCATGCGCATGGTAGTGGTGGTGGTGATGGGCGCTATCGTGGGAATGTTGGTGCAATTATTTTCAAAAATAATAGAAATATTTTACAACTAAATTGAACTTGTATTGTTTGTAATGTTAAATGAACACAACGATAAGGATGGGAGGGGTGCCAGAGCATTTTAATTTTCCTTGGCAATTGGCGCAAGATTATGGTTTTTTTGAAAAAGAAAATATTGATTTTAAATGGTCATTTTACAGTGCAGGCACTGGTGCCATGGTAAAAGCATTGGAGGCTGGTGAATTGGACATGGCCATCTTGTTAACTGAAGGAGCGGTTTCTGCCATCATCAAAGGATTGCAAGCTAAAATCGTTAAACAATACATTACCTCACCTTTAATTTGGGGCATACATACAGGCAATCATTCTGGGATAGAAAACATTGGTGCTTGCGAAGGAAAAAAATATGCGATCAGTCGTTTTGGAAGTGGTAGCCATTTAATGGCCATGATAGATGCCGAAGTGCGCAATAAAAAAATTGAAGAAAAAGATTTTGTATTGGTAGAGAATATGCCGGGTGCCATTCAGTCGTTAGAGGCCAATGAATCGCAAGTGTTCTTTTGGGAAAAGTATACGACCAAACCCAACGTCGACAATGGCTATTTGCGTAGAATTAGTGAATTTGTAACACCATGGAGTTGTTTTCAAATTGTTGCTTCTAATCAAATTTTAGATCAGCATCCAGATAAAATAGAAGCCATTTTAAAGACCATTAATTTTACATGTAAACAATTCATGACCGCCGATAATAGCATTGATATGATACTAACCCATTTCGATATGAAACCCGAAGATGCCTTGGCTTGGTTTTACAGCACCGAGTGGAATACGGATTACACCATCAGTGAAAAAATGTTAGAGAATGTGATGTACGCTTTAAGGAAAATTGGTAACATTCAAAATGAGGTGAAGCCAAAGGAATTGGTTGGCTCTAAAGTAAAATTAATTTAAACAATATAGTAAACTTAGTTGACTAAATTTTAATTCTGACTCACAAAAGCTTTTGCTTTTAACAATACTGGCGATAGTATTTCGTCTTCGTCTTTTGGTTGTACAGCTTTTAAATAATTACTTAAATAAGTTTCTAATACTGGCGATGACTTTAATGGTCTGCGGTATTCAATAGCGCGCGCTGCCGTTACCAATTCAATGGCAATTACTTGCATTACATTTTCACATACTTTAAATAGTTTAGTAGCGCCATTAGCTCCCATGCTGACATGGTCTTCTTGTCCGTTGCTGCTTACTATACTATCGACACTGGCAGGACTGCACAGTTGTTTATTCTGACTAACAATACTGGCTGCCGTGTACTGAGCAATCATCAAGCCGCTTTCTAAGCCTGCATTGTGACTCAAGAATGGCGGTAAACCTCTTAATCCACTTATTAATTGGTAAGTTCTGCGTTCTGAAATATTGCCTAATTCTGCCAAGGCCATTGCTGCAAAGTCTAAACTCAAGGCCAAAGTCTGCCCGTGGAAATTACCACCGCTGATGATTAAATCTTCTGCTTCGAAAACATTCGGATTGTCTGTAACCGCATTGATTTCTCTTTCGAAAATTTGTTCGGCATAGCCTATGGCATCTAAACTGGCGCCATGCACTTGTGGAATACAACGGAATGAATAGGGATCTTGCACTTGCGTTTTACTTTGGGCTATAATCTCGCTGCCTTGCAACAATTGGTGAATGGCTTCTGCTGTTTTTATCTGTCCGTTTTGATTTCGGATCAAATGGGTATGCTTTAAAAAAGGTTCTATCCTCGCATCAAAAGCATCAATTGAAAGACTGGCAATGGTATTCGATTTTGCAATGATATTTTGTGCAGCCAATAAACAATGCACCCCATAAGCACTCATAAATTGGGTGCCATTGATTAAAGCCAATCCTTCTTTTGGTCCTAATACAACAGGGGTTAAATGGTGTTTGTCTAAAATGGGTTTTGCTTCCACCATGGCATCGCCTTCCCACACCATGCCTTCGCCAATTAATGGCAAGGAAAGATGGGCCAATGGCGCTAGGTCGCCCGAAGCACCCAAAGAACCTTGTTGGTAAACAACAGGAATGATATCTGCATTGTAAAAATCAATGAGTCTTTGAACGGTTGCCAATTGCACGCCAGAATAACCATAGGCCAAAGATTGTGCCTTTAGCAAAAGCATCAATTTCACAATCGATTGAGGCACATAGTCGCCAGTGCCACAAGCATGCGAACGCAATAAGTTGTATTGCAACTGACCGAGTTGATCGTTGGGAATAACAGTGTTACACAAAGAACCAAAGCCTGTATTAATACCATACATAATGGCAGTGCCGTTGGCCATTTTATTTTGCAAATAGTTGTAAGAGTTTTCAATTCTAACAACTGCAGCATCGCTCAATTGTAGTTGCTCGCTAGAATTTATAAATGCTTTTATGTTGGCTAAAGTAAGTGCCTCTCCAATTTTTATCATAGTTTCTCTAGGAATAAAGTTAATGCGTTTTTATCTATTAATTCTTGCTCGCCACTCACCAAATTTTTAATGGCCAGCTGGTTGTTGTTCATTTCATTTTCGCCAATGATAACAGCCCAAGAAATGTTTTTTGCGTTGGCGTAGTCCAATTGCTTTTTGAGTTTCGAAGTGTCAGGATATACTTCTGTTTTAATGCCATTCAATCGCAAATCATCTGCCAATGGTAAACAATAGGCAAAGGCTTTTTCATCCATACAGCAGAATAAAACATCGGTAAATTTGGTGCCATCGGCAGGGAAAATATTCAGCTCTTCCATCACATCGTAAATACGGTCGATACCAAATGAAATGCCGATGCCCGAAATGCCTTTCAGGCCAAAAATACCTGTTAGGTCATCGTAGCGACCGCCACCACTGATGCTACCCATTTGCACATCGGTAGGCACTACTTCGAAAATACAACCTGTGTAATAGTCGAGGCCGCGGGCTAGGCTACCATCAAGGTATACGAAATCAGTTTGGTGGTTCAGTAATTCCAATAATTGTGTTAAATCGCCAATGGCTTTGTTGGCGTTTTCTGTATTTGGAAGTGCGCTTTTGATGTTGGCTAAATTAGCGGCATTAAAAGCTTGTTTGTTAAGAAGTGAAAGAATAACCGTGGTTTGATTTTCATTCAAACCCAAGTTGATCAATTCATTTTTTACGCCTTCGATGCCAATTTTATCGGCTTTGTCGATGATAATGGTAATGGTTTTGAAATGTGTGGAAGCATCGGCTTTTTCGACGACGACCTCTAGTAATTTTCTGTGATTGATTCTGATTTCGTAACCCGTTAATTTAAGTTTTGCAAATACCTGTCTGTATATTTTTACAAAGTCGGCTTCGCATAATAGGGAAGGAGTACCTAGTACATCGGCATCGCATTGCCAGAACTCGCGGTAGCGCCCTTTCTGCGGTCTATCAGCGCGCCAAACGGGTTGCATCTGATAGCGTTTAAAAGGGAAGGTCACTTCGTTTTGATTCATTACGACATAGCGGGCCAAGGGCACTGTTAAATCGTAGCGCAAACCTTTTTCTGAGATTAGTGGTGTTAGTATTTTTGATTCAAATTTATCTGCGCTGATATCTTTTAAATAATCACCACTGTTTAAGACTTTAAATAACAATTGATCACCTTCTGCACCGTATTTACCAGTAAGGGTGCTAAGGTTTTCCATGCTAGGGGTTTCTAATGGCATGAATCCGAAAGATTGATAAACCTGTTCGATGGTATTCAATATATATTTGCGTTTGGCCATTATTTTAGGGCCAAAATCTCTTGTGCCTCTAGGTATACTTGGTTTACTCATGCGATAGGTGCAATAAAAACTGCGTTGCAAAAGTAAGGCAAAATGTAAATACAGTGAATAGTTAATTGTTAATAGTTATTAAGGTTTAAAAATTTTAAGACAAATTGTTGCTGCAGATGGCGGACCAATTGCAGGCTAAACTTGTAGGTGATGAAGGTGAAGTTTATACAATGAAAGCAATTGAAGCGTTAGAGGCGTAATATGAAAAACCCGTTAATACGATCTCCTCAAAAGAAAACCTTTTGGAAATTTTGGCAGAAAATTCAGCCATACAAATGACCCCAATGGGGTCGAATTCCTCTAGATAATAAATCAATTTGATTCCCCGACCCCGAAGGCGGTCGCATCCCTGTAGACAAATAGGCACAAAACACAACGACCCCGAAGGTGGTCGTATGTCTTTGCGGCCATATAAATCTAGCGGGTGCATTTACAATTGATTGAATGTGTATTGAGATGCCATATTAATTCAATTAATTGAGCACTCGAATACATGTTATATGTTTTAATTGATACAATTTAATTTGTGTTGTAATATCTCACCATTATTGCGATTCCATTAATTCGCACAATGCTTTAGAAATGTGGATTTGTAATTGAACCCTGCAATAAATTAACAACTAGTTCGTTTTAATTTTGCGTTTTGCAATAATAATGGCCACCAAAAAGAGTAATAGTTTCAGAAATGCTACGGATGATTTTCTTCCTGAGGAAAAAGAAAAGCAAAAATCTTTTGCTCCAGGCAAGCTATCATGGATTAAAGATGAACGCACTTACAAAATTGCGGGTGCTTTTTTTATCTTGTTTTCACTCTTTCTTTTTGTAGCATTTACTTCGCATATCGTCAACCTTTCGCAATTCGAAACCGATCAAGATATTTTACAAAGCAGTAATTGGAAATGGTTCAAAGCCAACAATGCACGTGGTGCAAGCAATATGATGGGATTTTTTGGTGCTTGGTTTAGTCATTTGTTTATTCATAAATGGTTTGGTGTTGCGTCATACATTCTATTATTTACTATTTTTACATTAGGCACTCGTTTGCTTTTTAAATGGCAATTGCACCCTATGACAAAAATATTGCGTTATAGCTTTTTTATCATTGTTTGGATTTCTATCCTTATGGGCTTTATTTTTCATAACGATAATTTATACATGGGTGGTGGTTTTGGATACTTTGGTTATATGTGGTTACAGAGTTTAATTGGTGCAGTTGGGACTGGTGTTTTTTTGTTTTTATATGGCCTTGCCTTTATGATTGTGGTTTACAATATTGATCTTAAATTTAAAAAAGGTTTGGTGCAATATGACGAAGAATCTGACATAACCAATAAAATTGCTTTTTCCGATCATGAAACTGAAGCAGAACGGATTAAACAACATTACGAAGAAATCAATGCCCAACCGGAACCAATTCTGAATAAACAAAATGCGGAATTAGTAGAAGAAGAGGATGGCATTCAATTGCACACCATTACTGAAATTGAAGAGGAGTTGGAGGAGGAAGATACCGAGGCCAATATTGAAGATTTTACATCACCTATTAGCTTTAAAGTTGATCCAATTAAAGACAAGAAAAACGACAAGTTGCCTAATTTTGAATTAAAAATAGCACAACAAGAAACGGATGAATTTGTGCCAGAGGTAGTGCAAAAGCCAATTTTAGAAGCGCCTTTAGCACAAACACCAACAGGTCTGGACGACCTCTACGATCCAACCTTAGACTTGCCGGGCTATCAATTTCCAACCATCGATTTGTTGCAGGAGTATGAATTTACCAAAACAGAGGTCGATCGCACTGAATTAGAAACCAGCAAGAATTTAATTGTAGAGACCCTTAAGAATTACAATATAGCCATTTCAGAAATTAGAGCGAACATTGGACCGACGGTTACACTATACGAAATTGTACCAGCCCCTGGAGTTAAGATTTCGAGAATTAAGAATCTTGAAGATGATATCGCTTTGAGTTTAGCTGCACTTGGTATTCGTATCATAGCACCTATTCCCGGTCGCGGTACCATTGGTATCGAAGTGCCAAACAAAAAACCAGAAATGGTGCCTATGCGTTCGATGATTGCTAGTAAGAAATTCCAAGAGTGCAATTATGAGTTACCGGTTATTTTAGGTAAAACCATTTCGAATGAACTCTATATTGCCGATTTAAGTAAAATGCCGCACCTACTATGTGCAGGTGCTACTGGTCAAGGAAAATCTGTAGGATTAAATACCTTAATCGTTTCATTGCTTTATAAAAAGCATCCTTCTGAATTGAAGTTTGTATTGGTTGATCCTAAAAAAGTAGAATTAACTTTATACAATAAAATTGAGCGCCATTATTTAGCAAAATTGCCAGGTGATGGCGATGCCATTATTACTGATACCAAATTGGTTTGTAATACGCTGAATTCTTTGTGTATGGAGATGGACGACAGATACGAATTATTAAAGGCAGCTGGCAAAAGAAATATTATTGAATACAATGTAAAGTTTAGAGAAAGAAAACTATTGCCAACCGAAGGACACCGTTTTCTGCCATACATTGTTGTTGTGATTGATGAAGTAGCCGATTTAATGATGACGGCTGGTCGTGAGGTTGAAACACCGATTGCCCGTTTGGCGCAATTGGCAAGAGCCATTGGTATCCATGTGATACTCGCCACCCAACGGCCTTCTGTCAATATTATTACGGGTACCATTAAAGCCAATTTTCCTGCACGGTTGGCCTTTAGGGTTACTTCGAAAATAGATTCACGCACCATTTTGGATAGCAATGGTGCCGACCAATTAATTGGCAAAGGCGATATGTTGTTTAGTACGGGTAATGATTTAATTCGTTTACAGTGCCCATTTGTAGATACTCCCGAAGTAGAGCGCATTACTGAGTTCATTGGCAATCAAAGAGGATATAGCAGTGCCTTAATCTTGCCTGAATTTAGAAGTGACGAAGATGGTGGATCACGCAATGATTTCGATGCAAGTGATAGAGATGCGCTATTTGAAGATGCAGCCCGTTTAATCGTGATGACCCAACAAGGCAGTACATCTTTAATTCAAAGAAAATTAAAATTAGGTTATAACCGCGCAGGTCGTTTAGTAGATCAACTTGAGCAAGCTGGAATTGTTGGTCCATTCGAAGGCGCCAAGGCCAGAAAGGTATTGATACCCGATGAAGCGAGTTTGGAGCAGTTTTTGAATACTTTGTATAAATAATTTTATTACCTTCGCACCCATGAAAAAATTTTTCCTGTTAACTTTAGTGGCTGTTGCCCTTACCTCTATGGTAACGCCTCATAAAGACAAAACAGCCAATAAACTTTTAAAAGACGTTTCTAAAAAATACAAGGACTATAAAACGCTTAAATCTGATTTTACAGTGTTAAGCGAAGCAGCAGACGCAAAATCGCCGAAGAAAACAGAGAAGGGTAATTTACAAACCAAAGGCAATAGTTTTAGATTGAGTTTTGCTGGTCAAGAGATTTTTTGCAATGGCAAATTTATTTGGACTTATACCAAAGAAACCAACGAATGTACCAAAGATAAATACAATCCAAATTCTAGCAGTGGATTGAATCCAGCGAAGATATTTACAGTTTGGGAAAAAGGATTTTTATATGCTGATGAAGGTGCCTATAAAAAAGGTGCAGTTGAAGTTGCTAAAATTAAGTTGACACCAACCGATAAAAAGAAATCGTATTTTTTAATGAATCTTGAGGTGGATAAAAATGCTAAAACGGTGATGAGCTTAAAGATTTCTTTTAAAGCGGGCAATAAGCAAACCTACACCATTACATCGCAAACACCGAATGCTGTAATTGCCGATTCAGTTTTTGAATTCAAAGCGGCCAGTTATCCAGGTGTTGAGTTAGTTGATTTAACTAAGTAATCAACCTTTTAAACAAGCATCGTAAAGGATTTTAATATCCTTCTCTTCTGCAGTTAATTCTGATTTGCTATAAACTTGCGCTGCATATTGCAATTGCAATTGTTTGTTTTTACGTTCCATTATCATTGGCTTAACAATTGGTCGTAATTGAATTTCACCCATTAGGTCTCTGCCAATTTCTAATTTCACATAGGCACACAAATGGCACCAAGTAAAGATGTCGTAAGCTATAAAATCCGCTAAGCTATAAATCGCAAATCCTGTTTTGTTTTTGCCAGTATAAGGATCTGTAAAATGGTAATTTCTCCAAGGCTGCAAGTTATGTGGATGGCCCCCTATGATAACATCGACTCCACAAGTATTAAAAATACTTTCAAATAAATCGACGGTTGTTTTATTAGGGTAGGTTTGGTAGGCATTGCCGGCATGAATGGAACATAATACGAGATCGGCCCCCGCTTTTCTGCAGGTCTCAGTCTGCTGTTTGATGAGGCCAATATCGCAATTGGGTAAGTTCAAGGGTAAAAGATTTACTAACCATGGTTTGTCTTTAGGTCCTTCAAATTGGTTGAGCGAATAGGTATAGGCGATGAATCCAATTTTAAAACCATTTTTTTCGATGACGACTGGCTGTTGAGCTTCCTCAAATGAAGTGGCAGCGCCAATACTCAGAATATTTTTGCTCTTTAAGTTTTGAAGGGTGGCGAGCAGACCTGCTTCGCCCATGTCTAAACTGTGGTTATTCGCGACACTTAAAATGTCAAATCCTTTAAACTGACCATTGCCATTAAATATTGAAAAGGTTTGCTCATCGGTATTGAAGAGCATATTACTCAGCATGACCTCTGGCACAAAAGATTGCTTTTGATTGTTATCAAAAGGCGTTTCAAGATTTGCAAAGACAATGTCGCTACCAAAAAAATCTGAACCCACTTGGTCCCACAAATGATGCGTGTTTGCAGGTTTTATCATTTCGTAGGGCATTAGGTCACCTCCCAATGAAATGGTAAGTTGAGATTTGAATTCAGTAGGGACTAGAATTGTTTTTTCAAAATGATCTAACACACCTGGGTGAGAAGGTATTTGGGGTGGTTTAAAATAATACTTATAGGAAAAATAAAGCAAATCTATTAAGCGCATGGTGCGCGGGTTTTCCTCAAATTCAATGGCCTTGTCCCAGCTTTTGCGTTTAAAAAAATGAATAACAAAAGCAAGTCCCTTAATGGCTTTACAAAGGATATGGCCTTTAATAGTGTATGGTCTTACGGCTTTCAATGGCGCAATCGTTTTTTACCCCAGCATCATTCTTCCTAAAAAGAAATAGACGCCAAGTCCAATCACATCGTTTGTAGTGGTAATAAATGGGCCTGATGCAAGTGCTGGGTCTATATTGAATTTTTCAAGAATCAAAGGTGTAATGGTGCCTAAAAGTGAAGCGACGATAATCACTGTGATAAGGGCTAAACTAACCACAATGCTTAGGTCGTAGCCATGACCAATGATGACATTCCATGTGAGTAGGAGGGCAGAACATATTAAACCATTTAAAAGTGAAACAGTAAACTCTTTGCCTAATTTTGGTAATATATTTTTACTTTTCAGGGTGTTGTTGGCCAAACCTTGTACAATAATAGCGGATGATTGAACACCTGCATTGCCGCCCATTGCCGCTACAATTGGCATAAAGAAGGCTAGCTGAGGTAAGCGAGAAATATCGCCTTCGAAACTTGACACCAATGCTGAACTTCCCAAGCCACCCATTAAACCGACCATTAGCCAAGGCAAACGCGCTCTTGAGAGTATCCATATTTTATCACTGCTCTCTACATTTTCACTCAAACCCGCTTGTAACTGGAAATCTCTATCCGCTTCTTCCTTAATAAAGTCAACCACGTCATCGATCGTAATGCGACCAATCAAGCGGCCCAAACTGTCGATAACAGGAATAGCGGTTAAATCGTATTTACTCATTATACTGGCTACTTCTTCGCCTGTTGCATAAGCATTAATTGAAATGTATTCATCATTGGTTATCTCAATAACCGAAGTATGTGCCTTCGCTAAAACAATATCTTTTAGAGAAACAACTCCTTTTAAAATATCTTTATCATCAACGACGTAAACCGAAAGGACATTGGTAACCTCTTCGGCCTGCTTTCTAATTTCTTCAACACATTGACTAACTGTCCAGTTGTATTTTACTTTTACCAACTCTTTTGCCATCAAACCACCTGCCACATCATCATCGTAATGTAGCATTGATATTAGGTTTTTAGCATACTCTTGATCATCTAAAAAGGTGATAACCTCTTCAGCCTTGCGGGTCGAAAGCAAGTTTAGGATATCTACGGCATCATCTGAATCGAGGTAAGCAATCACATCAGAGGCAATTTCATTGGCTGTATAGCCTTTAAAAAAGCGACCTTGTAACTCTTCATCCAAAGAACGAATGGTTTCGATGGCCTTGGGCTTTTCGATTATCTTGATGATGTATTTGGCCTCATCTAAGGTAATATCCCAAAAGATTTCGGCAATATCCTCCGCGCGATAATCGTCAAGTATTTCGATGACTGATTGATCCTCTCTTGCATCCAAAGCGGGTTGTAGTTTAAACAACAATTCTTTTTCGATGTTCTTAGTGCTCATTGTTTGGAATTTTCAAATTGACAAGTTAGGGAAATGAAATTTTCGACGCTTAGCTGTTCGGCTCGCAATTTAGCGAATTCATGAGTATCTGAAAGATTAAATTTATGTAAAGCATTTCGAAGTGTTTTACGTCTTTGGTTAAAGGCCGTTTTAACCACCTCATAGTAGAGTGTTTTGCTGCAAGGCAATACAAAACCATCTTTTCTTACACATTTTATGACACCCGATTTTACCTTTGGTTGCGGAATAAACACATCAGGTTCTACTGTAAATTCATAGGTTGTGGTGTAAAAAGTATTGAGAAGTACACTTTGAATGCCATAGGTTTTTGATCCTTCTTTGGCCGCCAATCGCTCAGCTACTTCTTTTTGGAACATGCCTCCAAAAGCTTTTACATTTTCTATATTCTCTAATACTTTGAAAACAATTTGGGTGCTGATATTATAGGGAAAATTGCCAATAATGACGGAAGGTTGGGTGAGGATCTGGTGAAGTTCGCGGTTATCTAAAAAATCAGCTAAAACCACTTTTAATTGAGGGTTCACCATGGTTTTATTTAAATATTCAACCGATTCCTTATCAACGTCAACTGCAATTACTTTGTCATATTCTTGTAATAAAAATTGAGTGAGCACGCCCATTCCAGGACCAATTTCTATGGCAGGCATTTGGTATTGTTCCTTCTGGAACAGACAGGCAACCTTTCTTGCAATCTCAGTGTCTTTAAGAAAATGTTGACCTAAATGTTTTTTGGGTGTAACGGCTGTAAACAAAATATTGATAATAAAAATTGGGCTTTCAAAATTAGTCATCATTTATCATTATTTTTGTAATGACCTATAAAAATTAAAAAATTGGTATAATATTTGAAATTAAATTTAAAAAAAAGAAATAGTATGAAAAAAGTAATATTAAGTGCTTTAGTAATGGTGTCGTTCTTCACATCAGTGAAGGCGCAAACACCCCCTCCAATGCCAATGCCAATGCCAATGCCAATGCCGAGTAACCCATTACCTCCAATGTCTGTAGTGCCCCCGGCTGCCGTTACCAATATTGAATTCGTTCAATTTAAAGAAACAACATTTGATTTTGGCAATATTAAACAATCAATTCCTGCTATGCACGTATTTGAGTTTAAAAATGTTGGTGACAGAGATATCAATTTGCAAAATGTTGCTGCTTCATGCGGTTGCACGACGCCCAATTGGAAAGGTGGTATTTACAAACCAGGTGAAACTGGTCAAATTACTGCAACATACAATGCTGCTGGAGAAGGTGGGTTTAATAAAAGTGTAACAGTTACGACCTCTGAGGGTACTATCATACTTACTATTTCTGGCAATGTTATGAATGCAGCGGCTTATGATGAGTGGAAAGTAAAAAAAGGATGCAGAAGATGCTGCCAAAGCAAAAGAAGAAGCTTCTAAATCTAAAGGTAAAGACAAACCGAAAAATAACAAAACTGCAACAAAGTCCAAAGCTGAAAAACCAAAAACAACCAAATCAGGTTCTTAAAATTAATAATAAAAATAATCAATATGAAAAAAGTATATATTTACAGTATGGTTGCGCTAATGTTTGTAGGATTAGCCGCTTTTAAACCAAAACCAAAAGCCAAAACAGCTGCCCCAGCGAAAGTAGTGCTTTCAGATAAGCCATACGAAGTGAAGTTTGATAAAACTTTCCATGATTTCGGAACCATTTCTGAAGGAACTGAAGTGAAAACCACATTCATTTTAACCAATGTTGGTAAGGACCCAGTAACCATTATTGGACATGATGTTCAATGTGGTTGTACAACACCAACTTATACCAAAGAACCAATTATGCCAGGTAAAAGCACAGAAATTATTGTTGGATTTAATTCAGCAGGTAAAGCTGGTGCCCAAGATAAAACTGTTACACTGAACACCAACGGTGGTAAAGAAATTGTTTCTTTCAAATGCTTCGTTGGCGAAAAAGCAAAGGTTGATCCTATGCCAAGCGGTGGTGTTAAATTAAAACAAAAATCTAATTAATTTAAAAAGTGCTTTCAATAGCACTTTAATATTTCAGCCGTTAAATTTGATAATTCAAAATTAGCGCCTGTTTTTTTTAAAAAGGAAATGACAACGTCAAACTTTAAAATTATTTTATTGCTTTTTTTTGCATTTATTTTTATTGATGCGAAATGGGAAATAGAAAATAATCCAGGAATTATTTGGAATGAAACGGAGCATAAGTTTGTCGATATTAAACACGGTAAAATAGTTGAAACCAATTTTGTTTTAACCAATACCACTAAAGATACACTTGTAATTGAAAATGTCCAAGGTTCTTGTGGGTGCATTATTAGTAAATGGCCTCAACAGGCTATTTTGCCCAATGATACGGCGGGCATAATTGTAAAATTCGACCCCAAAGGAAAAGTGGGACGACAATTTAAGTCACTTACTGTTTATACGAGCATGGGCGCCTATTTCTTAGGGATTAGTGCCAATATACAAAAATCAAATGATTGAGATTTCGGCACACTATTTGTTTGTAACTCATAAAGAAAATTTACATTAAATTATGATTTCATTATTTACTTACCTAATCGCTTTAGTTGCAACACCTGCAAGCTTTCATTCTGCAGAGATTAAAACAGAAGATCCAAAATTGTTAGAATGGAAAAAAGAGACCCATGATTTCGGAAATGTAACCGAAGGGACAAAAGCCAAGTATACTTTTATATTCACCAATAAAGGAACCGAGCCTGCAACTATTACAAGCGCCAACGCAAGTTGTGGATGTACCGTTCCATCTTATAGCAAAGAGCCAGTTCTTGCTGGAAAAGAAGGTTCTATCACCGCGATTTTTGATTCATCAGGAAAACACGGTAACCAAACCAAAACTATAACAGTAATAACCAATGTCGGTACTTACTATTTAAACATTAAATGCAATGTGGTCGATAAGGTTGTACAGCCGAAATCGCCTGTTCAAGTGGGTGATTAAACAAAGAACGATCATCTTATAAAAAGCTACATTGTAAAAACATGGTAGCTTTTTTTATAGCATTTTATTTTTAGTTTAATCAATAAAAATACAAAAGTAGAATTTTACTTCCCGTATTTAATGTTATTTTTGTAAGGTTGGCACATGAAATCAATTTTTAAAATAGGAGATCAGCGCGTTTTTGAAAAAGCAGTTACAAAATCTGATTTGGCTGTTTTTGAAAACGACTCTGTTCATGATGTCTATGGAACCTTTGCTTTAGGTCGCGATGCAGAATGGAGTAGTCGACTCTTTGTTTTAGAAATGAAAGATGTAGAAGAGGAGGGAATCGGAACATTCCTAAACATTGTACATAAATCGCCCGCTTTGTTAGGTCACATAGTACACTTCACGGCAACCATTTATAACCTGGATAAGAATAATATCGATTGTGAGGTGATAGCAAGAGTAGGTGATAGAATTATAGCAGATTGTAAAACCGGTCAAAAAATTATCCCAAAAGCAAAACTAAATCTCTTATTTGAATCATTAAAATAATTTGTCACTAAAACCCGTCAATATCATTAATCGCAAGGCGAATTTCGAATACCATATCGATCAAAAATTTACTGTTGGTATAGTGCTTACAGGTACCGAAGTGAAAAGTATTCGCATGGGCAATGCCAACATTAGTGATGCCTTTTGTATGATTGAAAACAACGAAGTGTGGATTAAAAACATGCATATTAGCGAATTTAAACAAGGCAGCTATAACAACCATGAACCCATTCACAATCGCAAGTTGTTATTGAATAAAATGGAGATAAAAAAAATCGCCAATAAAATCAAGGACAAGGGTACGGCCATATTTCCAATTAAACTTTATGCCAGCGATCGCGGTTTTCTTAAATTAGATATTGGTGTTGGTAAAGGAAAGAAGGCTTTCGATAAGCGAGATGATATCAAACAAAAGGACATTCAAAGAGAATTATCTAAAATAAAATTTTGAGAAACTACTGTACCATAGGGTTGTGCTTGCTGATCTCATTTCAAGCGAAAGGGCAATTTTTCGGCAGGAAAAGCATTGGGATACAGCAAGGTGCCATCTTCTTTAACGAGGCGTTTTTAAACAACAAAAACAACGCGAATAATAAAACAAGTTGGGTCACCGAAGTCGATAAAAACCTATACATATCAAGATTTTCAAGCTTTAATATGGGCTTTGGCTTGGGGAATTACAAAAATCCTGATAACCGTTTCGAGCCTTACCAATCCAACAATTTCTTTCGCTTTAAATTTGCATTGGTATTGCATTTGCCAAATGTTATGGATTATGAGGATGTTGAACAAAAAAGACTACTCTCTCCATTTTTTAATATTGGATATAATTTCGATATTTTAAATAATACATTTAAAGCCATAGGGTCAAATAGAGTGAACACCAATCTTAAAATTGGCGGAGGTTTAGTTATAAAAATGATGCGCGATTTTGGACTAATGTATAGCTTAACCCTCAACCAAAGAGTGAATGTTGATTATCGGACGTTCTTTCAACACAATATTGGAATGTTAGTGCGATTGGGCGGCAACAAACCTAAGTCTTTGTCTTTCTAGTGTTTCATTCGCCTTCTTTCCTTTCTTGAAAAAAGCGATCCACTGGCCTTCATTTTGCGTTTACTCTCATCGACATTACTTGCGGTGTCACAACTTTTAGCCTTGCAGTTTTCGAAACTAACAATCATAAGGATGGCCATGAAATACAGGGTTATTTTTTTTGTATTCATCAGGCAACGAATTTAATCAAAAAAGTGTTTTATATTTGATGAATTGTATTAATATGAAACGCCTGTCCATTTTATTGTTTTGCGCCCTGTTTTCAATGGTTTTGAAGGCTGATCACATGATGGGAAGTGATATAGAATACATTTGTATTTCGCCAGGTAAATACAAAATCATCACTAAGATTTATAGACAATGTGCTGGGATTCCTCTGAATTTTGGTTCCATTTCAATGTATTGTGGCAATACTTCTTTTGTCGTTAATGTAAAGCGCACTTCGATTAAGGACATTACGCCTACTTGTGCTTCTGGTTCGGCGCCTTGTAATCCCCAAAATCAAATGTCGAATCAAGGGGTTGAAGAACATACATTCGAATGTATCATTGATTTCAATTCTTCTCCATACAATACTTTTAAGCAAAACAATTGTTGTAAGGTCTATTTTGCAGCTACCCAATGCTGCAGAGATGAGCTGATAACTACCCAGCCTTACGATAACTTTTATACAGAAAGTATGTTGGATATCTGTAACATTAAAGGAAAATGTAATAATAGTCCACAGCTAACCACACCACCTATCTCATACATCTGCTGCAATCAGCCTTTCTCTTTTAATAATGGCGTAACCGATAAAGTTGATGGCGATAGTTTGGCCTATTCACTAGGGGATGCGTTAAAAGCAAAAGGACAGAACATATTAAAAAACGGATCTTTTACAGCTCAAATCCCAATGACACCGTTTTGTTTACCACCGGGTGTTGTGAATTGTAAGCCATTGCCCAACGCAAAACCACCTCGTGGCTTTTATTTTGATAATTCAACCGGTGATATTATTTTTATGCCTACCAAATGCGATGAGGCCGGTCCAGTTGTAATTCAAATTGATGAATACCGAAAAGATTCTACTGGTGCATGGGTAAATGTTGGAACCACGCGACGAGATATGATGATGATTGTGGTAAAATGTGCCGATAATAATCCACCTCAAATCACTAACAATTCTAATAAATACACTGTTTGTGAAGGCAATAAAATATGTTTTGTCATTAAGACGGTCGATAATTTAGCGCCGAATCAAAAAGTGGCTGATTCAACATACCTTTCTTGGAATTATGGTATTCCTGGCGCCACCTTTAGAATAATTGATCCTACAGCCCGCGAAAAGCAAGCAGAATTTTGCTGGCAAACCAAAATTGGTGATGCAAGAACCAATTCCTATAATTTTACAGCCGTTGTAAAAGATGATAATTGCCCAAGGCCAGCCACAACTGCCAAAGGTTTTTTGATAGCCGTTAAAGCCAAAGCGCAGGCTAAACGTGTTTACGAAATATTAGATTGTGGCAAATTGCGATTTACCTCTTATCCGAAAGATACGGTGAATTATAAGGGTAGTTATAACTATGAATGGGTGATTAGGGATAGTACCAACTCAGGCCTGCCTTACTATAAGAGTTATCAAAAACGCGATAGTTTTAAATTTAAACGGGGTGGAAAATATATTATCACCCATACGATTAATAACTTACCAATTAACTGTCCAACAATTTACACAGATACCGTTATTATGCCTCCCGTACTCGATGTAGAATTGGCCTTTGGTAGAGATACATTTGTTTGCGCTGGCGATAGTTTAGTTATCAAGCCAATCATTGCTTATGGGGTGCCAAATTTTAAATACCGTTGGGAAAGTCCAATTGGTACTTTTAAAACCAAAGATACACTGAACCGTTTTGCGATTAAACCTACTTTTAGCACCAACATTTTATTAAAGTTAACTGATAAAAATAAGTGTGTAGATACAGATACCATTAAAGTTAAATACCAACCCAATCCTGTTGTCAATATTGGGCCAGATAAACGCATTTGCACCTACCAAAGTGTAACACTCGATGCTCAAAATGCCGATACCTTGCGCTATTATTGGTTGCCCGATGGCGATAGTACCAGGTTTAAAACAATAAATATTGCAGGTCAATACATTGCCAAAGTCATTGATATTTTGGGTTGCAATACCAGTGATACCATGAACCTAGCGGTGAATGATACGGTGGTTGCCATTGCTAAGCCAGACAGAGAAATTTGTATCCAAGATACACTTAAAGTAAAAGCCAGTCGCCGACCACTAGGCTACAGCCGGTCGATGGTATGGACCGATTTGAATACAGGTATTGTGATGGCGAATGATAGTTCATTCAAAACAAAAATCATTCAACAGGCCGATCGCAAATATGATTTATTCCTAAAGGTAACCCAAAGCGGTGTTACTTGTATTGACCATGATACTTTGTTGATTGTAGTGAATCCACTGCCCACCTTTAGTTTTGCGGGATTACCGCCAAGGTGTTTCACAGATGGCGCAGTTAACCTTACACAAAAACAAATAGCCATCGCCAAAGACCAATCAGGTGCTAAATTTACTGATATACGCTACTACCAAAAATTCAAGAAGCCAAGTTGGGTCACTGGCGGCCCTGTTGGTAGTTCACCTTATATTTATAACTATCCTTTGTTTATCAAAAATGAACAGGTGCCACAGGCAGGTTTAAAAGATACTATTTGTTACGACTATAGAGATTTCAAAGGTTGTTACTTCTCAGAATGTAAACCGATTCGTTTAAATCCAAATCCATTGGTGCACATGAAGAATGGCATATTCTGTCAAAAAGCAGGTCCAATTAATTTAGAAAGACTAGTAGATACACCATTTGTAAAAACTGGAGGAATTCAAACCTATCGTGTTTTATCTGTTCCACCATCCTCTGGAGTTGATCCAGCCGCGTTAATAACTGAAGATAAAACGTATATACCTAGTAAATATTGGATGGACCCAGGATTAGAGGGCGAGAATAATAAAACAGGCGACTACACGGTTGAGTACTGCTTTAAAAATCCAAGTACAAGCTGTCAAAAATGCGATACTGCTAGAATCACTGTTGTTCGCTTACCAGAAATACAATTCGATCCGATACCAAGTCAATGTATTAACTATCCATACTTAGCTTTAGATAGTTTTGTAGTTGAGAAAAACAGTGGCAGACGTTTCCCTGACGGCTATTGGAAATGTATTGCTTTTGGAGGATCAAGAGATAAAACTTTACCAGCGGTTAACAATGCAATTAACAATGCAGTAAAACTACAAAAGAAATTCGATCCAAGCACAGGTTCTGGACAATACCAATTGAGATTTACAGATACCTCGAGTGGATGTATGGTAACAGATAGTACCGATATCAATGTGAATGGTTTGCCTCAAATTAAACTGGCCGCACCCGACACCGTTTGTTCTACCTCTGGTATTTTCCAATTGAAAACCAACTACCCAGACAATGATCCTAACAGTTCATGGTATGGTCCATTTGTAAAAGGTTCAACCTTCGATCCAAGCAAGGGTCCAGGTGCTCAACAATATGAAGGTCCTTATAAATTAGTGTTCAAATACACCAACCCATTGACCAAATGTTCGGATACTGGTATTAACTATAAAACCATACAAACGCAACCAGAAATTACCATTACCAATACCGACCCTTATACACTGTGCGAGAATGATACCTTTAAATTGATTTCAACCAGTAAGTTTGTAACCAATGGTATTGTATGGAGTACCAGTGGCGATGGCACCTTCTTAAAAGGAACTAAGCTACCCAATACAACCTATTACCAAGGTACACAAGATACGATTGCAGGCGAAGCCATCTTAACAATAACCAGTAACAAAGAAGGTGTTTGTCCGCAAGTAAAAGATGATTTAAGAGTGGTATTAGAACCTTACCCGGTATGGAGTATGCCAATGCACTTTGTACAATGTGAGCCAGGCTTAATCGACTTTAGTACTTTTGTAACCCAACCAACTGATCTATCAAAATTGCGCTACGATTGGTATTATGGCAACGGCGATAGTATCTTGAATAGCACCGATGGTTCTCCTGTAGGTATTAAGTATCCAATCTCAAAACAAGGCTGGTACGATGTTAAATTAACAGTTCATAACCAATGGGGCGCATTGCCAACAGAATCATGTGCAGTGACAAAAGATTCATTGGGATATGTAAGAATAATACCAACACCGAAGGCAGGCTTTACCAGCGATCCAGGCTTCTTTACGACTGTGGCCTTCCCTAAATTTAAATTCTTTAACAATTCGAAAGTAACATGGGGTGCGATGACCCACGAGTGGAACTTCGATAACTTAAAAAATCCAGACGATACCAGCACACAAGAGAATCCGATTCACACTTATCCAACTGATACGACTACCTATTATGTTTACTTGAAATCGAGCTTTACGTATCCACAATCGGCCGATCCAAAAGTATTGACAGAAGACTTTGTATGTTGGGATAGTATTAGCCAATTGCGCAAGATAGGACCTGATGTAACAGTATTTGTACCAACAGCCTTCAGTCCTGAGGGTACTGGTCCGAAATTGAACAACACGTTCTATGCGGTGGTAAATGGCGAGAAGACTTTCCATATTGAAGTGTTCAACCGTTGGGG
>CANMBF010000047.1 GCA_947496065.1 Bacteroidota bacterium
AAGATGGTTATCTGTATTCCATCAGGTATAACCGAGGTTGAAAAAAGAGCTGTTAAAGATAGTGCCGATCGCGCTGGTGGTAAAGAGGTATACATGATACAT
Source organism: Bacteroidota bacterium (assembly GCA_947496065.1). GTDB lineage: Bacteria > Bacteroidota > Bacteroidia > NS11-12g > UBA955 > JABMMZ01. The sequence goes on from CANMBF010000047.1 coordinate 103, forward strand.
GAGCCGATGGCCGCAGCTGTAGGTATTGGTATTGATGTTACAGAGCCTATGGGCAACATGGTGATTGATATTGGCGGTGGTACGAGCGAAATTGCAGTTATTGCATTGGGCGGTATTGTTTGCGATCAATCCATTCGTGTAGCGGGTGATGAGTTCAATATGGATATCAGCGAGTACATGAAACGCCAACATAATTTGTTGTGTGGTGAGCGCACAGCCGAAAAAATTAAAATCAATGTGGGTTCAGCCCTTACAGAATTAGATAATCCGCCAGAAGATTATGCCGTATACGGAAGAGATTTAATGACAGGTATTCCAAAACAAGTTTTTGTTTCTTATTCAGAAATTGCTTTGGCATTAGATAAATCGATTGTAAAATTAGAAGAAGCCGTATTGAAAGCATTGGAAAATACACCGCCTGAATTGGCCGCAGATATTTATCAAACTGGGATTTACCTTACCGGTGGAGGCGCTTTGTTAAGAGGTTTAGATAAACGTTTGTCTGCTAAGACTAAATTGCCTGTTCACGTTGCTGAAGATCCGCTTAGAGCGGTTGTACGCGGCACTGGGATTGCCCTTAAGAACATTGGTAAATTTAAATTCTTAATGACTTCGTAATTGGTTTTATCGAATGAACTCAATATTTCGGTATTTAAAAAGCAAACTTCATGTCTTGTTATTTTTATTCCTAGAGATATTTTGCCTCGTCTCAATTATCAGAAGTAACCGTTACCAATCGGCATTTTATTTTAGTAATACCCGCAAAGTGGCTGGTAAATTGCAAGAAGCCAACCATTCTATTTTCGACTATTTTGATTTATACCATAAGAACCAAGCTTTGTCGAACGAAAATTTACGACTAAGAAGACAACTTAAAGACAATTATTTAATAGAATCAAGGAAAGTATTTACCGTCAATGATTCGGTTTATAAGCAGCGTTATGAATATATTCCGGCTGAGGTTATTACGAACACCATCAATCTTCAAAACAATTATATTACCATTAACCGCGGCAGCTCATCAGGGTTAGAGCCTGGTATGGGTGTCTTTTGTCCGCAAGGGGTGATTGGTCATGTTATAGAAGTTTCTGAAAATTATAGCATTGTTACATCCGTGTTAAATAGCACTTTTAAATTGGGGTGTAAAATAGAGGAAATGAGTTTGGCCAAAGGTACCATTCACTGGTCGGGTCGCGACCCTAATTTTGTTGACTATTTAGAAGTGAATAAATACGAACAAATTAAAAAGGGGTACCATATTGTAAGTAGCCCTTATTCTAAGTATTTACCGGAAAACATACCGATCGGTACAGTCGATAAAATCGAAACCAAATCGACGGATGATTTTTATAAAATTAAAGTAAAATTAGCGGTAAATTTTGGCCGTATTAGTACCGTTTATGTCGTTAAAAATTTGTTTAACAAAGAGGTTCAAGAATTAGAAAAAAAGTTAAAGGAAAAGGCGCAATGATATTTGATATTTTAAAATATTTAGGACTTTATATACTGTTAATTGCATTGCAATTATTTGTCATCAGTAACGTCAATATTTCTGGTTCGTTTAGTGTTTATTTTGAACCGCAAGTATTGGTTATGTTTTTATTGTTATTGCCGCCACGCATGTCACATGTTTGGCTAATTGTTGTCTCTTTTTTAGCGGGCTTAATATTAGATACTTTTTTTAATACCATGGGTGTTAATGCTGCAGTGTGTGCTTTGGTTGGATTCTTTAGACATTATGCCACGCGCGAAATTGAAAATGAAATAGCCTCTCGCGAGGAGGATAACAAAATATGGACTTCAAAGAAAGGTCGCCCATGGAAATGGATGTATTTCATTACCTTTATTTTATTATACCATTTGGTATTTTCGATGCTAGAATCTTTAGGTCCTAATTTTTTCAGAAATTTCTTAGTGGTAACATTGCCTGCGGTTTTGATTAGCTCGTTGATCACTTTTATTTTCACCATTGCTTTAGAGGATTTAATTTATAAACCAACTAAATCATAATTCAATTTAAATTTACGCATGGAAAGAAACGGTAAATTATTGGTATTCTTCATCGTTTTGTCGGTGATAGGGGTCATCTTTATTACACGCTTATTCTTTTTACAAATAGTAGACACCTCGAATTACTATAAGGCATTGGCCTATGGTTCGAATGAGATAACAATTTATCCAGCACGCGGCACCATTGTCGATCGCAATGGCAAATTACTAGTATACAATGATGCTGTTTATGATTTAATGGCAGTTCCGAAAAATATTAAAAGCATTGATAAGGTTAAACTGTGCAACGTACTACAAATCGATACCATTGAATTAAATACAAGAATAAAGAAGGCAAGTCGTTATAATGCGCGTGAGGCTTCAATTATTTATAAAAGTTTGCCCTTTAATATTTATTCTCAACTGCAAGAAATTCTTTACGACTATCCTGCATTTTTTATTGAAACAAAAATTGATAGACGCTATAACATCAATGGCGCTGCGCATTTGTTAGGTTATATGGGTGAGGTGTCAGAGAAACAATTACAAGTAGAAAAGTACTATAAACCGGGCGATACAAAAGGGGTTTCGGGTATGGAGAAAAGTTACGAATTGTACTTGCGTGGCAAGAAGGGGAAAAGAATTGTATTGGTCGATAAATTCAGTCGCCAGCAAGGCAGTTTTGCCGGTGGTAAATTTGATAGTATGCCTGTTGCAGGTCAAAACATAATTGCTTCAATTGATTTGAATTTGCAAGAGTATGGCGAGCAATTAATGAAAAATAAATTTGGTTCTATTGTAGCGATAGAACCAGCCACCGGAGAAGTACTAAGCATTGTCAATAGTCCTAACTACGATCCCAATGTGTTGGTTGGTCAGAGTAGGAATAAAAACTTTAGTGCTTTATTGTTGGATCCGCGCAAACCTTTGTTCAACCGTGCCCTAAAAGCACCGTATCCTCCGGGCTCCACATTTAAAACGGTGCAGGCTTTAATTGGTCAGCAGGAAGGTGTTTTGTTTCCAGATACTAGATACCCTTGTCATGGGGGCTATCATATGGGCTCGCTAACTGTTGGATGCCACTCGCATGCATCGCCACTCGATTTAGAGAGCAGCATTCAACAAAGTTGCAATGCTTATTATTGTTTTGTTTACCGCAAAATATTAGATAACCCAAGATACAGCAGTGTGCAAGAGGCTTATATCAAATGGACCCAATATTTAAATAGTTTTGGCATTGGAATTAAAACTGAAATTGATTTGCCAGAGGAATCACCTGGCATTGTAAAAAAGACACAATATTTCGAAAAGGTGTTTGGTAAAAATTGGCGCTCTAGCAATGTTATCTCATTATCTATTGGTCAAGGTGAAATTGGCTTAACACCTTTGCAAATGGCCAATGTAGCAACAGTAATCGCCAACCGTGGTTATTATTTTACACCCCACGTTGTAAAGGCTATTGGCGACGAGAAGTTGTTGCCTGAAAAATTTAAAATTAAGCACAAGGCACTGATTGATCCGACTTATTATGATTCTATAATTGCAGGTATGGCACGCGTTTGTAAACCAGGGGGCACAGCAGGAAGGACCGGCATTGAAGGCATTGCAATTTGTGCTAAAACTGGAACAGCACAAAATCCACACGGGGCCCACCATTCTATATTTATTGCCTTCCCACCGCGTGATAATCCTAAAATTGCAATCGCAGTAGTTGTAGAAAATGGGGGTTATGGAGCCGATTATGCGGCACCAATTGCCAATTTAATGATTGAGCGTTATTTGGCCACCGATAAAACGAAAACAACGCGACAAGATATGCTCGATAGAATGTTAAATTCAAATTTAGTGGGTTCCTCTATTTATGATGCGCCAAAGCCAGATTCAACTTTGAGGAAAACACTCTTACCCTTAACAATTAAACCATGAACTATCACAGACCCGAAGAAAATATTCGCATCGACTGGCTCACGGTCATCATTTATATTTTAATTGTGAGTTTTGGTGCCATGAATATTTATTCAGCCAACAGTACCATCGATCATACTTTTATTTTCGATTTAACCATGGAGTATGGCAAACAGTTTTTATGGATAGGTGTAGCGGCCATTATAGTTTTTTTAATTTTGTTACTCGACCCCAAGTTTTTCAACTTTTCGGGCTATGGTATCTACATTATTGTTATTATTATGTTGCTCATTTTATTGGGCACAGGTGTTATCAATAAAGGGGCCCAAGCATGGTTCAAAATTGGTTCATTTAAATTACAGCCCAGCGAGTTTGCTAAGTATGCCACCTCTCTCGCCCTCGCTAAATATTTGGGTACTTTCGATGTGAAATTTTTAGGCAGAAAAAACATTGCCATTTGTTTTGGCATTATTTTGTTGCCTATGGCACTAACCTTGGCGCAGAATGATACAGGTTCGGCTTTGGTTTTTGTGAGTTTCTTTTTGGTATTGTACCGCGAAGGATTATCAGGTTGGTATTTGGTCATCGGTTTATACATGGCGGCCTTGTTCGTGTTTACTATCTTGTTTCCATCCTTGTATTTAATTTTCGGCATCCTGCTCATTTGTGGCGCTGTCTTTTATTTTTTCAAGAAATATGCGCAAATGTTATGGCTCAGTCTGATAGTGTTTTTTGCATCTGCCATTTTTATTTTAAGTGTCGATTTTATTTTTGCTAAGGTGTTACAACCGCATCAACAACAGAGAATTTTAGTAACACTTAATCAAGATGTAGCTGAGTATTATCCGCGAAAAGCAAAGGAGTTTAGTTTGTTCAAAATAGATGCGAATCGCAAAGACAAGAAGGCTTCGAAGCGCGATTACAGTTACAATGTTCGTCAGTCGAAAATCAGTATTGGCGCAGGTAGATGGGTAGGCAATGGCTTTAACAATGGCACACAAACCAAAGCGAAGTTGGTGCCCGAACAACATACAGACTTTATATTTTGTACAGTAGGCGAGGAGTATGGTTTTATAGGTTCTACACTTTTTGTATTAGTGTACATATTTTTTATAGGGCGCTTGTATTACATGGCCGAGCGGCAGAAGAATGTGTTCAGTAGGGTGTATGGTTATTGTACAGCTTCCGTTATTTTCTTTCACTTTTTTGTGAACGTGGGCATGGCTTTAGGGGTCTTACCAGTAATTGGAATTCCATTGCCATTTATGAGTTATGGGGGTTCATCGCTCTTTAGTTTTAGCATGATGTTGTTTACGTTCTTAAAACTCGATGCGAACAGGGTGAATGAGATTTCGAGTGTTTATTAAACTTAGGCACTTTTAGACTTGCAAAGAAAGTAGTGCAAACGAATCATATAGTTGCACAATAAATTTTGCAACTATCAAACCATAATTAAATATTTGAAATGCTTCTTATTTTTAAGAAATGATAAATTGTCTGAAATCTTTGCGATGGCTGTCTATTCTTTTTTTATCCAAACTGCCCAACATAAAATAGCCCATTAAAACTTGGTTGCTTTTTAAATTGAAATAGTTGTGCATTGCAATACCATAAGTGCCCATGCCAGAGCTCCAGTAACCGCCAGCGCTAGGAAATTGACTTAAACTCAAATACATATTTTGAACACCACAAGCAACGGCTAATAGGTCTTCTTTCTGTTTGTTTAAACTTTCTGAATCGTGTTCGCAAACCAATACAATGGCATGCGAGACTTGGGTTTGATAAGTCTGTATTTTATCTGCTTTTTTCTGATTGAATTTTTCTGCAGGTGTATCTTTAATAAAATTATTTAATACCAATTGCAGCCAATTTTTCAAGGCTTCATCTTTTAATACAATGAAACGCCATGGAAAATTTAATGTGTGGTTGGGGGCCCAACAAGCGTTTTCAATAAGGGTGTCAATAAGGCTGTCGTCTAATGGCAGGCCATTAAATTCGTGGGGGTAATGGCTCCTTCTTTCGCGAATGATTTGATTGATATTATCCATTTTTTCTCATGACTGCATGCAATACTACACTGCTTAAAATAATGGCAGTGCCAATGTAGAATTGCAAATTTAAAAACGCATGTTCTTGTAATATAAAAGCAGCCAAAACAATTCCGTAAACAGGTTCCAAATTAATGGCCAAATTAGCTGTAAAGGCGGTAACTTTTTTCATGGCATTCAAGTTTAGGACAAAGGCGATATTGGTGCACACCAAGGCGAGTATGGCAATCCATATGATATCGGCATAAGGTGAATTGATGAATTGTGGTTGCGAGGTGGTAGGCCATAAGTTAAAGTTTTCTAGAGGGATCACCGTAGTCCATTGACCTATAAAAGGCTTGGCGAATAACAGCAAAACAGTCAAGAATAGAAAGCCTCCTGAGAATTCTGTGAAGGCCATGACCTTGGTATCAATTTTATTCGTGAGACGTGAATTTATAGTCGCGAAAAGCGCAGCCACAAAAGTTGAGAAGATACCAATAATAATAGCCAGGGTAAAGTTGCCTCCTTCTTCGCTTTCAGAAGGAGAATAATAAGCAATAATGCCAATACCTATTAAAGCCAATAAGCCAAATAGCATTTCTCTTGTGTCTAGTTTTCGTTTATAAATGATGGGCTCTAAAAAAGAAGTGAATGTGCTGGTTAAGCCAAAGCAACCAAGGGTTAAAGAGGCACTTTTGCCAATTTTGATAGAACCGTAAAAGGTCAACCAATGAATGGCCACCAAGATGCCGATACCCAATAATAGAGCAATTGATTTAAGAGGCGTAGCTTTTAAAGTTTTGTAAAATTGAGGGATTAAAAAAAAACCCAAAGAAGCTAACCACATGCGGTGCCATACCAAGGTGAAATGGTCGGCACTAATAAGCTTGCCTAATATAGCAGTGAAACCAAAAATGAAAACAGCAATGTGCAATTCCCAATAGGCTTTTTTCAAATCAGCTTTCATCGGTTACAAATATAAGCACTAATAAAATGCAATTTTGAAACTTATGTGCACAGGTTTTACCGATTGGAGTACCTTGTTATTTGGATTTAAATTTGGAAGAAAGCAACTTGTCATGCAAATTTGAAGTCTATTATATCGACCATGTTTTTAGTTAAGAAGTTCGTTTTGATTCTGCTCCTAAGCATCCTTGCTGTTAATTCATACGCAAGCCTTCAACGGCCCGATGTATTGATTGTTGGGAAGGATACTTTGCCTTTATGGCGTAATCCTTTGGAGGGTGATCCTGCATTTTCACAAATGCGCAAATTATTTAAAGAAACCAATTGTGCCGCCGATTGCTGGCGCGGCTATGAGGCTCAATTCACCTTGTGCGATAGTCAACTCTACCTTACCAATTTAATCAGTGCTTGTGATACTGGAGACAGTTTGGTAGCCCTTTATAAAAAAATATTTCCCGAGATATGCAATGGCATCGGTAGAAAAGTTACTTGGCTCAATTATCCTTTGCTAACCTCGCGTGGAAAAATTATCAAAATATTTCAAAACCAAGCTTACCATAAAATTAACAGACGCGAAATTTACATGTATTTTAAAGAGGGGCATTGGCAAAAATCAGATACTTTTACCTACGAGGAAACCTTAGTGCTTACGATGTCTGATAAAATAGAAATGTTAGAGAATTTTATTTATTCGAAAGTAGATTGGAGCAAATTGCCAAAAGAAAAATTGCAAAAAACAACAGAGGTTAGCTTATTGTTTTATTGGGGTAATTTTGGTAAGTCGGAGGGTATTATTGCCAGCTCTACTGATGCTGAAGTGGCTGAAGTCATTAATGAAACCATGCGTTTAATTTCGAGCGAAATGAAAGACCATTGGTACATATGGCGAGAAAGTTTCACCATAACGCCCGCTAGGCTGAAACCATTTCTAAAATAAATTTAAACCGTACACCTAAACTGTATGTCATTTGATTAAAAGTCGGCCAGCACGGTGTGGTATTTAAAAGAGGGGTTTTGGCTTTCCCAAATTTCAAAGAGGGCTCGCATTTTTTCGTCTTCTTCTATGGTTTGCAGAAGGAATTCGTATTTGAAGGATTTTTATATCGCTTAAATAAGAGGATATTGTTATTGCCTAATACCATTGTGCGAGGCTCTAAATCATTGCGTTTAAAATAATTGAATTGCACATGGAAATCTTTGAGGTGCTGAACCTCGAATCGGAATTTAAACTTTCGCCACCATTCAATTATAATGTATTTTTCAGAAAAGGTGATGGTCCCTTTTATTTTTAATGAGCGTGCAAGAATTATGTAGAATGAAGGAGCCGCGAGGAGTAATAGTCCCATTTGCAAAACTTGGGCTGAACCAATATAGTCTTGTAATCCATTTTCCTTTAACAAGCCTACGTAAATCAATTTACCTTTAGAGTAAGTTGGTACTAAAAAACGCAAGGCAATAAAGGTGAATGAATAAATTAGTAATTGGGCCTTAACCACCGATTGCTTTTTTCTGTATAACAATTCACATTCAATAGTAATGGGTTCAGTGCTCATAACAAGGTTCGCAAATGTATTCTTTTTTTATTTTCAAAAAACCCTTCAAGAAAAATAGTTCATTCTATTAAAAAAATACCAAATAGTATGTTTTTTTAATACTATAGGTTTTGCCCAAACTGCCTAGTCACCCTGTCCCGATTGCTATCGGGAGTCGAAGGGCCCTATTTCCACCAACCCATCAAGGTTGTAAAGCGCACCAAGAATATGCCGGCGATAATCATTAACAATAAACCAAAGTATTTATTAATGGTGAAGAAAATTCGGGCGTTTAGTTTTTTGCCAATTAAGTGTGATAAGAAGACCTTTAAAACATCCATTGAAAATAGCATTAATAGTATCGTAAATACATTGATAGAAATGAGTAATTTGTATTGCAACTCCTCGGCATATTTTAAACTGATAGACCCCAAAACATTGAACCATAAAATAAAGGTAAATGGGTTGACTAAATTTAAGGCAAAACCCTTCAATAAACTTTTGGAGTGCGGCACCCTTTCCGAATAGGAAATTAAAAAAGCTTTGTATTGATGTCTGAAAGATTTGATACCCAATAAAAACAAAATAATCGCTCCTAACAAACTGTACATTTTTTGAAACGTAGGTGTTTGCATAAATTCTGAAAATCCAAAAATGCAAAGCGACACCACCAATAAGTCGCTTAAAAAAACACCCGATGCTAAAATGACGCCTTTCTTAAATCCCTCTTGAATACTGATGTGTATGAGTTTAAAAAATGCAGGACCGAACAACAAGATGCTTATAAAAAAACCTTGCCAAATGCCATTGAGTATGGGGAAGAGATACATCTTTATTGTTTATTTTATTAGGATTGAATGACTGCACAATAACCAATTTACAAATTTCAGTATCAATAATTTGTTCATATCGTCTTTACAAGACTAATCAAATATCTTTAAATTTGCAAACTATGTATAATAACATTCTTACTTCAAACGAAAATGGTATCCTTACCATCACGATAAACAGAGAATCAAAATTAAATGCCTTGAACATCGAAACATTGCAAGAAATTAAGCAGGCTGTTACCGCGGCTCAATCCGATGCCAGTGTGACAGGTATTATTTTGACAGGTGCTGGTCCTAAAGCATTTGCAGCAGGTGCAGATATTTCGGAATTTGTGAATTTTGATGTTAAACAAAGTACAAAAATGTCGGCCGATGGGCATGAGGTAATGAACACCATTGAACGTTCTGCCAAAGTGGTTATTGCCGCAGTCAATGGGTTTGCTTTAGGCGGTGGTTGCGAGTTGGCCATGGCTTGTCATTTAAGAATAGCCTCCGATAATGCTAAATTCGGTCAGCCCGAAGTCAATCTCGGTGTGCCTCCAGGTTATGGTGGCACCCAACGTTTAATCCAATTGGTGGGTAAATCGAAAGCCATTGAATTGTTACTAACTGCTGATGCCATTGGCGCCAACGAAGCCATGGAATATGGACTTGTTAATTATGTAACACCATTGGATGATTTGTTGCCAAGATGTTGCGAGATATTGAATAAAACTGCAACCAAATCACCGATGGCCATAAAAGCTGTCATCAATTGTATTAACGATTATTTCCAAGATGGTATAGATGGCTTCAAAACCGAAATCAGAGAATTCGGGGAATCATTTGGTACGGCCGATTTCAAAGAGGGTACGGATGCTTTCCTGAATAAACGCAAAGCGGCTTTCCAACGATAGAGGATTTTTTACCACATAGTAAAATAAGTTTTTTTCTTTTGTGGTTAATAAAATTCAGTTTGGTAGTAATTCTATACTTATTGGTTGTATTCTAAAGTTTTTAAGTTCAGATAAGTTTTTTTTACTGCGTAAAAAAGGGGCTTTGTTGTTTTAAGTATAGGTATTTAAAATTCATCGAGGTTTGTGTAATATTCGTTCACAAAGGTTTTTTGTCCGTCGTGGAATAAATTTTTTACATTAAAGTTTAATAATAACCCTCGCGGAATTTTGAGAAGGTTCATATAGGTAAGAATTTGTGCTTCATGAACTGGAGCAAATTCTTCAATTGATTTTATTTCAACAACCATGCAGTTTTCAACAAGGAAATCGCACCGAACATTTGATAAAAGTATATTTCCTTTATAGGTAACAGGTATAATGTGTTCTGATTCAAAATTGATCTCCCGAAGTTTTAGTTCATGAATTAAGGATTGGTGATAAATGCTTTCTAATAATCCAGGTCCAAGGGTCTTATGTACCTCTATAGCCGCTGCATTAAATTGATAGGTTAAATCCTTTAAAAAAGACTTTGTAATTTTCATAAGTGGAGATTTTAGTTTTAACAAAATTGCAAAAAGATTCGAAAAAATCAAAAAAAGAATCATTAAAAAATCACTTATGTGTACTTAGCCTCTTTTTTGCAGCGCAAAAAAGTACTTATGTTGACTTAAGCAACCTCAATCGAAGCAACGAAATTTCGATATTAGGTAGAAAGTCTTTTGAGTCACCTAACTAAAATTTATCCTTATCATACTTATGTGGTAAAAAAAGTTGCCTAATATACCCTCCACTGTTGGTATCCCATTCCCTTTGTTTTGCCCTCCACCAATTAATTGCACTATTTTTGTAATCTATTCATTATGCGTTTTAAAATTCTTTTTTTATCCTTTGTTTTTCTGTTTTATTTTCAATCTGCACAAGCCCAGAATGTCGACTTTTGGTATGACGCGCAGTTGAAAAAAATGACAATCGATGAAAAGATTGGTCAACTTTTTATGGTGGCCGCCTATAGCAACCGAGATGCTGCGCATACCGCCGAAATAGATAATCTTATTTTGAATTATCATATTGGTGGTTTAATCTTTTTTCAAAATGATCCACTAAAACAAGCTTATTTTACCAATTATTACCAAGCCCAATCGACAGTGCCTTTAATGATTGGGATTGATGGTGAGTGGGGATTGGCTATGCGTTTACAAAATACCCAAAAGTTTCCTTATGCCTTAACCTTGGGTGCGCTCACCAACGATTCTTTGATGTATCAAGTGGGAGCTGCCATCGCCCTGCAATGCAAACGCATAGGCATACATATCAACTTTGCGCCCGATGTCGATATCAATACCAATCCCAAAAATCCTGTGATAGGCTTTCGCTCTTTTGGCGATAATAAATACCGCGTGGCGCAGCTGGGTGCGGCTTATAGTAAAGGGATGATGAGTGAAGGCGTATTGTCCTGCGCGAAACATTTTCCAGGTCACGGCGATGTGGCGGTCGACTCGCACCACGATTTGCCGGTAGTTGATAAAGCTTTGTCGCAAATTGATACAGCCGAATTGTATCCATTTTATTACGCCATCAAAGAAGGTGTAGCTGCCATGATGATAGGGCATATTAATTATCCGCAATTGGATAATCGCCCCAACCGTTCGGCATCGCTCTCGGCTTATGTCATCGATACCCTGTTGAAACAGCGCATGCATTTCGAAGGTTTAGTATTTGCCGATGCCATGAACATGAAAGGGGTTGCCAAATATTATACAGGTGGCGAAGCCGATTTAGAAGCCTTTAAAGCAGGTAACGATGTGATATTGTTTAGCGATAATGTGGTTGCGGGTATCAACAGAATTAAACGCGCCATAAGCGAAGGTGCCATAACTGAAAAAGAATTAGATCAGAGGGTTTTAAAAATTTTAAAATACAAACAGAATGTCGGTTTGAACCAATACCAACCCATTGAATTAAATAATTTAGAAAACGATTTAAAAGGTGATGAAAACAAAGCCTTGTTGCAAACAGTTGCCAATCAAACTGTTTCTGTAATTAAAGATCAAAAATATGTATTGCCCTTGCATTCTGCAAAACACACGGTGGCCATTTGCATAGGTGAAGCCAAGGGTTCGCAATGGTCAACCTATTTGAAAGCAAAAGGTATTCATGAAGTGATACAGGTTGAAAAAAATACCAGTGAAAAAAACATACAAGCTGTGTTGAAAAAAGTGGAGCACGCTACCCATGTGATAGTGAGTTTGCATTCACCAAAGGTATGGAGTCAACAAAGCGCTGGATATACCGCCAACGATTTTAAATTAATTCAAATGTTAGCGGCTAAGAAAAATACCATTGTGATTGGTTTTTGTAATCCTTATGCCATGCAATATGTCAATAAAAAAGCGGCCATGATTGCCGGTTATGAAGATTTAGACCCTTATCACCAAGCAGCCATTCAAATCTTATTTGGTCATTTAAAATCGAATGGTTTATTACCTGTTAAAATTGATTTAAGCACCACGCATACTTTGCCAACTGTCAATACGGCTTCAACTTCAACAATCAATTTCGAAACCCTACAAAGCATTGATGGCATTGTTGCACAATTGATGCAAAAAAGAGGAGCACCAGGTTGCCGAGTGTTAGCGTTAAAAGATGGAAAAGAAATTTTCAATAAGTCTTATGGCTATTTAAATTACAACAAGAAAAAAGCGGTGAACGATAGCACGATTTACGACATCGCGTCGATTACAAAAATTGCTTCAACCACTTTGGTGATTATGAAATTATATGATGAAGGTAAATTGAATCTAGAAGCAACCCTAGGTACATATTTGCCTCAAGCCAAAGGCACGAATAAAGAAAATTTAGTGATTGCTGATATTCTTCAACACCGTGCAGGACTAACCGCATGGATACCGTTTTATAAAGAGACCTTGCCATTTATCGATAGTATTTATTGTGCGAAAGCTGATAGTGCTTATTGCATTAAAGTGGCTGATAAATTTTTTATGCTAAAGGCGAATAAAGATACGATTTATAAACGCGTTTTTGCTTCGGCTTTAGAAAGTAGCACCTACCGCTACAGCGATTTAAGTATGATATTGATGCAATTGGTGGTAGAAAAAATTAGCGGTGTACCTCTAGATGAATATGTGAAAAACAATTTTTATAAACCTATGGGTTTGCAGCACATTGGTTACTTGCCATGGAAAACCCACGACCTAGCTAACATCGCGCCAACCCAAGAAGATAGATTGTTTCGCCAACAAGAAATTTGTGGTTATGTGCACGATCCTGGTGCTGCTATGTTAGGAGGCGTAGGTGGTCATGCTGGTGTGTTTTCTACTGTGGCCGATTTAGGTGCTATTATGCAAATGTTAAATGATGGCGGTTTGTATAAAGGCAAGCAATATATTTCGAAAGCAACCATCGTAAAATTTACATCCTATCAGCGCAGCGATAGTCGCAGAGGATTAGGTTTCGATAAGACCGATTTAAGCGGTAAAACCAGCCCTGCAAGTACTATGGGCAGTGCCCTGATGTTTGGACATACAGGCTTTACAGGCACTTGTGCATGGGCCGATCCAAAGTGCAATTTAGTATTTGTGTTTTTAAGCAATCGCATTTGTCCCGATGAAGAAAACAAAGAGTTGATCAATGGTAATTACCGCACCCGCATACAAGACGTATTGTATAAAGCCATCGGTCAATAATTAAAAGGTTCATTATTAAAATTTTAGTTTATGCATTGTTTGATAAAAATCTACGAATATTGTATAAATGAAAATTTGCAAATCATTCTACCTGCTAGTATTATTCGTGTTGGCTCAAATTGTGGCATGCGATCCTACTGCTAAGAAGATCAAGAATCCTACACCTTTTGAAAATTTTGAACCAGAAAAACTTGTAGCTGCAATGACCCAAGTTTTAGATTCACTTGCAAAAGATACCAATAAAACCCATTATTACGATACCTTAAAAACCTTTTACAAGCAGCGTGAATATGAATATGTATGGTTAGAGAAAGCCAAGGATTCTTTGTTTCGATTATCACTCAATCTGCTTTACGATAGTGTGCCTTTCGAAGGCTTGAAATCCACCCATTACGAATGTGTTGAATTAAAAGATAGACTCGAGAAAATTAAAAAATTAAAGGCCACAAATTTATATAAAGACCTCGCATTATTAGAGATAAAATTGAGCAATAGTTTGCTGTTGTTATGGCATGATAAGGTGCTTGGCCGCACCAATCCGCAAGAGTTATTAGGCGCTAAATACACCTTGCCTTATCCGAACAAAGCATTGAATTTGTTTTCGGTTTTAAATACCGATTCAATCATTCCTAAAGTAGCACATTATTATCCAGCCCATCCTGATTATTGGAAATTGAAAAAACTCTTGGCCATTCGTTTTGGAGAAACAGAGGGCAGCGAAACATTTATTGATACCATCGGTATACGAAAAGTAAAGCCAGGGGATACCACTTATATTGCACCATTACTAGCCCGCAGAATGGTAGAGTTGGGTATGGCTCCCGATAGTTTAATTCACAAAACAGATTCCTCTTTTATCTATAAAAAAATTACAGCCAAATACGTCAAAGAATTTCAGCGCATCAGCAATGTAACGGACGATGGGATTATTGGTAAGTCGACATTGAAATTATTAAACGCTTCGAAGAATGATAAGCTGAATGAAATACGCGCCAACATAGAACGCATCCGTTGGTTTAGCGATGCACCACCAAAACCTTATGTGATGGTAAACATTCCTGAATTCATGCTATATTTGGTATATACCGATAGTCTAATGGCCATTTACCAAGACAGCTTGTTACCCGTAAAAGTTTGCATAGGCGAGGGTAAGGAAAAATATTTCGAACAAAAATTGCAGCGCTATACCAAGACAGGGAAATATTCAGATAAGCCGCAGAACCACGAAACACCGCAGATTTATTCGACCATTGATTATGTAATTCTCAATCCAACATGGACAGTGCCAAGTAGCATAGTAGGGAGAGAAATGTTTGGTAAAATTGTGCGTGATCCAGGTTATTTAATTCGCAATGGGTTTCAGGTGTTCGATAAAAATATACCAGTGAATCCCTATAACATAAAATGGAAAAGTTACTCTCCAGGCAATATTCCTTATACCATTCGTCAGGATGCGGGTGATGATAATTCATTGGGTAAAATAAAATTTACGTTCAAAAATCCTTTCTCAGTATACTTGCACGACACCCCATTAAAAGGCAAATTTAAATTGAACAACAGAGCGGTAAGTCATGGTTGTGTGAGGGTAGAGAACCCCATTGAACTAGCAGGCTTTATTTTGCAGAACAATCAAAAAGTAACTTACGATGATATGTTGATTAAGGTAGGTAGAGCACCCGTAAATGATACAGCGCGTGCCCGTAAATGGAGAGAAGATACTACAAGCTATAAGAAAATCGTGAAAGGCACTTACCCAATTCGTTTAGAAAATAAAATGGTAGTATTCTTCGATTATAAAACCATTGTCTTCAATGAAGCTGGTGAACCCCGTTTTATTTTTGATGTTTACGACAAAAACAAATTGATAGTTGAAACTTTGGATAAACCCTAGGAATTTTAAGATTATTAATGCTGTTAATTGTTTTTTAATTGCATTAATGACACTTCGTTGTTTTGTATTTTTAAATTTTAGGATTAAATTTTATATCTTTGTATACTAAACTATTTTTCATATGAAAAATCAATTTATAACAGATAGTCATGGCGAAAAAATCGCAGTTATTCTTCCAATTAAGGAATACAAAAAAATAATTGAAGATTTAGAAGACGCAGAAGATGTAAAACTCTATGATGAAGCGAAAGCTTTGAAAGGTAAAAATGTAAGTTTTAATGATTATTTGAAAAAGCGACAATCGAAAAAATAAATGTCTACTTATACAATTACATTGTCAAAGAATGTCGTTAAGCAATTAGATAAACTTTCGAATAATATTGCTCAACCTATTTTTGATGCAATCACTTTGTTGGCAGATGAACCGCGACCAAAGGGATGTAAAAAATTAAAAGGTCGAGAAGGTTATAGAATTAGAGTAGGAAAGTATAGAATTATTTATGAGATTTATGATAAGGTGTTGCTAATTGATGTTTTAGCCATTGGTCATAGAAAGGATATTTATTAAACTAAATAGACCAATCAAATTAAGCATTAATTCAAAAAACAATAATCAATCTTTCAATTTTAAAATCTTAAAATTACAAAATAACCCCATCTTTCATCACCAACTTTCGATCGGCCATGTCGGCAAATTCTTCGTTGTGGGTAACGATAACGAAACTATAACCGAAGTCTTTTCTTAGATTGAAAAACAGTTGGTGAAGTTCATGCGCATTTTTGCTATCGAGGTTACCACTGGGTTCGTCGGCAAAAATTACTTTAGGTGAATTCATTAAAGCACGGGCTACCGCACAGCGCTGTTGTTCGCCACCCGAAAGTTCGTTGGGTTTATGTTGATAGCGGTGCGAAAGATTGAGGTAGTTGAGCAGTTCTTTTGCTTTTTTTTCGGCTTCGCTCTTTTTTGTTTTGGCAATAAGGGCTGGCATGCAAACATTTTCGAGGCAAGTGAATTCGGGTAACAATTGATGAAATTGAAAAATAAAACCTATGTTTTTATTTCTAAAATCGGCCAAGGCTTTTGATTTAAGCTGACTGATTTCAATGTTATCATAATGTAAAGTACCCGCGGTAGCCGAGTCTAAGGTGCCCAGAATTTGAAGCAAAGTGGTTTTACCAGCACCCGAATCACCCACCACCGAAACAATTTCTTGGTCTTGAATCGTGAGGTCGATACCCTTTAACACTTGCAAATCGCCATATTGTTTGGTAATACCTTTCGCTATAATCATTGTTCTGCGAAAATGGTTCATATTTTATACAATTCAAAATTAAGCTTACTAAAAATCGCATGTAGAAATTAATTTAGTCAATAAATACGTGTTAGTTTTGTTAAAATAACCGAGCTGCGGGTTGAGTCCACGCATGCGTAAAAATTTCATTTTGTCAGACTATGAAGGGTTGAATGTGCGGCAAGACAAGGTGAAATTTTCTATGCGTGGTGGTCTTTTTGCTTACTTTTTGCCAAACAAAAAGTAAGAGAAGGGTTTTAATGAAAAGAACCATTGTTACATGCTAAGCGTTTTGAAATTGAGTTCATTTGGGGGCGCCATTGCTCTGTATATATTATCGTAATTTTGATTGTGGGTGCTCAAAGTGATTGAATCTCGATTAAAGTGTAATCAAGGTCCTGTTTTCTTTATAAAGTTCTACTTTGGGATAATGCAATTTATTTGTAGTTTCGCATCCTAAATTTAAAAAAATAGAATTTAATCATGAACATTCACGAATACCAAGCCAAACAAATTTTAAAATCCTATGGTGTAGCCATTCAGGAAGGGATTGTTGCTGAAACTCCGGCAGCGGCAGTGCAGGCCGCAAAAGACATTCAAGCACAAACTGGCAGCGACTGGGTAGTGGTGAAAGCCCAAATCCACGCAGGCGGTAGAGGTAAAGGAAAAATTGTTGGTTCAGAGCAAAGAGGTGTTGCAGTAGCAAAAAACCTTGATGCAGTATCTGAAATTGCTACCAATATATTAGGCAATACCCTTGTAACCATTCAAACTGGCGAAAAAGGTAAAAAAGTAAGTAAAATATTAATTGCCCAAGATGTATACTACCCTGGTGCAAGCGAAACCAAAGAGTATTATATGAGTGTGCTTTTGGATAGAGCCAAAGGTAAAAACGTCATCATCTATACAACCGAAGGCGGCATGGACATTGAAGAAGTGGCAGAACACACCCCAGAGAAAATTCACAGAGAGTGGGTTGATCCTAAAATTGGATTCCAAGGTTTTCAAGCGCGTAAAATCGCTTTCAACCTTGGTTTAACTGGTGCTGCTGAAAAAGAAATGGAAAAATTCGTAACAGCGCTTTACAAAGCATACGATGAAACTGATAGTGCCATGTTCGAAATTAACCCAGTACTAAAAACATCAGATGATAAAATTATTGCGGTTGATGCAAAAGTGGATTTAGATGAGAACGCTTTATACAGGCACAAAGACTACGAAGCGTTGCGCGATGAGAGCGAAGAAGATCCAACAGAAATAGAAGCTAAAAAATTCAACTTAAACTATGTTAAATTAGATGGTAACGTAGGTTGTATGGTGAATGGTGCTGGTTTAGCAATGGCTACCATGGACATCATTAAATTGAGCGGTGGCGAGCCTGCTAACTTCTTAGACGTAGGTGGTACTGCCAATGCTGAAACGGTTGAAGCTGGTTTCAAAATCATTTTGAGCGATCCAAACGTAAAAGCCATATTGATTAACATCTTCGGTGGTATCGTGCGTTGCGATAGGGTGGCACAAGGTGTTGTAGATGCGTATAACAAATTGGGCAATATCAATATTCCAATCATTGTAAGATTACAAGGTACCAATGCCGTTGAAGCTAAAAAACTAATTGACGAAAGCGGATTACAAGTAAAATCAGCGATTTTATTAAAAGAAGCAGCGCAATTGGTAAAAGAAGTTTTAGCTTAATTGTTGCATAACGCAATTCAATATTAAATTTTGTATTATTGCCTAATAAAATAATAATAATCTTATGAGTATAGTGTCAGAATTTAAAGCGTTTATTAACAAAGGAAATGTTATAGACTTAGCCGTAGCAGTTATCTTAGGAGCTGCATTCGAGAAAATCGTTAATTCTATTGTGGACGATATCATCATGCCAATCATTGCATTTGCTGGTGGTTTCGAAAGCATAGAGTTGTTGAAAATCGGACCCTTTACTTATGGTAAACTCATCGCCGCTTCAATGAATTTCTTAATCGTAGCCTTTATTTTATTATTGATCATCAAAGCGATGAATAAGGCCAAAGACATCAATGGATAAAAACATATTCATCAAAAAGCCAGACCCACTAGGTCTGGCTTTTTTTTTGTCCCATCGGTACAACTATTTTTACGAAGGGGTTAAAATGCATTTTTAAAATTTAATACAACCTGCTATGACAAAAAAATTTATTACAAGAGTGTTGCTATTATTGGCTGCATTCAGTGCCAATCAGTAGAAGCAATTTGTTGAAAAATTAGAATATTGATGTTGACAGACAAAACACATTGAAAATGAAAATCAATAAATACATTGTTATGTAATACCTTTGAAAGCGTATTTCAGTCTTGGAATGCGCTTTTTTATGGTCAGTTACGAAGTGTCTTCCACAAATCCCGATGACAGGGTGTTGCAAAAAGCAGCCAATTTGCTTTTGGGAGGTGAGATTATTGTTTGTCCAACTGATACCTATTATGCCTTTGTTTGCGCTTTGTCGAACAAGTCGGGCATCGAAGCCATCTGTAAATTAGTAGGCAAACGCCCAGAGCGAGCCAATCTTTCCATTATTTGCAGCGACTTAAAAAACATAAGTGACTACACCTTGCAATTCAGTAAGAGCACTTATAAACTCATTAATAGAAATCTGCCAGGTCCATTTACTTTTATTTTAAAAGCCAATAACAAGGTGCCCAAATTGTTTTTGAACAACAGAAAAACCATTGGGATTAGGGTGCCCGATCATGTAGTGCCTCAAAAACTGGTGGAGCTCATCGGCGAACCCTTGGTGGCGGCTTCGGTCCATCACCCCGACGATTTAACTGAAATGTTAATCACCCCCGAGACAATAGAAGCCGCCTATCAATACAAAGTATCAATGATCATCGATACTGGTGATAGTGGTACGATCGGCTCGGCCGTCATAGATTGTAGTTCAGATGACCCTGAATTGATTAGAGAAGGACCTGTGCCCATTCAGTAATGCCTGTCGACAGCTTACTTAGCTGTAATTTTGTTGTAATCATCAAATTAATACTAAAGTTTAAATAAAATTGCTTAAAATTGCATTGGAATTTTGCTGATTAAAAAGCATAATTGATGATTTAATAACCCGAATGGCAAACGAAATATCTATCAAAGTGAATGTAGGTGACAGGATGTATCCTTTGCAGATCAATGCCTTCGAAGAAGAATATGTAAGAAAAGCTGTTAAGCTTTTAAATGAAAAGATGGCCTTTTTTAATAATAGTTTTTCAGCAAAAGATAAGGTGGATGGCCTTGCCATGGCCGCACTTGAATATGCCGTTGACGGACTAAAAAAGGAGACGGTGCTGCAAAAACCTGAAGCCCCACCCCAAGATTTTTCATTGCTAGAGAATGAGTTAAGTGAAATTGAATCACTGCTTAAATCCTAGTTTTACTTCTATTAAATTTTTCAATTGTTTTTTTTTGAGCAATGTTCTTTAAATAAATATAAGAATATATGACTGACATATTGTACATCGTAATTGGCCTTTTAGTAGGTCTAGCGATTGGGTTCTTTGCCGGAATGCCAATTGTGAAAAAACAAAACCAGGCACAAGCCAACTTGTTGTTGGAGGAAGCTAAAACAAAAGCCGAATCTATTAAACAAAGTAAGATGCTTGAATCCAAAGAGAAGTATTTAACCCTAAAGTCTGAATACGATAAGGACGTTCAAAGAAGAAATTCTGAATTGCAAAATTCTGAAATGAGAGTTAAGCAAAAAGAACAATCACTCGAAGATAAATTAAGAGGTGTTAAACAAAAAGAGACCGACCTCGACCGTTTAAAACAGCAGGTGAGCAGTCACCAACTAGCCTTAGAAAAGAAAGACCAAGACATTGAGCAAGTAAGACAACAACAAATTAAAATGTTGGAAAAAGTTGCGAATCTTTCTGCTGAAGAAGCCAAAGCACAAATGATTGAAGCCGTAAAAGCCGATGCTCATACAGAGGCCATCAGCCAATCTAAAATCATTATTGAAGAGGCCAAATTAAATGCAACCCGCGATGCCAAACGTGTGGTATTGCAAACCATTCAAAGAACGGCTGCAGAAACTGCAATTGAAAATACCGTAACAGTATTTAACCTCGAGAATGATGATGTGAAAGGTCGTATCATTGGTCGTGAAGGAAGAAACATTCGCGCGTTAGAAGCCGCAACAGGCATCGAAATTATTGTGGATGATACGCCAGAAGCCATTGTATTATCAGGCTTTGATCCAGTAAGACGTGAGATTGCACGTTTATCATTACACCGCTTGGTGGCCGATGGTAGAATACACCCAGCACGTATCGAAGAGGGTGGAGAAAAAACCAAAAAAGAATTAGAACAAGAGATCAATGAAATAGGACAAAGAACGGTCATCGATTTAGGCATTACAGGCTTACACCCTGAATTGATCCGTATCGTTGGTAGAATGCGTTACCGATCATCTTACGGTCAGAATTTATTGAAACACAGTCGCGAAGTAGCCAACCTATGTGCTACCATGGCGAGCGAGTTTGGCTTAAATGCTAAATTAGCGAAGCGCGCTGGTTTATTACACGATATTGGTAAAGTACCAGAAGACGATGCTGAAACACCGCACGCTTTGTTGGGTATGAAATGGGCCGAGAAATATGGCGAACATCCAGAAGTTGTAAATGCCATTGGTGCCCACCACGATGAAATTGAAATGACCAGTATGTTGTCGCCTATCATTCAAGCTTGCGATGCCATTAGTGGTTCTCGTCCTGGTGCTAGAAGAGAAGATACCGAGCAATACATTAAGCGTTTGAAAGACT
>CANMBF010000048.1 GCA_947496065.1 Bacteroidota bacterium
CACGCGGATTGATGCTAAAAAAAAACCATGACTATGGTGAAGCGTGGCGTGAAATGCGTGTAAGTAGCTTTACAGATTTAATTTTAATGAAGCTCAATCGCACGAAACAAATTGAAGACAACAGCGGTGTAACACTAGTCAGTGAAGGCATTGACGCCAATTACAGAGATATGATGAATTATGCTATATTTGCATTAATAACCCTACATAACCCAAAATGAAAATATTAACCTCAGCTGCCAGAATCTTTGTTGGATTATTGTTCATGTTTTCCGGCTTTATTAAAAGCAATGATCCGAAAGGAACAGGCATAAAACTCAATGAATATTTTGATGTATTTGCTTCTGATTTCCAAAGAACACAAGACTCTGTGCTTATTTCCTATAGTGATAACTACGGCAATAACGATAGTGCATGGATTTTTATTAATGTCAAAGACAGTTTTAAATATTTGCAATTGAACCGTTCTTTTGTCAACAAAGTAACGACTACCGATTTATTAGAAAGTTCTGATGACACCACCACAACCATCGATACTACTACATCTCTTTCAACAGATGTATTTTTGGTATTGGATGACAATACCTTATTTAAACACCGCTATAAACTGAAGGATGAAAATACCCAACACACTGTAAAATTATCAGCAGTTAGTGGTTCCGACAGTGTATTATTCAGCGATAATTTCAACATTTCTAGCAATAATAAATTAGAAGAAGTTATACCTTTAAATGTTTACACTATTGTTCATCCTGAGCATTTTTTAGTTGGCTTTTTTAGAGCTCTTAAGCCTTTTTCAGTTTTGTTTTCTGCTATATTATGTATTCTTGAAATTGTATTGGGCTTTGCCATTTTAATTGGCTGGAAGCCTAAGCTCACAGCTTGGGCCATCTTGATAACTATTCTATTCTTCACATTCTTGACATGGTATAGTGCCTTTTATAACAAGGTAACAGATTGTGGTTGCTTTGGTGATTTTATTAAACTTGAACCATGGACATCCTTTTATAAAGACCTTGTACTACTAGTATTCATTGTATTTTTATTTATAAGACGAAAAAGCATTTCGCCTTTATTCTCTCCACTCTTTAGTTGGAACGCCATGTCTATCATCACCATTGCCTCAACAGCTTTTGCTGTGTATTGCAATAGTTATTTGCCTGTTTGGGACTTTTTGCCATACAAGGTAGGTAACAATATTAAAGATTTAATGGTGCCGCCAGCTGGCATGCGTGACAGAGATTCTGTGCAAATGTTATTCATTATGGAAAAAGACGGTTTGAAAAAATCATTGATGATGGATGGTTACGCCAAAGCTTCTGCTGATGGATGGAAATATCTTGACAGAAAAGATTCTATTATTATTAAAGCATGGAAATCGCCCATTCACGATTTTGATTTTAGCAAACGCGATGAGAATGATATCAATATTAAAGACTCCATTCTTAACAGTGAATCTTGGCAAATCCTAATCATTAGTGGCGATTTAGAAAAAGCCAATGAAGATGCATGGCCTGATATTCAACAATTGGCCAATGATGCCAAAGCAAAAGGTTTACCTGTCTATGCCGTTACCTCTTCGAGTTTAGAAGAAGCCGATGTTTTTGCATCCGAACACCAACTGCCATTTAAATTTAACAATGCCGACAATGTATTATTAAAAACCATGATGCGTTCAAATCCAGGGATTATTTTTTGGCACAAAGCATCTGTGATGGGCAAATGGAGTTCAAGAAATATTCCTAAGATTAGCAAGCTTGAAAAACTAATGCAATAAGCATGTTTCGGTATTTCATCCAAAAAACACTCGCAGGGTTGGCTATTTTAATGGGTGTCATTGTTCTAATTTTTACTCTATTTATTTTATTTCCATCTGCCGAAGAGATTACAGCTGGGCAGCGCGCCGATGAAGCAACCAAAGCCGCTATGCGCTCTGAAATGGGTTTGGACAAAAGCCATATGGTACAATTCATTATGTACCTCAAAGATTTATCGCCAGTGAATATTGGCAATACCGAAAGTTTAAAAAAATACAATGGCACAAGCATCCAAATTGGTCAATCTAGTTTACTAATTAAATGGCCTTATTTAAGAAATAGTTATCAAACGCGTAAACCTGTCAGTTTAATATTAACCGAAGGTTTGGTTGGATCGGGCGTACTTGCAATTTTTGCCATGGGGCTTGCCTTATTACTAGGCATAGGTACTGGCATTATATCTGCATTGAATCCGGGCAGCCTATCTGATAAACTATGTTTAACCATTGCAACTTTAGGTATTTCTTTGCCTTCTTTTTTTGTTGCTGTTATTATTGCTTGGCTATTTGGTTATGTTTTGCATAGCTATACGGGCTTGCCAATGTCGGGTAGCTTATATCAAATTAATCCAGACACTGGCGAACATTTTATTGCGTTCAATCATCTATGGCTTCCTGCATTTGCTTTGGGTATTCGTCCGTATGCCATCATTATGCAATTAACTCGCAGCAATTTAATTGAAGTGATGCAACAAGACTATATAAGGACCGCGAAGGCGAAAGGCTTAAGTCAGATCTCCATTGTATGGAACCATGCATTGCGCAATGCACTTAACCCTGTGCTAACTGCTGCCAGTGGATGGTTTGCAAGTTTATTAGCAGGTGCATTCTTTATTGAATATGTTTTTAATTGGAAAGGGTTAGGAAAAATTACAATCGATGCTTTGCAACAAAGCGACTTGCCTGTTGTAATGGGTGCCGTTTTAGTCATTGCTTGTATTTTCGTATTGGTGAATTTATTGGTGGATATTCTATATGCTATTTTAGACCCTAGGGTAAATTTAACAAGTTAAATATGAAAATTTACATTGTTGGAATGCCTGGCAGTGGCAAATCTTTTTTAGGAAGAAAAATAGCACAATCCTTAAAGCTTCAATTTATAGACTTGGATGAATTAATTGAGAAGCAAGAAAAAAAAATTATTCGCACCATTATCACCGAGGATGGTGAAACTTATTTTAGAGGTATAGAACGCAGTATTTTGCACGGAACTGAATTCAAAAATAAATGTGTTATTTCCTGCGGAGGAGGCACCCCAACTTTTTTTGACAACATGGATTGGATGAAAAAAAATGGAATTGTTATTTGGATTCATACACCTTTGGAAATTATTTCAGAAAGAATATTTAAAAATATTACCCGAAGACCTTTATTTATAGGGCTTTCAAAGAAGGAAATAAAGAATAAATTACAAGAATTAAGCAAAATAAGAGTGCCTTATTATAAAAAAGCAAGTCTAACCATTGCTATCAACAAACACAATAAAGTTGCCTTAAGTACTGTAATTCAGCAGATTATAAAATATTCTAAGAAAATATATCAATAATTGTGTATTGTTTGTGAATATTTTTGAAAAAAATAAATGCGTAAATGCTTGGTTTTACTAAACAATACAATACTTTTGAGTCCACGAATTAAATAAAATAATATAAAATTAATTAAGTTTAAATTATGAACAAATCAGATCTAATCAGCAAAATGGCAGGTGATGCCAGCGTAACTAAAGCACAAGCTCAGGCTGCTTTAAATTCTTTCATTGCAGCTACAACTAGCGCTTTAAAGAAAGGTGACAAATTAATCCTTGTAGGTTTCGGTACTTTTTCAGTAGCTAAAAGAGCTGCTAGAACTGGTCGTAACCCACGTACTGGAAAAGAAATTAAAATAGCAGCTAAAAAAGTTGTTAAATTCAAAGCAGGTGCAGACTTATCAGGTAAAGTAAAATAAGTTGATCCTTACTTTCTTATGAAATCCCTTTGTTGTGAAACAAGGGGATTTTTTTTTCTCCTATCTATAATTATTTTACCTTCGCTCCTTCAAATATCTCAATTTGGAATCACCAGAAAATATATTAAAAAAATACTTTGGTTATGATACCTTTCGTCCATTACAAAAAGACATTATTCACAGTGTTTTGGATAAAAAAGACACCATCGCGTTGCTCCCAACTGGGGGTGGAAAATCCTTGTGTTTTCAGATCCCTGCCCTAATAATGGAAGGCGTTTGTGTAGTGGTTACTCCACTTATTGCCTTAATGAAAGACCAAGTTGAAAATTTAAAACAACGCGACATTATGGCCGTTGCTTTGTATAGCGGAATGAGCAAAAGAGAAATTGAATTTGAACTTGAAAATTGTATCAATGGCAAATACCGATTTTTATATGTTTCACCAGAACGTTTATTAAGTCAACATTTCTTAGGTTATGCCCATCATATTAATGTCAGCATGGTGGCCATTGATGAGGCACATTGTATTTCGCAATGGGGTTACGATTTTAGACCACCCTATTTAAAAATTGCTGAATTCAGAAATTATTACAAAGGCATACCTTGTATAGCACTTACAGCTACCGCCACAAAAGTTGTATTAGCAGATATTACCGAAAAACTTGAACTCAAAAAACCGCAACTTTTTACACAAAGTTTTGTGAGAAAAAACCTTGCCTATATTGTACAAAACGAAGAAAATAAAATTGAAAAGATTGCGCATATTGCCAATAGAATTAAAGGCAGTGGTTTGGTATATGTCAGAAGTAGAAAAAAAACTGTTGAAATTACCAAGTTACTTCAACAAAGAAATATTAGTGCCGATTTTTACCATGCAGGTATAGAACCCAAAGAACGCCATAAAAAACAAGAAGATTGGAAAAAAAATAAAATCAGATTGATGGTTTGTACCAATGCTTTTGGGATGGGAATTGATAAACCGGATGTGCGCTTTGTAATTCATGAGAACAAACCCGAAACTTTAGAGGCTTATTACCAAGAAGCAGGCAGAGCTGGGAGAGATGGCAAAAAATCGTATTGTATATTCTTACACCATTCTGCCGATAATTTAAAAGATGCTGAAAATATTCTATCAAAATATCCAGAGCCAAAGCAAATAAAACGGATTTATGAGTTAACTTGTAATTATTTAAAAATTGCGCTTGGATCGGGTGCTGGCGAAAACTATAACTTCGACCTCAATAGTTTTTCGGAATTTTACAAGCTTAATTATTTAAGCGGTTACAATTGTTTGAAAATTTTAGAAGGCGAAGGCTATTTGCAACTTTCTGAAGCTATTCATTCACCTTCAAGAATCAAGATTTTATGTAACTATCAAACGCTTTATGAATGGCAACTCAAACATCCAGTTATTGATGAACTCTTTAAAGTTTTATTGCGTTCGTATGGCGGCATGTTCGATTTTTATACCAATATTTTCGAAAGAGAAATTGCCTTCAGATTGAAAAAAACAGAAGTATGGGTAAAAGAACAACTCGAAAAGTTAATGAAAATAGAACTCATCGATTATGTTCAACAAAATGGTGAATCTAAATTATTAATGTTAGAAAATAGATTTCCAAACATTCATATTTCGAATGAAAAAATTGCGGTTTTAAGAGCACGGTATAAAGAAAAACTTGATGCTGTGAATGCCTATACCAAAAACACTAAAATTTGTAGAAGTAATTTTCTCGTGAAATATTTTAATGAAGATTCAAAAGAACAATGCGGTGTGTGCGATGTATGTATTGAACAAAATAAAAAAGATTTAACCTTCCAACAATTCAAATTTTACCAGCTAAAAATTGGACATTTAATTAATCTTGAAAACTTCAGAAGTAAAGACCTAACCTTGCACGTAAATGCTACAGAAATTGAAGAATATACCTTAATATTGCGATGGTTAAAAGACAATCAATTGGCCTTTGAAACCAAAGAAGGATATTGGAAATGGGGCACAAAAAAAATATAATCATTGCCATTACTGGCCACATCATTACCGATCAGCGCATTATTCGAATTGCATCTAGTTTGGATGCTAATCAATTTCATGTAACGGTCTATTATCGCGCTTATTTTAAAAATAAAGAGACACAAAGTAAGCCCCTTGGACCTTATCCCTTTAAAACACATAAAATGGCCTTTCTTTTAAATAAAGGTGTTCTTTTTTATACCCTTTTTAATTTGCGCCTGCTGTGCTTACTTTTATTCAAGCGAGCACAAATTTATTGCGCGGTGGATAGCGATACTTTATTGGCCTTTACAATCTTGTCGAAAATAAAAAACATACCATTGATTTATGATGCGCATGAATATTTTGCAGAAGTACCCGAATTAGAAAACAAAAAACAAAAAAAAGCAATTTGGCATTGGATCACCCAAAAGGGCGTTAACCAAAGTTGTGCAAGGTACACCGTTTCTGAATCTTTAGCAGTTGTGCTTTCTAAACGTTACAATGCACCATTCGAAACCATTCGCAATGTGCCCATTTATAAAGAAAAAGATACGCATATCAAGTTTTCAAAACCCACCGTATTATACCAAGGTGCATTGAATAAGGGCAGAGAGTTAGAACTCCTTATTAAAGCGATGCAAAGTTTGCCCGAATTCGATTGTTTAATCGTTGGTGAAGGCGATTTGAGTGCTAAACTAAGGGAACAGTCCAAAAACAATGCGAACGTTCAGTTTTTAGGCTTATTATCGCCCGATAAAATTAAAACCATTACACAGAAAGTATTTTTTGGCTATAACCTTTTAGAGTCAAAAAGCCTGAGTTATTATTATTCACTCAGCAATAAATATTTTGATTATATGCAAGCGGGCGTTCCTTCAATCTCCTCGGCCTTACCAGAATATGAATTACTCAATCAAAAATGGGCCTGTGGCATTTGTATTCCCAATGAGGAAAACGATTTAATAGATTGTTTGAAAAAATACGCAAATGATCATTTGGCATATGAAAAATTACAACAAAATGCTTTACTTGCATCACTGAATAACAATTGGGAAATTGAAAGCCAAAAGTTAGTTCAAATTTATACCGCCATTTGAGTAAGATCTTACATATTGTTGCCTTTGACATACCCTTTCCTGCCGATTACGGAGGTGTTATAGATATCTATCACAAAATTAGATGGCTCAATAAATTGGGGATTCAGATTCATTTGCATTGCTTCCAATATGGCAGAAAAGAAGCCCCAGAACTCCATAAAATTTGCAAAAAAGTATATTACTATCCACGTAGAAAATACAGAAACCCTTTCATTGGCGAAATTCCTTATATTGTCATGACGCGGAACAACGAAGCCTTACTTACCAATTTACTTAAAAACAATGCCCCTATACTTTTTGAAGGATTGCATTCAACTTATTTCCTTGACCATCCTAGACTTAAAAACCGTCACAAGCTTGTGCGCACACACAATATTGAGCATGATTATTATAAAAATCTTGAGTTAGTAGAGACCAGTTATTTTAAAAAATATTTCTTTCGCAACGAATCAGATAATTTAAAAAAATACGAAAAAATACTCTTGAATGCCCAAATTGTTTTGGCCATTTCTTCTTCCGATAAAACCTATTTAAAACATAAATACCACAATGCTGTGCTGCTGCCAGCCTATCATCAAAGCGACGAGGTTAGTATCCAAACAGGCACTGGCGATTATATTTTATACCATGGCAACCTTGGCGTAGGTGAAAACAATTTTGCAGCATTGTACTTGGTAAATGAAATTTTTTCTCAAATTTATTTTCCAGTGATTATTGCTGGAAGTAATGTAAGTAAAGAGTTGCGCTACGCTTGCTCAAAATATCCGCATATTCAGATTCAAGAAGATTGGAACAATGCGCAAATTATGGAGGCCATTGGCAATGCACAAATCAATGTTTTACCAACCTTTCAGGGCACCGGCATTAAGTTGAAATTATTGAATTCGCTCTATGCAGGAAGGCACTGTGTGGTTAATCCAATGATGGTTGATCACACCGGTTTAGAACATGCCTGCCATATTGCTAAAACTAGTCAGGAAATGATTGACAAAATTAAAACCTTGCTTACTTTGTCATTTTCTGAAACGGATATAAACAACAGACGAAAAATA
Organism: Bacteroidota bacterium; assembly: GCA_947496065.1. Lineage (GTDB taxonomy): Bacteria > Bacteroidota > Bacteroidia > NS11-12g > UBA955 > JABMMZ01. The sequence goes on from CANMBF010000048.1 coordinate 7,906, forward strand.
TTAGATAACAGTTGTTATAATAATGCAGCCAATACAGAACATCTGCTTCAAATACTTTTTACTTAAGAATTATGCGGCTAGTAAGTTTAAAAAATACCGCTTACTTCTGTGGAATAGCCTTTAGCTTTCTGCTCATTTTTGCTTGTCTGTTTTATTTTGAAAGGCTAAATAGTGATGCAGGCTATTACTTTTTCTATGCTGTCAATTCAGAATCCTTTCATATAGAACACGGACGACTGGTATTAATACTTGCAGAAATAATGGTCGTTATTGGCGCATGGCTGCACCTACCGTTAAAAATACTTGCACTTATGTATTCAATAAACCACGTGTTGTTTTTTGGTTTACTTGTATGGATTAGTCTCAAAAAACTAAAGCACCAAAATGCAGCCATCCTGATTACATTATTGCAATTTATTGGATTGCGATACTCTGTTTTTACACCTCAATTCGAATTGTATTACGGTCTTTCTTTACTTGTATTTACGCTTGCCTTCATTTATTTTCTAAAAGAAAAAAGCAATCCTTGGCAGCCCATTCATTTCGGTTTGGTTACGCTCTTTTTTACACTTGTTTTTACGTCACACCCTATGGCCATTTATTGTACGTTTTTCGCGCTATTAATTTTCTTTTGCAATAAGTCCTTTCGCAATACGTGGCTCATAGCCATTGGGCTTTTAATACTATATTGCGTTTGGAAAAAATGGGCCGTCTCAGATTATGAAAAAAGCAAATTTACTGGCTTTAGCTTTGCTTTATCTCACCATCTAAAAAACTTTTTTAGCATTCAATTTTTGGTCAAGTGTATTCGCTTTTTATTGACCTATTATTGGGATTGTTTTTTAATTTTTGCTATCGGTTTTACTATTTTTTTATCCAAAAAAAAATACAAGAAAGCATTGCTCTATCTCATAGCAATTAAAGTTGCATTGCTGATTATATGGCTAATGTTTCCGCCCGATACCATGGGTCGTTACATTGAACAAGTTTATTTTCCCTTTGTGTTTTTAACTTGCCTTTGGTTATTCCAAGAGGTCATTAGCATTCGTCTATTAGGTATCCTAGCATTACTCCTTATTTACAAATCATGGGTGATTACTGATGCGGGAATTGAAATGAAAAAACGCAGCACACAGATGGCCTTTTTTGTTGCAAAAGCACAAGCTCAAAACGGATCTAAATTCTTCGTTGCCGAAACAGACATGGGGTCTAGTTTATACGCAAAAGGCAATTGGTCATATGGTTTTGAAACACTTTTTTACGCTGCTATGAACACTCAAAAAACTGTGAGCATAACAAAAGATGAGGACCTTCAATACAACACTAATTTTAAAAAATTAAAACCATCTGATTTTCTCTTTAGACCTTTTGAAATAATGCCATACCAACAATTGAATAAGCACTATTTTAAATTGGATACTGGCGCCTATCATCCGCTTTTTGCAAAATAGAAAATTATTTCAATCTCACCAAAGTTACACCATCGCCTCCAAGTTGATCGCTCTCATGTTCAAAATGCTTCACAAGCGGATTACTTTTGAGCTGTTCCAAAATTAATTTTCTTAAAATTCCAAAACCGCGACCATGCACTACTTTTAAATTGGCATGTCCCAACAAATGGGCATCCTCTAGCCATTGCTCCAATTTCAAAATAGCTTCTTCGCCCCTAACCCCACGCAAATCAATGTCTAAACTAAAACTGCTTTGTTTATCAAACATGCGGACATTGAAGACAGCTATTTTCGATTCCTTTTTTTGAGCTGTTTTACTGGTTTTTTGCAATTCAACTAGCGGCACCCACATTTTAATTGAACCAAATAGAATATGGGCCTTATCCTTCTTTATGGTTAATATTTCACCCGCCACGTTGTTATCATTTTGTTTTACAATATCGCCAACTTTTAATGGTTCGCCGTTTTTAACTATTACTGTTTTTGCGAGAGGTATGGACTCCTTTTCAACCAGCGTTTCTTTGAATTCGGTTAATTCTTTACGCGCATTTTTGGTCTGTTGTTTATCAGCCTTGGTTTGCTGAATCAATTGAATTGTTCGCTCAATTTTTTGGCTAGCATTGGTCACTATTTCAGAAGCTTTTGCTTTTGCTTCATTTAAGATGTGTTGCTTATTTTCCGAAAGTTTTTCTTTCAACCCTGTATAGTCCTCTATCAGTTTATTGAGTTTTTCTTCCCTATCAGCAATGCGTTTATTGGCATCTGTTAAAGCAGCCTTGTTCTTTTCGTTTTCAGCAATTAATTCTTCTAAATCGATGTGTTGTTTCCATTGGTTTATTTTTTTAGCCCGCTCAATAATGCGTTTATCGATTCCGACTTTTGAAGACACTTCGAGTGCAAAGGAACTACCTGGCTTGCCCAGCTCAAGTATAAATAAGGGTTCCAATTTTACAATATCGTAAACCATACGTGCATTTTGTACGCCTTGTGTTTGACCGGCCCATGCTTTTAAATTTCCAAAGTGGGTGGTCACTACACCAAAGGCTTTGCTCTCCAAAAAATGTTCTAGAATGGCTTGCGCAATTGTACTGCCTATCGAAGGATCTGTGCCATTACCCAATTCATCAATTAAATATAAGGTCTCATCATTGGCATTGGCCATCATGTATTTCATATTCATAAGATGACTGCTATAAGAACTTAAATTATTTTCTATGGATTGATTATCTCCAATATCAATAAATAATTGATGGTAGACTGGCATTTTACTGCCTTGATCGACAGGCACTGGCAAACCACATTGATACATGTATTGCAACAAGCCTATCGTTTTAAGCGCTATGCTTTTTCCGCCTGCATTCGGCCCAGAAATAATTACCATATGGCAAGCCTCGTCGACATGAAAATTAAGCGGCACCAACTTTTTATTATCTTTTTGCAATAACATAAAAAGCAAGGGATGTCGAGCGTTAATTAAATACAAATCATCTTTTCGTTGCACCATTATTGGCTCTATGGCATTCAATTTTGAAGATAGAATATGTTTTGCATAGGTTGTATCAAGAAAAACTGTGTATTGAACGTGGTGCCAAATAATTTGTTTATAAGGTGCTAATTGGGCAGTGACTTGTTTTAAGATACGTTCTATTTCCTTTTTCTTTTCGAATGACAACTCTTTTAAAGCATTATTTTCTTCAAAACATTCAATCGGTTCAATGTACAAGAATTTTCCGCTTTGTGAATCATCGTGCACAAAGCCCTGAATTTTCTTTTTATGCTCGGCAATAATTGGAATTACCAATCGCTCATTCCTTATAGTTATTTCAGTATCTCCTGCCCAACCATTTTGTTTGGCCAAATTATATTTGGACAATAATATTTTTCTTACATCCTTTTCCTTAGCAGAAATTTGTTTATTAATTTGCCACAATTCAGGCGACGCATCTGGCTTTAGCAGACCTTCCTTGTCAATAACCTTCGCCAGAATTAAAATGGCCGACTGCAAAGGCATTAAATGGGCTTGCAGCGCCTTTAAATAAGTATATCCTGTCTCTTGGTTGGCGATGGCAATGAAATTAGATTGCATTGCACTGAGTGCAATAAACAACTGTTGAAGTTCATCCTCATATAACATGTTGCCTTCTATTTCCAGTTTCTGAAGGGCCTCTAACAATGCGTCTAAATTCTCAGGTAATTGTAAAACAAAACCGCTACTCGTAAGTTGACCAATTTCGCCAATTTGGCGAATACTTTGATGAATGCTGTCGGTATTGGTTAAAAAATTGAGCTTATCGATTCGCAACTTCCCTAAATCGGTTTTGCAAAACTGAACCAATTGGTGCTTGATTTTATCGAACCCCAATTTTTCTTCAATGTTTGAGGGATATAAGTTAATTATTTGATTTGATTTCAAGGATATTTTATTGCTCTAATTTAAGATTCATAGGCCATTTTAAAAAACAAGTTCCAATAGTTTGGGAATGATTTTTGGACAACCAAAGCATCATCAATGGTACTATTTTTATCGAATGCAAAGATACTGCATGCCATGGCAATCCGATGGTCGTTATAACTTTTAAAGGCGTAAGAATGTATTGAAGGAACAACAAAATTCAGCAAAAGTTCATTGTCGTTTATGGCATGAAGGGTTGCACCCACTTGTGCTAAATTCTCACGCATGGCTTCAATGCGATTACTTTCTTTGAGTACTAGATTTTTTACACCATAGAAATTAGCACTAATATTCAAATAGGCACATGTTGCAGCAATCACTGGAAACATATCGGGTGTTTGAGTGAAATCAAATTGAAGGTGCTTCGGCAAATGCAACTCACCGCTCAATACTCTTACACTATTTGTATTTTTATTGGCATAAATTTTAACCCCTAAGCTTTCATAAAAAAGTTTAGATACTTTATCTCCTTGCTTTGAATCGGTTGACAAGTCGGGAATTTCTATTTCACTTCGGCGAGCGATGGCCCATGCTAAAACGAAAGCAGCTGCACTCCAATCAGCTTCGATTATTAAGGACGAAGACGCTTTATAAAACGCGTTTGGCACATTGTACTGATTTGCTTCCACTTTCACTGCCACCCCACATTTAAACATTGCATCTAACGTCAAATCAATATAGGGCTGAGAATTTAATGCACCGTTAGAAACTATGGTGAGACCATTTTGGAAACAGGGCCCAATTAACAACAATGCGCTTAAAAACTGACTGCTCATTTCACTTTCAATTGTCACACTTTCACAATTTAAGTCGATTCCCTTTTCGATGAACAAGGGTAAACACCCCTCTTTTTCTAGATAATTAATTCGACAACCAAGTTGACGAAGGGCTTCAACCAATGGCGCTATAGGTCGCACTTTTAGGCTTTCGTTTCCATTAATTACGACACGTAAATCTTTCATTGCTGCATAAGCTAAAAAAAAGCGCATGGGTGTACCAGCATCTTCAAAATTAACTTCCCCACCGAGGCACATTAAGGCCTTTTGTAGCAAGCGTGTATCATTGCTATCTGAAATATTATGTAAAGTGATGGCATTATGAAACGCCAATGCTTGTATGATTAAATACCGGTGACTGATACTTTTCGAAGCAGGTAAATTCACCCTTGCTGAGAGTGTTTTTTTTTCAATGAATGGCAGTTCAAGCATGTAATAAAATTTTCTGTATTTCATTAAGAGAAATGCCAACTTTTACTTTACCAATGCCAATACCTGTGGGCAATGAAAAATTTATTGTATCATGTTCATTCTTTTTATCGCTGCTCAACAAAGGCGCAATGGCTTTGATGTCTGCATTGGACAGTTCATTTTGTTCTGTATAGATAGCGATGCAATTAATAATGATGTTCAATTCATCGTCACTTATCATACCAAGCGCAAATGCAATCCGCGACTCAGCCATCATTCCTTTTGCAATGGCGAATCCATGCTTGATAGGTTGTTCAATATTTAAACGGTAGGTTTCATAAGCATGTCCAATGGTATGCCCAAAATTAAGCAATTGACGCTCCCCTTCATCGTATAAATCTCGTTCGGCAATCTCCCATTTGGTTTTTGCTGTAGTTTCAATTAGCTGTTCAAAGGCGTTGCCATTTTTTATAGCATTGAACAATGCTTCATTGGCAATAACCCCCGTTTTAATCATTTCCGCAAGCCCACTTTTAATTTCTTCAGTTGGCAATGTTTTTAAGAAAACAGGATCAATTAAAATTATTTCCGGTAAGGTAAATGTCCCTAAATAATTTTTGCGCAATTGAAAATCAATGCCAGTTTTACCGCCTATACTAGCATCTACCATCCCAAGTAAAGTAGTAGGAATATTAATAAATTTAATTCCACGCATATAGGTTGAGGCAACAAAACCGCCAATATCAGTAACAACGCCACCTCCTAAATTAATTATTAAAGTAGAGCGATTGGCTTTTAGATGAATGAGGTTTTTAACAATAAATGCAAAGGTTTCAATCTCTTTATTAACTTCACCTGCCGGGATAACTATTAAACTATTATCGCCTTCAATAATTGGCAAACAATATTTTTCAGTATTCATATCGCAAATAAAGACAAGCTGTTTACGACCGTTTTCTTCGCAGTAATTCTCTAAACTATTTTTAACATTTTCGGTATAAATTATCCGACCCTTGGTCATTAGCCTTTTATTTTATCATAAAATATTTTGTTGGCTGGATCCATTCTAGAAAGTAGCTCAACCGCTTTGTTTTGTTCGGCTGTGGGTGCTTCTTTGAATATTTCTATTAGCTCTTTATATTTTGCATTAAAGAAAACCTTCACGAGCATACTGTTGGGGAAAATACGGGCTAACTCCTGAAAATCTTCAAGAGATTTATAGATGGCATCGCGACCTTTTGTTACATCTTTATGCATAATATCCAGTCCATTTAAATGGTAGTCGAAAAGCGATTTTCGCAAGGGTTTATAACGTTCGCTCACTAAATTATCAATTAAATAAAATCTATTTTTCAAACTTTTTCCATCATTTGGGCGCCATCCATTCATGGTTTGACTTGCATTCAAAATTTCCCTCGACTTTTGGTAATAGGGATTACCTGCATTAAGCGAATAGGTGTCGTAATTTAATCCTAAAACAACATTGATATAAAAGGTAAGTACACCAGTTAAATTGTAGACATTCGACCCTGGCTGGTATTCCATGGCTTGAAATTCTTGGTACTGAAAATCTAGGTCTTCATCTAACTGATTAAAAAGAACTGTTGTATAGGTGCTGCCATATACTGGGCGTGTGGCTTGAATTTGTATACTGCCTGAAAAATCATTTGAATTTAACTCATACGTTTTTATATCAATTAAGATATTCATTTTAAATCTTTCGGCATTGGTTACCTTATCGGCACACCATAAGCGTTGATTAATAAATTGAGAAATTGAACCCTTCAATGATTCGAATATTTGGGTATTTGAGATTTGAATAGTTGGATGAATAACAGTGATGGTCGCATCAATATCTTGCGCATTTAGATTTGCAACAAAAAAGAAAGCCCCAATAAAAAGGGTCTTACGCAATTGGGTTATAACATTTTTAGTACACATTCAGCAATATCTTTGGCTACTTCGGTTTTCGACTTTAATGGAAACTCAAAAATAGCACCATTTTTTAAAATAATTGTTATTTGATTGGATTCGAATTGAAATCCTGCACCAATAGTATTTAAAGTATTTAGAACGATGGCATCTGCCTTTTTATTGTTCAACTTTAATTTTGCATTGTCAAGTTCGTTATTGGTTTCGAGCGCAAATCCAATCACAATCTGATGGTTTTTTTTCGAATGTCCAAGCGATGAGATAATGTCTGGATTTTTCACAAGGTGAAGTGTCAAATGCTCCTCATTCTTTTTAATTTTTACCTCACTAAATTCAGCAGGTCGATAATCAGCAACAGCTGCAGCCATGATGGCAATATCCATTTTATCAAAATGTTGAAGACAAGCCTCGAACATTTGATTGGCCGATTCAACCATGGTTAATTTTACATTGGGATGGTCGATTTTCAAGGCCACAGGGCCAGAAATTAAATAGACTTCAGCTCCCATATCAGCAAAAACCTCGGCCAGAGCATACCCCATTTTACCACTTGAATAATTCCCAATGAATCGAACTGGGTCAATTTTTTCGTAAGTAGGTCCGGCAGTAATTAAAACTTTTTTGCCAAAAAAAGAAAGATTAGGTAAGGTACTCAATAATTTTATTTAATATGGTTTCGGGTTCAGATAAGCGACCTTTTCCTATTAAGCCACTGGCTAACTCGCCTTCTTCAGATTCAATCAAATGGTTTCCAAAGGATTGAAGTAATTTAATATTGTTTTGAACAGCTGGATGTCTGTACATATCTAAATCCATTGCAGGTGCAAAAAATACAGGACATTTGGCAGAGAGGTAAGCCGCAGTTAATAGATTATCGCAGAAACCATTTGCCATTTTTGCAATGGTATTGGCGCTTGCAGGGGCAATAATAAAGGCATCAGCCCATAACCCAAGGTCAACGTGGTTATTCCATTCACCAGAATCGTTGACATAGAACGTCGACAATACAGGATTTTTACTAAGGGTGGCCAATGTTACAGGGGCAATAAACTCCTTTGCAGCAGAAGTCATAATAATTTTAACTTCTGCTTGCTCTTTAATTAACAATCGCGTAAGGTAAGCGGCTTTATAGGCCGCTATACTTCCAGAAACACCTAATACAATATGTTTATTCCTCAGCCTCATTTTCAGGCAAACGATAATAAATTTTACCGTCAATAAATTCCTGAGTAGCCACTAAGGTTGCCTTAGGGATTTTCTCGTAATAGGCACTGATTTCGATTTGCTCTCTATTTTCATGTACTTCTTCTAAGTTATCATGGTCGGTCGCAAATTCTGAAAGTTTGCTAGACAACTCTTCTTTAACCTGGGCTGATATTTGGTTAGCTCTTTTCGCTATTACCACAGCAGATAAATACAAATTACCAGAAATAGCTTCCAGTTCTTTTAAATTACGTGCCTCGGCACTAGAGGATATTTTGTTATCTTTCATTATTGATGATATTATTTTTGTTTATGTTTGGTTAATTCTTTGGTGGCCTTGACATTCAATTCTTCTGCCATTTTATAATACTTATTGGCTGCTCCGTGGTTATTTGCAAATTCTTTAAATTCTACGAACACAGCACTGTAGCGTTCTTCTTTTTTATCGTCTACGCTGTATCTTGCATACATATATGCTGCCTTCAAAATCATGAACTCAATTTCATCTTTGTTCTCGATATCTGGAAAATCTTTGATGGCATTTTTGAATGAAATAGTCGCGGCTCTGTAGTCTTCAATTTTGTAAAACAACATAGCTGTTTCATAAGATTTCTTTTGCAAGGTTTTTCGCAATTCTGCTATTTGTTCGTTGCATAAATCGCGGTAAATGGTTATTGGAAATTGATCCAAGAATAGCTGCATTTCAGCGATGGCCTTTTCCGTGCTCACTTGTTCTAAATAATAAGGAAGCGCATCACGGTATAAACAATGCACATACATATAGCTGCATTCTTCTGAGTGTTTGCTCTTAAAATAATTCTCAGTATAGTTTTTAAAATGGAATGAAGCGAGTTCGAACTGCCCTAATCCATAATAGCAGTAGCAGTAATAAAAATAGATTTCTTCCGCTTTTTCTTTTCCTCTGTAGGCGGTTAGTAATTCTTCAAGCAATGGCAAAGCCCTCACATAATCCTTCTTCTTATATTTCTCCATGGCCATTGCATACTTTTGATCGAGTGTACCTTTTTTTATCACCGTTGCATATTCGGTGCAGGCACTCAGCAAAGTAAGGGTCATTATGAAAATAAAGGGACGCATAGCTACGAATTTGCAAAAATAATACATTTATAACGATTATTTACCAAATTTTGTTACAATAATCCTTCATCTGCAAAACTGAAATACTGTTTTTGAGTAATGATCAGATGGTCCATTAAATTAATATCAAGTAATTTACCGGCTGCCTTTATCTTGTTGGTTAAATCTTTGTCTTGTTCGCTTGGCAATAAATTGCCGGAGGGATGGTTATGACAAATAATGATACCTGTAGCCATCTGATCGAGTGCCAATTTGAAAATCTTCCTAGGGTCGGCCACTGTGCCAGTAATCCCGCCCTCGCCTATCCTATGCTCTGCAATAACGGCGCCCGACCTAGACAAACACAATAACCAGAACGCTTCGTAATTAAGATCTTGCAAATGATGTCTTAGAATTTCATATGCTTGCTTACTGCTTTTGATCGTGGGAATTGCTCTAGCTTGGTTTTGTTGTCTTCTGCCGGCGAGTTCAATTGCTGCAATTATGGTGATGGCCTTTGCGGGTCCAATGCCATCAATCTTACAAAGGTCTTTCACCGTCAATTTCGCTAATTCATCTAAGTTGCGATTGGATTTATCGAGTATTTCTCTTGCCAAATCAATGGCACTTTTTTTACGTGTACCAGTGGCCAATAAGATAGCCAGAAGTTCAACATTGCTGAGTGAGTCCTTCCCTTTTAAAATTAATTTTTCACGGGGTTTTTCGTCATCCGATAGATTTTTAATTGCAATAAATTCGGCCATTTGATTGCAAAATAAATATTTTTATTTTAAAAAAAATAGATTGACCAACTAACTAGGTGCCATAAGCCCTAATTTTGTTGAGAACAGCAGTAAAATCTGCTGGCAATTGGCTTTCGAAATGAATAAATTCTTTCGTGCTTGGGTGTATGAAACCTAAGGTTCGCGCGTGCAATGCTTGTCGTGGCATCAATTCAAAACAATTTTGAATAAATTGCTCGTATTTTGGCAGTTTGCTATACTTCTGAATCTTCATACCACCATAGGATTCATCGGCAAACAAGGGATGGCCAAGGTGTCTCATATGCGCTCTTATTTGATGGGTTCTACCAGTTTCCAATTTGCATTCAATCAATGTGCAAAATCCGAATCTTTCTAAAACCTTGTAGTGTGTGATCGAGCGTTTACCAACACTTTCGTCCATATAAACTGCCATCAACTTTCTGTCTTTTTGATCGCGGGCAAGGTTAGCATCGATGGTTCCCTTATCCTCTTTTAAATCGCCCCAAACCAAAGCATTATAGATTCTACTAATACTGTGATCAAAAAACTGCTTTGCCAAATAAACCAATGCATCTTCTGTTTTAGCAATCAATATCAAACCACTGGTATCTTTATCAATACGGTGTACAAGTCCGGGTCGCATTTCATCAGAGTATGCAGGCAATTGTTGAATATGGTAAAGCAAGGCATTCACAAGGGTGCCCGTGTAATTATTATATCCAGGATGCACCACCATGCCCGGATTTTTATTTACCAAAATAATAGACTCATCTTCATAAGCTATTTCAATTGGTATATTCTCCGCAATAAGTTCTGGATTCCTTGGTGGGTTGGGTAAAACAACCGTAATAATATCGGTTGGCTTAACTTGGTAATTACTCTTAACCTGTTTATCATTGACTAAAATTGTGCCTAAATCAATCGCCTTCTGCACCTTGGTGCGTGTTGCATTTTCAATTTTTTGCGTCACATATTTATCCAAACGCATCAGTCCTTGACCCTTATCAGCTATAAATCTGAAGTGTTCAAATAATTCCTGATCTTCCAATAAATTTTCTTCGAATTCGGTATCCATAAAGTGTGCAAAGGTAGAGGGTTATTATTATTTGTAATGAAATAATCGCAACTTTACTTATTTTTGCAATTAAATAATGATGTCAGAAATAAAACAAATGGAAGTAATAACACACGAATTCTCTCTAGAACAATTCAATTCTCAAATTCAATTTGCCATCGCCAACTACAAGGCCCATGGCTTATCAGCTAACAATTTCGACAACATTGTCATTGGCGGTTTAGGCGGAAGTGGTATTGGTGGAAGAATTGCTAAAGCTTATTTTGCCGACAAATCATCCTTGCCAATTGAGGTATACAGTGATTATAATTTACCAAAATATACATCTGTAAAATCTTTGGTTATTCTTTGTTCTTATAGTGGTTCAACTGAAGAAACTTTAGCATTATACGAACAGGCTAAAGCCATTGGCTGTTCTATCATTTGCATTTCATCCGGAGGCGAATTATATCAAAAGGCTACACAAGATCAATACCCACTTTATGTCATTGAAACAGGTTATCAGCCAAGAATGGCCTTGGGATTTTCGTTAAGCTATTTATTATTAATCCTAGGCGATTTATTTGGTGTTGAAACAAAAACAGACCTTGAGAACAATCAATCGATTTATAATAACCGCGCTGAATATCAAAAATCAGCAATGGCTATTTTGAACACTTTTGCAGGTAAAGAAAATACCAAATTTGCAGTCGTAACCGACAACGCAACTGAGGCAGTAGGCATACGTTTTTGTCAACAAATTCAAGAAAATGCTAAGTTGGAAGCCTTTGTAAATGTCTTACCAGAAGCCAATCACAATGTTTTTGAAACCTATTACGGTGAATTGCCAACCAATTTTATCTTCATCAATAGTAATATCAATTCTCGCAACAATGGTCGTTTCGCTTATTTAAAACAATTGTTAGAAAACCAAAACAACAAAGTAGTTGAAATCAACTTGAAGGATGCCTCTATATTCGAACTTTATAAGGCCATCTATATTACGGATTGGGTTTCAATTTATTTAGCGGACCAAAGAGGCAGTGATAAAATGCATGTTCCCAACATCATGGGTTTGAAAAATTTCCTTAAGACTTTTTAATGAAACTAGTAACATTTAAATATAATAATGTTAACCGATTGGGTATTTACACCAACGGTAAAATATACGACAGCCAGGCACACAACAATACACTCCCTGACAACATGCTAAGCTTGTTGAATGGCGGTGAGGCTAGCATGGATGCCATGCGCCAAGCAGAATTGGAAATTAAGGAAGGTAAGACAAATGTCGAAGGACTACTATACTCTGATGCCATTTTAGAAGCACCAATTCCCAATCCAACAAGTTGCAGAGATGGTTATGCCTTTAGACAACATGTGGCTGCCGCAAGAAGAAATAGGAATGTTCCAATGATAGCAGAGTTCGATCAATATCCAATTTTCTATTTCACCAACCATAATGCAATTCAAGGACCAGGCGATATTTGGTGCATGCCCGACCATTTTCAAAAATTAGATTTTGAATTAGAAGTAGCAGTTGTACTTGGCAAAAAAGGCAGAAACATTAAAGCAGAAAAAGCAGATGAATACATTGCAGGATACACGATTATGAATGACATGAGTGCGCGTACACTTCAAATGGAGGAAATGTTGTTAAATCTAGGTCCAGCAAAAGGGAAAGACTTTTCTACTGTTATTGGCCCTTATATGATTACACCCGATGAGTTGCAATCCTATTTGATTCCAGCTAAAAACAGCCATATTGGCAACAACCATAATTTAGCCATGAAATGCTGGGTCAATGGCATAGAGGTGAGCAGCGGCAATGTTGGCGACATGGATTGGACATTTGCCGAAATCATTGAGCGTTGTGATTATGGGGTAGATATTTTGCCTGGCGATGTAATTGGCAGTGGCACTGTTGGCACTGGTTGCTTTTTATAATTAAATGGCACAGGTTTATTAAACGACAAAGCCTTTAAACCACAATGGTTGCAAGCTAACGATGTGGTAGAAATGGAAATTACTGGCTTAGGTAAACTCACAAACACGATTAAGGCTGTTGAAACTGACTGGTCTATACTTGGATTAAAAAAGTCGCAGCAAGCACTCTAAATTTTATTGCATGATATTAGAGAAGACCCTCAATTAGAGGGTTTTTTTTTGCATGTATAAAAAAAGGGACTCAGTTTTACCTGAGCCCCTTT
>CANMBF010000049.1 GCA_947496065.1 Bacteroidota bacterium
ATCTTTGGCATGCAACCAAATATCATCCTTATCGCTGAAGTAATTTAAAAGTTTCTCGTTGCTCTCTGCATGCTTGCCTACCAATACCTCATAACCTTCAATTGTGAAAGGCTTATAAGGAAGGTTTACAATTCCACCTTCAGCGGTTTTATGCTTTACAAAGCTTTTTAAGTCGCGCATTTGTTGCGCATTTTCGGCTAGGCTCAGTTGTTTTACTAAGTTGTCAATGGCTTTGGTAGCCTGCTCAACTTTTAATTCAAGTTGCTTTAAAATGTAGGGTTTTGCCTTGTCCTTCTTAAAATAGGCATCTGCATTTTTCAACGCATTGAGTTTATCATCTAACTTAATTTCTATGGGTTGATTATAGTAAACATCGCTGACGATAATTTTTTTCACACCTTCGGGAATGGCATGTAAATTGGCCAATATCATATTGCCTATTTCTTCATCCTTGCGTGCAGATCTTAATTGTTCCAATGCTTTTGAATTGGCTTTAAGATAATTTTCTTTTTCCCTTAGTTGGGTACTGAATTTCAAAACCAACTCAGACTGCGTTGTGATAAAAATTTTTGTTTTTAAATAAACAGAGGTATAGTTTGTAATGGCGTTTAATACATTGTTTTCATGCGATTTTAAATCAAAGCTCAAGGACAATGGTACTTCATTTATCTTAATATCTGTTGCACTGTTATAGGCTAATAGCGTATTTTTAAAATCAGCTTCTGTTTTTATAGTGGCATTGAATTCTTTTGGTAAATAAGGATATATTTCATTAAATTTTTGCTGTGATAAAAATGCCTGTTCCTCAAACATAGGATGAATGGTTCGCACCATATCGGTCCAAATTAAATCTTGATCTATTTCAATGTTTTTTCGAAACTGATTGATGACTGTATCCTTTTCAAAAAGTAATACATTGGCTTTTCTGCCAAAGCATTTAAAGGCTAAACGCAGGCCATTGTCGAATTCTATATGAAAACTTCTTTCGTATGGATGCGGCACAACGCCTATTGCTTTGTAATTTACAAGTTCTTTGAACTGTGGCTTAAACAAACGGTTTTCGCCAACAATATCATTGTCAAAATTGAAGAATAATTCACCTTTATAAAAAGTGCAGCGGAAAGCAAAATGGTTGAATTCAAAATAGATTTCATCTACCGAATTACTAAAACATTTTACTAAAAATTGATTCGTTATTTGATCATTTAAACTGCGAGCAATACTTCCAATAATAAAACAATTATGGTGGTGCATATTGCTGTTATTTGAGGTTAGTAATCACCGTTAATATCGGTCAATGCTTCGCAACCTGTTTCTGTGATAAGAATGGTATGTTCGTATTGAGCAGATAATTTTCCATCAATGGTTCTTGCGGTCCAACCATCTTTTCTATCCACTTTACAACGTGCTTTTCCTGCGTTAATCATGGGTTCTATCGTAAAGGTCATCCCTGGCCGAAGTAAAGGTCCTGAGTTTTTCTTTGCCACATGGTCAACTTGTGGGTCTTCGTGAAAACGAATGCCTACACCATGTCCGCAAAATTCAAAAACAACACTGTAGCCATGTTTTACTGCATGCTCGTTAATAACATAACCGATATTACCCAAGTGGTTACCAGGATAGCATTCTTTCATACCCAAATGTAAACATTCATTGGTTACCTTCATCAATTCTTTTGCGTAAGGACTTACTTCGCCTACTTCATACATTCTACATGTATCACCAAAGTAGCCATTCAGAATGGTGGTAACATCAACATTTACTAAATCGCCAAATTTTAATTCGTAATCATTTGGAACCCCGTGACAAACAACATCGTTCGGCGAAATACAGGTGGCGTGTTTGAAGCCCCTATAACCTTTGGTTGCAGGTTTGGCGCCATGTTGGGTCATGAATTCTTCAGCGAGCCTATCAAGCTCAATGGTTATAATACCAGGTTGAATAAATTGTTCAAGGTATTTAAGGGTTTCAGCAGCCAAACGGCTACTGGCCCTGATACCATCTATTTGTTCTTGATTTTTAATAATAATCGCCACGGTCTCAATAATAATAAGGGTACGAATTTAAGTTAAAATTACAGGCTTAAAAAATGACATTATTGGAAATTATATGAAGCATCGCAAATTTTAGCTTAACCAATACTTAGAATGCGACAGACAACGAGCTGGTAATAAAATAATTGGTATTAGTAGGTTTCAAGTGGTTTAAAAACAAGGCTTCTTGGCTATAAAGTGTTCTGGCCTCTAAACGCCATGAAGTGGATTGACTAATTTGAAAATCAAAGTTCAAGGATGTGCCATAGGTTTGAAAAGCCATGTTATTAGGCGTTAAAATTATGACCTGCTGTTTGTCGGCATAATATTCAAAACGGGTGGCCACTTTTATTTTTTCATGAAGCCTTAGTTGAGCAATGACAATAGGAGCGTACCAAACTTTAATGCCATTCATGTTATTTAAATTATCTTTTTTTTGTTGAATACCATAGTCTAATCCAAAGATAAAACCGAGTTTCTTATTTAGTTGATATTGGGTATAGAAATTATTAAAACAGCGCAATCGCTTTAGGCTATCTGTGCCCGTATGTCCAAGGAAAGTGCTCCAATTAAGGGTGGTGCGATTGTTCTTTTTGTAGTTGATTTGTGTGCCCAATGCGAAGGAAGGAACGCTATTGTTGAAACCAATCTTTTGCCAGCCATTGAGGACTAATAAATTAAAATTAAAGGAATCATTTTTACTAGTATATCCAAGTTTTAGACCTGATTCAAAATAGGGGGAATTATCAGCTAAAATACTGCGGGTTAAATTCCAACAATCTTTTCCAATTGCGCTCTCAAATCCGATATGGGATGGCAACACACCTGCATCAAGCCATAGTTTTTGTTTTTTAGAAATTTTAAAACCAATATTGGCTTCTAGTATGTTTTTTAAAAAGCCCTTTTCATGGGCTAAATTATAAGTCGAATACGTGCCTCCCATGAATGCTAAATTAGATCTAAATTGAGTTTTATTAAGGCTTGCCTTCACATAACCAATATTTAAGTTCAAGGCATCATGTACATTGTAACTATAAAAAAAAGAAGGTCTTAATTGGTTGTCAGGTTGTCCAAAATCATAGGAATAGTAGACTTCCATATAGCCAGTTAATTCAATAGTCTTCGCAGAATCTATTGATGAGGCATTGATAGTCAACTGAGACAATAACAAGAAAAGTAAACCAATACTTCTCATCGCCTTTAACTTTTTCTAATTAAATCGATTTTTTCTACTTTGTGATACACCAAAGGAATTAACTCCGTTATCACATCACACTTGTCTAGGCCAAAAGCTTTCTCATCGGTTTGACTGAAATTTTTCAGTTTGAAATAAGATTTAAGCAGCAGCCCTTCTTTTAATTCAAATTCATTTTCAACAGAAAGGAATTTCTCGATAACTACAAATTTAAAGTCTGGTTCGGCATTGTATTTAGTTGAACCATCTGGTCGGATGTGCAAGTTCAATTCTTTTTGCTCGACTAAATCAGCTACAATCTTTTTGAAGAATAACTCTGCTCTTGGTTGCACTCTAAAACCAATGTTTATATTGACCTTTATTACCTTGTCATCTATTAACTCATCAACTTCATAGTTGAGTGTATAAGGTTCATCTGTGCGGTGTAAATGCAAAAACCAATAGACATCGGCACGTTTAGGTTTTTTAGAAAAAATTGAATTGATAATTTTTTCCTCAACCTCATGGTAGTTGTTCGCCTTTGTTAAATAGATAAGATGGGTTGAGAATTTAGGAATGGATTCATCAGTACTCAATTCTTGTATTTGTTCAGTGTATTTTTCAAGACGCGTAAACTTGGTGAGTTTATTATTGATTTTTCTTCCAAAATAAACAGTGTACATGATAATAAAAAACAAGGAAGAAATGATAACGGTAATGTAACCACCTTCTGGAAATTTTTTAATATTCGCGATAAAGAAGGACACCTCAATAAGGAAAAAGAAAATAAAGATAAAACCGGCCAATGCCTTGTTCCATCTCAATCTATAACGCAAGAAACAATATAGCAATATGGTGGTCATCATCATGGCCATGGTAATGGCGAGGCCGTAAGCAGCTTCCATGTTTTCTGATGATTTGAAATGTAAAATCATGAGCACACAGCCAATCCACATGATGGAATTGATGCTTGGAATGTAAATTTGACCCTTCATATTTGAGGGTTGTCGTACAGTTACGCGTGGCCAAAAGTTTAAGTTCATTGCTTCACTTATTAAAGTGAATGAACCGCTAATGAGGGCCTGTGACGCAATAATAGCAGCCGAAGTCGCGATGATAATACCTGGAATTAAAAACCATTCTGGCATCATTTCAAAAAATGGTTTTCTTCCATCAAGGTGTGACGATCCTTGATTAAGTAACCATACAGCTTGACCGAGATAATTAACAATTAAACATATTTTAACAAAAGCCCAGGTAATGCGGATGTTTTTCTTGCCACAATGTCCAAGGTCGGAATACAACGCCTCGGCTCCTGTAGTCGCTAAAAATACACCACCTAATAACCAAAAACCCTGTGGGTAGTTAGAAAGTAAATCGATGGCATATTTGGGATTTAATGCTTTAAGTATACTAGGACATTGAACTATTTGAGAGATGCCTACAACAAAAAGCATGGCAAACCAAACCAACATGGCTGGTCCAAAAATGGAGCCTATGTAATGTGTGCCAAATCTTTGCAAAAAGAATAAGAGCGAAAGGATAATTATGACAATGGGAACTGTTGGTATATTTGGAATTATTTTATCTAATCCTTCTATGGCAGATAAACCTTCTACAGCAGAAACTACTGAGATTGGCGGTGTGATAATGCCATCCGCTAACAAAGTAACAGCGCCAATAATGGTTGGAATGATTAGCTTTTTACGGTATCTTCTAACCAAAGCATATAACGAAAAAATGCCACCTTCACCTTCGTTGTCTGCTTTCAATGTCAACCAAATGTATTTGATGGTGGTTTGAAAAACCAAGGTCCATACAATACATGAAATACTCCCAAGAACTAACATCTCGGAAATAACTTTGTCTTCAATAATTGCATTTAAAACATACAAGGGACTCGTACCAATATCTCCATAAATAATGCCTAATGCTATTAATAATGTGGCTGCGGTTACCTTGCTGTTTCTATCATTGTGTTTCATTCTAACGATGCGAGTTAATTGTGTTGCTATTTTGAAATTGAAGTGCAAATGTATACCTAGTTTGACAAAATTATTCTATTGTATGAAATTTAATTTTATGAACTTTAATCGGATGTGAAAAAAAATGAATACTTACCTAAATGTATTACATTTGTGAATATGAATAATGAGCAATTGAAGGATATAAGAGGCCGAGTTGAGGCTTTGGGGAGGTATCTTTGACGTCGAACAGAAATTAGCTTTAATAGCAGATGAAGAATCTCAAACCTTAGCACCGGATTTTTGGAACGATAGTGCAAAGGCTGAAAAACATCTTAAAAAAATAAAAGAAAAGAAATTTTGGACTGAAGCTTATAGGCTTTGTCAGGAGGGCGTATCCGACCTCGAAATACTTAAAGAATTCAGTGAAGCAGGCGAAGCCACCGAGGCCGAAGTGCAAGAAGTCTATAAAAAAACGCTGTTGGCAGTGGAGGACTTGGAGATGAAAAACATGTTGCGCCACGAAGAGGATCGATTGGGTGCCGTATTAACCATTAATAGTGGAGCTGGTGGTACTGAAAGTTGTGACTGGGCCTCGATGCTTGCGCGAATGTACATTATGTGGGGCGAAAAAAATGGCTACACGGTTACAGAAATAGACAAGCAAGATGGCGATGTGGCAGGCATAAAATCAATTACAATAGAATTCGAAGGTAGTTTTCCCTACGGTTACTTAAAGGGCGAAAGCGGTGTACACCGTTTGGTAAGAATTTCGCCATTCGATAGCAATGCCAAACGCCATACTTCATTTGCAAGTGTATACGCTTATCCAATGATTGATGACGAAATTAAAATCGAAGTGAATCCAGCAGATGTCGATTTGCAAACGAGTAGAAGTGGCGGGGCTGGAGGGCAGAATGTAAACAAGGTAGAAACCAAAGTGCAATTAACCCACCGTCCAACAGGCATTGTTGTTATCTGTCAAAAGGCCCGTTCGCAAGGCGAAAACCGTGAATTGGCCATGCAAATGTTAAAGTCGCAGTTGTATGAACTAGAGTTGAGAAAACAAAATGAAGCGCGCGATGCTATCGAAGCGAGTAAAATGAAAATTGAATGGGGATCACAAATACGCAATTATGTTTTCCATCCTTATAAATTGATCAAGGATGTTAGAACAGGAATAGAAACGAGTAATGTTGGTGTGGTGATGGATGGTTACTTAGATGAGTTTATAAAAGGCTATTTAATGGCCTTAGGGGGCAATATTGTTGAAAAAGGAAAAGACTTATAACATCAATTATAACACTATTTATGTCAACCGATAGAATTAAATTAATAGAATGTCCGCGTGATGCAATGCAAGGGTTTCACCATGAGATACCAACTACAACTAAAATTGAATATATTAATGCCTTATTAAAAGTAGGTTTTGATGTTTTAGATTGTGGTAGTTTTGTTTCACCAAAAGCAGTTCCTATGCTTGCGGATACAGAAGACGTTTTAAATGGTTTAGATTTAAAAAATATAGACACAAAGCTTCTAGTGATTGTAGCCAATGAAAGGGGCGCTGAACAGGCAGCTGCTTTTAAACAAATCAATTATATTGGCTATCCATTTAGTATTTCAGAACAATTTCAAAGAAGAAATACAAACCATGGAATTATTGAATCAATTGAAACCTTAAAAAATATTTTAAATATTTCCAGTAGTGAAAATAAAGAAGTAGTAGTTTATTTATCAATGGGTTTTGGAAATCCTTATAGCGATGAATGGTCGACCAAGTTAGCGATTGATTGGTGCATTCGTCTTGCTGCGCTTGGTGTTAAAACCATTAGTCTTTCTGATACCATTGGGGTAGCAAATGCAGAAGATATTACAACGATTTTTTTAGCATGTCAGAAACAATTGCCAGATGTCGAACTTGGTGCGCATTTTCATACACGTCCGGATAATTATTTACAAAATATTGCCGCCGCATACAAAGCAGGTTGTCGCAGATTTGATAGTGCCATGCGTGGTTATGGTGGTTGTCCTTTTGCCTCCGACAAACTAACGGGTAATTTACCAACTGAAGCTTTGTTGTCATATATCAGACATATAGGTGAACCAATGCAAATTAAGACAAGTGAATTTGATATCGCCTATTTGATGGCAGGTCGAATTTTTATTTAGTGTTTTTTAAAGTCTCTGCTTTTAATTCATTTCTACCTTGTTCTAACAATTTTAATTCTTCGGCTGTTGAATCGGGATAAGTAAGTTTTAAGGCTTGCAATGTCTCAAGTAAAATATCGCCAACAACTGCGCGACTGACCCATTGGTTGTCTGCAGGAATAATATGCCATGGGGCGTGTTTTGTGCTGGTGTTCTGTATCATGTCTTCATAAACTTTTTGATAGGTATTCCAAAGTTTACGTTCCTTCAAGTCACCAAAATTGAATTTCCATTTTTTTGCAGGATCATTAGTCCTTTCTAAAAAGCGCACCCTTTGTTCATCTTTGCTCATATTGAGAAAAAGTTTGATAATGATAGTCCCACTTTTTGCCAAATGTCTTTCCATTTCATTGATCGCACGGTATCTGTTATTCCAAAACTTTTCATCGATGTTTTTGGCATGGTTGATCCCAGGAATGTTTTGCTTCAAAATAAATTCTGGATGCACTTTGGTAACCAATACCTCCTCATAATAGGAACGGTTAAAAACCCCAATCATGCCTTTCGCCGGTAATGCCTTATTGGTTCTCCATAAAAAATCATGGCTAATTTCTTCAAGAGTTGGTTGTTTGAAAGCGGTTACATGACAGCCTTGTGGATTGATGCCACTCAATACATGTTTAATGCAACTGTCTTTTCCAGAGGCATCTATGGCTTGTAAAACGAGCAGTATTGAATGTTTCCCTTGTGCATACAATTTATCTTGTAACTTGGCAATTGCTTCCTTATAATTTTCTAAACTTTGTTTGATTTTTTTTTCATCTAAATAGCCTGCATTATAAGCTGGTTTATATTTTCTAAGTTTGAAATCATTGCCATTTCGAACTACAATTTTAATGTCTTCAGTTATTTTATTTTGCATTGTATGATTGTTTAAAAAGTAAAACCTGCTCTAAATAGATAAGGTGCTCCGTAAATATTATTGTTGGCCGGAAATTTCAATAAATAATAAGCAGAAATATAAAATCCTCCGCCAGGCGAATAGCCTCCGCCAGCCAGCAAGTAATCATTCCAACCAGTGCTTGCAGCTTGGTAACTATAATTTAAGACTTGGTATTCTGTCTGTAAGAAAAACTGAGAATTAATTAAGTACCGCACATATGCATTGCCGCCATAGATTTGATATTTTGAAAGGCCGTATTTTAGATATTGATAATTGAGACCAACACCTGCTATAAGATTATCTTTTATTTTATAGCCTATCTGTGGCTGTAAATTGATATTAACAGATGCAATGCCATTTAAACTGCCATAGCCACCGCCACCTCCCAAATTATAAACGAGTCGTTTTTTTAAGGGTGCTTTTTTTGCGGTATCACTTGATGGAAGATCATCTGATTGGGCCTTCAAAACAGTAAAAAGACCAAAAAAAAGGACAAAAAAGAAAATGTTTTTTAATTTCATTGCTTTTGTGTTTCAATATTAGATTAATTTTGCAATCGAAAAAAATAAAATACAGCAATGTCAAAACTTCACAACTTTTCAGCAGGTCCATCTATTTTACCACAAGAAGCCATCGATGCTTCAATTGAAGGTATCAAAAATTTTGCAGGTACAGGTTTATCTATTTTAGAGGTTTCACACAGAGGCAAAGAATTTATTGCAGTTGTTGAAGAGGCGCAAGCCACAATAAAAGAATTATTGGGCGTTCCAGAAGGATATGAAATCCTATTTTTAGGAGGCGGCGCCAGCACCCAATTCTTAATGGTTGCTTATAATTTATTGGAAAAAAAAGGCGCTTACCTTAAAACAGGTGTATGGGCAGCTAATGCGGTTAAAGAAGCAAAGTATCTAGGAAATGTTGAAGTATTAGCGAGCAGTGAAGATAAAAACTATTCTTATATCCCTAAAGATTATGCCATACCAAACGACGCAGATTATTTTCATTGTACAAGTAACAATACCATTTATGGTAGCCAGATGCAATCTTTCCCTGATAGTCCAGTAACGATGGTATGTGACATGAGTTCTGATATTTTAAGCAGAAAATTAGATGTTTCTAAATTCGGTCTAATATACGCTGGTGCTCAAAAAAATATGGGACCTGCAGGTGTTACAGTTGTCATTGTTAGAAAAGATATTTTAGGAAAAGTAAGCCGTCTAATTCCAAGTATGATGAATTACGCTTTGCATATTGAAAAGGAAACCATGTTTAATACACCTCCAGTTTTTCCAATCTTTGCGATGTTGCAAAATTTAAAATGGGTTAAAAAAGTAGGTGGCGTTGATGAAATGCAAAAAAGAGCTGCTGAAAGAGCCAATTTATTGTACAGCGAAATAGATAATAATCCATTGTTCCAAGGTAGCATTGCAATTGAAGACCGTTCACAAATGAATGCTTGTTTTGTCCTAACAGATGCTTCATTAGAAGATAAATTTAATGCTGCGTGGAAAGCGGCTGGCATCTCTGGTATTAAAGGTCACCGCTCAGCTGGTGGATACAGAGCAAGTATGTACAATGCATTGCCGCTTGAAAGTGTTGAAGCTTTAGTAAATGTCATGAGAACCTTCAATAACTAAGCAACATTAAAATGATAAAAATATTAGCCAATGATGGAATAGATGCTTCAGCTAAAGTAGCACTAGAAGCAAAAGGTTTTTCAATTGATACGAATAAAGTGGCACAAGAAGATTTGTCATCAAAACTAAATGCATACGATGTGTTACTCGTGCGCAGTGCCACCAAGGTTACCAAAGAGGTGTTGGATGCTGCGCCTAATTTGAAATTGGTAGGTAGGGCCGGTGTAGGATTAGATAATATTGATACGGCCTATGCCAAAGAAAAAGGCGTCGCTGTAGTTAATACACCCGCCGCAAGTAGCACCAGCGTTGCCGAATTGGTATTTGCCCATTTGTTTTCTATTTGTCGTTTATTGCAATATACCAATAGAGAAATGCCTATTAATGGTATTGAGCAATTTAATGACCTTAAAAAGACTGCGTCTGCTGGTGTTGAATTAAAAGGTAAAACACTGGGCTTAATAGGATTCGGAAGAATTGGAAGAGAAGCAGCACGCATGGCTTTTGGTCTAGGAATGAATGTGATTGCTTTTGACCCTATGATTTCGGAAGCCGAAGTTGAAATCACTTTTCACCCTGATGCACAAATTCCAGCTATAAAAAAATTGATTAAAACGGTTGCGAAGGAAACTGTCTTACAACAAGCCGATTTTGTGAGCTTGCATATTCCTGGTGGTCAAGGATACGTTATTGCAGCTGCCGAATTAGCTATGATGAAAAAAGGCGCTGGTTTAATTAATTGTGCAAGGGGCGGGGTGGTTTGTGAAGCTGATTTAATAGCGTCTTTAAATGCAGGTCATTTAGCGTATGCAGGTACCGATGTGTTTGAAAAAGAGCCTCCAGTAAATGGTGCCATTCTGAACCTCAACAATGTTTCTTTATCACCTCATATTGGCGCAAGCACTGCGGAAGCGCAAAAGCGTATAGGTGATGAAATGGCCGAGCAAATCATTAACTACTTTAAATTATAACTGCCTTTGCCAGAAATTTACCCTTTTAAAGCTTTATTGCCTGCACCCGGACTAGAAATTGAAGTTTCGGCTAATACCCATGTCGATGATAAAAAGCGACAAATGGAAATCATTCAAACCAATCCAAATACTTACTTACAAGTTGTAAAACCCTATTTGAAGTTTAATGAAGAAAAGAATCCAGCCAAACATTTTCCTTTCTCGAAGCAAGCAATTGACCGTTTAATTGCGGATAAAACCATGGTACAAGATACCATTGATAGTTTATACGTTTATTCACAATTAAATAAGGAAAATAATCAGAATTATCTTGGGTTAATTTGCAATGTATCTGCTAAAGATTACTATGACGATAAAATTAAAGTGCATGAAAACACTTTAACCGAAAAGGAAAATCAACTGATTGATCATATTCGCATTTGTGGTGCTATTGGAGAACCTGTTTTGCTCACGCATTTCGCAAGTACCCAAGTTGAGCAGTTGTTAAATTTGGTAATCGAAAACCAAGTGCCAGATATTGACTTCACAGATGAAGTGAATCGCCAACATACCATTTACAAGGTTAAAAACCACGAATTAATCTCTGAATTTAATAAGGCCTATCAAACTTTAGCTCATTTTTATATTGCAGATGGACACCATAGAAGCGCTGCTTCGGCAGGTTACTACCAAAAAGAAGGGGTTGAAAATGGTAAATATTTAGCATTTTTGGTTCCAGCCAATCACTTGCATATAGATAGTTTTTATAGAGCTTATAAATCAGATGAATTATTTGATGCAAAAGAATTTGTTGAAAAATTAAGCGACCATTTTGAAATAAGTGAATCAAAAGATAGGGTGGTTCCAAACGCACCTAAAACTTTTGGTCTTTGTACATCAGTGGGTTGGTTCAACCTAAAGTTCAAGGGCGCCATCGATCCTACTAGCGCTGTAAATGCGTTAGATGTTTCAATTCTTGAAGCCTATGTATTTAAAGATAAGTTACAAATTGTTGACTCAAAAACCGACCACCGTCTTACTTATATAAAAGGCAATTCGCCTATACAACACATCGACGAAGAGGTTAAAAAAGGAACCTATGATATTGTGTTCACCGTCTATCCTTGCAATATTGAAGAGGTGTTTAAAATTGCTGATCAAGGTTTAATAATGCCGCCCAAATCAACCTATATTGAGCCAAAACTAAGAACAGGATTAACTGTTCAAATTGTTTAATATCAGTATTTTATAAGTTTATTTTTATTTTTAATTAAACTAGTATTATCATACTAGGTATTTTATACTATGTTTGCATCAAACTAATAAACTAAAATCATGATTTACAAAACAATTCCCGCATTCCATTTCAAATTAGGTGCTTTAAAAAACCCTTTTTCTTTCCTAGGATTTAGCAACACAGATAAAGAAAAGTATCAATACATTAACTATAGCTCATTAAGAACTTTAGTCGTTAAAAAGTGAGAAATTTAACAAGTATGAAAAACATAGTTTTTTTATTGTTGCTGTTTTTTATAGGCAGTAGTTTTAAAGAAAAGCATCTACCCAGTTTTAAAAATTTAACAATCGCCGTTAAATACCATGGTATTAAAAGAATTGATACCCTTTTTGTAAAAAATGCAAGAAGTCCAATCTGCATTGCAGATTTTCAAAATGGTGAAAGTTGTTTAATTTCTGGCAAAGACAGCGTCATAACTTGTAATGTAGAAGATTATTCTTTGGTTGCTATTTATTAGTCTTAAATAAAGTGAATGGATGAAGCAAATTAATTACTTTATTTGTTGTAAATTTATCTTACTTTTTCTGTAATGTTGTAAATAAATTATCTTTTTTTTTACAATTATAAAAAATGAAAAACATTCCTTCTAATTTTCAAGAGTACCAAGCCATTTACCAGCAAAGTATAGAGCAGCCCGAGTTATTTTGGGAAGCCATTGCAGATGACTTTGTTTGGCGTAAAAAATGGGACAAAGTGCTCAGTTGGAATTTTAATGAACCTTCGGTAAAGTGGTTTGAAGGCGGTCAATTGAATATTACAGAAAATTGTTTAGACAGACATTTAGCTGATAAAGCCGATCAAACTGCCATTATTTGGGAACCTAATAATCCAAACGATGCACACCGAACCCTTACCTATCAAGCGCTTTATAACCAAGTTTGTTTGTTTGCCAATGTGCTTAAAAATAGAGGAGTGGTAAAAGGTGATCGCGTTTGTATCTATATGCCAATGGTGCCTGAATTAGTGATCGCGGTTTTAGCTTGCGCCCGCATCGGTGCAATACACTCTGTTATTTTTGGTGGATTTAGTGCGCAAAGCATTGCTGATAGAATTCAAGATGCAGGTGCAAAAATGGTGATTACAGCCGATGGCGCATTTAGAGGTGAGAAAGATATTCCATTAAAATTAATAATAGACGATGCCCTTGTGCGATGTTCAAGTATCGAGAAGGTAATTGTTCTCAATAGAACCAACACACCAGTAAGGATGCTTAAAAACCGCGATTTTTGGTGGCATGAAGAAATGGAAATGGCTGAAGAAATGGGATTAACTAGTTGCGAGCCAGAATTAATGGATGCCGAAGATATGCTCTTCATTTTATATACGAGTGGCAGCACTGGTAAACCCAAAGGCGTTGTTCATACATGCGGCGGTTACATGGTTTATACCGCTTATACGTTTAATAATGTGATGCAATATCAACCGGGCGAGAAATTTTTCTGTACGGCCGATATCGGATGGATTACCGGTCATAGTTATATTATTTACGGCCCTTTGGCCAGCGGTGCTATCTCCGTGATGTACGAAGGCGTGCCAAATTTTCCAGATGCGGGCCGTATGTGGGACATTATAGACAAACATAAAATTGATATTTTGTATACTGCACCAACTGCCATTCGTTCGTTAATGGCTGCTGGTGATCAGTGGTTGGAAGGAAAGGACTTGAGTTCATTGAAAAAATTAGGCAGTGTAGGCGAGCCCATCAACGTAGAAGCATGGAATTGGTACAATGAGAAAATAGGGAAAGGCAAATGCCCAATTGTAGATACCTGGTGGCAAACGGAAACAGGCGGTATTATGATGTCGCCAATTGCTGGTGTAACGCCAGCTAAGCCAGGCCATGCCATGTTCCCATTGCCAGGTGTACAGATTTTAATAGTTGGTGAGAAAGGTGAAGAAATTCATGAAATTGGTGTAACAGGCAATTTATGTGTTAAGTTTCCATGGCCGGGTATGTTGCGCACCACCTATGGCAACCATGAGCGTTGTCGTCAGACTTATTTCACGCAGTATCCTGATTTGTATTTTACAGGTGATGGCTGCTTAAGAGATGAAGATGGTCATTACCGCATTACGGGCAGGGTAGACGATGTTGTAATTGTTTCAGGTCACAATATCGGAACAGCCGAATTAGAAAATGCTATTAATATGCATTCAGGTGTTGTAGAATGTGCGATTGTTGGTTACCCTCATGATATTAAAGGACAGGGAATCTATGCATTTGTGATTTGTCACTCAACAAATTTCGATGACGATTTGATGCGACGGGATATTTTGCAAACAGTAACAAGAATTATTGGAGCTGTTGCAAAACCTGATAAAGTGCAATTTGTAAATGGGTTGCCTAAAACCCGGAGCGGTAAAATTATGCGTAGAATTCTGCGTAAAATAGCTGAAGGCGACATCTCTAATTTAGGAGATACTAGTACCTTACTTGATCCTGCGATTGTCGATGAAATCGTTAAAGGTAAATATTAAACTCAAATAATCTCTATTTGATAGCTATTAAAGGCGCCAACCTCTCTCACATCTAAAACAACGGTTTGATTTGGCACTTGGTCGTCATAGATAACATTGACCCCGGCTATTACATGCTTTATTTTACTCGGATCGGCAGGGTTGAAGTCATTTTCAGCTTTTTGCAAAATGAGTAAATGGGTATCCTTGTTCATTTTAACCGCTAGTTTATCGCGATTTTCATACAATACTTTCATAAGAAAGTAAAAATAACGGGCACTTCTTTTAGATGCTTTATTCATATTATTGACAATTTTATTTCTTTCAAATTTTTGGCAAAAGCCAAGGATACCAATTGTGTGTGAAAAAGTTACAACGGAAAAAGAAAAAAGGAAAGCATTAATTTAACGTGATGAATAAAGACCAACTTTAAATTATGTTCACAAACATAATGGAATTTTAGGTTGATAAGCCATAAATAATTTATAAATTAATGAGAATTAGGGAATTGACAGCTTAAAATTAAAGTTGATTTTGTTAATAGCAACTGTTGTTTTTTCTTATTAAATTGGTAGTCTTGATAATAGTTTTCTCTATTGGTACAGCATGCTCCCACATAGGTTTTTAATGTTTTAATGCTTTTGTCTCGGTTGTATTTAATGCTTAGAATATAACCATTAAATTGAACCATTTTGTAGGTTCCATCGGGTTGCTGCAAAAACATTTCATAATTGTCATGTGTAATTATTAAGGCCCGGTAATAAAGGGTGTAATGTAAAAAATCGATTAAGCCATCACCATTAATGTCCCAGAAATAAGTGCGGTCGAGCTTGTATTTTAAAGGGTCGCCTTCTGGATATATTAAACTATCGCCACTAGGGTCATAATCGGTAATAGGTTCTTTAAAGTAATAATTATAAAACCAATGTTGTGGATGATTGATTTTGGACAAGGAATCTGGAATAGCCAGTTTTAGAGCTTTTAATTTATTACTATCACTTATTTGAATGCTTGGGAAATTAACTGTCAAACGTTTAGGCTCTGTTTTCTTTTCTGCCTTTAAACAAATACTGTCTTGTTGTTTTTTGGATAATCGGTCTTGGGCATTCAATAGACCACACAATTGCCAAACCAGTAGAAAAAAAAGGATTCCTCGATTCATTGTTCAATTACAAATATAAACTATTTTTATGATAGTTAATTAGGGTGTAGAACTACATAATTTACATAGAATTTTACCATACATTTAATCAAATATTAATTTATTTTTAATGCAAACCAACTAACTTTGTACTTATGCAAAAGTCGAGGTCGCAACTCATTCAAATTGGGCATTGGGAGGGAATTTCTTTTCTCATATTATTGTTCATTGCTATGCCATTGAAATATAGGTATGATTTTCCGCTTCCTGTCAGAATAGTTGGCGGAGCGCATGGTGTTTTGTTTGTGTTATTTGTTGTGGTTTTATTCAAGGCTTATAAAGACTTACCCATTTCATTTGGTAAAACCATTCTTATTTTTATTTTGTCTTTTTTGCCATTTGGTACATTCTATATCAGTAAAGTTTTGGGACCATCAAAAGATATTGATTATTTAAGTATGTAATTGGTCCTATTTCGGTCATATTTAGCCATTTATTTGACAATTCTACTATTTTTCATTTAATTCGAGCCTAATGTTTATTAAAAAGAGGAAATTTTATTTTCTACTTTTAGCTTTGGTTTATCTTAATGTCCCTGTCTTTGGTCAAGGTAAAATTAATACGCCTAAGATTGATTGCTTAGGTAACATTTCTTCAATGAGCTATACGCCTAAAGCTGGCTTAACATTGGCAACGGCCACTTGGTATTTTGGAGATGGAGGAACTTCCACTAACACAAGTCCAACCCATGTTTATAGTTCAAAGGGAAATTTTACTATAAAGATTGATGCAATTTTTACCAACTCGACAACCCAAACGGATAGTGTGAAAATTGAGATAGTAGGCTTGCCTAATTCTTATTTTTTTAGAATGCCAAAAGTAGATACCTGTTTAAGCAAAAACAAGATTTGTTACAAGGACACAAGCACGCCAGCCATTGCCGGTCAAACAATCAACAAACGCTTAATTGTATGGGGCGATGGCAATTTCACCAATACAGCTAACCCTTCAAAGGGCGATATCATTTGTCATACTTATGCGGTTCAAGCAAAATATACCATTAAATGCGAAGTCACGGATATTTATGGTTGCAAAAATAGCACCACCACGACAGTTGGAATACTAAATGATGTGGTGGCCGATGCTTTTGTGGATACCACTTGGTATGATTGTACAACTAAACAATTATGTGTTAAAAATAATTCTATAGGTATCAATCTTAGAGCAGCGAGTTATAAGTGGCATATTGATACTTTTAAATTGGATACCAATGCCTATTTCAATTCAAAAAAATGTTTCTATTTTAAATCATCGCGTAAGGGTCGTGTTATTTTGATAGCAGCCATGAATGGATGTTTAGATACCTTTAAGAAAAGTTTTTCGATGACGGTGGATTCCTTGCCTAAAGCCATTGAAATGTCGGATACCGAAATTTGCAAGACAGAATCTATTTCCGCAGAAGTGACGCAAAGGCAGTGGGATAATTTTTCGTGGACCTTAGATGGTGTGTTATTATTGCCCAAACCACCGCATCCGCCAATGCGGACACTCTCAGAAATATCGCCAGGAAAACATGTATTAAAGGCCAATATTACCCGAGGTAATTGTGTTTTTGTATTGACTCGAAATTTCAAAGTATTAGGTCCATCAGCAAGCCCAAGGGTATTTGGTAACAACCAATGTTTTAGCAATCGACAAATGTTTTTTGTAGACTCATCGTTATTGGTTAAGAGAAGTAATTGCAAATTTAAATGGAACATAGAAGATCCTTATGGAGATAATTGTGTAAGCAGCAGGGCCAAAGGTCAAAATTTATACAAGAATTGCAACACCTCAGTCGATTGGTATACCAAGCATCAATATGCAAGTGTTAGAGATAGTATTAAGGTGGGTTATAGAATTACCGATACAACTACTGGTTGTTCTGATACTTCTACTATCTATATTAAACTGCGCGACTGCCCACCTATTTTAAAGAAGGACAGTGTAAATTTATGCAGCGATGATCCTTTTTTAATTGTGAATCCACAAACACCCATTAGTGTAACTTTTAATGGCGGTAAAAAATGGTTAAAATTCCCAGTGGTTCTCGATTCTTCCTATAGTGGTTACTATGATGTTGGCATGGTGTTCGAAACCATAGAATCACCATGGGCCGAGAATTTCGGCAATGATTCTATCAAAATACACAAGGATAGTATGCACTATTTTGATACGGTTTACCGCAAAAAATTTCTGCATGTACACCGCCCTAAGATCGATACCTTTTCTACCAAATTATACCATTGCAAACCCATTAGAGCAACTGTATTTTTAAAGAATAAGCGCTTTGCAAAAGGCGAAAAAATAAGCATCAATTGGTACGATGGAAAATTCGAGGAATTTAAACCTCAACAAGACACCATTATAGATTCGTTTTCACATTTTTACAAGGGTGGTGGTGTCAATACCTTGTGTCGAGTCATCATTACAAGCAGTTCCGGCTGTGAGTATAACAAAACACTCGATTTAAAAGAAGGCAAGGTCTTAGGTGGTTTTAATTCGCGATTTGAATGCCTCGAAAACCAAGTTTGTTTTTCACCTTTTGTTTACGATAATAAAACAGGTGCATCATGGAAATTCAATACACCTCAAAACCAAGTCAAATGGAATTTTCCAGATACTATAATCAATACTTTTAGACCTTGCTTCAAGTTTAAGAAAGGCGGCATGCAGCATTATGAAATGGTGATGAATGACTCTTTTGGTTGCACCGATACATTGCGCGATTCTATTTTAATCCAAGATTTAAGAGCGAATGTCACCCATCAATCGAAAATTATTTACTGTTCTGAGCTTAAACAATTTTTGGATTCATCGAGTTATATCAAGGGCAAAGGCGAGGGCATATTGAAATATGCTTGGCAATTTGGCGATGGGGTGTATTCAAGTTTTGTGAAAGATCCTTTGCAAGTCATTAACACTGCACTCGATAAAATCCATGTCTACCACGCAGTTGAAACCATCTCTGGGTGCAAGGATACCATCGATTATGAGATACAAATTATTGGACCCAAACCCTATTTTGTGATTCTTGATACCATTGGCTGTGGCTCGCTGCGGGCCGAGTTTAAGAATTTATCTAAATATTGTAAGACCTATAATTGGAGTTTTGGTGATCAAAATGGGTCTAACTATCAAACGGATTCAACAAATAGCGTCTTTTTTAATTACACGAAACCGGGCCGTTATCGCATCACATTAACAGGATTAGATACCGTATACAATCCTATTTCAGGCAATACCTATTATTGTAAAACCACTTTTCCAGATAAGGATTTTCAAAAAGATACCAACCGGTCGGTATTGGTTTTGCCATTTGGTAAAACAGGCATTCAAAGCATCGACACAATTTGCTTGGGCAATACCATTAATTTTAGTAGTAAGAGCGATACCATTTATCAATACGATGAATGGCAGATGGGAGACAGTACTTCAAAATTCAAATTGTCTCTGGGCACAGGCTTCGACTACCGTTATGCGAAGGAGGGCTTATATACCGTTCGTTTAAATCCTGGTTATACAAATCCAATCATCAACAACCAATGCCGCGATAGTGCACAAAAGCAAGTGCTAGTGCTTGGTGTAAAGGCCAATTTTACAACCGATCCTTTGGTCATTCCGCCTTTGTTTCAATTTTATAACCAATCGACACCGAGCAATGCTACTTTAAAATGGAATTTCGGACAAAGCGCCACTGGTAACAATAATACTTCAACCCTTAAAGATCCTACGCATAATTATGGCAACGATACAGGCTATTACAGCGTTTGTTTGATTGCTACTTTACCTTACGGTTGCAGTGATACTATTTGTACAACTGTTTTTAACGACCATTTGTCTGATTTTCAATTGTTCAATGTATTTACCCCTGGTAACATAGATGGTAAAAACGATGAGTATGATATTTTAATTGAAGGTGAGAGTCTATATGATTTAATTGTCTACAACCGCTGGGGTGTCGAGGTGTTTATGCAAGATAAGGATGGCGACCCAACGACACGTACCAATTGGAATGGTAAAGTGATGAATACTGGCGCTGAATGCCCACCTGGGACTTATTACTATTTATTTAAATACGCACTAAGAACAAAACCCGATGAAATCAAAACATTATCAGGGGTTATTACCCTAATTCGATAAGTTAAGTTTTCAATTCGTCAATATTAGCGGCCGTTTTGGAGGTACAAAACCCAATTTGTTAATACCCCAAATTCAACTTAATTTCGCACAAAAATTCACAAATATTATATCATGGCTACAGCATCAGATTTATCAGTTGGTCAATTCATTCGTTACAACGGAGAGTTAGTTCAAATAACAGAGTATATACACCGCACACCAGGTAATTTGCGTGCATTTTATCAAGGTAAAATGAAAAACGTAAAAACTGGTAAGTCAGCCGAAAACCGTTTTAACCCTGGCGAAAAGGTAGACGTTGTGAGAGTAGAAGTTAGAGAATTGTCTTATTTGTATAAAGAAGGTACTGACCTTGTATGCATGGACAATGAAAGTTTTGAGCAATACAATATTTCAGAATTATTTTTTGGTGAGGCTG
The DNA here is from genome assembly GCA_947496065.1 of Bacteroidota bacterium. Classification (GTDB taxonomy): domain Bacteria; phylum Bacteroidota; class Bacteroidia; order NS11-12g; family UBA955; genus JABMMZ01. Next base: position 20,345 of record CANMBF010000049.1, read on the forward strand.
CACCCTTTATGATTGAGGGCATGGTGGTACTTGTTTCTTTCGAGGAAGGCGATTCCCCAATAGGTGCGCAACCACCAACCCACGTTGAGTTAGAAGTTACTTACACCGAGCCAGGTGAAAGAGGCAACACGGCTACAAATACATTTAAACCTGCAACTGTTTCGACTGGTGCTAGTTTAATGGTGCCATTGTTTGTTGATATCAACGATAAAATTAAAATTGATTTACGTACCATTGAGTATGTAGAGCGTGTTAAATAATAAAAATAGTAATCGATTTATTTCATGCATTCATTTTCTGAAGAAGAGAATTTTTTAGGTATTACCGAAAAAGAACTATACGACTATGCCAGCGCAAAGGTTGTAATCCAATCTGCACCCTATGAAAA
>CANMBF010000050.1 GCA_947496065.1 Bacteroidota bacterium
GCAGCTGCCTTTACCGATGGCAGAGGCGAATTTTTATTCAACAGCAAGCTTGGCAATTACAATCTTGAAATAGATCCTCAAATGGCTTAAAAAACAAGTTGTTTTAGCAGTGTTGCAGTATTGATTCAAAAGGATTCTCAATCGCGTGTTTATGATTTTCCTGTAAGAAAGAGAACCAATTTCAAAGACCTTAAAATTGGATTCAAACCAGTAGCACACATTCGCAACAATGCTGGCTTTGCGCAAGAATTGACCGTAGAGAATACGGGAAACACCAATGTTTCTCGCTTCTATATTGCTTTATTGCCTTCTAAAAAATTGCAACAATTTAGTTCAGTTGCGAGCCATACCATTTATAACGATACTATATTTTGGTTAATTGATTCGATGCCTAAGGGTACTAAAAAAACAATTGCCTTTAATCACACCATCACCAAAGCCAATTACACCGCTGGTGAAATGCTGAACTACAAGGCATGGGTCTTCGTTGAAGACAGTGTGATGGCTAACAATTTTTATGCATTAAATGAAATAATAAAAGACAGTGGTTGTTGCAATGTTTCTGAAAAACGCAGCTATGCACCAAGAAGGTACTACCCTGTTCAAAAAAACATCACCTATAACCTCAATTTTTATCCAAGCATCTTGAGTAAAATGGCCTTCCTTACCGATACCATTGATGACAGTCGGTTCGACCTACAAACCTTGCAATTATTGGGCAGCCCACTAAGCCATAACATTTATCTCAACAAAAATATTTTGTACATAGATTTTCTATCCAATACATTTATTCAAACAGCCAATTACACTTATAGCATTGCACTTAAAAAAGATATCGCTGATAGTTTTAATGTGGCAAATACGGCTTATGCAGTGTTTGATAATAGTCCTGTCCAAAAATCAAATACTGTTATCAATACCATCCTTTCACCAATTGTATACACTACTTTAAGCTTGCCTGAAATTTGTGAAGATGCGCGTTTTAACTTGGGATTCAAGACCAATTACACCCCGGAAAAAAACAACCGCTTTAAAATATATTTATCAGATAGCACTGGCCAATTTAGTCAACCTAGTTTACTACTTGACACCTTAAGCAATGGAACCAACAACACGTTCAGTGTGCCTGCGTCAGATGTTTATCTCTCGCATGTTTATAATTTAAAAGTAGTGGGCACACACCCAGTCACCGAAGCTTTTGTTAATATCACGGTACCAAACATAACCATACACCCTAAGCCACGTGTAGTATTCACTACCAACTTAAAAAGCGGATCACTTTGCTATGGTGATACCATTAAAATAAATGCCAGTGGTGCCAATGAATATTGGTTTTACAACTACCGTAATCCTGGTGGCACTTTTTCAAAGAATAATAGCTACAGTGAAAGACTTTTTAATACGGCCAATTACGAAATAACTTTTAAATCTGACAAAGGTTGTACCGCTATCTCAAAAGTAATAAGCACTGGCATTAATAGCTTACCAAAAGTAAAACTCAGCACCACAACTACTGATTTATGTTTTGGCGATGCCTTAGAACTGAAATTTTCTGGTGCATCAACATACGATTTATACTTAGACGGCATCAATTTATTGGCAACAGGTTTAAACAGTTCACCTATCATACAAACGCCACCATTGAATCAACATTATTACAGCATGGTTGGCACCGATTTAAATGGCTGTAAAGACAGTAGCAACAAAGTGAAAGTTATCACGCATCCTTTGCCTAGTCAACCGACTGTTAAAAGAATTAACCGCGCACTTAAATCAAATTACGCTTTTGGCAACGAATGGCTCTTAAACGGCTTTAATATTGACAGTGCCAAAGCACAATATTTTTATCCGCCTTTTGATGCTAAATTTAGTGTGCGACATACAGATACCAATGGCTGTCAAAGTACTTCACCAGAATACAACGTTAATTACACCAACCTTGCAACACTCAATAAAAATACATTCATTACGGTGTATCCAAATCCAGCGCAAAATTTATTGACCATAGAAGCCTTGCAAGGGATGAATTACAGTTACCGATTATTTGATAGTTATGGTAAATTAACCATTGAAAACAAGGGACAGAATACGACTAGCATAGACATTGCCCTTTTAAGTTCTGGCAACTATGTTTTGTGCGTTGAATTGAATCAGCAAGTTCACTATTTTAAAGTGAGCGTACTAAAATAAAAACAACCACTGTTATGGCATTGGCCATTAGGTTGACAACATCATTTGTGCACCATTTGTAGCCCTTTACGAGTTGTTCTGAATTAATATCAGTAAGCACATTGTTTTCATCAAGGTATTTTGCTTGCAAACGACTGCCGAGAACACTGTCCAAGAGCATACCGGCATAACCGAGTGCACCCACTAAAAAGGCATCTGACAATTGAATATTTAAAAATAAAAAGGAAATAAGGGTACAAACCATTGCACCGATTAATCCACCTAAGGTTCCTATCCATGAGATGCCCCCTGAAAGTCCTGATGGCATTGGATTCAGAGAGTAGATGTCAAAAGTTTTGCCTTTAAAATACTGACCAATTTCGCTGCTAAAAGTATCGCTAATACTGATAGCAAATGAAGTTAAAAAAGCTAAATAATAAAGTGCATTGCCTGAAAAATAATAAAGTATTAGGCAAAGTAAACCGATACCGCCATTGGCGAACACTTGTTTTGCATTGCGCCCCATTTTATCGGAAGCATGTTTGTTAAGTTTGGTTAAAAAGGTGCCTCCTATTAATAAAATGAGTGGTAAAATTAAATTGGTTAAACCACCAAACACCAAAATCAATGCCGTAAAATAGGCAGCTATAGCACCTGTAATGGTGAGCGATTTGATCAAATAAGACATGAAACATAAGGCCCATAAAATTAAACAGAGGCTGATAGTCAGTTGCATTGAACCAAATTGCAAAAAAATTACGGCATATAGGCTTGATAAATTACCTTCTAACATTTTATATGATTAAATTCGTTTGCAAATTAATCAATCCGATTGAAAGAATTAGAAGACTTTGAATGGTTTCCTTCCATACTAAGACAGTACCAAACTGATTTTATAGGTTTTGTTGTGTCTAAATTTAATGTCTATCAGCCATTAATTGATTACTTAAAAGCATCTACAACAGCTTCATCTAACATGGTGGATTGGTGCGCTGGCAGCGGTGAACCCGCCATCAGTATTTTTCAAAAATCTGCTGTATTTCAAAATTTAGAACTAACAGATAAATTCCCTTCGAAATACAATGGCGAGGCTAAAAATATTATTTATAATAAGGATTCAGTTGATGTTTTAGAAACCTCCATTATAGAAAACACAACCTATACCATGTTCAATGCTTTCCATCATTTTGATACGAGTGACCAAACAAAAATCGTAAAACGGTTGAAAGACAATAATGCCAATGCTTTTATTGTTGAAATATTAGCCCCTCATTATTTATTTTATTTTAAAATTTTATTTACTACTACCATAGGTACGCTTTTGCTTACACCCTTTTTAAAACCATTCTCTTTCAAAAGGCTTTTCTTTACTTACATTTTTCCCATTAATATTTTTACAATTACCTATGATGGTTTGGTATCGGTTTACAAATCAAAATCCGTAAAACAATACCAACAACAATTCGATGGTATCCTTGCACCATCGGCCGTTTTTGAACTTAAAAAAGGACCCTTTAAACTCATTGTTATCCAAGTGAATCCATGAAAAAACTTTACATCCTCTGGAAATTCAGTCGACCGCATACCATTATTGGTAGCACTATAAGCATTACCACTTTGTATGCCATGGCGTGTCAGCACATCGCCTTTTTAGACCATTGGCTCTTGCTTGTTTTGGCAGTCACAACAGGTATTACCTGCAATATTTTCATTGTTGGGATCAATCAAATTGAAGATGTCGAAATCGATAAAATTAATAAACCTTATCTACCAATTGCTGCAGGTGAATTAAGTCTTATAAACGCCTATCGCATAATTTACGCTTCTGCTTGCATTTCAATACTCTTTGCTACTTATATCTCCTTTTATTTAACAGGCATAGTCATGCTCTCAATGCTCATTGGCATGGCCTATTCACTACCACCATTGAGTTTAAAAAAACACCATTTACCTGCAGCTTTAGCCATCACAATTGTTCGCGGATTCTTGGTGAATATTGGCGGTTTTTATGTCTTCAATACGGTTGTTAATCAGTCGATCGAAATCATTGAACCTGTTTGGTTATTAACCTTTTTTATCATTGCGTTTAGCGTTGCCATTTCTTGGTTCAAAGACATGCCAGATACCGAAGGGGATGCAAAATATCAAATCAAAACATTGGCTATTCTCTACTCTCAAAAAACGGCCCTTATTGCTGGCACATGTCTGGTAGGACTTGCGTTTGGCATGTTGATTTATTATTACACAGTCAACTATTTGATGAGCGAACATCCCTCTTTTAGCACCAATTTACTGCTATATGGGAACACACTATTACTTGGATTATTCGTAGTTAATACAGCCATGATTCGCTTAAAAAAGCACAACTCCATTAAGCAATTCTATAAACGCTTTTGGCTGTTCTTTTTCGCGGAATACGCTTTGTATTTGATTGCTTTTATTTAAGCCACAGATGCCGATAGCGATCGGCACAGATTTAAAAAGAGTAAATCTATTTCACAGAAGCGTAAAAAATCTTTTATGAATAAAAGTAACATTCAAAATCATGCGCTTAATTAACGACGATTTCCGAACATTTTAGACTTTAGTTTAAGCCTTGTAAAGTAGCTTTAACTGCGGCTATGTTAGGCAACTCGTTCGCATTCTCTAATACTTCAGCGTAACGAATCACACCTTCTTTGTCAACGACAAAAGCAGAACGTTTCGCAACGCCTTTCATCCCGAATGCAAAACTTTCATAAAGAACATTATAAGCATTACCTGCTTCTTTATTAAAATCACACAACAAATCAAAATTCAATTGCTGATCTTCTTTGAATTTAATCAAAGTAAATACAGTGTCAATTGAAATTCCAAAAACCTTAGCATTCAAATTATGATAATAGGCAATATCATCTCTAACGCCACACAATTCAGTCGTACATACACTAGTAAATGCAAATGGAAAAAATAATAATACGACATTCTGACCTCTTAATTCAGATAGGGTAACAGTGGTTTTGTTGGTATCAGTTAATGAAAAATCTGGTGCTAATTGGCCTATTTCTATTGTCATATTTTTAAAAAATTATGAGAGCAAATGTAGTATTTCTTTTTGTTTAAACTAAATTAAACAATATAGACAAAACCTATTATTAACAAGGCATTCACGATCAACACTTAAAACTTTCAAATGCTAATTAAAACCTTTACAAAACGTTTATTCAACCCAACTTAAATAATAGGTAGGATCTTCAATATGCATGGCCGCTTCTGTAATTTGCAATGGATAAAAAGGATCTATCATAACAGCCAACTCTTTGGTTTCTTTAGCGCCTATGCTTTTTTCAACAGAGGACCATGCGGAATACCTTTTGGATGCAGTGTTATCATGCCGCGTTCCACATGCTTGCGACTCATGAAATCGCCATCTACATAATACAATACCTCATCGCTATCGACATTGCTGTGATTGTATGGCGCTGGTATTGAAAGTGGATGGTAATCGAATAAGCGCGGCACAAAAGAACAGATCACAAAATTATGACCTTCGAAGGTTTGGTGTATGGGTGGTGGCATGTGTATCCGACCAGTGATGGGTTCGTAGTTATGAATACTAAAACCAAATGGATATTGGAAACCGTCCCAACCAATCGCATCAAAAGGATGTGTTGCATAGACATAAGGAAAAATTTGGTCACCCTTTTTAATCATTACTTTAAAATCACCTTGCTCATCGTGGGTTTCAATAGAATGGGGTAATTTGATATCGCGCTCGCAATAAGGTGAATGCTCTAAAAACTGACCGTAATTGTTTAAGTAGCGTTTAGGTGGACGAATAGGACTAAATGATTCGGTAATAAACAAACGGTTATTTTCATTTTCGAATTCTAATTGATAGATGATACCTCTTGGAATGACGAGATAATCGCCATATTCAAAATTTATTTTACCGTATAAGGTTTTAAGTGTTCCTTTTCCTTCGTGCACAAATATGACCTCATCGCAATCGGCATTTTTATAAAAATAATTGTTCATCGAAGCGGTGGGCGCTGCAGTGGTTAAATATACGTCTTTGTTGAAGAGCTGAATGACACGGCTTTCGATATAATCTTTTTTAGGGGCTGTGTTAAACGTTAAGAAACTGCGGTTTTGCATATTGTTGGCAATGGCCGCTTTAGGGGCTACATCTATTGGCGTACCTATGGATTTAACGAGGGTTGGTGGATGGCAATGGTAAACAAGCGAGTAAATACTTGAAAAACCTTCGGTACTTATAAGTTCCTCTGAATACAAGCCACCATTGGGTTTACGAAATTGGGTGTGTCTTTTTTCAGGAATTTGACCTGCTTTATAATAAAATGGCATAAATAACGTTTAAAATTGTGGGTAAAATTAATGAAATTTGTGTTTATGTTAAAGTTTAAATCGTTTTGTGTATTTTTAGTTCTCATATTTTTGTTTTTAGTAGTACCCAGTTGCAGTGATAATGCCAATGCACGCTACATTAGTGAAAAAGACACCACTTATTCAGCAGACATCCGCAGTGTGAGCGAGAAAATCAACAAATCACCAAATAATGCAGAACTCTACTATAAAAGAGCCAATACTTTTTATTTCGAATCAAATATAAAACAAGCTATCCTCGACATTGATTATGCCATAGGTATCGATTCAATTAATCCACTCTATGAATTTAAACGCGCTGAATTTTTAATTTCGGGCGATACCGCCAATTCACAAGAGGCGATTAAAAGTTTTAAAAAAGCGATTCGCTTAAAACCCAATTATGTTGAAGCAATGTTGTCTTTTGGTAAATTGTTAATTGCCCGTCAGAGTTACGAAGAAGCCGAAAAAATATATTTTGCTTGCAATAAAATCGACCCTTCTAATCCTGCAACTTATTTCTATTTGGGTTTAATGGCCAAAGAGATGAAAGATACCGCCAAAGCATTGACTTTGTTCGAAAAAACCTTGGTATATGATGGTAATTATTACGATGCCATTATGCAGTTGGGCGATTATTACGCTTTTAAAAACGATGCGAAAGCTTTGGTTTTTTATGAAAGAGCCATGGCCATCAATCCATATAGCGAAGAACCTTTGTATGCCAAGGGTTTATATTTACAAAGAAACCATCAATACAAAGATGCGGCAGGCCTATACGAACAAGTGGCTAAAATGAATCCTGGCCATATTCTTTGTCGCTATAATTTGGCGTATATCAATGCCTTTTTCAAAAACTATAAAATAGCATCCGATATATTGGATGAAACAATAGGTTTAGATAAGAGCAATGCCGATGCCTATGCCTTAAGAGGTTTAATGAAAGAGAAATTAAACAACCATACCGGTGCTATGATGGACTATCAAAATGCCTTGCAATTGGATAAAAATCAAAAAGCAGCCGAAGATGGTTTGAAACGATTGAAATTTTCCATCTCCTTTTAATTCTTGTTGCAAGCCTTGTAAATAATAGCTTTACTACTGATTGCTAAAATATTTTGTTTGTCTACTTTCTGCGAGATTTAATTGCGAGTAATTTAAAATCAATCTTTGAATTGGTGGCCAAAATAGCTTGTCTACTCATTTTACAAACATAAAAAAAGGCCACCGAAACGGTGACCTTGGCATACTGATTTTATTTTTTAATGACCAAAAGTAATAACACCTGGAATGCCACTGTAATTGAAATTTAATTTTAAAGTTGTTGCATCTAATTGCACAATATCAGTGGTATCTTGTATTTGAATGGCACCTACCGTTAAATCCAAATACATTTTTTTATCGCTATCAACTAATTTGTAGGGACCACTGGTTGAATCAGGATCTGTCGCACTGCACTTAATAGGCGTATCAAATGAAGTTAAAATATTAGTTAATTTAAAAACATAAGAATTGTCTTTGTTGCATGCCTTAATTAATAAGGCGTTGTTCCAAACATCGCCTAATCCATCTGCAGTTAAAGCCGTTATTTTCCAAGTAGTATCTGAAAGATAGGTTTGTGCAGAAACTTTTGGTAGTTCTATATAATCAACCTTCTTTTTACAAGCCACAAATACGACAGCAGCAATGACAACAATGTATAAAAATTTTAACTTATTCATAATTAATACAAATATAAGCGCATTTTATATTTATTTTGCAAGTCAAATTTCTATGGCTTGGTACAAAGATTGGTTCAATTCTCCCTATTATCATATTTTATATGGTCAACACAGCGATGCAGAAGCAGCCTTGTTTATTAATAATTTATCTGTTTTATTGGGTTTTGAAGATCACCAAGACGCTTTAGATTTAGCCTGTGGCAAGGGCCGACACTCCAAACAACTAGCCTCGCTTAAACTCAATGTAACGGGTATTGACTTGAGTGAAGAAAGTATTAAGGCTGCGCAAGTATTTGCCTCGAACTACTTAAATTTCGAAGTACATGATATGCGAATAGTATACAAAAAAATGAACTTCGACTATGTTTTTAATCTTTTTACCAGTTTTGGTTATTTTTCTAATCCTGATGACAATATCACCACATTAGCAGCAGTTAAAGAGAATCTAAAATCCAATGGGCGCTTTATTCAAGATTATTTTAATGCACCCTATATTATCAAGCAATTGGTGGGTCAACATGAAATTAATACCGGCGGCATTTTATTTAAAATTACGAAAGAAATTAAGGACCATAAAATCATTAAAACAATTGAATTTAACGACCAAGGCGAGCACTTTCAATTCAGTGAGGTAGTCGATTTATTAACCCTATCCGATTTTGAATTTTTATATCAACAAGCGGGTTTAAAAATTACCCATATTTTTGGTGATTACCACTTAGGACACTACGATCCTAATGAATCTAAACGCCTCATTTTAATCTCGGAACCTATATGAGCAATGCCTTCGATACCTATTTTACCACCTTATCAATCAGCAATTAACCACCGATTGGTTGGATTTTTTAATGGTAAAAATTCTCCGATAAGTTGTTTTGGATACCATTGTATATTATCGTCATATTTTTTCTTTACAGACAATTTGGTAAACAAAGTTTACTAATTTTATTTTTTGCCTTACTATCAGTCGTAATGGCTGATCGCCTTAGCAGTGGCTTTATCAAACCATTGATAAAACGCGAACGCCCTTGTCATGTGATAGCTTTGAGCCCACGGGTGCTCGACCCATGTCATGAGACAGGCAGTATGCCTTCATCGCATGCCGCCAATCATTTCGCCATCGCCATTTTCTTCATTGGCATTTTTGGAATGCATAAAAAAACCTTGACTGCCTTATGGCTCCTTTGGGCTACCAGCATTGCCTATAGTCGCGTTTATTGTGGGGTTCATTACCCAACCGATGTGCTGGTTGGTGGAGCATTAGGTGCACTCCTTGGCTTTATCTGTTTAAAATTATACCGCTTTACCAATTCAAAAATGCAATGGAACTAATTTTACCCTTATTTATTCTATTTGCGGGCCCCTTTTTTGGTGTAATTTTAAATTTAAAATTAAAAATTAAGAGTCACCGTTTTATTGGCTACTCTGTTTTGTTCAGTGGTTCGTTTTTATTGGGCATAGCCTTATTTGGATTAATGCCTGAGCTGTTTAGCAATATCAAACAGGCCGGCTTGTGTTTGGCATTCGGTTTTTTTATTCAAGTAGGCCTCGAGAAATTTACAGGTGGTGTTGGACATGGGCACATTCATTCGCACGATGTTCCAAATAATATCATGGTGTTGTACATCGGTTTATTTTTACATGCTTTTTTCGAAGGTTATTCATCAGGTTTAAACAACTACATTAACCCATCGGCCTTATCGGGCATGATTGTTGGCATTTCACTTCATGAAGTACCAGCTGCCTTCTCATTATCGGTCTTATTGAATCAAAAATTAACAGTCAAAAATACCAAATTACTTTTATTAGTTATCTACGCTTTGGCATCTCCTTTTGGTTATTTTATTGGGGTTTATGTGCATTCCGAATCCATGATTTCAGAGGACTTATCGCAAATTATTACGGCCATTATTGCAGGTACTTTTTTACATATTAGCACCACCATTGTTTTCGAAAATTCCATTTGGAAAAAAGAAGGCATGAATAAATGGATTTTTATCATTGGCGGCATGGTAATTTCTTATATTGCCTGCGCTATAGGATAATACGCCACAGAAAGCGGATAACATCTTCAAAAAAAGCAGATCTTATCAAAACCTATTTACAGCTTTTCTAGAATGTTATGAAAATAACTTTCACAAGTGGCTTCGCTCCTTTCTCTCTTACTTTTTGCATTGATCAAAAAGTAACAAAAAATCTAGTCGCGACAGGAATTTATTTTTTTTTCAAAAAATTTTTTGAAACTCATTTTTTTTACCACTGAGAGTGATCTCTTTGAGCCCACTCAAAGAGCTTCTCTCGTGGTACCAAAAAAAAATTCATCTCCAAAAACCAATCCCAGTCAACGACAACTATCACGTCAATAAAGTAGTAAATTTCTTTTTGAATAAATTAATTTCATATTATCTAAGAATCTTTGGCAACCCTCACCCTTCGCCATATTTTTGTAATAATATAAGCACAGCACAATAAAACAAATCAAATTGCATTAATTTGCATAACGAATGAAATACTTTTTGCTATCCTTTTTTATTGTCTTGAGTAGTGCAAAGCTAAATGCCCAATTGGCCGGAAAAAGTACCTATGCCTTTTTGAACATGAACCCTTCGGCCCGCAGTTTGGCTTTAGGCAGTAACTCTATTTCGGCTATTGATAAAGACTTGAGTGTGGCTTGGCAAAACCCAGCAGCCCTTAACCCTACCATGCATAACAATGCATTTGTAAGTTATAACAATTATGTATCGGACATTAAGTCGGGTTACTTTAGTTATGCGCGCACCCTCAAAAACAAAGGGACTTTAGCCGCTTCTGTGATGTACCTCGACTATGGTAAATTCGATGGGTATTTGCCCAATGGTATATCAACAGGCGTATTTACTGTAAAAGACCAATGTTTTCAATTGGGCTATGGCAAAGCACTGAATGATAAATTTAAAGTAGGCGCTTCTTTTAATTATATTTATTCTATCTACGAATCCTTTGTTAGCAACGGTCTCTCAACAAATCTTTCTGCTATTTACGATGATACCGCTAACAATTTGTGTATAACAGGCTTTGCAAAAAACATCGGCTTTCAAGCCATCCCTTATAGCGGCACCAGCCGTCAGCCTTTGCCATTTGGGGTTGACATTGCCATCGGCAAACGTTTAAAGTATTTGCCTTTCCGTTACAATTTAGTCATTCACGATTTGCAAAAACCCGACATGCGTTACAGTTATGCATCGACTATTAAAGATGAAAACGGCAATATTAAAATTATTAAAATGACCATGGGCGATAATATCCTCAGGCATTTAACCTTGGGTGGAGAATTAAATTTATCAAAACATTTTGTGGTGCGTTTTGGCTATAACCACATGCGCAGAAAAGAAGCATCGCCCGAGCAAAAGCGCGGTACCACAGGCTTCAGCTGGGGTCTTGGCTTTAAGGTCAGCAAATTCATTATCAATTATGGCAGTGCCTCTTTGTTCCCAGGCTACAATGCCAATCAATTCAGCCTACAATGTAATTTGGGCGATTTTTATAAGAAGAAATAAATCGAAGGAACCAGGAAATAGGTATTAGGGAAAAGAAGATGGTTATTGAGTTATTAGACTCTGTTTAGTTTATTTTTGCCCAATTCTATAGATGGTTTTTATACTATAAATATTCCAAATTTGAATTATTCTTAAAGGTTGGTTTAATTAAATAAAATTCTAATGACTATAATAAATTACACAAAATTAAAATCAAAAATCCACGTTTTCAATTCCCTCTTGTCTATTCCCTAGCTACTAATGTCTCTCTCTATCCTAGTAATAAAACTTCCAAGCTACGCCCAATCTAAAGCGTCTTAAGGCTGTGGGTTGGTATGGCGAGGCATAGAAATAATTTGGAAATAAATTGCGCCCTCCTATGTCTTGGTTGAAATGCTCCATCTTAAAGAAGATTTTAGCCGTTTTAATTTCTGCATTCACAAATAAATCGACATAAGGGTAATTGCCAATCATTTTGTCCATTAATTGAAAATTGCGGGTTGCAGGATTGTAAAACTTCGCATTGTACTCGGTGGTGTAATTTACATCCATACCAATTTGTAAAAAGGTGGCCTTTTTAAAGGCATATGATTGGTAATATAAACTTGTTTTTGATAAGAGGTCTGGCAATCTTATTTTTGATTTCAATCCGCTCGAAAATGTTTGATACACTAGCTCTTGGTGCACTTGAAATTTCTTTAAATTGAAATGTTTATGAACTGATAATTGTGCCACATTCTCGGCAGTAATAATTTGAGCAGGTTTGGCATCGTAGCCGTAATAAATATAATTGCTCAACAAACTGTAAGTGAACTGCACATTGAACGATTCAGTTGGCATGGCATAATAATACGCATTGTAGGCACCAGGTTTTTTATTCTTTTTACTCAAGCCTACCCGCAAGGTTTGATGCCCTTGTTGTTTAAACGTATTGTTCCAATAATAGTGGTTGGAGAACATGTAGCTCTGCTGATAGATTGGTTGTGCCGCCATGCTCAGGGCTTCTAGCAAAACCGTGTATTGTTCGCTTTTACCAATACCAGCTTTGTTTTTCCAATGCAAAGAATAATCGGTTTGGTTATACCCTGCCAAAAACAATTGGCCTTTCACTTCGGATTGAAAGGTCTTCAAAAAATTAAAATTCACTTGACCATAAATCGAATGGTTGTAGTTTTTTAATAAATGGTAATTCGTAGCACTCGAGCCCTGATAATAATGTAAACGATCGATGCGCGTGCCTGCAACAAAGCTGACACCCTTGTCTCTAATCGGTGAAAAGATTTCAAAACTATTGCCAATACTAGTAAAACCCATGCTGTCTGCTGTATACTGTGAATTGTAATTAGAGGCAGAATCGTAAATATGGGAATAAAAATCTGCCACTTTATCGGTGTAGTAATTGCCTTGTTTTTGCCAATTAAAACTATGCCCTATGCCCAATTGAGGAATAAATGTTTTAAGGGTATCGTCACTGTATTTGCCTTTGATCCAAAAAGTGTGATTGAACTGATGGTCGCGGTAACGGTTCACATTGCGAGCACTTACCAATTCTATATCTGCAAATCTTAAATTGGAAGGCAAATTTTTAAAGTACAACTCATTCTCCTTGGTTTGCAACAAACCTCCACTTTCGTTAAAGCCTGTTTTATTCCAAGTTAGGATGGTGCTAGCCAAATAGCGTTGGTTCTTGGTTCTGTAATACGCAGTGGTTTGAATGTTCTTCATCACATTGGTATTGCGAACGAAATAAGCTTCGTTGGTGGTGCTGTGATAGTTCACCGAAAAATTAAAACGCTCACCTATGTTTTGCGTATGCACGGCATCGAAACCAATGAGCCCTCTCCCACTTTGTCCTGCCTTCCCTTGGGTATAATAAAAATAAGTATAAGGCAATTTGGCTTGGTAAAATTTGGCATTCTTGTTATAAAAATAATAGTCACCATAGGGATTAAACCCAGTGACAAAACCTGTTTGGATGGCGGGCGTATAACTTAAATTGAGGTAAGGTGTAGCAACATCTCCTAGGTCTTGAATGGCCGTATGGGTGCGCTTTACACGGCTGTATTGAGAGAAATACAACATGCCAGAATCGGTGGCTTTCTTAAATTGAAAATTGCGATGAAGGTCGTGTTGATTGGTACTAAAGGGGTCTAATCGCTTGGCTGTATCGAACACTTCTGTTTGTGCATTGGCACTAACAGAGATAAGAAAACATAAAAGGATTAACAGGTTCCGCATTCAAAAATCTAATGTTTGCAAAAGTAATACCAAAAGAGGCTTTGCAAAGCATTAAGTAAAAAGCTTAAAATTAAAATAACAACCTTTCGCCTAAAACAGTATCATCGATTTTGCCATCGCTCCATGCTAAATGACCGTTCACAAAGGTTTTGGCAATGCTGTAATCGAAGGTCTGACCTTCGAAAGGACTCCATCCACATTTGTATAAAAGATTGGCTTTTGTTACTGTTTCGGCTTGTTTTTTTACCAATACCAAATCGGCATAATAGCCTTCGCGAATATAACCGCGGTCTTTAATTCTAAACAGAATGGCTGGATTATGACTCATCTTGGTAACGATTTGCTCAAGCGATATTTTTCCTTGCGCATAAAATTGAAATAGGGCTTGTATGCTTTGTTGTACAAGTGGTCCGCCCGAAGGTGCTTTGATATAAGCTTGTTCTTTCTCTTCGATGGTATGTGGGGCATGGTCGGTGGCTATCACATCGATTCTACCATCGAGTAAGGCTTTCCAGATGCCATCTCTATCGGCAGCCGATTTAATAGCAGGATTCCATTTGATCCAATTGCCTTTGGTGTCATAATCTTCATCGCTAAACCATAAGTGGTGTATACATGCCTCGGCAGTGATGTTCTTTTTTTCTAGGGGAACATCGTTGCTAAACAATGAGGTTTCTTTAGCGGTACTAATGTGTAAAATATGTAAACGGGTGCCATGGCGTTTAGCTAATTCAACCGCCATGCTGCTGCTTTTGTAACAGGCCTCTTCGTTGCGTATCATGGCATGGTGGATGGCAGACAATTGGTCGCCATATTCAGCATGGTATTTTTCTAAATTATTTTTAACAGTGGCTTCATCCTCGCAGTGGGTAGCTATTAGCATGGGACTGTTAGCAAAAATATGATCGAGGGTCGATGGATTGTCTACTAACATATTACCAGTGCTGCTGCCCATAAATATTTTAACACCGCAAACATTGGCTGGATTGGTTCGCATGACCTCATCGTAATTATCGTTGGTAGTACCCATAAAGAAAGAGTAATTCGATAAAGATACTTGGGCTGCTCTTGCATATTTCTCTGCCAATAAAGCTTGGGTCGTGGCTTGGGGGTTGGTATTGGGCATCTCCATGTAAGATGTAACACCACCTGCTGCTGCTGCGCGACTTTCAGTATACAAGTCGCCCTTATGGGTTAAACCTGGTTCACGAAAATGCACTTGATCGTCGATAGCGCCTGGCACTAAATAATGGCCTTCGGCGTTTATTTCTATGGCATTGGGATAATCGATACGGGTATCTACCTTTTCAATTCTTTGATTTTTAATAAGCACATCGCCTACCCACTGTTTTCCTTCATTAATAATGGTGGCTTGTTTGATTAAATACGTTTTCATTGGTGATACAAAAATAAGGAAAGAAAAAGAGAAATTAGTTGACCTTTTGAATCAAATTGATAGAAAATATCTGACTTCCGTTATTCTCTTAAATATTAAAACCTTATCAATAAAATTGATGGCTTTATCCAATTAAAAATCATAAGTGAATGAACATTCATTTAAATTTGTACCTTGTTAAATGCGGAGCAAAAACGAACATAAGGAACGGTTGATACGCGACAAAGCCATGGAGATGATTGTGAAAGAAGGCTTTGATGGCATGGGTATGCAGAAGTTGGCCAAGGCTGCTAATGTTTCGCCGGCTACTATTTATATCTATTTCAAAAATCGCGAGGACCTTTTAAACCATTTGTACAATGAAGTGCAAAACACTTTTTCGGAAGTGGCGTTAAAAGGTTTCAGTCCCGACTTATCGTTCGAAGATGGCCTGTGGTTGCAATGGCAAAACCGTTTGCGTTTTATCAACGAGTTTCCTTACCAATACCAGTTCTACGAGCAGTTTCGCAATTCGCCATTAATCAACCATTCCGATGTGCAATTGATCATGGACTTTAAAACCAATATGAAACTTTTTTTAATGAATGCCCTTAAAAATGGCGAAATCAAAAAGATGGAACCTGAGGTTTTTTGGTCGCTGGCCTATGGTCCTTTTTATTCTTTAATAAAATTTCATTTACAAGAAAAAACAATGATGGGAAGGCACTTTAAATTAAGTCCTGCAATCCTTAAAACGGTATTCAAACAAGTTATCAAATCACTCCAATAAAAATAAACATGTCAACTCCAAGTACCAAAGCCAAACCTATATTCACTTCCTACGAAAAATTTGTAATCGCCATTATTGCCATCATACAATTTTCGGTTGTGCTCGATTTTATGGTCTTATCACCTCTTAGTGCAATACTATTGGAAGAAATGAAAATTTCGACTGCCGAATTTGGATGGGTAGTTTCTGCCTATGCTTTCAGTGCAGGTATATCGGGTGTTCTAGCCGCGGGATTTGCCGATAAATTCGATCGCAAAAAACTGATGATGTTTTTTTACATTGGATTTGTAGCAGGTACCTTCTTATGTGCCATTGCACCAAATTATCAATTTTTAATGATGGCCAGGATTGTAACTGGTATTTTTGGCGGCGTTATAAGTTCTATCAGCTTTGCTATCATTTCAGATATTTTCAAAGTTGAACACCGCGGACGTGTGATGGGGTATGTGCAAATGGCATTTGCTGCTAGTCAAATTTTAGGCTTGCCGATTGGCTTAACTTTAGCTAACAAATTTGGTTGGCACTCCCCTTTTTGGATGATTGCATTATTCTCATTATTGGTTGGTGTTGTAATTTTAATTCATCTTAAACCTGTAGCCGACAATTTAAAAATCAAATCAGAGATTCATCCTTTTCAACATTTATGGAATACCGTTTCAAATTCAAACTACATGAAAGGATTTATAGCCACTGTATTTTTAGCAACGGGTGGTTACATGCTAATGCCATTGGGTGCAGCCTTTAGCACACGAAATTTACATATTAGTAAAGAATTACTGCCCGTGTTATATGGTGTAACTGGTATATTCGCTATTGCTTTCGGTCCATTTACAGGCAAAATGAGTGATAAATTAGGCCGGTTTAAGGTCTTCCTTTTTGGCACATTATTGAGTGGTATCATGGTGGCCATTTATACCCAATTAGGTCCAACAGAATTGTGGTTGGTTATTTTAATCAACATAATTTTATTCTTAGGCATCAACTCTCGCATTATCTCCTCATCAGCATTGATGACGGCATTGCCTGAGCCAAAAGACCGTGGTGCTTTTATGAGTATTAACTCATCTATTCAACAATTATCGGGTGGAATTGCAGCTGGTATTGCTGGCTTAATCGTATTTAAACCAAAAGGTGAAACAGCGCCTTTATTAAATTATGATATCTTGGGATATGTGGTATTGGTATCGATGGCCATTGCGGCAGTAATGATCTTTAGATTGGATAAAGAGAATAAGAAAAAGCTTGAAGCGACAAAAGCAGCGAAGCATTAAAAAAAGACTTTGCCATACCTAAATAATTTAAAACAAAGATTTAACATCTTTGATAATTTTCAAATAATTTTTATACTAAACGGGATTAAACTAAATGGTATTATACTAAATGGTATGAAATTATTCTATGCCTAATTTTTCATTCACTAAGCGCATGGCGAATGCTTTTTGCTCTTCGCGACTTAGGTTAGAATTGTCAATCACTATGGCATCTGAAGCTTGTAGCAGTGGACTATTAGCCCTAGTGGAATCTTGTAAATCGCGACTGCTTAAATTCTCCAACACTTCTTCAAATGTAGTCGACACATCGCCCTTTTGGCGCAATTCGGCCAATCTGCGTTGGGCCCTAATTTCAGGTTGTGCGGTCATGAATACTTTCAACTCTGCATCTGGAAACACCACTGTACCAATGTCTCTACCGTCCATTACAACACCTTTGTTTAAACCAATGGTGCGTTGTTGTTTGACCAAAAAATCTCTTACCGCATCAATTTTACTTACCGGACTAACAAGATTGCTTACCTCCATTGTGCGTATTTCTGATTCAATATTATCGCCATTTAAAAGTGTTTGATAATGGTTCAGAACATGGTTAAACTCAAAACTTATTTCCAATTGAGGCAAAAGGTTTACAATAGATGATAAATCATCAACAGCCACTTTCCGTCTGAGTAATGCTAAGGTAACCGCGCGGTACATAGCACCTGAATCAATGAACAAATACTGAAGTTCTTTTGCTAATTCCTTAGCCAATGTGCCTTTACCACAGCTACTATATCCGTCGATTGCAATATTAATTTTTTGATTGCTCACAAGCGTTTAGGCCTCTGCTTTTAAGAACATCGATTTTACATAAGCCAATACTTGATCGGCTTCTTCAATTGTATTATATTTACCAAATGAAAAACGCACAGGTGCGCAATCCAAGTTTTTATTGAGGGCGCGTATCACGTGTGAACCCGCATTACTACCACTTGAACAGGCACTGCCACCTGATACAGAAATGCCTTGTATATCGAAATTAAAGAGCAACATTTCATTGGCTACAGAAGGCGGAAATGCTAAACTTAAAACTGTATATAAACTGCGACCTTCAGGGTCGCCATTGAATTTTATTTCAGGTAATTCTGCTTTAATTTTATCAATCACATATTGTTTCAAAGCTTTGATGTGGGCTTGTTTTTTTTCCATATCACGGTAACATATTTCGAGGGCTTTGGCCATACCAACAATGCCATAAACATTCTCGGTACCACCTCTTAATTCGCGCTCTTGTGCACCGCCTGTCAAAATAGGTTGTAGCTTTAATCGCTTATTCATGTATAAGAATCCAACGCCTTTTGGTCCATTGAATTTATGGGCAGCCCCTATGGCAAAATCAATGCCCATGGTTTGAAAATCGAAGGGATAATGTCCCATTGTTTGCACTGTGTCAGAATGAAAAAAAGCATTGTATTGTTTGCATAATGCGCCTACTTTTTCGACATCTAATAAATTGCCAATTTCATTGTTGGCATGCATTAAACTCACCAATACATTGGAATGGTTTTTAAGTAATTCTTCTAAACTATTTAAATCTACATGTCCGTTCTCAGTAAGCTTAACAAAATGCAATTCAACTTTTCCTTTGTGCGCCAATTCCTCTGCCGTATGCAACACTGCATGGTGTTCTATTGGCGAGGTAATAATGTGCTTTACACCTAAAGTACTAACACTGCTGCGCAATGCCATGTTGTCAGCTTCAGTGCCACCCGATGTGAAAATAATTTCACCAGGTGTTACGTTCAATAAACTTGCAATTGTTTTGCGACTGATTTCAAGCTGTGCTTTTACTTTTCTACCGTGACTATGGCTAGAAGAAGGATTACCAAAATCTTCTTTTAGAATAGGCAACATGGCCTCAAACACTTCAGGATCAACTGGTGTGGTGGCGGCATTATCAAAATAAATTTTCAAATTATAATTAGATTTTATTGTGAATGGTACAATAGCCGAGTATTTTGTACAATAATTTGGCTAAGTTAAATTGTGTTAATATTTCGCCTTCTTTAGGGGCACATTCTACGATATCGAAACCGATGATGTGCTTTTTTTCTGCAACCTTTTTTAAGAATCGCAAGCCTTGGTGCCACATTAAGCCACCTGGCTCTGCTGTGCCAACGGCAGGCATTACTGAAGGATCGAAGCCATCGGCATCTATGGTTAAATAAACTTTGTCTTCTAATTTGGCAATGCACTCATCCATCCAAGCATCACCATCTTGCAGCATATGCGCATACCAAGTGTTAATTAAAGGTGAAGATTTGATGAGATCCGCTTCCTCTTTGCATTGCGCTCTGATACCAATTTGACAAATCGGCAAACCTAAATCATGTATGCGTGCTAAAACGCTCGCATGTGAATAAGGATTATCGTGGTATGATTGTCGTAAATCGCTATGGGCATCTATTTGTAAAACAGAAAATGAAGTGTAGTGTTTTTTGAAGGCTCTTACAAATCCTAATGAAACAGTATGCTCGGCACCAAGTGATACCACATACTTTCCATTCTTTAAATGTAAATCAGTTTGTTCTTCAATTAAATCGATTGCAGCAGCATCGGCTAAATCGCCCAGAGGCATTTCTGGAATGGTTGCAATACCGATTTTTTTGTAGGCTTCTTGGTCGGTCTCTTCATCATAAAACTCAACAAAGTGACTGGCTTCAATAATGGCCTTTGGACCAAATTTACTACCTTCTATGTATGAAGATGTTTTTTCATAGGGTGCAGATTGGATTACAACCTTTGCGCTGGCATAGTCGTATAGTTCTTTTTCGGTAATACCTAAAAAATTCTCTTCTTCAGAAAATGAATGCATGAAATAAATCGATTACTATTTTGTATTATTTAACACGCTCTACATACTCAATAGTACGTAAATCAATTTTAATTTTATCG
>CANMBF010000051.1 GCA_947496065.1 Bacteroidota bacterium
GCAGCGTTAAACCATATTGCATGCTATATTCTCTAAGCGATGGAAAATATTTAATCTCTTGTCGCTCCATTTGTATGCGCAACATATTCGCTACATCGCACCATTCAAGTGCTTTGCGCAAGTTGTGTTCTACTTTTACACCCAATTGTTCGATGTATTTTGGAATCAAAGTGCTAGGACCACACACCATAATTTCGGCCCCTAGTTTTTGCAAACAATAAATATTTGATAAGGCTACACGGCTATGTAAAATATCACCAACAATTACTACTTTTTTACCCGCTACTTCGCCCAAAGATTCTTTAATAGAGTAGGCATCGAGTAAAGCTTGGGTGGGGTGTTCGTGGGTGCCATCGCCAGCATTGATAATGGTAGCATCAATGTGTTTCGATAAAAAGATACAGGCCCCTGGACTCGGGTGGCGCATTACCACCATGTCCACCTTCATGCTTAAGATGTTTTTAACCGTATCAATTAAAGTTTCGCCCTTAGTAACAGAAGAAGAGGAAGAAGAAAAATTAACAATATCGGCACTGAGTCTTTTCTGCGCCAATTCAAATGAAACCCTTGTTCTCGTGGAGTTTTCGAAGAATAAATTAGCAACGGTGATATCTCTTAGCGAAGGTACTTTTTTAATGGGGCGGTTGATAATGGTTTTAAAATTATCTGCAGTTTCAAAGATTAATTTGATGTCTTGCTCCGTGAGGTCTTTTATCCCCAATAAATGTTTTACAGATAATTGTGTCATGCGTTTATTAACCAAACTTTATAATTGTTTTCCTCCCAGTCGACTTTAACTTTTTGTGCGTGACCTCTGGTATCAATGCTCTTGCCCACATAGTCGGGTGCGATTGGATTCTCTCTGTTGAATTTGCGATCAATGAGTACACACAATTCTACTTTTGCTGGTCGCCCAAAATCAAGCAAGGCATCCATGGCGCTGCGTATACTGCGACCAGTAAACAGCACATCATCTATCAAAATAATTTTTAACCCTTCGGTACTAAATGGAATGTGAATAGGGTTGGCCACCAATTGTTTTTCGGCAGTTCTGAAATCATCACGGTAAAAGGTAATGTCCAATTCACCGTATTTAATTTTTGAACCAATAATCTCTTCAACCAATTGGCGGATAATTCTAGCAGGCATAATACCACGCGGCTGCAATCCAATGATGGCGGTATTGGCAAAGTTGCCATGGTTTTCTACCAACTCATAAGCCAAGCGGTGAAGCGTGGCATTCAGTTTTAAGTGGTCGTATAATAATTTTTCTTCCAATGTTTGTTTTATTTTGAAAGTTTTATAATGGTATCAAATTCCATTTTCTCAACTTTCATGACGCTTAATCGCCCTTGACGAATTAAGCCAATATTTGAAAGTAAATCGTTGGATTTTATTTGTTCCAAAGTTACCGTTTTCTTAAGTTTCTTGACAGGCTTTAAATCAACCACCAACCAGTTGGTATCATCGGTGGTTGGGTCTTGGTATGATTCCCGTGCCACTTCGGCCACCCCAACAATTTCTTTACCCTCGTTGCTGTGGTAAAATAAAACTTGGTCGCCCAATTGCATTTCTCTCAGATTATTTCTGGCTTGGTAATTCCTAACCCCATCCCAGGTTGTGAGCTTATCTTTCTCAAATTTTTCCCATGAATATTTGAAGGGTTCTGATTTTACAAGCCAATAATTCATTGCATGGCAAATAAAACGAAAATAAAAGTTTTATTCAAGCCCTTAGGCAAAAGGATATACACTTTTTATACCGACTATTTCGAGAATTAAAATGACTATAAAATAGAGTAGAAACTACCTTCTTTACCATCTTTGATTTCAAATCCTAAATCGCTTAATTTATTTCTGATTTCGTCTGACAAGGCAAAGTTTTTATTTTGTTTGGCTTCGTTTCGCATGGTTAAGAGCATTTGCATCACCCCATCTAGTTTTTCATTGATCGCACTCGCTTCTGTTTTGAGTCCAAGTATATCAAAAATCAATGAATCAAAATGGGTATTTAACAAGGTTAATTCTTCTTCTGAAATGGCAGTGGTGCCGCCATTTGCGGAGTTGATGATAGTTGCCAATTCAAACAATTTAGAAATTAAAATAGGCGTATTTAAATCATCGTTCAAGGCTTGATAAGCCTCGTCTACCAATAATTTAACTGAGCCATTTTCAATTGCAGATGGGTTGATTGTTTTAAGTGTTTCAGAGGCCGCCATTAATCGCGACAGACCTTTTTCAGCTGCTTGCAAAGCAGTATTACTAAAGTCGAGTGTACCTCTGTAATGCGCCATCAAAATAAAAAATTTGAGGGTCATGGGCGAGTAGGCTTTCTCTAAAAGTGGATGGTCGCCCGAGAAAAAGGCTTGTACACTGATGCCATTGTTTAGCGACTTGGCCATTTTCTGACCATTAATGGTAATCATATTATGGTGCATCCAGTATTTGGCCGGATTGTGCGAAGTGCAAGCCGTAGATTGTGCAATCTCTGACTCGTGGTGCGGGAATAATAAATCCATGCCGCCACCATGTATGTCGAAGCAATCACCTAAATATTTTTTGCTCATGGCACTGCATTCAATGTGCCATCCGGGAAATCCTCGGCTCCATGGACTATTCCATTGCATGATATGTTCAGGACCTGCTTTTTTCCAAAGGGCAAAATCATTGGGGTTTCGTTTTTCACCTTGGCCTTCTAATTCTCTGGCTTCGTTGCCAGCGCCAGCTATTAAATCTTCTAAAACTCTTCCAGAAAGTTTGCCGTAATTGTGGGAGGCGCTGTATTTTAAAACATCAAAATAAACAGAACCATTCGAAGCGTAGGCATACCCATTTTTGATAATGGTTTCAATCATTTCTATTTGCTCAATAATATGACCGCTGGCACGCGGTTCGATGGATGCTGGCAAAAGGTTTAAAGCATTGAGCATTTCGTGGTATTTGTTGGTATAAAATTGGGCCACTTCCATGGGTTCTAATTGCTCTATTTTGGCCAATCTTGCGATTTTATCTTCACCTTCATCGGCATCGTTCACAAGGTGCCCAACATCGGTAATATTTCTTACTAAACGGACTTTATAATCGCATTTTTTAAAGTAACGGTGCAAGACATCAAAAAACACTGGACCACGCACATGTCCAAGATGAGGGAGACCGTATACTGTCGGTCCACAAAGATAAATGCCTACAAAAGGGGGTTGAAGGGGTTCAAACTTTTCGATGGTTCTTGTGTAGGTATTGTAAATTTGGATAGTTTGCATGATTGAGTTGCAAAATTAAGAGGAAAATTATTAAGATTCGATGGTTTTTGAAATAAAAAAGATCCAAAAAATTCTCGTTTTAATTAGTCCTTGTGGCACTGTCTTTATGGGATTTTTTTTAATATTTAATGGTTTTTAGTAAATAAATTACGTTTCATTCAATTTAATCGTCTATATTTTAGACAGTAATGTTTTTTTTAGGTTGTAAATTTTTGTTAGCCACAATGCTAGCGTGTTCTTTGCTTATTTTTTATACCAATTAAGAATAATCCAAAAATGTAGTAAAAAATGGACATAATTGCGTGCTATAATTTTGATAAAAGTCAAAAAATGTTGATAATTTGACCTTTTGTGAATAATTATGACAATTTTTTGATAAAACGCCTATGGTTGAGAATGACTTTAATGTTAAATTTGTAGCAACAAATTATTTTATGCGAAAAATTTACAACCGAACCGTTTCAGCAAACTTATTCAAGACAAGATTCTTCTTGTTGTTGGGTAGTTTGTTCGTTCTGCTGAATGCACAGGCATTTCCAGGTGGAACCTACACAATTAACTCCGGTGCAGCCGCGTCTGCCAACAACTATGTTTCCTTTACTGCCTTTGCCAACGACCTAAAAAACGTTCTCCGTGGTGATGGTGGAACAGCCAACTACGCGGTAGGTGGTGCAGGTGTACAAGGCCCAATTGTTGTTAACGTTGCTAATGCTACCTATACTTCACAATTGAAATTAAATCAAATTTTAGGTGTGAATGCAACCAACACAGTTACCATCAATGGTAATGGTGCAACCATTCAACATACTGCAATTAGCACTGTTGATGCTGCAACAATTGATTTGGATGGGACTGATTATTTTACCATCAGAGGTTTAACAATTGTAATGAATTCTAACACTTATGGTTATGGTATGTGGATGCACAACGATGCTAATTACAACAAAATTATTAAAAATAATTTCAGATGTCCAAACGCATTAACGACACTCCAATCTTGTTACCTATGGTTTACCAATGGTACGACGGCGGCTACTACTTCCGGTAATGCTGGTAATTTCAATTTGATTGATAGCAACGACATGCGTTCATCTTCAACGACTGGTCCTTACTATGGCATGGTAATGACGGGTACAACTGCTCACGCAGCAACAGCTGCAACTTGCAACAACATTGTATCTAATAATAATATCCAAGATTTCTATTTATATGGGTTGCATACATGGTATAGTAATGGTACTATTATTAAAGGTAATAACATTCACAATACTGGTGCAGCGCGTTTTACTACCAAATACGGGTTGTACGTTTATTATGCATCTGCGAACGTAGAAAACAATAAAGTATACAATTTAAATGGTAACAGCCCACAAGCCAATGTTGAGTATCCTGTTTATTTATATAACTATGACAATGGTTCTATCATTACTAATCAAAGATTTAGAAACAATATTATTAATGGATTTAGTAGAACTACTAGCTATTGTTACATGTATTTTTATGCTAATATTTTAACTGGTGCTACCTTAGATATAGAATACAATACAATTGCATTTGCCACTGGATCAACTATAACCAATACAGGAACTGTATATGGTCTTTATGGGGGTTATTGGAGAAATGTAGAAAATAATATTTTCTACAATGATATGGCAGGCACTGGTACCAAATATTTAATGTATGATTTCAGTGGTGCGGTACCTTTTTCTACTAACTACAAAAACAACAACTTTGCTTTCGGAGCCAATGCCTCGGGTAATATGAATTATGCCTATGGTAATTCTCCGATAGGTACCCATAGCACTTTTGCAGCAATGCAGGCGGCTGGCTTAAATTCAAGTAACGTTAGCATTGAGCCAGACTTTATAGATATTACGCCAACTGTTTCTGATTTCACGCCAACTTCTGTGGCCATGGCTAACAAAGGTAAAATTATTACGGGTGCAACAACCGATTTTAAAGGTGCTGCAAGATCTTTAACACCAGATATTGGCGCGTTAGAGTATTCAGTTGATATTGCAATTACTAATTTTAATTTGGTATTCCCTTCTCCAACATGTGCTGGTTACTCAACTGCATTTGGTGGAACCATTAAAAACAATTCTTTAATTACCATTAAAAACCCTGCCATTGCTTACCGTGTTAATAATAATGCTAAAGTGGTATACAATGTACCAGGTACTATGGCGCCAGGTGGAACTTTAACATTCAACTTCCCAGGCACCTACAACTTCTCGATTTCTGGTCCTACCAAAGTAAGTATGTTTGTTAGCACACCAGATGATAACGTATCAAATGATAGCGCTTCGACCTCAACTTTTGTGACCATCCCTCCGGGTGGTTCAGTATTAACTCAAAATACGACCTTGTCTTCGACCTATGCTAAATTTGATATCACTGGCAAACCTGACATCACTTTCGAAAGTGAGAATATGGTTTGGGACATGACCGCCCCTTCAAGATTGGGTTATACCAATGCACAATACTTAAGCAAATGGATTGGCCAAGCGTCTGCAAAAACCGTGAATGGTTTTAATGCCAATGCTGTTATAAGCACAAGCTTTTCAGCGCCATTTAATGTAACTGTTAACGCGCCTAAGAAATGGGAAGATAGTACCATCGTTGTAACCATTCAGTTGGTTGACTTTTCTACAGGTTGTGATTCTTCATACATCCGCAGAATTTTTATAGCGCCAAAGCCAAATGTAAATGTAAAATTGGCTTCTACTTTATGTGAAAAAACTGATATCTATTTCGATAACCAAACTACTATCACTAGTGGTTCTGTAGAATATGAGTGGGATTTTGGTGATGGTACTGCTATTGCTACTGAAGCTAGTCCGAACCATAATTACACATCTGCAGGTACTTACAATGTTGTTTTAAAAGCTACTTCAAAACCTTACAATTACGTTTCAACTAAAGTCTATGCAATTAATGTAACGCAAATTCCTGAAGCAAGAATTATCAATGTGAACGCTTGTAAAGGTGTTCCTGTAACTTTAGGAAACGGCACAGTATATGGTGGTACAGGTAAAACAACTTACACTTGGGATTATGGTGATGGTTCTGCATTGAACGTTACAGGTTCTGCTAGTCCAATTTTCAAAAATTATGTTCAACCAGGTCCTTACACAGTAAAATTATTAGCATCTGCTGACGGTTGTGTAAGCACAGTGACAAAAAACGTTTACCAATTCGCAAACCCAGTGGCTAGCTTTGTAAAAGCTGCAGGAAGTTGCTTAAACTCTGAATTCAGATTTACAAATACATCTACGATTTCATTAGGTCAATTCGGTAATACTTGGAATTTCAATGATGCTGGTAACAAATCAAGCGAATCTGATCCTACTTATATGTTCAGAACTGCAGGCACTAAAAATGTAAAATTGTTAGTAATCTCTGAGTTTGGTTGCGCTGATTCAATTAGCATTAACCAAACTGTGTTGCAAACACCTACAACTAATTTTACCTATCCATTTGCTTGTAGTAAAACGGCAACACCATTTAACAATACAACCAACTTAAACGGTGAGATTTTACAAGATTACTTGTGGACTTTTAGTGATGGAACCAATTCAAGTTTAACTAGTCCTAGTAAAGTATGGACTTCGGTAGGTACTAAAACAGTTACCTTAAGAACTAACCTAGCCAATACTTGTTCATCTGAAATTACTAAGAATTTAGAAGTAGGTGTAAAACCAACGGTTTATTTCGAAGCTGAAGACAGATGCTCTGATGCTGATGTGCCTTTCACTAACTATACGACCTTCGAGAATGGCGTAATTGATTACTTATGGTCATTCGGTGATGGTATCACTTCTAAATTAGCTGCTCCAGTGCACAATTACGGTTCAGGTGTAACCCAAACATACACTGTTCAATTGAAAGCGAGCATCCAAGGTGGTTGCAAAGATTCATTAAGCAAAACTGTAACTGTTCAACCATTGCCTGCTACCTGCGATTTTGATATCGTTAGAAATTCTGCAAGCGGTTTAACCAACTATAGCTATGTGCCTAAAGGTGGTTCATTAACAGGTATTGCATACAAATGGTTAACTGGCGACGGTAACAGAGTATTATCTGCTCAAGCTGGTGCTAGCTATACTTATACTGGTACTAATAAATATTGTGTAACGATGGTTGCTAAAAACGCTGCAGATTGCGAGTGTTCTAAAACCAAATGTTTCCAATTAAGTACCGATATCATTAGTGCTGAAAGCATGAACAATGCTTTAACAGTTTATCCTAATCCGAACAACGGTATATTTAACATTGCTTTAGCTTCAGACAACAATTCTGAAATGACCATCAATGTATACAATACCTTAGGCGAATTAGTAAAAACTGTTGTAACAATGGATCACACAGTGAGCATGGATTTATCTTCATACGCTGCTGGTGTTTATGTTATCAAAGTAATTTCTGGTAACCAAATTGCTACTCAAAAAATCAATGTTACCAAATAATTCAAATTCAAATTTATTACGTTTTAAAAAATAGTTTATGTCAAAAATTTCATTTTATAATATAAAGAAGTCCCTCATAAAGAATACAATTGCTTTAGCTGCAGTTGTTGGATTGAGTATGGGCATAGCAAATGCACAATATTGTGCATCTGGTGCAACAAGCACCACAGATGAATACATCAGTGATTTTAAGTTAATAGATGCTGTAAGCGGTACTGCATTAATCGCCAACAATACTTTACAAGTTGCGAATGGTGTGTGTGCTCAGTATACAGATTTTACTTCTATACTTAAAGCGGTTAACCTATCTGCAGGTGGTAAATACACAGTAAGTGTTCAAGTGAACTATTGTGCAACTGGTGTTTATACCAATCAAACCTTGGTTTGGATTGATTATAACAAGAACAATGCATTCGAAGCGAGTGAAGCAGTTGCTGCCACACCGGCTGGTGCTACTTCAGGTGTAAGATATGTAAATTACACTTTTACAGTACCATGTAATATCACACCTGGTGTAACTAGAATGAGAGCGGTTTTAATAGAAACAACTACTATGTCTAATCCTGGTAGTGCTTGTGGTACTTACGCATGGGGTGAAACTGAAGATTACGCGGTTAACTTACAATTACCTTCTTCTGTTTCTGCAGATTTCGCTGTGCCTTCTAGCGTATGGGTGAAGTCTAAAGTTAACTTCAAAAACTCAAATCCAATCGGCTATATTTCTCATACTTGGGATGTAAACAACGATGGAACAATTGAGGCTATTAACAGTGTGGATTATACTTACACTTGGACCACTGGTGGTACCAAATGTGTGAAATTAAAAAGCACCAACTGTTTGGGTAGCGATAGTGTTGTGAAATGCTTAACAGTAAATGTTCCAACAGTTATTCCGACTGCTAATTTCGTTTCTAGCCAAACAACTATTGAGCAATATGGTACCGTTAAAATGTACGACTTGTCCTCTAATGGTCCATGGAAATGGAAGTGGAATGTCTACGATTCATTAAGTTATGCCAATTCATTGTTCTATCCTTCATTAACAACTGGTGAAGTTATTTCAAATCCAAATGCCAATGGTTCCAATGAGTTTTCTCAAAACCCAGAGTTCTATTTCAGCGAGCCAGGCTGTTATGCGGTTGTTTTAACTGCTACAAATGATATTGGTTCTTCTGCTCCTAAAACCAAAGTTTGTTACATCACGGTAACCTTGCCTACTAACTATTATTTAGGTCTTGGTTCTTATGGTCCAAATTTGGATAATATTGTAGGTAGCGCATCTGGTCAAATTTTTGATAATGGTGGTGTTAACCTTAACTATGCAAATGGTAGCGGTTATGGCACTAGATCATACTTACAAATTACCCCTTGTAATGCTAAGAAAATTAATTTAACCATGACCCAATTGAAATTCAATGGTGCTGGTGATAAATTATCAATTTATGATGGTAGAAATGCAAGTTCAAAACTAATCGTTAGTTGGACTGCTGGTTCTAAAGGACCTCAAACTGTATCAGCTACAAGTGGTAGCATGTTTATATTATTCGAATCTGATGCATCAGGTGTTGATTCAGGATTCATTGGTTTCTACAAATCAGAATTAGGCCCTGCTACTTTGGGTAAACCAGATTTCGTAGCTTCTACTACACCTGCTTATAATTCAGCTCCGACAAGATTCTTTAATAACACACAAAACATTGTGGGTGTTCCTACTTGGGAGTGGACCATTGATGGTGACCAAGTTTCGAACAACAAAAAATTCAATTTAGATTATACTTTCTTTACAGATGGTAAATACGATGTATGTTTAGAAATGAAATCTTGCGTGGGCAATAGCAAAACTTGTCAATTGATTGATGTTATTACACCAAACAAAACGACTAAATTAGATATAGTTGCTTCTAACAGAAGACCAAAATCAGGTATCGATGTGGTTGCCTTAAATCCGGTAAGTGACAATGCTAACAGATGGGAGTGGACCATTTTCCCAACGACTTATACTTTAATGAACCCACCCACTAATCCCTCAAAATCAGGAACTGGTTTCGTAAGATATTATGCTGTACCAGGCGATAGTATTCCAAAGCCAATTATTAAATTTAACGCGCCAGGTTGCTATACAATCGCTTTAAAAGCATACAATGACAATGACACTAACGCAACTATTAAAACTGTTGTAAAAAACAAATTCATTTGTGCATTAAACTATTGCAATCCTTCATCATTCATTTTAAGTAGTGATATCGGTATCAACACTGTAACAGTAAAAGATGGTAGCAATGTATTGTTCTCAAACAACACCACTTCAGGTGATGCAGGTTACACCAATTACAGTGCAACTCAAAAAGCAGCATTAACCTTTGGTAAAAAATACACTGTTGAAGTTTCAAGATTAACTAGCATCGATTCTGCGAACAGAAGAGGTTGGATTGATTGGAACATTGATGGTGACTTTGATGACGCGAACGAAGAAATTTTCTTCGAAACTAGCAACACTAATAAATCATTTAGCAAAACAATTACAGTTCCATCATTAGCGGATGCTTTCGAAGGTAATACCATCATGCGTTTAGCAACTACCTTCGGTAAAGAAACTATTGTACCTTGCGGTCCTGTGACTGCTGGTGAATACGAAGACTACGGTATCGTATTAGCCAATGATAATTCTGCACCTGTTATTACTTTAATCGGTAAGGCTTTCGACAGAATGGAAGTTAACTCTACTTATACTGATTCTGGTGCAACTGCTTACGATTTATCTGAAGGTAATATCACCAACCAAATTGTTACGACTTCAGATTTAGATCCAAACACCACCGGTGTTTATACCATCGAGTACAGCGTAATGGATAAATCATTAAACAAAGCAGTTTCTGTGAAAAGAATTATAACTGTTGAAAAAGATTTAACACCTCCAAGCTTAACCTTGAACCCAGGTTCATCTGGTTGTATCGAAGCAGACAGAACTAACTTACCATATGTTGATCCAGGTGCAACTGCTAGAAACACTAATCCTAACCAAGATTTAACATCTTCTATTGTTGTTAAAGGTGCTGTTGATACCCGTAAAGTGGGAACTTATACTTTGACTTACAGTGTGAAAGATGCTGCTGGTAACAGCGCTTCTAAAACAAGAACAGTTTGTGTGGCCGATACTAAAAAACCTTTCATTGGCAATTCAGGTGATACTTCAATTCAATTGGGTACTACTTGGATTGATCAAACAACTGCATCTGATGCCTACGATTTGAATCCTACCTTAACCAAAATGTGGCAGTCAATTCCAGTGAATACCGCTAAGAGAAGTACTTACACTGTTACTTACACTGCGGTTGACCAAAGTGGAAACGTTGCAACTCCGGTTGTGGTTAATTACAGAGTAGATGATTTCATCGCTCCAGTCATTAGCTTAAATACTTTTGATGTTGTTGAACACGAAGTGAACAGACCATACAAATCTACTGCTGCTACTGTTTCTGATAACTACTATGGCCCAGGTCAAGTAAGTATTGCATTGGTATTTAGCAATGTTGATTTCACTACTTTAGGTACTTATAAAGAAATCTTCAGAGCTGTAGATGGTTCAGGTAATATGACTGAAAGAACAAGAACTGTTAAAGTGCTTGATACTGAAGCTCCAGTAATTTGGGGTGAAACTATCTACGGTTGCGTAGGTGAAAACATCTGGCCTTTCTGGGGTGTTACAACCACCGATAACTATTACAGTCCTTCTACTTTAAAACCATTTGTAGAAATTGTTAAACAAAACGTAAATCCTAAACAAGAAGGTATCTATTACATCACTTATAGAGTGACCGATCCTTCAGGTAACGTTTCATTGCCATTCACTGTGAATGTAATTTACACCTACTGGCCAAGATGTTATAACAGCACAACAGGTTTAAAAACATTAACTGCAGAAGAAGCTGTTAACTTATATCCAAACCCTTCTTCAGGTAAAGTAACAATCGACCTAAAAGGTATCTTATCTAAAAACACAGTTGTTGAAGTGTACAATGCAATGGGTCAGAAAATTATTTCTGATAACTATACAGAAGCAAGTGATTTGTTCAACATCGATTTAACTGGAAATGCTAAAGGCATCTACACTGTTAAATTAATTGCTGATGGTCAAACCATCATCAAACGCGTTGTTTTACAATAAGCGATTAATTTCTTAAATTTTAAAAAGCCCCAAGTAATTGGGGCTTTTTTTTGCACCTTTCTTTTTAGCCATTAATAGAATAATCATAACAAAACAAAAAGATATAAGATTCTCGTAATGAGAATGGGAAGGTTTTTGTTAAGCCTAATGTGTAAATAGGCGCATGAATAGAAATTATTAAAACGTACAGCAAACCCTACAATCACTATTCAGCATAATGAAAGTTAACAACATTAAAATTGCCAAGTTTTTAAAAACATTTATTATGGAATCAAATTTTAGTGATGTGTACTCAAACAATTGAAAAAAATCAAATGGCTCATTCGAAAATTTTAAGACACATGTAGGATATTAACAGATTTGAAATCGGCTGTTCAATTAACTGTAAAAGATAATTATTTCAGAAATGGTAATGTTTCTTATTTCAAAATATCTCTTGAAATAACAACGCGTTGAACTTCGCTTGTACCTTCGTAAATCTGTGTGATTTTAGCATCGCGCATTAAACGCTCAACATGGAATTCTTTTACATAGCCATAACCACCGTGAATCTGAACAGCCTCTGTTGTATGCTTCATCGCAGTTTCAGAAGAGAATAATTTGGCCATACTACTTGCTCTGCCATAATCCAAATGTTGGTCTTTTAACCAAGCGGCTTTAAAACACAACATTCTTGAAGCTTCGATATCGGTTGCCATGTCTGCCAATTTGAATTGGATGGCTTGGTGATTCATGATTTCTGTACCAAATGCTTTTCTTTCTTTCGCGTATTTTAAAGATAACTCATAGGCACCGCTCGCAATGCCCAATGCTTGTGCAGCAATTCCGATACGACCGCCTGTCAAAGTTTTCATAGCGAATTTGAAACCAAATCCGTCTTCACCAATTCTATTTTCTTTAGGTACTTTCACATCTGTGAACATCAATGAATGTGTATCGCTTCCACGAATCCCCATTTTATCTTCTTTTTTACCAACTACAAAACCTTCCATGTCTTTGGTCATGATGAAGGCATTGATACCACGGTGACCTGCTTCAACATTGGTTTGTGCAATCACAAGATAAGTTGAAGCACTGTTGCCATTGGTAATCCAATTCTTGGTGCCATTTACTAAATAGTAATCGCCCATATCTACAGCCGTAGTTCTTTGCGAAGTGGCATCGCTACCAGCTTCTGGCTCGCTTAAACAAAATGCACCATGTACAAGACCTTTCGCTAATGGCACAAGGTACTTTTGTTTTTGCTCTTCGTTTGCGAAGTTTTCAAGTCCCCAGCACACCAACGAATTATTAACTGAAACGACTACCGAAGCCGAAGCATCCACTTTACTCAATTCTTCCATCGCCAATACATAACTGATGGTATCCATACCACTGCCACCATATTTAGGATCTACCATCATGCCTAAAAAACCAAGTTCACCTAGTTTTTTAATTTGCTCTGCTGGAAATTCCTGATTGTTGTCTCTGTCTATTACGCCTGGCAATAATTCTGTTTGTGCAAAATCTCTTGCAGCCTGCTGTACGGCTAAATGTTCCTCAGATAATTCAAAATGCATCATGTTGCCGCAAAAATAAGGTTTTTTTGTTTTTATAAAACCTTCGAATCAAAACTTCTCCAAAAACCCCTTAAAATCATCTGTTTTAATTATTTCAACGCTACGACTTGCGCTTATTCGCCACAGATTCACAGATTAAATGTTAAAACCCAATCAATACCACAGAATGAATTTAATACTTAAAATTTTGCAAGGTCTCGCCTTGTCCCGTAGGGACAAGATATCTGTAACCACAAACCTACTCGATGCGCTCATATCCCGTAGGGATTATACAGTTAGTCTTAACAACTTTGTGAAATTGGTTCTCCCCAAATAAAATCTGTGAATCTGTAGCTTTATAATTTGTGAAATGGTTCCCGTAAAAACACTCTGTGAATCTATGGCTAAATAAAAATCATCTAAAATATGACTGACTTGTTGATCCATAATTTTCTTGTAGTTTTGCAACCGCATGTTAATTATCAAAAATCCTAGCACCAATCCTTATTTTAATTTGGCGGCTGAAGAATATTTATTAAAGCATTTTGACGAAGATATTTTTACACTTTGGCGCAACGAGAATGCCATTATTGTCGGTAAACATCAAAACACATTGGCTGAAATAAATGTTGAACATGTAGAAGCCAATAAAGTAAATGTGGTAAGGCGTTTATCGGGTGGTGGTGCGGTATTTCACGATTTAGGAAATATTAATTTTACCTTTATTAGCAATGCGAAAGAAGGCGCCGATATTAAAATAGATTTTAAATTCTTTACCATGCCCATCATCGAAGTGTTAAAAGAAATGGGCATCAATGCCGAGTTTAGCGGTCGCAATGATTTGTTAATTGAGGGTCAGAAATTCAGTGGCAATGCCGAACATATTTACCACCAAAAAAAGAGAACCTTGCACCATGGCACCCTTTTATTTGCAAGCGAGATAGCAGATTTATCGGCCGCTTTAAAAGTCAATCCATTAAAGTTCCAAGACAAGGCGGTAAAATCTTTTCGCAGCAGGGTCACCAATATAAGCAGTCATTTAAAGGAATCTATGACGGTGATTGAATTTTACGAAAAGGTTGTTGATTATATCAGCAATAAATACGAGGATGTGAAATTTTACAACTACACAGCCGAAGATATTGGAGCTATTGAAGCTTTAGTAGAAAGCAAATACAAAACATGGGAGTGGAATTTTGGTTATTCGCCTAAATATGCTTTTCAGAAAATGATAAAAACTGAAGGCGGTAATATTGAAATTTACATGAATGTAGAGAAAGGGATGATTGAGAACATAAAGTTCCATGGTGATTTTTTTAATGTAAAAGAGGTAGAGGAGTTAGAAACATTATTATTAGGATCAAGGCATAGCATAGCAGATTTAGAAGAACGCCTTTCAACCATCGAAGTGGGCGACTACATCAACAAAACTACGAAAGAAGAATTGCTAGCAGGTATGTTTTAAGGCACGGGTTAATGAAGGCAATATCGCCACAGATTCACAGATTAAGCGTAGAACCAATTTATACCAAAGATTAAATATATATACTACAAACATTGGGATAGTTTTCATTGTCCCTTAGGGACAAAATATCTGTAACCTAAAACTTACGCACTACTTCAATATCCCGTAGGGATTATACGGCTTTTTGTGTTATGCTTTTTTTGTCCTTTAATCTGTGCCTATAGCTATTGGCTCCATTAATTTGCGACATTGGTCACAACAAAATATTCCGTAAATCTGTGGCAACTTAAAAAAGATGCTTGCAAATACCTGTGTCTAAAATTAGGGAATTATCTGAGTCATTTAGCTCTATTGTGAATACTTTGCCATAGAAGTACACAAAATCCTTTTCTACTTTTGTTGATATGAAAACGGTTGCTATTATCGCAGGGGGCAGATCGCCAGAGCACGAAATATCGGTTATTTCGGCACGCAATATTTACAATGCCATTGATGCCAATTTATTTAAAGTTGAAGTCATAGGCATTTCTAAAAAAGGGGAGTGGTATTACTTGCCAGATAAATGTTTATTTGAAACAACCATAGAAATTGGTACACATACGGAACATATACCTTTGGTATTAATGCCTTTTAATCAAAAACCTTTGCGCTATGCAAGAGATGTCAATAAAGCCATCGATGTAGATGTGTTTTTCCCCATAACCCATGGTGTGTATGGTGAAGATGGCATCCTACAAGGGGTGTTAGAATATTTAAATAAACCATACACTGGTCCAGGTGTACTAGGCAGTGCAGTGGGCATGGACAAAGATGTGACCAAACAAATATTGCAACAGAATGGCATTGCAGTAACCCCATGGTATACCTATTTTAAAGGCGATATCATTGACTTCGAACAACTCGAAACCCTTGGTTATCCTATGTTCGTAAAGCCTGCCAATATGGGCAGTGGCGTAGGGGTAGAGAAGGCAGAGAACCGCACAGAATTGGAAGCTGCTATTGCCAATGCATTTAAATTCGATATTAAATTATTAATCGAAAAAGGCATTAGAGGGCGCGAGGTAGAAACAGCCGTCATGGGCAACTTGCAACCTAAGGTAACAGGCGTTGGCGAAATTATAGTGAGCAGCGGTTTTTATACCTACGAAAATAAATATGTTAACAACGAAACCAAGGTGGTAATACCAGCCGAAAACCTAAGTGAAACAATCATTGCCACCATTACCCAAACCGCTATGAAAGCCTATCGCAGTTTGCAATTAGAAGGTTTAAGCCGAGTTGATTTCTTTTATGTAAGTGATACCGAATTTTATTTAAACGAAGTGAATACCTTGCCAGGTTTTACCAATATTAGCATGTATCCGAAACTATGGGAAGCCAGCGGCGTCGCCTATTCCGATTTGATTACGCAATTGATTGATTATGCCCAACAGCGATTTGATTTGAGGCAGGCTTTGCAGAGTACAAGGTAGCATTTATGTTAGCCTGACTTATGCATTAATGGGTCTAAAGTAGTATAAAGACGAAAGAGATTAAATCTAAACGATTGAGGTCAAATTGCGAAAATGGTATTGAATTAATCGCGATTTTGAGAAACTACTGCAATAAAGCTTTTTCTGCTTGCAATAAAAGCTTTGAATGCTGTAATACAAAAAGAAAACATTATGAAAATTAAAATCTGGATTATACTAGTGAGTCTATGTCTATTGACAACCCAGTCATGCATGAAAAGATATTATCATAAACAGTTTATGGAGTATAAATCTATGGAACAAAAATGCATTTCTCAATGCCAAGATTGGATATTATTAAATTCTAAGTATCCTTCATCTTATTTAAAAGTTAGTTTCACTAGACTTGAGGAAACTGCTATAGCTGGACCCAAAGGAAAAATAATTAAAATTATGAGAACTGTATCCAATTCTGAAAGAATATCTATGATTCATAAATACTATCTTCAGGATAGTTCCCAACAAATTTTATTGGCCTATTCAAAATTCATATATGATAAGAATTTTAATTTGAAATTAGTACTTAGTTCGTTGACAGATTCAACTGTGAACGTTAATGAATTGGAAAGTATAAACTGGAAATCAACATTTGGTAAGTAATTTTAATTTAGGGGAAAGTCAATTAGTGAGGTGAACAGTATTAAAAAACATGTTGGCTTTAAGATTTCATTGATATCGACTTGATAACTTCAGAATTGGTATTGAACAAATTCTAATAACTCAGTAAGAATTATTAGAATAGCCCACAGAAAGGACGTTTATAATGTATTTCCTTAAATATTATTCGCTATTGTGAGCGCCATGCGACAGTGCCAAAAATGGACCGATGTGATATGTTTTATGCTTCCATTTTCTCATTTTATGTTTTACTAAAATTTTCTGATTAGTGCATTACTTTTTTAACAGATTGAGATATAAATACTTTATGTTTGTGGAATAGAGCAACTTACAAATTAGCGCGAAGTCATCCATTGGAGAAACTTTAGGTCGCAAACAAGTAATTTGTGCGCAATTTTAAAAAAAGACACCAATGACAGACCAAGAAAATAATTTGCAGACCAATAAGCGTTACGAAGAATTAGATGCTTTACGAGGAATTGCAGCTTTAATAGTTGTGTTTTTCCATTTTACGATGAATCGATCTGAATACAACACAGTTTTCAAGTTAGGTACAACAGGTGTTGATTTATTTTTTATCATAAGTGGGTTCGTCATATTTATGAGTTTACAGAAAATATCAAGAGGCGTTGATTTCGTTATTAATAGAGTAAGCAGGCTTTATCCTACCTACTGGGCTTCCTTAACCTTTACGTTTGTTATACTCATCTCTTATCTAATTTATAAAGGTGGAATGAATTTAGACAAAACGTTTATTCAGTATTTAGGAAATCTTACAATGTTTCAATTTTATCTAAAAATACCCAATTTAGATGGCCCTTATTGGACCTTGATAATTGAAATGCTTTTCTATATTTCTATTCTTTTCCTCTTTGAAATAAAATGGTTAAAGTATTTGAATGTTATTGGAATTGTATTGTGTTCAGGCATGGTTTTATTGACCCATTATTACTTTAACATAAGTTACATAAAGAGTATTATTAAATGGATTCCCTTGCTTCAATTTTTGCCGCTATTTTTTGCAGGAACCACCTTCTATAAAATTTATACAAAAGCCAATAATCTTGCACTTAACTATTCAATTATCGTTTTTTGTTTGATTTGTCAAATAGTCCAATTTCCTTATGTTGGACGTTCACTAAATTATATTAGCTGGACACAGTATAGCATCATGCTATTCATCTATTTTGTCCTATTTGTATTATTCGTCAATAACCGTCTAACATTTATTGTAAACAAGACCACTTTGTTTTTAGGGAAAATATCCTTTGCCTTGTATTTAATTCATCAATTTATTTCTTTGGAATTTATAATTCCTTCTTTTCACAGCAAACTGGGACTTAATTTTTGGATAGTTGCAATTTTTATTGACCTTCCTATTATTATTGGAGTTGCGACGTTCATAACTTATAAAATTGAAGTTCCATATTCAAAAAAGATGAAAGAAAAACTTCGCACAATAAAGGGTTTAAGAAATCGGATTCGAAATCGCCAATTTCTCAAAGCAGCAAAACTTTAGCGATAAATGGACCGACCCACGGACAGTGATATGAAATCCGAAAAATTTAGTTTATAATATTTAAACAATAAATATTAAATAAAAAAAGCCAATATGAAATTGACATTTTTAACCTTTCGAATGGCGATCACTAAATACGCTCTTTTTCTTACACTGATTCTTTTAGTAGAGTCAATAGCGGCTCAACGCCCCAACATTATTTATATCATGACAGATGATATGGGGTATGGTGATTTGAGTTGTTATGGAAACAAAAGATTCGCAACGCCCAATATAGACAAACTAGCCTCGCAGGGTGTAAAATTTGTCAATGCATATGCTGCTGCGCCTGTTTGCACCCCAACCCGCACGGCATTCATGATGGGCCGATACCCTGCCAAACTACCCCTTGGTTTATTGGAACCGCTGCGCAGTCCCAAATTAGACAGTGCTTATGGTTTAACTAAGAATATTCCGTCATTAGGCATCCTTATGAAAGCAAATGGCTATGAAAACGTACTGATTGGAAAATGGCATTTAGGATTTATGCCGCAACACAGCCCAACCAAAAATGGATTTGATTATTTTTTTGGCATCCATAGTGGAGGCGCTGATTACATCTCACATAAAGGCGAAAATAGAACACGGGCTTATGACTTGTATGAAAATGATTCGCTAATTTATGAAGAAGGTTATTTGACAGATTTATTTTCTAAAAAAGCTGTTGCATTCATAAACCAAAAACACAATAAGCCTTTTTTTTTAATGGTAACATACACCGCACCTCACTGGCCTTGGCAAGGTCCAAATGATTTGGCTTATCCTGACTCAGTAGACTTTACCAAAGGCGGTTCTCCCTCAGTCTACGCTGCTATGATGAAAAGTCTTGATGACGGGATAGGTAAAATAATGACGGCTTTAAACGAATCACAATTGGACAACAATACAATTGTAATTTTTACTAACGATAATGGAGGCGAAAGGTATTCCGATAATGGAGGTTTATCTAAGTCAAAAATGACAGTTTGGGAAGGCGGGATAAGAGTGCCTGCGATTGTAAAATGGCAAGGTAAAATAAATGCCAACATTACGACACAACAAATTGCTACTACTATGGACTGGACTGCTACCATTCTTAAAGCAGTAGGAGCGAAAGCCGATAAAAACTTTCCCTTAGATGGTATTGACTTGATGCCGGTTTTAGTTGGAAAATCTAAGAATATAGACCGAATACTTTACTGGAGGATATTTCAAAGAAGAAACCAAAAGGCAGTCAGGGATGGAAAATGGAAATATCTAAAAGATGAAAATGGAGAATACCTTTTTGACTTAAGTGTTGACCAAGAAGAAAAAAATGACCTTAAGACAATAGAAAAAAATAGGTTTAGAAAGATGAAGAAAAAATTAGCGGAATGGGAAAAAACGGTATTAACGCCAATACCACTTTAATTAAGTGCCTAAATGTTGTTGGGTTTTATTGAGAGAAAACAACTGTTAAGTATCACACCACACGAATTAAAATTAAGGAACTTTTGGCATAC
>CANMBF010000052.1 GCA_947496065.1 Bacteroidota bacterium
TTAAAAGCAATTGAAGAATGGATACTTAAAATTTACTTTAAAGGCTCTAGAACGAGTATCACCAAGGCCCGCGCATGGTTAAATTTTGAACTTATCCACATTTTGCGTAACTTTGTAGACTTTGCGTACAGTAAAAAATACAATCTTAATTATTCTTGTTGCTTTTTTTATAAGTGCATATACTTATAAGATGGGGGAAGGTATAGCTTTAGAATCATTGATAATAAAGGATTCTATAAGTGTTGCATCGTTAAATAGTTGCAATGATGTATGTGTTATGGTTAATTCAGAACAGGTTGTAGATAGTTTTTATTTAGGTATTTTTCAATCAGATCAAGTCTTAAATAAAAAAGTTTTCAACTATGCATTGAAAGGTTATTTTTATTTACTAAACCAAGGAACCTTGCTTAAAAAGGATACCCTAACGGTGATAGATTATTCCCTTTCTTCTAATCAAAAAAGACTATGGGTAATTGATTTGCGGCATCTTAAAGTGCTATTCCATGAATTGGTAGCGCATGGAAAAAACAGTGGAAATGAATATGCCAGAAGCTTTTCTAACACTAGTAATTCTTTTCAAACCAGTTTAGGGTTTTTCCTAACAGGTGATATTTACACAGGTAAACATGAAACCTCCCTCAGGCTATTTGGTATCGAAAATAAATTTAATGGCAAAGCATTCGAACGCGGAATAGTTATTCATGGCGCTGATTATGTAAGTGAATCATTTATTAGAAGCAATCAAAGGTTGGGCAGAAGTCAAGGTTGTCCTGCCGTTTCCGAAAAGGTTATTCAACATTTGGTCCATACAATTAGCAATGGTGCTTGCGTATTTGCCTATTACCCGCACAAAGCGTATTTAAAAAACTCTCAGGTTTTAAAAAATTAACTTTTACTTCCATTGAGTACTCTCAATCATCTTAACAACATCCTTTCTAAGAAAATTGAAAACAGGTAATATGCTATCGTTGGTTGTTTTGGCATTGAAATAAAGTGCACCACGCATAAAATGTTTTTTACCATCGCTAATATAAAAATTCAAATTGGTGGCTGTATTACCTTTTAAATCATAGATGATACCCGATGTGCCTGTATTGGCATTGTGCACTTCTATTTCTTCAATCTCATCGGCTTTAATAGTATGTTTATAGGCTAGCTTGCGTGTGTCGTCAAACAATGAATCAAATTGATCGCGGTTTTCAAATGATTTATAACTAATATGTAAAGTGGCATTAAAAGGCAAATAATTGATATTGTACCAATAGTTTTCTGTAAGATCGTCGTCATAGTTATTCACTTGCGCATAGGTTGGATATAAGAAACTAAATGGCGCATTCGTATCAAAAGATTGATATGTTTTAATAGGGTAATACACCCTTGGATAGCCATGTGGTTTAGGGGCATAGTTGTCGTTATTGCAAGCTACAAAGGCAATTGTAGCAAAAATTAAAATGCCAACTATTCTCATGCTATTTCTACTTTAATGCGTTTAATTCTTCTATTATCTACCGATTCAATGTAGAAACTATAATTTTCGTATTTTATTGTCTCACCGCGGTTGGGAATTTTACCTGCTAATTCTAAAAGCATTCCAGCAACTGTTTCGGCTTCACCCTTTACTTCATCAAAATAATTGCTATCAATGTTCAGTATTTTACAAAAATCATTAATTAGAAATTTGCCTTCAATAATGTATTTATTGTCATCTATTTTGCTGTAGCTCAATGGTTCTTCATCAAATTCATCATTTATTTCTCCAAAAATTTCCTCTAAAATATCCTCCATGGTAACTATTCCGAGTTTACCGCCATATTCATCTACAACAATGGCCATGTGCATACGTTGCTCTTGAAATTCAGAGAGTAATAAGTCGATGCGTTTATTGTCTGGAACAAAGAAAGCAGGCTTTAAAAGCTTTCGCCAATCAAAGTGTTTTGTTTCATTAATAAAGGGCAATAATTCTTTGATATAGATGATGCCTTTAATGTTATCGAAATTTTCTTCGTACACTGGCAATCTGCTGTAACCTAACTCAGTAATACTTTTTAGCATTTCATCAAAATCGAGTTCAATATCTAGAGCAGATACATCTCCGCGGTGTTTCATTATCTGACGAACAGTTTTATTGCCAAAGTTAACAATGCCTTTTAAAATTTCCTTTTCATCTTTATTGGCACTGCTATCGGCCGTAATATCGATGGCATGACTTAACTCA
The DNA here is from genome assembly GCA_947496065.1 of Bacteroidota bacterium. Lineage (GTDB taxonomy): Bacteria > Bacteroidota > Bacteroidia > NS11-12g > UBA955 > JABMMZ01. The sequence continues at coordinate 2,216 of CANMBF010000052.1, forward strand.
TCGGCCGATACAGAATGTTCGTGTTTGCGAACTCTTTTATCGATAAAAGTAGTAAAACTTACCATTGGAATTACAATAAAGCCGAACAATTTTTGAGAAAAAATAAGGGGTAAAGCAGTAAGCTTCGCAATTGCTAAATTCTTTTTTGTCGCGTATACTTTTGGTAAAACCTCGCCAAGCATTAACAATAAAAATGTTACAACAACAACCTTTACTAAAAACTCAGTAAGAGATATTTCTTCATGTTCTCCCTTAGGAAAATTAAAAACTGTTTCAAGAAAAGCAGAACTTATAATTACAAAAGTTATATTGATAAAATTATTAGCTGTAAGAATGGTTGCTAATAGTTTTCTTGGTTGATTTAGCAATTTTAAAACGGCTTTAGAAGAAGGGGTGTCGTTTTTTTTAAGCGTATCCAGGTCGGTTTGTGAAAGTGAGAAAAGCGCATTTTCTGAAGCAGAAAAGAAGCCAGAGCAAGCAATTAAAAAAATAAGTGCTAGAATTGAACCAATCAAAAAGAACCAACTTTCGTTTACAAGGTTCGGATTGAATATACTTTGGGTTTGAAGTAAAATTAATTGTAAAGGGTAGGGGTCGTCTGCAACCATTGATTATATAATAAATTTAAAAAGGTAAGCTAGCATCTGAATCATCTTGTGTATGATTGTCGTTGTTGTGGTGCTCGTGTTTATCATTGTTTGTATGCTCACCATTATTAGGGCTTGGCGAACTAACTACTTGGAATTGCAAAGCCCTTATGCGCATAGTAGTTCTTTTGTTACCTTCTTTATCAACCCAAGTATCATTTTTAATTTTACCTTCAATAAAAACAGTTCTTCCTTTTTTAAGGACTTTTTCAGCGTTTTTAGCCAAAGCATCCCACATTTCGATATTGTGCCAATCTGTTTGTTCAACTTTGTTACCAGATTTATCAAGAAAAACTTCATTGGTTGCAAGGGTGAAATTAGCAACAGCCCTGTTATTCTCAAGATATTTTACTTCTGGATCTTTGCCCAGGCGACCTAACAAAAAGACTTTATTTACCATATTAAAAAGTTACAATTTAAGTGAAATTATGCTACAAAAGTAATAAATAATTTTCTATCAATTTTGGAACTGCAAAGTTTTTATAGTTAGAAAGATTAGTGAACACTGTGTTTTGGTTTGCAAATAGGGGTTTTTGGTCCACCTTTATCCGCCAAAATTGTGCTTCAATTGTTTGGTGAGTAAGCAAATGGCGAACACTTTGATGGTGTTCAATCACGCTTTTTATATTGTAGTTATACAATGCTTTTAAATACTCTGAAATATCTGGTGTTTTGATCACCGACTTTGTTTCTATGAGTGGCAATTGAAATAAATTTTGCCAAATGCCTTTTCCTATCCTTTGTTCTAGGTAAAAGCCACCATTATATTCAATAAAGAAAAAATTAAGATGTCTTATACTAACCTTTACTTTTTTGTTTTTTACCGGACGAATTGCAATGGTATTGTTTTTATAGGCTTCACAAAAGGTTTGTACTGGGCAAACATTACAAAGTGGATTTTGGGGTTTACAAATAATGGCTCCCATTTCCATCATCGCATTGTTAAAGGTACTTGGTTGTTGATTTTGCATTAATTCGTTCAATAACACCATAAATACTTTTCTGTTTTTTTGTTCATCTATTGGTAGGTCGATATCATAAAGGCGTGCTATAAATCTAAAAACATTGCCATCAAGAACAGGATAAGCTTGTTCAAATGCAAATGAAGCAATGGCCGAAGCGGTGTATTCGCCAACCCCAGGCAATTTTATGATTTCGCTATAGGTGGTAGGAAAACTTCCATTGTATTGCGTGCTTACTATTTTGGCTGCTTTGTGTAAATTTCTTGCCCTGCTATAATATCCCAAACCTTGCCAAAGTTTTAAAATTTGATCTTCGTCTGCTTTAGCCAACTTATTTACTGAAGAAAAATTTTCTAAAAATTTTTCATAGTAATTTAAACCTTGAATTATCTGAGTTTGTTGCAGTATTATTTCAGAAAGCCAAATTTTATAGGGGTCATTTGTTGCCCTCCAAGGTAAATTTCTCGCATTTTTATGGTACCAATTAAAAATTCCTAAAACAATTTGATTCATAGTGTGTTATCCAATTTATAAAGACCATAATAATATTCAAATAAACAACATTTAGTTATGACAAAAGCAGAAGTAGTAAACGAAATCGCAGAGAAGACTGGTATTGACAAGGTTATGATATCAGAATCTATTGAATCTTTTTTTAAGATTGTAAAAAACAACATGGCCAAAGGGGAAAATCTTTATTTCAGAGGATTCGGAAGTTTCATTCTGAAAAAAAGAGCTAAAAAAGTAGCAAGAAACATTTCTAAGAATACAGCCTTAGTAATCGAAGAGCATTTTATTCCTAAATTCAAGCCATCAAAAGTTTTCTTAGAAAAAATTAAGAAAAACGTTCCTTCTGATTTTGTTCCTAAAAAAGAAGAAATAGAATCGTAAATTTGCAAAATGAATTTATTTACAATTAAAGCAACCTTAATGGTTGCTTTTCTTTTATTGGTGGGTTTGTTTTCATGGATGGGTTGGAAACGCAGCTCTGCAACCATTGATTTTAAAAAGATGGAGGAAGCGCGTTTAGCGGAAACCCAAAAGCAAACAACAGATCAGTTTACAAATATTTTAAAGAACATTGGGGCAAGTACAGATGTTATCAAGCCAGACATTCTAAATTCTACTGATACCTTGCGCCTATCGATGGCAATAGAATTGTTAGATACCATGAAAAAGTATGTATATGCTGGGGTTTTGGCTGAAAAATTAGCAGAACAACAGCATTCAGATTGGCGCTATTTGCAGAGCGCACGCTATTTTTTATTGGAAACCTATTCTCATGAGCAACCAGAGAATGAATTCATGTACACCAAAAAAGCAAAAGTTAATTTAGAGAAATGTGTGGCTCTTAATCTATTGAATTATGCTGCTAAAATCGACCTAGCTATTTGCACTAAGAATGTTAATGATGTGCAGCCACCATCGAATCCAATTGATTTAATGAAGCCCGCACAATTGCTCTTAGAGGTTAACAGAGCCCAACCAAACAATACAGATGCACTCTATTATTTGGGAAAATTAGCTGTGGAAACACAACAATTTGAAAAAGCTATTGAAAGATTCAAAAAATTAGTATCTTTGCAACCCCAAATTCAGGAAAATTATCTTGAATTAAGTGATATTTATTTGAAGTTGGGAAATGAAAATGAATCAAAACTTTGGTCAGAAAAGGCGCAAAGGATTAAATAAAATTTATAAATAAAAGAAATTATGCCAAGCGGAAAAAAAAGAAAAAGACATAAAATTGCCACTCACAAGCGCAAAAAAAGATTGAGAAAGAATCGTCATAAGAAAAAATAATTTCATTTTTTTTAACTTCTTACCATTGTGAATGAGCTTGTTATAGATCGCAACGCTGGTGGAATTGATGTAGCCTTACTTTTTAATAAACAATTAGTTGAATTGATGAAAGAAGAATCTGTTTCTTCTTTTCAGATAGGAGATGTTTATCTAGGCAAGGTTAAAAAGATTATGCCAAACCTAAATGCCGCATTTTTAGATGTGGGTCACGAAAGGGATGCATTTTTACATTACACAGATTTAGGAGCCAATTTTAAATCTATCCTCAAATTAACCAAGATAATTACCCAAGGCGGCCTGAAAAATGGCAGCCTTGAGGAGTTTTCATTGGAAGAGGAAATTGTAAAAACGGGTAAAATAAGTGATATTCTTAAAAAAGGAGATGAGTTATTGGTTCAAATCTTTAAAGAACCGATTGCAAACAAAGGTCCTAGAATTACAACTGATATTTCTTTTGCTGGCCGTTTTTCGGTGTTAGTGCCATTTGGTAAAACCATTGCCATTTCAAAAAAAATAGATGATCCTGCACATCGCAAACGCTTAAAGCAACTGACAGATTCAATACGCCCTAAGAATTTTGGGATAATTATCAGAACCGTTGCTGAAGAAGCTGGTATCGAAGAAATTGAAGCTGATTTAAAAGGTTTGATTGCACATTGGGAAAACATGGTATCTGCTTCGCGCAATGCCAAACCACCTTTCAAAGTGCTTGGTGAAATTTCAAGAACAGAAGCCTTACTACGAGACTTATTAAATGATGATTTTTCTGCTATTCACATTAATGATGCTGAATATGCCAATACAATCAAAGATTATGTAAGCAGTATTGCCCAAGGACGAGAAAACATAGTGAAACCTTATACAGGTAAAATGCCCATTTTTCAGCATTTCGGTATTGATAAGCAAATCAAATCTTCTTTTGGAAAAAATGTCATGTTTAGCAATGGTGCCTATTTAATAATAGAACATACGGAAGCCATGCATGTAATCGATGTTAACAGTGGAAGAAAAACGACCGATGCTTCCAGTCAACAAGAGAATGCACTGAAAATAAACATGGAGGCTACCAAAGAAATTGCACGTCAATTGCGACTGCGTGACTTAGGTGGAATTATTGTTATTGACTTTATTGACTTAAAAAGTCCAAATGCACGGAAAGAATTACACGATTCGTTAACGGCTGCTATGAAACTCGACCGCTCGCGACACAATATTTTGCCGATGAGTAAATTTGGCTTAATTCAAGTAACGCGTGAGCGTGTTAGACCGGAGATGAACATTATCACATCCGAACTTTGTCCGAGTTGTAATGGAACTGGCACTGTGGTTTCGAGCATGTTGTTAAGTGATAATATTGAAGAAAAATTAGCGCATTTATGGTTGACCCAAAATGTTAAGAAATTAAAGCTTAAAGTTAATCCAATCATTAAGGCCTATTTAACCAAAGGTGGCTTTAAAAGTATCCGATGGAAGTGGTATACCAAATATAAGAAATGGGTGAAAATAGAAGAGGATAACAATACGCACCTTACCAATTTTGCAATTATCAATGAGAATGGTGAAGAAATTAACTAAGCATTCAAATAAAATAACACCGTAATACAAATAAAAGAGCCTCGAATTTCGAGGCTCTTTTATTTAAAAATTTTTATTACTCTCCGCCACCATCTATTGCATTATTGGTTTTGGGTTCCAATGCCTCTAATTTTTTTCTTGCAATTTGTAAAATTTCTTCATCCTTGAAATTTTCAAGGACACTGTTCAATGTGGCTTTCGCTTGGAATTGGTCACCTTTTTTCAAATAATAATCAGCCAATAAAACAAATGTTTTACCAAGCCAGTAGTCGTAATTGGCATATTGGTTGTTAAATTCCATAATACTCTTTTTACATTTATCTAAACTGTCTTGCATGCAACGGGTATAAGCTTCGTAGTACTTAGCTTCTGCGCCATAGATGTCTTGCGAATTTGTTTTAAGTGATTTACTGAAAAACATTTTGGCGGGCTTATATAAGCTGTCGTGTAAATAAAAACGACCAATGGTATTATTGCTTAAACCTTTTTCTTCATTATTTAAAGGCTCGAATTTTAACAATTGTTCTGCTTTTGTTTTCGCTTTCTCTCTAATGCCCATTTTGTTGTTACATACCAATTGACCATAGACTGCTTTCTTCATTGAAAGATTGGAACTGCTATATTTCTCAAGTAATTCGTAATAGATAATGCCGTTTTCACAATCGTTTTTTTGTTGATAGTAATTACATAATCTGTAGATGGCATCTTCTTTGAATTCAGAATTTTGTGCATCTGCAATATATTTTAAATGCGGTATAGCACCTTCAATACGCTCTAGTTTTAAGTCGCACATGGCCAAATAATAATGCGCACTTAATATGAAGAAGCCTTCTCCGAAGTTGTTTAAATAATCAGTAAAATCTTTACTCGCGTTAAGGTAATCGTCTTTTAAATATTTTCTGTAGGCAACATCATAGTATAAAGAATCTTCTTTGCTTGTTGATATATTGCCATTCGGTATTGTTTTCACCCACTCTACATAAGATTTAATATTGCCTTGTTTTTTGTAAACGATTTCGGCATAACGAATCGCATTTTGAGCTTCTGGTGTACCTGGATAGGTTTTGGCAATAAATTTATATTCAGTTAAAGCATCATCAAATTTATTTTGATCATAGTATATCTGACCCAGGGTAACATGGCAGCTTTTAATATGTTCGGAGTTTGGATAATCTACAATTAGATATTTGAATTGGCGCTCAGCTTCTTGAAAGTTTTCAAGATAGTTGTACTCTTTGGCTGTTTCAAAAATGGCATCTGGAACATAGGGTGATGTAGTAAAATCGCGTGTAATTTTTTTCATTACGTTGATCTTATTCATCACTTTATCTTGCAACCCATAGATCATTCCTTGTTGAAACATGGCATAATCTGAACCCGCTTTCTTATTGGCGATGATATATGTATAAGCATCGAGCGCAGCAGGGTAATTATTGGTTGCAAAATAACAATCGCCCAAACGCAAGGTGGCATCATGAAACATGTTTTCGGGTAAGGTGTAACCCACACTGGTTTTGTATTTATTGAAATAATTAGCAGCCTCGGCATACTTTTTCTGGTTGAAATACGTATAGCCAATACTGTATAGCGCCTCAGGATAATATTTAGTATTCTTGGTTTCAACCAAGTCGAGAAACTTTTGATAATACACACGTGCATTATCATTTTTACCTGTTTTGTATTCAATCTCACCTAACCAAAAATTACACTGACCAAATATATTTTGATCGACTTTATGGGCAATTGATTTTTTGAAATGCGCTTTAGCACCTTCTAAATCTTTCTGATTGTATAATTCTTCGCCTCTTAGAAACAGTATTTTTTGGTAGAGTTCTTTGGTGCTTTCATCTGTGATTTGCATTTCATCCATGACACTTACAGCTGTTTTATAATCATTAGAAGTGTAAAGTAGTGTCGCTAAATTCTTCTTAGCATCGTTGCTGTGTTTAGATTGCGGAAACAAATCATTAAATTTTTGATAAGCGGCAATTGCTTTGCTACTGTACTCTAACTCATGCGCCAATTTAGCATAGGTAAACATGGCTTCTTCCTGAATGCCTTTATCGAACTCAGTTCTTTGCGCTTCATAAAACGCATTGAAAGCGTTTTGCTTTTTACCTATTTTTAAATAACAGTCGCCTAAGTGATAGCTTGCACTTTGCGCCATTGCATTGCCATTGTTGGCAATTTTTTCAAATAACAATGAACTTTTAGCGCAGCTTTTATTCATGTAATAAGTGTAACCAATTTCAAAAGCTTCAGCGTCATTTAAATTTGAAATTTTATAATTACTGGCATCAAAATAAGTTTGTGCTTTTTCAAAATTATCTAAGCGGTAGTAACATTTGCCGAGTAATAAATCGCGGTTTGTATTTAAGGCTCCATAGTCTTTGCCTTGCGCATAGTCAATGGCTTTTTGATGTTCGTTTTGTAAATAATAAATCTCTGCAATGTATAATTTCACCGCTTCAATGCCTTTGTCTTCAACTTTTTTAAAGGCACTTAATGCTTGTCTATAATCTTTTTCCATGTAACATACATAGCCATAGTAATAGGTCGCCTCGTCGTGGTAAGGGTTGTCAGAAGAAGTAAGTGGGGCTAAAATTTCTTTGGCTTCTTTGAATTTTCCTGATTTAAAATAACAATATCCAAGGTGGTAGGCAAGGTGGTCGTTTTCTTCGCGACTTAATCCCAGTGTTTGAACTTTTTTATAATACGTTAAGGCGTTTTTAAATTTTGAAATATTATAGTAATAGTTGCCAACTTCGAGGTTGGCATTATTAACTTTCCGACTGTTGGGATAACGTTCCATGAAGTCGAGCATATTGGCCAATGCATTGTTGTGCATTAACTTTAGTTTGCAACTTGCGATATAATATTCTACATCGCTAATGTTAACAGCATCGGTTGCAAATGGAAGGTAATCGTTGAAGTTTGAAATGGCGGCATTGTACAGTTGCTTGTCATACAATTCTAAGGCAGTGTTATACAATCTAATTTTATCGTCGTTGGCTGCAGTTTTTTGTGCAGATAGGGAGATGAAAAAGGTTGTAAAAAGGAGAACGAGACTATATTTTTTTAACGGCATGAAAGACATTAGTTTATTACATACAAAGTAAATCAATTAGGGTGAATCTATGATTTAATACTTTTTAACATACGTTTATAACAGTAAACGCAAAAAGAAATAAATAAGTATTTGAAAAGTCAGAATTAGAGATTCAAACGGGCTTGTTGTGCAGGTATTTCAGCTATTCTTAAAATTTTTACGACCATTTCAATAATCAATTGACCATCATCTGTAAGACCAGTATCGTTGACACCTTTTGCTCTTAAATCGTAATATTTAAGGTAGCCAAATATTTGTTCAATAAATGCTGGCGGATAATTGGTACTCGCCACTTTATAGCCATCAATAAAATATTCATTAATACCAAGTGCTGCTGCCAATTCTTTTCTTGGACGGTTTTTAAGATTGTTATAGAGGTACACCTTGGTAAAGAAACTCAAAAGATTGGCTATGATGGGAATGATGGGATGGCTTTTAATGTTCCCTGCAAAATAGTGGGCAATTTGAATCGACTTATTAAAGTTTTTTTGACCTAGTGCATTTTGTAACTCAAAAATATTAAAGTCTTTACTAACTCCTATGTTCTGCTCAATATGGTTAATAGAGATAAGACCGACATCGGCTTTTAAATTAATGAGCATGCGATCAACCTCACTGGCAATTTTAACTAAATCGCTTCCTAAATAATCTACAATCAGCTGAACTGCTGAGGGGTCAATACTTTTGCCTTTATCGCGAATATATTTTTCAACCCATGGTGTTACCTCGTAATCGCGCATTCGTTCGCTCGTAAAATGGGTGTATTTCGCAAACATTTTACCTACTTTTTTGCGTTTGTCTATTTTTTTACCCTTGTAACAAAATACTAAAATGGTAGTGGCTGGAGGTGAACTCAGGTAATCTTCGAATACATCCAAATCATCTAAGCTTTGCGCTTCTTTAACAATAATTAGTAAATGTTGACTTAATAATGGGAATCTTTTAGCCGCCATTTTAATGTCCAAAGCACTGCTGTCTTTGCCATAAACAATGATTTGGTCAAAACTCTTTTCCTCAGGTTTTAATACGTGTTCTTCTAGGGCTTCAGTTAATGCATCGATAAAATACGTTTCTTCTCCCTCCAACAAATAGACAGGTGTAAAGTGCCTGCTTTTTATTTCATTTAAAATCTGATTGTATTTTGTAATCGTGTTATTAGCCATTCGTTTTGTTTTTACTGCAGAACAGTAAAATTAGTATTATTTTTGTAGCAGTGCAGTTAAATTTTAAACAGTACAATTTTACGATAAAAAATGCCAATGGTAATGCACTAATTTTCGACATTATTAGAAAAAAGTATGTTTCCTTGACACCCGAGGAATGGGTGAGGCAGCATGTGATACGTTTTTTAATTGAAGAAAAGGGCTATTCTGCTGGTTTAATAGCAGTTGAAAAAGCGGTTAAGTACAATGGTTTGACTAAACGATTTGATTTGTATGTGGCCAATAATGATGGATCACCGCAAATATTAATTGAATGTAAAGCACCACATATAAAACTTTCTGATATGACCTTACAACAAGCTAGTTTATATCAGCGTCAATTAAATGCTAATTTTGTCTTTATTACCAATGGTCTACATCATCTCTTTATGGCTCTGCAAGCAGGTGCATTGATCCAGATTGAAGAGTTGCCAAATTTTAATCCATGAGGTTTAATCAAAAGGCTTTAGCGCAGTAATCCGCAAATTCTTTACCTTTGCACGAAAGGCAATCGGTTTGTCGTTCTGCAGAAATGCGGAAAGGAAAGTCCGGGCAACACAGAGCACCATACCATTTGAAAGAATGGGCAGTAATTGTTAAAGGTTATTGACAGATAGGGTCACAGAAAATAACTACCATTTGTCAATGCAAGTTGGCATTTGGAAAAGGTGAAAATGTGAGGTAAGAGCTCACGGTTTGTATTAGTAATAATACAGAGGGATAAACCTTATGGGTTGTAAAACCAAATATACCGGGGCTTAGGGTTGCTCGCCCAAGTTAGCTTAGCAATAAGTGTATGCCTCGGAGGGTAGGTTGCATTAGATAAATGACAAACATTTCGCACTTGTGTGAAACACAGAACCCGGCTTATAGATTGCCTTTTTATTTTTTTAAGTTAATTTTATAATACTATGAAGTTAAGACGTATAGAAAATGTGGAAGTGTGGATAATTATTTTCTATAAGTCCCTACTATTTAGAACTAGTCTAATTAAAAATAATATATTTGCACCCATTATGAAAAAAATAATTGCAATTGTATTGTTTAGTTTAATTGTGACTGTTAGTAAGGCACAAATTCTAACAAAGGAAGATTCATTGGCTGCGGGTCTTCAAATGAGCGGCAAAACAACGGTTTTAAGTGGATATGGAGAATGTAAAGTTTCCTATAATAATGGGAACAAAACCGCCAATGCGAATGTAACCCGATTCGTTACCTTTTTTGGGCATCGTTTTTCTAAAAATATTACCCTGTTTTCTGAAATGGAATTGGAAGATGCAAAAGTGAGCAGTGGTTTTAGTGGAGAAATCTCTTTAGAACAAATGTTTTTAAAATTTGATTTAAATAAAAAGCAATATATCGTTGCAGGTCTATTTATTCCGCGTATTGGTATCATTAACGAAAATCATTTACCAACCACATACAATGGGAATGACAGACATTATGTAGAAAAACAATTAATTCCCTCGACTTGGCGCGAATTGGGTGTTGGATTATACGGTAGGGCCGATAGACTTCCAGGCTTTAATTATTACATCGGTTTAACCAATGGTTTAAGCAGTCAGAATTTTGCAAGAAATACCGGAATAAGAGGCGGTAGGTTTGAAGGCAGCAATGCCACTGCATCGAACCTTGCATTAAGTGCAGCAGCGCTCTATTATTACAGAAACTTTAGATTTCAAGCCTCAGCCTACTACGGTGGAACAGTTGGTGTGGCGCCAAAACAGGCCGATAGTTTACAATTGAATTCGGGTCCATTTGGTACACCAGTTGGTTTGGCCGAAGTAAATGTACAATACAATTCCAACCGTTTTTCATTTAAGGGCTTAATGGCAGTTACACAAATTTCTGAAGCCAATAAAATTAATACTGCTTACGCTAATAATACACCAGAAACCATGCTTGGTGGTTTTGCAGAGCTTGGCTATAATGTATTAAAAGGAAAAGATTTTGAAAGTAAAAAACTATGGTTGTTCGGCCGTTATGAGTGGATGGATTTAAACTACCGCATGCCTGTTAACGGAATTAAAGATAACCAAGTTAATCAACAATATTTTGTGGCAGGACTTACCTATAAACCTACCATTGGTGTTGCCTTGAAATTTGATGTTGTGAATAGAATTACTGGTACACCCAATCAAGCTTTTGTGACTAATCCTTTTCCACAACAATCGCAATACTACCGAAACAACGTGTTTTATAATTTAGGATTCGCCTATAATTTCTAATTCAAGATGCAGAGAAGAAAATTTTTGAAAACCAGTTGTACGGTTTGTGTTGGCAGCCTTTCTGGAATTGCAACACTTTCTTTACTCGAAAGTTGTGCCACAGGTAAAATTGTTAAGAAAGAAATTAACAATGATACATTAAACGTCTCGACTACAGATTTTGAAGTCAATAAGTCTTTCATAATTGTTCGCAGTGGTGGTTTGAGTTATGATGTTTTAGTTAATAAAATGGATGCGACACATTACACTGCTATCTTAATGCAATGCACCCATTACGATAATCCCGTATTTGCCAATAACAAGGAGATTTTTTGTCCTTCTCACGGCAGTAAATTCGATTTTAGTGGAAAAGTGAAAATAGAACCAGCAACGGTAAATTTAAAATCCTATCGTACAGAATTAAAAGATAGCGCCATCACTATATTCTTGAAGTAAACGAATGAAATCAAGTATTAAATTTTTATTCATGGCTTTGTTTTTTGTTGCAATTTTAACTGCTTGTAAAGAAAAAACTCCTGAACCTATGCCAGATATCACGCAAGCAATTTTAATTGATTATTCCAATAACATTAGTATGCATACATATACTGAATTGGCATTGGCCAGCGATCAATTGCACGCAGATATTGTGAAATTCTCGCTATCGCCAACGAAGGTTGGACTCGAAAAATGCCAAAGCGATTGGAAATCAACCCGTGCCATTTGGGAGCAGTCTGAGGCCTCGCTATTCGGTCCTGTTTCAACCAATAGCATCGATCCACGTATTGACACTTGGCCCATTGATTTTAACCGTTTGGATTCAATATTAAAAAGCAGTGCAGTATTCAATCAAATGTATATCGAACAACTTGAGGAATCACTTAAAGGTTTTCATCCCATCGAATATTTATTGTTTGGCAGGGGCACAAGCAAGCAGTTTTCGAAATTCGATAATCGACAGTTGGAATATTTAGTGGCCTTGTCAGAGAATTTAAAAACACTCACAGCTTCTTTAAAGTCTGATTGGGACGTCAATGCTGGTAATTTTTATACAATATTTTCAAGTGCTGGAAACGGAAGCACACTTTATACCACTAAAAGGGCAGCCTTCGAAGAAATTGCAAATGCCATGGTGGGCATTTGTGATGAAGTGGCCAACGGTAAGATAGGAGAGGTCTTTACAACCCTCGATTCTAACAAGGAAGAATCGCCATTTGCAAAAAATTCTTTAACAGATTTTACTAACAATATCAATGGGGTTTTATATGCCTATCAATCTAAAAACAAAATTGCGGATGGCAATGGACTTGAGGATTTTGTACGTCAACACAATTTAAGTTTAGATGGTGCCATTAAACAAAAGCATGGCAGTGCTATCGCTGCACTTAATAATATTTCCATGCCTTTTGGCGAAGCCATTCATTTGCAGCCTATACAAGTGCAGAATGCGATTGATGCAATCAATGCCTTGAAAAATGAAATGGAAACCAATTTATTGCCTTTAATTCAACTCCATATTAAATCATGATCAAACAAAAACTATTTGCCATATTACTTATTGGCTCGCTTTTGTTTTTTTACGCCTGTCGAAAGGCCGATGAATTTTATATTGATCAAGATGCAGAGTGGTTATCGGGTGGACAACAAACTTTTTTTGATGTGACCAATAGTGGGTTCGATCATATTTTTAGCGGATTGACCCAACGCGAAGAAGAAAACCATGAAATCGGAGATGCTGCATTTGATGCTGTTTTTGTTACGGCTCCAGCGCCTTTAAATGGTGGGCTCGGACCCATTTACAACAATGTTTCTTGCAGTGGATGCCATGTGAATGATGGGAGAGGGAAACCACCTGTTTCCGGAGAAAAATTAAGCAGCATGTTATTTCGCATGAGCATACCCGGCACCAATCCGCATGGTGCACCTAATCCAGTACCTGGATTTGGTGGTCAATTTCATCCACGTGCCATAGCAGGAAAATTAGCCGAAGGCGATATCGATATTCAATACATGATTGTCATTGGGCAATATGCAGATGGTTCAAAGTATGAGATTCGCCAGCCTATTTACACAATTAAAAATAACTATATTACATTGCCTAACAATGTTATGTTATCGCCTAGAATTGCTCCTCAAGTTTTTGGACTGGGATTGCTAGAAGCCATAAGCGATGTTGATATTATGAACAGAGCCGATGAGAACGATAAAGATGGCGATGGCATTAGTGGTAAATACAATGTGGTATATGATGTTTTAACGAATACCTATCGATTGGGTCGCTTCGGTTGGAAAGCTGGTCAACCGAGTTTACTACAACAATCGGCCTCTGCATATAACGAAGACATGGGCATCACCAGTTTTGTGTTTCCGATTGAAAGCAGTTTTGGTCAATCGCAATACGATGGATTAAATGATGAATACGAAATATCTGATTCCCTCCTACATGCAGTGGCCTTTTATATGCAAACCTTGGGCGTACCAGCCCGCAGAAATGTAAACGATGCCGAAGTTTTAATTGGTAAAAAACTATTCAATGACATTCAATGCGCAGCTTGTCATACACCTTCGCACCGCACCAAGGTAGACGTTACATTTCCTTCTCGTTCAAATCAAAAAATATTTCCTTATACAGATTTACTCTTACACAATATGGGCAATGGTTTAGCCGATAATCGACCAGAGTTTTTAGCCGATGGTTATGAGTGGCGAACACCTGCTTTGTGGGGCATAGGCTTAACCAAAAAAATCAATGGGCATGAGTATTTTCTGCACGATGGAAGGGCTCGGAATTTAGAAGAGGCCATCTTATGGCATGGGGGAGAAGCCACCAATAGCAATATCAAATTTAAAAATTTAAGTCTTCAGGAAAGAAAAGCTTTGTTGAAATTTTTAGAATCACTCTAATTAAAAAACACCCCCATTTTTTGAATGGAGGCGTTTTTATTTCTTGGATAATTTATTTTTGATGGCAATGGAAATGCACTTTCTTACTGGTTGATTGTCCGTTGTGATCAATCATCGCTATAATCTCTAATTCCATGTCTGAATGAACAAGACCAGGGTTAATATAAGTTTCATTGATTGTAAAGTGATTGGTGTGCAAGTCGATATCCTTTGTCAATACTTCTACTGTGTCTGCTAGTCGTGTTAAATGCACTTCATAGCCATGCATTTCAATAGGAGCATCGATGGTAGCACTAATAAATACGGTATCATTTGCTTCAAATTCTTGGGTATCTGTTGGCGAGTTAATTAACAAGCTGATGTCTGAGGTACTTAAATCGGGGTGCTGGTCTTCATTTTCACAAGCATTGAATACAAACAAGGTAGCAATTAATAGAAAGGCATTTATGATTTGATTATTTTTTTTCATAACGTTATTAATTCAAAGTTAATTAAAAAAAATGAACTTTTATAAGTTATGGTATTAAAAGCAAGTACATTATCGTTTATAGCCCTTTTGACTTCTCAATGCACTGTCTACTTTGATGGGATCATATTCTGTTCTAGGGGCGATGATTTTAATTTTAGGTTGATTGTGAACGTATTTGAAATACATTGTTAATGCCGAACCTACAAACAGGGTCAGAAACCCTAAAAGTATAATGATTTTTATTTTTTTGCTTTTCATGTTTTTGAATTTAGAAACTTCTGCCTATTCCAAATAACCAACGCATCTGCAAATAGTTTTTATCAGCATAAGGGGTGGTGTTCAAAAACAATGGCATATCAAATCTTAGCGTAAAAGGTTTTATCAATGTGCGTTTGCCCCAACGGTAAATATTCATGGCAGTACCGAAACCTGCATCCATTCTTAGAGGTGAATAAAGGCGTTTGCCATTTATCGCTGTTCTGTTTTCCATTAGGATACCTGCATCTCCAAAAGCATAGGCATCTATTTTCAACCAATTGCGGGTCCACTTCGGTTTCAAATTAAAGTATTGGTCGAAATCAATTTCAACACTGGCCGATGTGCCATGTGTGCCTTTATACATTGGTGTTACTGTATTGCCATTTTCAACAGGCGCTAAATAGCCCGCATAGCCTCTTAAATTTAAGCCACCACCAGCTTGAAAATGATTGGTTGTTATGCCATATCCAAGCCATTCTTCTGGTATAAAGCCTCTGCTTCGGGTAAATTTACTTTCTAAGAGTTGCTCCATGTTGGCGCCTGAAAGATTTAATATCGATTCATCGGCAATGTTGATACCTGTTATTGCTTGGGCAAAGAAACGGGTCTTCACTTCGAATTTACCGAACTTATTGTTATTAATAACTTCTAACTTGATTGAGCCATAGCCATAATCTTTGGTTAATGTGCTGCCTCTTAAACCAGAATTGATAACACCGTTGCCATGTTTGTAACTATATTTTCTTGTGTAGTCAATATTAAGCGTATTGTTAAGTTTGCCCCCTCTTGTACTTGAATCGGCATATGGCCAATAAATTTGTCTGCCTTTTGCCATGCCTATTGATTTGAAATAAAAATTGAACGTGTTTTTGCCAAAACTTTTTTCTAATCCTACTTGGTTAAAAGTAATACCATCTAGCCAACGCGACTCTAAATGAAAATTAGCGTACTTGCCAACCAAGGTACTGTATTTAATGCGGTAGCTCAACAAGTCGCGTTGCTTTGCGATTTTGTATTTTTGTTCGGCACCTATTCCAGTATTGATGAAGAAGGTGAAGTCAAGCACATTTTTAACACGCGCATAATCGGTATGGAAATTAATACCATCTTTAAAACCATCTACAGCATTGAACCAAATATTAGGACTAAAAGTGAAAACGCGCTTATTAAAGCTGATGGGTTGTTGAATGTTTTTATCCTTCACCAATTTCATTGGCAATTTCGAACAGCCGTTTTTCGATTTAATATTATCTACTCGGTATATATCGGCTAAGCGAAGTGTGGTATCGATGGCCACTTGTTTTATTTTGTGGTCAATAGTTATTGTATCGGTGTAAGTAAGATTTAATAAGCCCCATCCTTTCCAAGTTTTTAAAACTGTTCGGCCATCTGTTTTGGCAAAATAGGTATTGGGAATTAAGTATTCATATTTTTTACCGGTCTTGTCTGTTACTGTGATATCCAATGGCATTTGCATTTCACCATTGCGCGAAAAAGTAATGGCGTATTGGTACTTGCCATCTTTGGTTTGTTTGATGGTTTTGATTTTTTTAATTTCATAATCAATAGATTTTGTTGTTTCCATCCATTGGTCGAAGAACCAATTCAAATCAACATGGGTATAATTGATAATCGATTGTCTAAAATCATCTGGATAAGGGTGTGCAAATTTCCATTGATTGAAATAATGCTTCATGGCTTTA
>CANMBF010000053.1 GCA_947496065.1 Bacteroidota bacterium
GCTACCATTATCGGAATATCACCGTGTCTTTCGTCTTTCATGGCATTGACTGCAAACAAAGCCGCTTTGGCATTCAAGGTATCACATATGGTTTCCCCCAAAAGTACATCTACACCACCATCGAGCAGGGCATTAATTTGCTTGGAATAGGCTTGTACCAAATCATTAAAAGTAACTGCTCTGTAGCCAGGGTTGTTGACATCCGGACTTAAAGAAGCTGTTTTGGTTGTAGGACCAATGGCACCCGCCACAAAACGTGGTTTATCGGGATTGGTAGCTGTTACCTCGGCCGCCACTTGTTTGGCAATTTTAGCCGCTTCGAAATTGATTTCGTATACCAAATCTTCCATGTGATAATCGGCCATAGAAATGGCTTGGGCATTGAAGGTATTGGTTTCAATGATGTCAGCACCAGCCTCTAAAAATTCCTTGTGAATGGCTGCTACCACATCTGGTCGCGTTAATACCAATAAATCGTTATTCCCTTTTATTGAATGCGGAAAATCCTTGAACCTTTCGCCACGGTAATCCTCTTCGGTTAATTGATAGGTTTGTATCATGGTACCCATGGCACCATCAATTATCATAATTCTTTCTGAAAGAATTTTCTCTATTGTCGCTTTGCTATTATTCATATTTATTCAACTGTAACTAAACAGTAATTTCCTTTCCCTTTTTGTGCCAATATGTATTTTCCTTTAATTAAAAATGAGGTATTTATAGTAGTCGTTAAATCACTCACTTTCGCTTTATTAATACTGATGCCATTGCCTTGCAACATTTTTTTTGCTTCGGTTTTACTAGGCAATAAATTTATTTTTTCACTTAAAAAATCAATGATATTAATTCCCTCAGCTAATTCTGCATTTGATAATTTTGCTTGAGGTACACCTTCCATTACATTTAATAAAGTTTCTTCATCTATGGTAGCCAACTCTTCTGCACTGCCTTTTCCAAATAAAATTTCGGATGCACGCACTGCTTTGTTGTAAGCATCTTCGCTGTGCACACGCATGGTTATTTCTTTTGCCAATTCCTTTTGCATTAAACGCGCGCCAGGATTGGTGAGATGTTCGGCTTCTAGGGCTTCAATTTCTGCGCGGCATTTTAAACTAAAAATGCGCATGTAGTTCACTACATCGGCATCGGCAGCATTCAACCAAAACTGATAAAATGCATACGGACTTGTGCGCTTAGGATCGAGCCAAATATTGCCATTTTCGGATTTACCAAACTTGGTGCCATCGGCTTTTTTTATTAAAGGGGTTGTTAATGCAAACGCTTCGCCACTGTCTTTTCTTCTAATTAATTCGGTACCTGTAACGATATTGCCCCATTGGTCGCTACCGCCCATTTGCAATTGCACCCCATGGTGTTTCCATAAATAATAAAAATCGTAGCCCTGCACCAATTGGTAACTAAATTCAGTGAATGACATGCCATTTTCTAAACGTTTCTTCACACTGTCTTTGGACATCATTAAATTAACTGTTATATGTTTGCCCACATCGCGAATAAAATCAAGGAAGTTGAAGGTTTTAAACCAATCGTAATTGTTTACTAATACCGCACTATTATCGCCACAATCAAAATTCAAAAACTTTTCGAGTTGGGCTTTTTGGCAGGTTAAATTATGTTGAAGTGTTTCTTCATTTAATAAATTTCTTTCGGCACTTTTACCACTTGGATCGCCCACCATACCTGTTGCTCCACCAAGCAATGCCATCGGTTTGTGCCCTGCATTTTGAAAATGGGTTAAGGTCATAATTTGCACGAGATTGCCTACGCCTAAAGAATCGGCCGTAGGATCGAAACCAATATAACCGGTGACCATTTTTGAGTTTAAAAGATTTTCGGTTTCGGGCATTACATCCTGCAACATATTGCGCCAGCGCAATACTTCAATAAAATTTTGTTTAACGTTACTCATCTGACAATCGAGGCACAAAGATAATCGCAATTGTTATTACATTTGTATCCAATTTGAATTTCCTGGCCCACTATTTTTTCGACAGATCCGACGATATTTATCATAACGTCGGATTGATTTTACCTGATTTATCGCGTAATTTTTGCAAAGGCCATTTGAATCTAAAACAAGACTTTGAAGGCAATGAATTCAATGCTCTTAAAACCGGTAGTTTAAAGCATCTGTCTAAGGATAAACTATTTCACCAATCGGAATTTTTTAAAAATGCACAAAAATCGGTTAGCGACTTATTAGATAAAGAGGCCCTTTGGCCAAGAAAATGGTTTTTAAACCATGTTCTAACTGAAATTATGTTGGACAGGGTTTTAATGGATGCGCACCCCCAATTATGCACCGATTTTTATAAGGATTTAGGTCATGCCGACCCTGCTATTATTGCAGATTTTTTAAAACAAGGGGGCGTTTTAAATTACCATTTATTCAAAGAACACTATTTAAAATTCAACGAACATCGGTTTATTTTTAATTATCTACACAATGAAAAGCTAATTATTGCGTTAAGCAGGTTATATTTGAAAGTAGGTATTCAATATGCGTGGCAAAAAGCAGATGAAGATTTATTAAATCGCCATTTTGTAGCAATTTTGGACATAATTGCCCCTCAGGTTGACTATTTGACTAAAGAATTAAAACTAAACATTGATGAACATAACAAACAAATGTAGAAATTTGAACCTTTCTATGCAGAAGCAATTATTAATAATCGCTTGTTTATTTAGCGTATTCAAAGGTTTTGGCCAAAATGCCACCAAGTATAGCAATGAGTTTTTACAAATTGGTGTAGGCGCGCGTTCGTTGGGCATGGGTGGTGCAATGATTGCATCTGCCAATGATGTGTATGCCGGCTATTGGAACCCTGCTGGTCTTACAAAAATTGACAAAAATTCACAAGTTGCATTGATGCACGCTTCTTATTTTGCGGGCATTGCCAACTATGATTACGGTGCGTATGCTACCAAAACAGGCAGTAAAAGTGCACTTGGTATCAGTATGGTGCGATTTGGTGTTGATGGGATTGCCAACACATTTGATTTGATTCGCAACGGAGAAATCGACTATACCAGAGTTACCTCTTTTAATACAACAGATTTTGCAGCCATTGTTTCATATGCCCAAGAGGCCGATATCAAAGAATTGAGAAACATTGATTTTAGTTGGGGTGCCAACATGAAAATAGTACACCGTAAAGTCGGTCCATTTGCCAACGCCATTGGCTTTGGTTTTGATGCCGCCATGCGCATGGAAAACACCAAACAGAATTGGGCTTTAGGCGTTGTAGTGAGAGATGTCACCTCAACCTTTAACAGTTGGAGATACACTTTTACAGATGCTCAAAAAGATGTTTTAGCGGCTACACAAAATGCCATTCCTAAAAATACTTTAGAAATTACTTTGCCAAGAATCATTGGTGGATTTGCAAAAACATGGGAAAAAAATAATTGGATGTTCTTAGCCGAATTGGATGCCAATATTACTTTGGATGGCAAACGCAATACTTTAGTAAAAACTAATCTTCTAAGTATTGATCCTTATGTTGGTGGCGAAATCGGTTATAATATCAGTGATGAAAACAAAGTATATTTCAGATCTGGTTTAAATAATTATCAGCAATACACCAACAACAATGGCAAGAAAGTACCTAGTATTATGCCCAATGTAGGAGTTGGTATAACTTTAGGCAAGTTCACGATTGACTATGCCCTTACCAATTTATCTGCAGTGGCTGGAAGTGGCCCTTCGCTATACAGCAATGTATTTTCGCTAAAACTTGCGATCGACAAAGACGGTAGAAAATAGTATTAAGAACAAACTATTGTTTCTTTGCAGGGTTAATATATTTACATGATGATAATTTCTATGATTGCTGCGATGGACCGCAACAGGGCCATTGGTTTTAATAATAACTTATTGTGGCATCTGCCCGATGACTTTAAATGGTTCAAAGAAAAAACCAAAGGTAAGCCCTTAGTTATGGGCCGTCATACCATGCTTTCATTGGGTAAACCTTTGCCAGGAAGAATGAATATTGTGGTGTCTTCAACTGATCAATACATTATCGAGGGTTATGTCTATGCCAATTCGCTCGAGAAGGCCCTTACTTTGGTTCCTGAAGGCACCGAAGAAGTAATGATAATAGGTGGAGGCCAGGTTTACAAACAGATGCTAAAAAAGGCTGACAGACTCTATGTTACAATTGTTGATCACGAATGGCCCAATGCTGATACATACTTTCCCGAATGGAACAAGGATGAATGGCAGACCATCTATTCAGAGCATCATGCCATTGATGAGAAGCATGCTTATGCTTTTGAATTAAAGATTCTAGAAAGACTCTAATATTAAATCTTAATTGGAGTTAACGTATAACCCGCTGCTGTTAATAGTTTAATGAGCCCTTTTTCTCCGCTCAAATGACCCGCTCCAACGGCCACAAAATAAGATTCAGTTTTCATGTGCTCTAATAAATAATTGGCCCACTTCTTATTTCTATTGTCCAAAAGCGCTTCCTTTAAATACGCAAATTCAGGAGAGGTTTCGAGTGTAAGTCGGTATAATTCCGAACAACTCTGATCGTCATAGGCCTTTTGAAGTGCTATAAAATCATTTTTTGTTTTTTCGTTCTCCTTACAAAACTCTAATAGCCAAGAAGCTTGGGTTGGCAGAGGAATGCTTTTTAGTAAGCTATCTTGAAAAGCAAAGGTTTCTAAACCCATGATAGGTTTACCGGTTTTTTTAGCCATTTCTACAATTAGAAAATCAATGGGCAAACCTTTACAACCTGTGAAACTTGGAGCCATGTACAAAGTACTTAATAAATCAATGGGCGATTTACTATCTAAATTGGCCAAAGAATCATCTAAATATTGACGGCAGGTTGTATCTACAATTTTATAATCAGCAGGTGAGAGCAACTGCGTTAAACTAGCACCAGAAGGTTGCATAGATTTGGCAAACATGGCCATTAACACTTTTATGTCGCTTAAGTTTATCTCTAGAGCTACTTGTGAGCTCGCCTTTATGGCATTCACCAAGGCTGGTTTATTAAACGAGGCTGCTTTGCAATGGTAGTGAATGGTTCCAAATAAATAACTGGGTTTTGTTAAACCATTGCCACTTACTTTCCATAAAATACCATCATTTTGCGCATTGGTTCCTATACTAATACCTACTAATAACAGAAGCGATAAGATGTGCTTTTTCATACACAAATATAAGTAAGAAAATTATTGCGCTGTAGGCTCTGATTCATGAGAATCGTTAGAATCTGTAGAAGGAACGATAGATTCTTCTTTTAGATTGTCATGTTGGTTTGATTCAAGCATTGGTTCTTCATTTTTAAAGTACCGCTTTTGAAATACAATTATAGAAATAACACCTGTACTAATGGCTGCATCGGCTAAGTTAAATACTGGACTGAAAAATGTAAATTGTTGTCCTGCTTTAAATGGAAACCAAGTTGGATAATGTGTTTCAACTATAGGAAAATAAAGCATGTCTACTACCCTACCGTATAAATACCCGCCTTGGTACTCATTAAAACGTTGGTACGAAACGCCATAAAACAAACAATCAATAATATTGCCAATAGCGCCTGCAAGAATAAGCGCAACACATACTAAAAAACCTAAATTAGAATTGCGTTGAATGGCTTTGTATAAATACCAAAAGCCAAAAATAGCAACACCGATTCTGAACACACTTAGAATGAGTTTACCATATTTTCCAGCAAATTCAATTCCGAAGGCCATGCCATTGTTCTCAGTAAAATGAAACAAGAACCAGTTCCCAATGATATTTTTTTCGGTATGCATAATCATGTTATGCTTTACCCAATATTTCAGATACTGGTCTATAAAAATGACAAATACCAACACAAAAATTGGTAGTAACCACTTTACATAACTTGCCTTTTTTTCAATAACAGGCTCGGTTGAATTGATCTCGCGTTCTTGCAAATCAGAAACAGTTTATTTGTATTGATTAAGTTTCGCTTCCATACTAAGTGTCGCATGTGGCACAGCCATTAATCTTTCTTTTTGAATTAACTTTCCTGTCACACGGCAAACACCATAGGTCTTGTTTTCAATTCTTATAAGTGCTGCATCAAGGTTATCAATAAACTTCTTTTGTCTGGCAGCCAATTGATTCAAATTTTCTTTTTCAAAAGTGCTAGCACCATCTTCGAGGGTCATGTATTGGTTAGAGGTGTTTTCATCGCCATTTTCATTCGGGTTCTGTAATGACTTTTGCATTTTGTGAAACTCATCTTTTGCTAGTTTTAGTTTATTTAAGATCAACTCCTTAAATTCTTGTAAGTCAACGTCGCTGTAACGTGTTCTTTGGTCCTTTTCTTCCGTTTTTTTCTTAACCATTTTTTTCTATTTTTATAATACAATCAACTCCTTCTATTTCAATATTATTGCCTTCCGACAAACTTTCATCCATTTCGAGAGTGTCTGCTAAAATTTCGGTGCAAATATACAATTTATAAGCTTGCAAAGCATCCATGGTCTCTGCATCTGTTTTTACTACCACATTTATTCTGTCCATAACCTCCAAACCACTGTCTTTCCTTAGGTTCTGAAGTCGATTGATAAATTCTCGGGCGATCCCTTCCTGCTTTAGTGCATCATTTATTTTAATATCTAAGGCAACTGTTAAGCGACCATTAGAGGCTACTAACCAACCTGGAATATCTTGAGACGTAATTTCAACATCGCTTAGTAACAATTCAAATTGGGTTTGACCTAAATTCACTTCGATTTTACCTTCTTGTTCTATTTTAGCAATATCAGTTGCATTGAATTTTTGAATGGCAGCGGCCAACTCTTTCATGTGTGCACCCACCTTGGCACCCAATAATTTGAAGTTTGGTTTGATGCCTTTAACCAATACAGAATTGTTGGCTTCTAAGTATTCTAATTCCTTAACATTAACCTCCGATAAAATTAATTTTTCGACATGCTTTAATTGTTTGCCAAAAGCCTCATCTAACACAGGTACCATTAATTTTTGCAATGGTTGGCGAACTTTGATGCTGTTTTTCTTTCTCAAACTCAAAATCATGCTGCATAAATCTTGGGCCAATTGCATGGTATTCTCTAATTCAATATCTGTTTGACCTTCAATAGCAGGCGTAATTTGGGTAAGATGCACAGAGTCTGTTGTTTTATTTAAACTTTGATACAACCACTCTGAAAAGAAAGGGGCAAATGGGCTCATTAATTGGGCGACTGTATTGATACAAGTGTAAAGTGTATCATACACCGCTTGCTTGTCAGTATTCATTTCGCCTTTCCAGAAGCGCCTTCTTGATAAGCGGATGAACCAATTACTTAAATCATCGCACACAAAGGTTTCTATCGCACGAGCAGCAGGCGTAGGGTCGTAATCGTCCATGCTCTCCACCACTTTTGCTTTAAGCGTATTCAATTTAGATAAAATCCAACGGTCTAACTCACTTAACTCTTTTGTATCTAAAACCTTTGAAGCATCGTAATTATAATCATCAATATTGGCGTAAATGGCAAAGAAAGAGTAAGTATTATAAAGGGTGCCAAAAAACTTTCTTTGGGTTTCTGCCAAACCTTCCATGTCAAATTTAAGATTATCCCAAGGATCGCTATTGGTAGCCATGTACCAACGTGTGGTATCTGCGCCATATTGATCGATGGTTGTGAATGGATCAACACCATTGCCTAAACGCTTGCTCATTTTGTTGCCGTTTTTGTCGAGCACCAGTCCATTGGCAATCACATTCTTATATGCAACTGAATCAAACAACATCACTGATAAAGCATGCAAGGTAAAGAACCATCCACGT
Organism: Bacteroidota bacterium; assembly: GCA_947496065.1. Taxonomy (GTDB): domain Bacteria; phylum Bacteroidota; class Bacteroidia; order NS11-12g; family UBA955; genus JABMMZ01. The sequence goes on from CANMBF010000053.1 coordinate 7,815, forward strand.
GTTTGATCGACTCCTTCTGCAATAAAATCTGCTGGGAAAGCCGCTTTCCATTCTTTGTTAAATGGTGTACCATTCTCTTCACCAGTATTTAAACCCCATTGCGCATAAGGCATAGCGCCACTATCAAACCAAACATCTATTAAATCAGTTTCGCGTTTCATAGGTTGGCCTTTTGATGATAAAAGAACGATATCATCAACATATGGGCGGTGCAAATCACTTATCTCCATATTATTAAAATGACCCGCAGCATTGGCTTTGGCCATTTCCAATTTTAATTCTTCAATAGAACCAATGCATATCTCTTCGCTACCATCGGCAGTGCGCCAAATTGGCAAAGGGGTGCCCCAATATCTGCTACGACTTAAATTCCAATCGATTAAGTTTTCTAACCAATTGCCAAAACGACCTTCGCCAGTTGAGGCTGGTTGCCATTTAATGGTTTTATTAAGTTCTACTAGTCTCTCCTTAACCGCTGTGGTTTTGATAAACCAGCTGTCCAAAGGATAATATAAAATAGGTTTATCTGTACGCCAACAATGCGGATACGTATGCTCGTATTTTTCAACCTTGAATGCCTTGTTTTCTTCTTTAAGTTTAATGGAGATTAAAACATCGGTGCTCTTATAGTTTGGATCTTTTTCGTCAGCATCGTTGTAATTTTTTACAAACAATCCTGAAAATTCACCTACACCTTCTACAAATTTACCTTGTCTATTAACCAATGTCAAAGCGCCAATTCCATTTTGTTTGGCGACTCTAAAATCGTCGGCACCAAAACTTGGCGCTATGTGAACGATACCTGTACCGTCTTCGGTGGTTACAAAATCACCAATAATCACTTTGAATGCATCGCCATCTATCAGCTCTTTTTTATTCGCTTCAAATGGCATGAGTTGTTCGTATTGGATACCTGCTAATTCACTGCCCTTTAGTTCATGAATAATTTTAAAAGGAATGAGTTTATCACCCGAATTATAATCTTCTAACTGAATATCTGTGGCTTTTTCGCTAAAGTATTTGCCCAATAAATTTTTTGCTAGAATAACTGTTACTGGCAAGTAGGTATACTGATTAAATGTTTTAACAATTACATAATCAATATTTTTTCCAACCGCTAAAGCCGTATTGCTTGGCAGCGTCCATGGCGTGGTAGTCCATGCTAAGAAATATAAATCTGTTGCAATACTTGAGAGTTTGTGGTTAGCCGTTAATTTAAATTGAGCAACTGCCGTTGTGTCTTTCACCGGCTTATAAGTACCCGGTTGGTTTAATTCATGGCTACTTAAACCGGTGCCAGCAGCAGGACTATAAGGTTGTATCGTATACCCTTTGTATAAAAATCCTTTTGAATGTAATTGTTTGAGCAAATACCATAAGGTTTCAACATACTTAGTTTCATAGGTGATGTAAGGATGCTCAAGATCTACCCAATACCCCATGCGCTCGGTTAATGAATCCCATTTATCTTTAAACAACATGACATCTTTGCGACATTCAGCGTTATAATCTTCGATACTAATGGTCTTTCCAATATCTTCTTTGGTAATCCCAAGGCGTTTTTCCACTTGTAGTTCTATAGGCAAGCCATGTGTATCCCAGCCACCTTTGCGCTCTACTTTAAAACCTTGAAGTGTTTTATATCTGCAAAAAATATCTTTAATAGCGCGTGCCATTACGTGGTGGATACCTGGCATCCCATTGGCGCTAGGTGGCCCTTCGTAAAAAACAAAGTCCTTGCTATTTTGTCTGCTATCGATACTTTTTTGAAAAGTATTATCAGCTTTCCATTGCTGTAAAACTTCTTCTTCTATCGTTGGCCAATTGACTTGTTTGAGTGTACGGTACATGCTTTCTGTTCAAAAAAAATTAAGTGTGCAAAGATAATTTATTTAATTGGGGAATTTATAAGCTAAACGCAAGCCAAAAAAAATTGGTCAATCAATCAAAGAATATAATAAAGATAAGCATCAATTGAACCTATTGTTAATTGATATTTCCAGAGCAGAATACTAAATAAAATCGTTCTTCGACTATTCCTCTGACAAGAAAGGGTATCTGTAATCTTTCACAGGAACAAGCGTTTCCTTAATGGTACGTGTACTAGTCCAACGCAAAAGATTGGCTTTGCTACCTGCTTTATCATTGGTACCGCTGGCTCTGCTTCCGCCAAATGGTTGCTGACCTACAACTGCACCTGTTGGTTTGTCGTTAATGTAAAAATTACCTGCTGCATTTCTCAATTTTTCAGTAGCTGTAGTAATTGCATAGCGGTCTTGCGCAATAATGGCGCCAGTCAAAGCATATTCACTAGTAGTATTCACCAATTCTAAAGTTTTTTCGAACTCGTTTTCATTGTACACATAAAGCGTTAAAACTGGACCGAACAGTTCTTCGCACATGGTCACATATTTTGGATCTTGTGCAACGATAACAGTTGGCTCAATAAAATAACCTTTGCTTTTATCGCAATTGCCACCTACAATAATTTCTGCTCCTGCATCGGCTTTGGCATTGGCAATGTATTTGGCCAATTTATCAAATGATTTTTCGTCAATTACAGCATTTACAAAATTGGTAAAATCTTCTGTAGGACCCACTTTCATGGTTTTTATCTCTGCTACTAATTTTGATTTGACGTCATTCCATAAATTAGACGGTATATAAGCGCGAGAAGCTGCTGAGCATTTTTGACCTTGGTATTCGAAGGCACCCCTTGCAAGGGCTGTAACGGTAGTATCAACATCGGCACTTTTGTGCACCATTACAAAATCTTTACCCCCTGTTTCACCCACAATTCTTGGGTAGGTTTTATACTTGTGAATATTGGCACCTATGCTGTTCCACATGCCGCGGAAAACACCTGTTGAGCCAGTAAAATGAAGACCTGCAAAATCAGGGTGATTAAAAATAATATCGCCTGTGACTGGGCCAGTAGTATATATCAAATTGATAACGCCAGCAGGCAAACCCGCTTCTATCAAAATCTCCATAATAACATTGGCAGAATATATTTGGGTGAAGGCTGGCTTCCATACAACCACGTTGCCCATCATGGCCATGCAAGTAGGTAAATTGCCAGCTATCGCTGTAAAATTAAAGGGGGTTAATGCAAATGTAAAACCTTCAAGTGGGCGATGTTCTAAACGGTTCCAAATGGCTTTACCGTTGGCAGTTGGTTGATCCGCATAAATTTCGCTCATGTATTGTACATTGAATCTTAAAAAATCAATGAATTCGCAAGCAGCGTCAATTTCTGCCTGATAGGCATTTTTAGATTGTGCCAACATGGTGGCTGCATTTAATTTTGCGCGGTAAGGACCAGCTAATAATTCAGCAGCCTTTAGAAAAATAGCAGCTCTTTGTTCCCATGGCATATTTTCCCAAGCTGGTTTAGCTGCCATGGCTGCATTGATGGCATCATGAACGTGACTAGCTTCACCTACATGAAACAACCCAATTTGATGGTGAATATCATGAGGTGGTGCAATTTTTTCAGTTTTTCCTGTTCTTACTTCAGCGCCATTGATATACATTGGAATATCGATGACTTTACTTCTAGCCTCGGCTAGAGCATTTTTAAGTGCTAATTTTTCTTTGCTACCTGGTGCATAATCTAGCACTGTTTCATTGAGGGCTGTAGGAATTTTAAAAAAACCGTTCATATTGTTTGAATTGGATTAAATGAGGTGCAAAGATAATTTTTTTAACTGAGAAAAACCCACTATTTGAAACGCTAAGATGTACATTATTAAATGCATTTTAAAATTGCAATCAATAAGATGTTGATAAATTAAGTAAAAATACTTAATTTTCGGGACTGATAACATTTAAATAACATGATGGCAAGAATATACAAGCTTTTTCTTCTTTCTTCCCTTTTTTGGTTGGCATTAAACCCAACGAAAGGGCAAGAATTATCCACACTTGGTAAAACATTTTGGTTGACCTTTATGGAGAATAATTCGAGCAATACAGATAGTGCTACCGCTCCACAAATGAAAATTGTAATAAGTTGCCCGAAGGCAACTACCGGCACCGTAAAAAATGTTAACACTGGTCATAGTTTACCATTTTCGATTGGCGCTGGTGGTGGAGTTGATACCGTTTTAGTGCCTGGTTACATGGGTTATTGCTACAATTCTGAATTTCGTTCCAAAAGAAATAGAGGTTTATTAGTTGAGGCTAATGATACCGTAGCGGTAAGTGCTCAAAGTACAAAAGCTTATAGTTGCGACGCATCGCTCATTTACCCAGTTGAAGCCCTAGGTGTAGATTATCGAATAATCTCTTATTTAGGTGACCCAGGAAGTGGAGGTTCAAATTACCGATCTGCCTTTGCAATTGTTGCCACAGAGAATAGTACTACAATTGAAATTACACCCTCTGTTCTTACAAAAGGAGGGAATGCTGCCAATACTAAGTTCACCATTGTTTTAAACAAAGGCGAATCCTATCAAGTGCAGGCCAGTACAAGTAAACTCGATTTATCAGGTACCTTGGTACAAGCACTTAATTGCAAAAGAATTGCTGTATTTGGCGGAAGTAGCAGAAGTGCTATTGGCCCGCCTGGCAGCTCTTGTGCAAGTTCTTATGACCATTTGTACGAACAAATGATGCCCATTAATTTATGGGGTAAGCGCTTTATTTTAGCACCAACTGTTTGGGCAAAAGGAAAGTTGAGAAAATGGGAATTAATTAAAGTAGTAGCCAATACGAATAATACAATTGTTCGTTTTAATAACCGTCCTGTTAAAATTATCAATGCAGGTTTTTCAGACACTTTTTGGATTGATTCATCGCGTTGTAAAAATGCATTGTTGACTACCAACAGAGCGGTAGGTGTTTGTCAATATGCATCGAGTGAGGCTTGTGATGGTGGCGGATTTTTTGGAGGTGGAACCGATACAGACCCTATGATGATGTGGGTTACGCCCATTGAACAATCTTTAAAAAGTTTGAATTTTAGTTGCGAAAACGCATTACAAATTAACAAGTTTTTCTTGAACGTGTATGTTAAAACTGCCTACAGAAGCACATTTAGACTTGATGGGTCGGTTCCGACTGCACCTTGGCAATTGGTTAATTCTGACACGAGTTATTCCTACATACAACAATCTGGCTTAACACAGGGTAAGCACAAAATAACGAGTCCCTATGGTTTTGCGGCCATGCTTTATGCTTATGGCGACCGCGGTTCTTATGGTTACAATGCTGGCTCTTCGGTTAAAGCCCTCAGTTTTTATATGACCGCAGCTGGTAAAAGCAGTTCGGATTTTGAATTAGATACACCCTACTATATCGCTTGCCAAGGAACAACTATTCCATTTGATGTTGCCACCACTTATATCCCTACTGGCTATAAATGGGTTTTATATAATCCTTCAGGTAATGCAACAAAAACAACAAAAGCCTTTAATTATGTATTTAATGATACTGGCATGATAAAAGTAATGGCTGTTACCACCCGACCATTGGTTGGTGTTTGCAATGGCGTAAGTACAGATACCCTAATCAATTATGTGAAGGTATTTGCAAAACCCAAGATACGGCTCTTGGCAGATACAATGATTTGCAAGGGCAATAGTTTTTATATCACCTCAAAAACTGATGGGGACACGAATTATACTTTTACCCCAAGTACTTGGCTGAGTTGTAACAAGTGTTTTAAGCCTAAATGTACGCCATTGATGGATACCAGTTATACGGTTGTTGCAACTACCAAAGGTTGCACCCCAAGCAGAGACACTTTCAAAGTAAAATTAAGAGATAGTTTATTGTTAGTATCCAAGAGCAATGATACAACGATTTGTAGAGGTACAAACACAACCCTTAGCGCATCAGCTAAAGGTGGTTATGTGGCGGGGCAAACCTTCACTTGGGACCAAGGTTTAGGGACCGGCTTTAACAAAGTAGTAGCACCAAAAGCAACTACAACCTATCGTTTAATTTTGACCGATGGTTGTACAAAAGACGCCAATGGCAACCTTTATGCTGATACCAATTTTATAAAAATAACTGTGCATGATAGTTTAAAAATAACCATGCCAAGGGATACCAACATTTGCGAAGGCAATACTGTTACCTTTACGCCTAAAATAATAGGTGGAAGACCTGGTACAAGTATTCTAAAATGGGACAATGGCTTAGATACCGGTAAAAGCAAAACCATTACCATTGGTAACGTAAGTAAAACTTATAAAGTCGTTTTAAGCGATGGTTGTACTGTGCCAAATGACAGCGGGTATGTAAAAATTACCGTTCGTCCAGGTTTAAAAATTGATACTATTTTCTACCAAAACCCTGTTTGTAGAAACACACCATTTAAAGTAAGTTTAAAATTGAGTGGTGGTGATAGCACAGGTTACAGAGTGCGTTTATTAAATTCAACCTACGCTAATCCTGGTCAATTAATTGATAGTTTTAAAAACACAGCTTATCCTTATTTTAATATTCAAATTCCTGATGATTCTAAATTCAAAATTGCATTCGATCAGGCTTGTAATTCTAACACTGCACCTTTAAAACCATTCAATGTTGCCATTAAAAATACATTGAATATTATTTCTACCAAACCTATTGATAGTGTTTGCAGAGGACAAAGCTATAGCATCAAAGCAACAGGCAGCAATTCGGACAATGTTGCCATTAAGTTTATTCTTAAAAAGAAAAACGGTACAAGTTACACAGCTGTTGATTCAATGACCCACTCGAGTAATGCAAGCTTTACTTTGACTCCACCGATTATCCCAGCAGATTATATCATTATTGGCAACGACGGTTGTAATCGAAATGATACTGACAAATTCAGGGTGGCCATAAAAAATACACTCAATATTGTTTCTACCCTAGCTGTTGATACTGTTTGTACAGGACAAAGCTATGATATCAAAGCAAGTGGCAAGAATTCGGACAATCTTCCTATTAAGTTTATTTTGAAGAAAAAGAACGGTGCTAGCTATACACCTGTAGACTCAATGATTGATTTGAGCAATGCTACTTTTAAAGTGACACCAACGGTTACACAAACTGATTATATCATTATAGGTAACGATAATTGTAACCTAAATGATACTGACAAATTCAAACTAATGATGCGTGCGCCAATGGGTTTCAAAACATTCCTAACGCCACAAGAATTGTGTAGAAATGAAAGTTACACCTATTCTACAAGTATTGCCGACGGAAAATCACAAAGCAGAACATATACATGGACAGATGGTAGAAACGGCTCTTTATTAGGTACCGGCACCAATGTTACTGTATCACCGACTAACTCGATGGTGGTTTTGGTAACTGTTGATGATGCTTGTTCATCGCCTATTAAAGATTCAACTAATTTATTTGTAGCCCCTGTTGTAAGTGATTCAACACTTGCAATTGATTTGGCAGGTTGCGAACCTTATTCAACTAACTTTAAATTCCCACTCACCATTGCACAACCTTTGAATACGAAATTCAATTGGGTATGGTATTTTGACAATGCATTGTTTAGTTCGACTGCTTCTGCAGGCGGACAAACCCACCCTGATATACCAAAAGCTTACAGCACTGCTGGTTTTTTTAATGGCAGAGTTGAAATGGTATTATCAAATGGCAAAAAATGTAAATCCTTTATTGAAACCATTAATGTTTGGAAACAAGCCAATGCCGAATTTAGTTATTCTCCCGTTCAAATTGATATCATTGAACCACTGGTAACCTTCACCAACCAATCTACAGGCGCTACCAATTACACTTGGGATTTTGGTGATAACACTGCCTTAGATTATCAAGATAATCCGACCCACAGTTACACCGATACTGGAACATTTACAGTAAAATTAATTGCCACCAATGCCAATGGCTGTGATGATTTTGTAGAACGTAAATTAACCGTATTAGATATTTTCAGAATATGGATTCCTACGGCCTTCTCTCCAAATTTAGATGAATTCAATTCTTATTGGTCACCAAATGTAACATCGATGCAAAAAATGGAATTTGCAATTTTCAATCGATGGGGTGAACAAGTGTTCAAAAGCGATGGAAGTGTAAAATGGACCGGTCAGTATACAAACAAACCTGGCGATGAATGCCCAGAGGGTATTTATTACTACCATATTAAAGTGCGCGACAACCGCAAACAATGGCACTATTACAATGGTACACTTACCTTGTTGAGATAATTCAATTACTATTTATAGAGAATCCCGTTAACTAAAAAGTTAGCGGGATTTTTTTATGTATCTAAAGCAAGTCGCCAACTGCATGCGATGTTATTTACTTTATTGCTTTATTCTGTATTAAATTGGGTTATTTTGTAATGCATTCAACTAATACTACTTTAAAAGTAAAATAGACCCGACAATTGTTAAGCGTGCTATTGAAAAAAATAGATTAGTTTTGCAGTTGGTATTTATTGCACCATCAGGGTAAAATAAAGCATCAATTTCAAATACAATACAAGCATGACCCATTTCCAACTTCCAATTTACTGGAAAGACCACGAAGACATATCCATGGCTCTTTACGAGCGTTTTGGTGATGATTTTACGGAATCAAAAATTTACAGAGTTCGTTTTACGGAACTGATGCAATGGATACTCGAAATTCCCAACTTTAAAGGCACCAAAGAAGAGTGCAATGAAGGCCATTTGGAAATGATTCAAAGTGGTTGGGTGTATGAATGGAGAGACAATCAAAAATAAAAAACATGTTCGAAAATAAAGGTAGAACCGAATTGGGTGAATTGGGTGAGTTTGGTTTAATCGACCACCTTGCCAAAAGTGTAAAAATACACAATCAAAGCACTGTAAAAGGCATTGGCGATGATGCTGCAGTGATTGAGAATGGCGATAATTACACCCTCTTAAGCACCGATATGTTAGTAGAAGGTGTGCATTTCGATTTGGCTTATACCCCATTGAAACACCTAGGCTACAAAGCAGTTGTTGCCAATATCAGCGATATTACAGCCATGAATGGCACAGCAACACATATTGTAATGTCAATGGCTTTGAGCAACCGATTTTCAATTGAAGCCATTGAAGATTTATACTTCGGTATCAATGCGGCTTGTGCGCAATACAACGTTGATTTAGTAGGGGGCGATTCGACATCTAGTCCAAAAGGCCTAATTTTAAACATTGCGGTTTATGGTCATGTGGCGAAGGATAAAATAGCTTATAGAAGTGGCGTTAATGAAGGCGATTTACTAGTGGTTTCGGGCGACTTAGGCGGTGCTTTTTTAGGTTTAAATATTTTGGAAAGAGAGAAAAGAATTTTTCTTGAAAAACCAGATTTTCAACCTGATTTAGAGGGTAACGACTATTTGATTCAAAGACAATTGCGACCAGAGGCAAGAGTTGATATTGTTAAACTATTGGCAGAACTTGGTATTCAACCAACGGCCATGATAGATGTGAGCGATGGCTTGGCGAGTGAAATACACCATTTGGCCAAACAAAGCGATGTTGGCTTTACAGTTTATGAAGATAAATTACCCATCGATCCTTTGACCTACCAACGCGGTATTGATTTGGGAATCGACCCAACAGTTGCGGCTTTAAATGGAGGCGAAGACTATGAACTTTGATTCACCATTACGGCAAGTGATTTTGAGAAAATAAAAAACCAAATGGACTTTACTATCATCGGTCATGCCGTAAAATCGACTGAAGGATTGCACTTAATCAGCAAGAGCAATGTTCAGCACAAATTGACTGCCCAAGGCTGGAAAGGATTCTAATAATGGGCGGCATCGTTTGCAGCTGGGAATAATTGTATTTTACTTTAAATATTTAAAGCAGATGTATAGCATCTGCTTTTTTTAGGTCCTATTTTTGCCTTACTTTTATACCCATTATGAAATCATTTTTATTCTTATTGATAGTTGCCGCGAATGCTTCATTATTCGCACAAAAAAGTCCTTATGATGTCAGTGCGAGTGCCAATGCGCCCAAAGACAGCATAACACAAAGTGCGTTTGCTAAAAAATTTCCACGCATTATTATGGCCGATTGGAAACCAGGTATGAAATTTATGACAGAGCCCTTGAGAATAAAAGCTTTAGGCTCCGCTTCAAGAATAGAATTGGCCCCTTATAAATCACTCAATTTTGTGAATGATCAAGTGCGCCAAGGCGATTTTGAATGGAAAACATTTACTTACCAATCGAGAGAAATGCGCACTATGAAATGCGCCACAGGTACTTGTAAAAATACTTACCTTATTTTTGAATGTGAGGGTAAAAAATATGAATACGAATTTATTGGTGATACTGCCGCTTTAAGAAAAGCACCCAATACCTACATTAAGAAAGTTGTTTACTTAGATGAGGTCGATAAAATAAAAGCTGAACTGAATGGCAAAACCCTTTATGTACTTTGCAGTCAATGGATGAAAGAAGATGAAAAAGGCAAAATTGTGAACAGCGATGGCAACCAAAAATTTGTGGCAGTTACTGTCATTTCCATTGGTTTAGGCACACAAGATGGTCCATCAAAAATTGTTTTCAAGCAGGAGGGCACCACCAAAGAAGCCTTTATTAATTTGCGTTTAAGTGGCATCAACAAATCCTCTGGTTTATTTGGTGTCGATTTCGATAAAGCCTTTTCATTTGAAGACCCGAAGAAGAAGTACCCTAAGATTAAGAATGAAATCTGGACCGTGATTCAGAATGAAAGCATGCGCATGGGCATGACCAAAGAGGAAGCGGAACTTTCTTGGGGGAAACCAAAGGAAATCGTCATGAATGGATCAACTGAGCAATGGGTTTATGAAACCTCTGGAACCCTTACCTTTAAAAACGGAGTAGTTATTAAGATAGATGAATAAAGGCAGAGCCTTTGTATTATTGTTTTCAATCAGCATGTATTTCATTAACAAAAACAACGCTTCGAGAAAAAAAAGTGATTCGATAATATGCCCAATTTTTAACTTATTTTTCTTCCCCATTAGTTTAAACTCACAACTTCGACTTATGTTTGTTTTATAAATAGCAATTATCTTGACAAATGCAGAGATCGATTTTAATATTTTCATTGTTTTTTTTTCT
>CANMBF010000054.1 GCA_947496065.1 Bacteroidota bacterium
GACAAAGGATGCAGTAAGTAATAGTGCGTATATTTTTTTCATTTATTAAATCTGTTTAGATAATGCAAACTTAAGGTATTTGCCCAATTTCAATATTACCATACCCTAAATTAGTAAATAGACAATGTATCCAATACATTTTTTCAAATTAACATTTACTAAATTACGGCCCTTGCCATTAACAAATGGTGAAAGGTCTATTGCATTTTCGTTGTTAGTGGCATATTGAAAATGCATATCAAATCTACCAAAATTATTTTAATGTGCGTTTAGCAAATTCACATAACTCAGTCTTAGGTTAGCACTTTAAATAGAATATATCTTACGTAAATGTCCTCGTTAAGACAAAAAAAGCTATCAATCCTATGGATTTTAGTGGTTTGACTTTGTTTCTTGCGTGTTGGATGTGAGGAGTCATTACATCATTGCCGATGGTTTGGGGACCCCCAAAAGGACCCCCTTAAAAGAAAAAGCCTTTTCTACAGAAGGGATTATTGCATGAACCCAATAGGAGGGTCCTGCAACAAAGTATAGACAACTTTGCGATGCAAGGTATTTTTTGTTTTTTATTATGAGCAAATTCGCAAGCGATTTGCTCGACTAAAACATATTTCTAAAGAAGGGATTATTTCATGATCCCAGTGGGAGGGTTCAGCAACAAAGTATAGACAACCTTGCTATGCAAGGTATTTTTGTTTTTTATTATGAGCAAATTCGCAAGCGATTTGCTCAACTAAAAACAAAAAACCCTTTTCTGAAGAAAAGGGTTGTCTATACTTTGTTGCGGTGAGGGAGTGATTATTGCATGATCCTGCGGGATGGGCCAGCAGTGAAGCTTGACAACCCCAGCTACGCAGTGTTTTTATTTTTAATCCGACAAGCGCGCAAGCGCCCTTATCGTACTAAAAACAAAAACCCCTTTCTTTCGAAAAGGGGTTGTCTCTGCTTCACTGCGGTGAGGGAGGGATTCGAACCCTCGGTACAGTTACCCGTACGACAGTTTAGCAAACTGTTCCTTTCGGCCTCTCAGGCACCTCACCCTTTTTTGGGGATTGCAAAAGTAAGTTTTTTATCAAAAAAACAAAAAGTATTTTTAAATTAAATGCATTCCAATTGATTTTTGGGCGTCTTTTACTATTCAAATTAGGCTTTCCACCCTTATTGGACAATGCTCGCCAAACTGTAGATTAAATTGCAAATTGGTGTGCGTTTTATTTCTTTTTTCTTTGTAATATTGAACTTTATTTCCCCTTATTTATAATGAATTACAAGGACTGTTTAAAATTTCGAGATATCAAGACCTATGGCAGCACTGAATGGCTGGCCAATAATGCAAAAAAATACCGCTCGGTGTTCGATGAACAAGAAGCCTCTTATGTTTATTGCGAATTTTCTTTCTTCAATAAAAAATATGATGAAGAAAATTGGGATCTTAAATTAAGACTCAAATGCTTAAACGAACAAGACGAAGAAATTTGCGAATTGAACTGCGACCGCCCAATCGATAAACGCGATAATATTATTTTTGTGCGCGAAGGCTGGGGCGTTAAAACGCCTAGCACCTATTGGAAATCGGGTGCTTACCGTTGGGAAGCATTTATTGAAGAAGAATTGATCGGTTCTAAAAGCTTTTACATAGAACGCCAAGGTTTGGTGCGCAATGGTATCAACCCATACTTTAAAGTTGAAGCTGTAAAATTATATGAAGGTCCTGATGCCAACATGGTGCAAGGCGAACGCAAATACTATGTAGGCTTCAATGCACTTAGTACCCGTTACATTTGGATTGAAATCAATGCAAAAAATTTAGTGCGCAAAAGTGCCGACTGGGCTTGCGAATTAACCTTCAATTACAAAACATCTTCCGGTCACTTAAAGGGCTCCGCTTCTAAATTATTTTTTGTTAAACCAGATGAAGATTTTTTCAATACCACGGTAGGTTGGGGTAGCGATATGCTCGGCACATGGGGCCGTGGTCGCTATTATATCGAAGTAGTATTCATGGATGAATTGGTTGCAAGTGTGCCTTTCGAAGTAGGCGATGATTATATTGAAGCGGTTGAAGAGGACTTTATTCCATTGGTACAAACGGGTTTCTATTTCGATGCTGATTTCGATTTGTTAGACGATGACTTAGATGGCGAGCCAGTAGAAAAATCTGAAAGCACCGCGCCAGTTGTGCCCGACTCATACGATAATGTGATGAAGGATTTGGACAGCATGGTTGGTCTCGATTCTATCAAAGACAAAGTAAAAGAGTATACCAGCTATCTTAAATTCTTAGCGTTAAGAAAAGAGAAAGGTTTAGCCGACGATGAACACATCAATTTACATGCAGTGTTCAAAGGCAATCCTGGTACTGGTAAAACCACTGTGGCGCGTATGTTGGGTCGCATTTATAAAGAATTAGGCTTATTGAAAAAAGGCCATGTGCACGAAGTGGACAGAGGTGATTTAGTGGCTGAGTTTATTGGTCAGACAGCACCAAAAACCAAAGAGGCTATTAAGAAAGCAAAAGATGGTATCTTGTTTATTGATGAGGCTTATTCATTGGCGCGTAAAGACGATGATAGCAAAGATTTTGGAAAAGAAGCCATCGAGATTTTATTAAAAGAATTAAGCGATGCCAATGACATTGCGATTATAGTGGCTGGTTATCCTGCAGAGATGGACATCTTCATGGAATCAAATCCTGGTTTGAAATCAAGGTTTACCATGACCTACGATTTCCCTGATTATGTGCCGCAAGAGTTGGCGCAGATTGCAACTTTTGCCTGCGAAAAACGCGGTGTCAATTTAAGCAAAGAAGCCATCGATGCCTTGTACAAACATTTGGTTTCTAATTACCGCGAACGCGATAAGTTCTTTGGTAATGCCCGTATGGTGAATTCTTTGATTGATGAGTTTAAAATGAACCTTGGTTTAAGGGTGATGAAAAGCAAGGATCCTAAAAAATTAACAATCGAGAGTTTAAGCACCATCGAAAAAGAAGACATCGAAAGAACCTATTTAGATCACAAAGGCAAACTCGCCGATATACCAATTGATGAGGACTTGTTAAAAGAGTCTACTAGCAAGTTGAAAAAATTAACTGGACTACAATCCGTTAAACACGATATCGACGAGTTGATAAAGTTGGTGCGTTTCTACAAAGAATCAGGAAAAAATCCAAGAGAGATTTTCTCTTTGCACTCGGTTTTCCTTGGTAATCCTGGTACTGGTAAAACTACAGTGGCCCGCATTTTAGCACAGATATACAAAGCACTTGGTATTCTAGAGCGTGGTCATTTAGTAGAATGCGATAGACAATCAATGGTGGGTGGTTACATCGGTCAGACCGCTATTAAAACGGCAGAGATTATTGAAAAAGCAATGGGCGGTGTATTGTTTATTGATGAAGCCTATGCTTTGACAGAAGGTGGTGGCAACGATTATGGAAGAGAAGCAGTTGAAGCTTTATTGAAAAGAATGGAGGACCAACGCGGTAAGTTTATTGTAATTGCTGCTGGTTATACCCAAAACATGGAACGTTTCTTAGAAGCCAATCCAGGTTTAAAATCAAGATTTGATAGAACCTTTAATTTTGAAGATTTCAAGCCAGATGATTTGTTTGATATCGCAATTCAGCAATTGGCCGATCATAACATTACGCCTGATGAAGAAACCAGCGTTCATTTAAAAGGATATATCACTTACATGTACGAAAAACGCGATAAGTTTTTTGGCAATGGTAGGGCTGTTAGAAAAGTAGTAGAAGAGGCTGTTAAGAATCAACATTTGCGTTTAAGTGAATTGCCTAAGACCAAGCGTACACCTAAGATTGTTGGCGCATTAACACTTGCCGATGTTTCAGAATTTAAAGCAGATAATATTCCAACGCAAAGAACAGGCATTGGATTTAAAATAAATTAATGTTACCTATCCATTTGTCTCCAATAGCCATTGCCTTACTTGCAGGGCTTTTGCTTTTTGTTATTATACAATTGTGTTATCACATAGTTGTATTTGCTAAATTATTAAAACTGCCTAAGAAGCCCGAGTATACAGGTAAATGGCAACCCGTAAGCATTATTGTTTGTGCGCAAAGCGAATATGATCATTTGCAAGTATTAGTGCCAGCTTTGTTGAATCAACAATACAGTGAATTTGAAATTGTATTGGTAGATGATGCCAGTTGGGACAAGACAACAGATTATTTTGAAACCCTTCAAAGCACCGAACCGCGTATTAAATCTGTTTTTATTACAGATGATATGAAGAAAAATACCAAGGGAAAAAAATTGGCATTGACCTTAGGTATTAAGGCAGCAAAGTATGAGTTGCTTTTGTTTACGGATGCCGATTGTCTGCCAAATTCAGAACATTGGATTACAGAAATGGTGAAGCCATACCATACCAATCCTGCAACAGAAATTGTGCTTGGTTATTCTCCCTTTGCTAAGCGGCATACATTTGTTAATTTAATGGCACAAATGGAGAATGTTTTAACAGCAAGTTCTTATTTTGGTTATGCCATGAACCGCAACCCATACATGGGTGTTGGTAGAAATTTAAGTTACAAGAAATCTTTGTTCTTTAGTGTCAAAGGTTTTGCGAATCACCACCACATTGCCTCGGGCGATGATGACTTGTTTATACAAGATGCGGCCAATGCAGAGAATACTGCAGTTTGCGTAATTCCGCAAGCCTTTGTGAATACCTATGCTAAGAAAACATTTGGCGAATGGTTTGCGCAAAAGGTAAGGCACAACTATGTAGGCAAGTATTATAAGCGCAAGCACCGTTCCCAACTCGGCTTTTTTGGCGTAACCCAAGCGCTGGTATGGGCCTTTCTTTTGGCATGTATTATCTATGAACCAACAAGGTATTGGTCTTTAATTGTACTGTGCATTTTTTGGTTGATTAAAATACCATTGATGTATCAAATCTTTAGAAAATTAAAACGCGCCACCTATGCCTTTTGGTTGCCTTTATTCGATTTTTTATTTGTGTTTTATAATATAGTGTTTGGCGCAGTAACAGCTTTTGGAAAACAAAAAAAATGGTAAGTGCCGAAATAATATATCAATATTTTCCTAACCTTAGCCCAATACAAAAGGAGCAGTTCGAAAAATTGTACCCCTTGTACGAAGCGTGGAATGCGAAAATCAATGTGATTTCGCGAAAGGATATCGAGGAGTTATATGTGCACCATGTGTTGCACGCCTTGTCAATCGCCAAACTGGTTAACTTTAAGAATGTACATACCGTTTTGGATATTGGTACTGGGGGTGGATTCCCTGGCATTCCTTTGGCCATTTTGTTTCCAGAAATACAATTTCATTTGGTAGATTCCATAGGTAAAAAGATTACAGTAGTGAATGCTGTAGCCGAGGGTTTGGGTTTAAAAAATGTGAAAGCAGAACAAGCAAGGGCAGAGCAAATCGTGGGTAAATATGATATTGTGATGTGCAGGGCCGTTACCCAATTGATTGAATTTTATGGGTGGATTGCGAAAAACTTAAAACCTGATTCTGAAGTGGTGTGCTTAAAAGGTGGCGATTTACAAGCCGAAATTCAAACATTCAAAGCCGCCTTTAGAAATAAAAAAGTGAAAGAATATTTTATTGCCAACCTTTTCGAGCATCCATTTTTTGAAACAAAAAAGATGATTTTAGTAAGGTAGCAATTTATTTCATTCCTAGGCATTGCCTATGCTAATTTGTGTAAAGGGCTGTTTTAACACGCTTTTGTGGCTTAAAAAACCAAGTTATTTTTGAATCGTAAAGGCTTGAAAAAAACCTTCTTAAAAAAAATTTGGCATTTTAGCGTAAAAAATGGTTATTTGCACCAACCAAAAATTTAAAAATCATGTCAGAAGTAGCAGCAAAAGTAAAGTCAATAATCGTTGACAAATTAGGTGTAGAAGAAAGCGAAGTAACGCCTGAAGCAAGTTTCACCAACGATTTAGGTGCAGATTCATTGGATACAGTTGAATTGATCATGGAATTTGAAAAAGAATTCAATATTGCAATTCCTGATGAGCAAGCAGAAAAAATCGGTACTGTAGGTGACGCCATTACTTACATCGAAAACAACTCAAAGTAATTTATTAAATATCCTCAACCATTTACATGCAACTAAAACGTGTAGTAGTTACAGGATTGGGTGCGCTTACCCCGTTGGGCAATAACGTTCAGGATTACTGGACTGGATTGGCTAACGGAGTGAGTGGTGCCGATATGATTACTCAGTTTGATACCACCAAGTTCAAATCCAAATTTGCTTGTGAGGTAAAGAACTTCAATCCTGAAAACTTTATGGAGCGCAAAGAGGCCCGCAAAATGGACCGTTTCGCTCAATTTGCATCTGTTACCACAGATGAAGCCATCAAAGATTCAGGGATTGATTTGGAAAAAATCAATAAAACAAAAATTGGTGTCATATGGGGCTCGGGCATAGGCGGCTTAACTTCATTCTTTAATGAAAGTGCCGATTATGCAAGAGGCGATGGTACACCGCGTTTCTCACCTTTCTTTATCACCAAAATGATATCTGATATCGCTGGTGGTTTGGTAAGTATTAAGTATGGTTTTGGTGGTCCCAATTATACCACTGTTTCTGCCTGCGCATCGAGTAATAATGCTTTGATAGACGCTTACACCATGATACAATTGGGTAAGAGTCCAATGATAATTACAGGTGGTTCTGAAGCTTGTGTCAACGAGCCTGCAGTAGGCGGTTTCTGCACAATGAAAGCGCTCAGTGAAAGAAACGATAGCCCGCAAACAGCCTCTCGCCCTTTTGATAAAGAGAGAGATGGTTTTGTTTTAGGCGAAGGTTCGGCCGCTTTAGTACTTGAAGAACTTGAGCACGCCAAAGCAAGAGGCGCTAAAATTTATTGCGAAATCGTTGGTACTGGAATGAGTGCCGATGCTTATCACATGACCGCCCCGCATCCTGAAGGTTTAGGCGTAATCAATGTTCTTAATTGGGCGTTAGAAGATGCTAATTTGAAACCTTCTGATGTTGATTATATCAATGTTCATGGTACTTCTACACCGCTTGGCGATGTTGCTGAACTAAAAGCAATACAAGCAGTGTTCAAAGAAGATGCCTATGGATTGAATATCAGCTCTACAAAATCAATGACCGGTCACTTATTAGGTGGCGCTGGTGCAATTGAAGCAGTGGCTTCGATTATGGCTATGCAACATAATCTTGTACCACCGACTATTAATCATTTTACCGACGACGAAAATATAGACTCAAAATTGAATTTAACGTTCAATGTTGCACAACAAAAACAAATTAATGTTGCGATTAGTAACACTTTTGGTTTTGGTGGACACAATGCGTCTGTTATTTTTAAGCGTTACAACGGTTAATTATTAATAGTATCCTAATACCCTACAATCAAAGTGCTAAGACGAATATACTGTCTGAAATTCTCGCGCAACAGAGCACTTTACCAAAAGCTTTATAATGTTTTAGGATTTTGTCCTAGTCACTTATCATTATATGAAATAGCGCTTACCCACCATTCCTATAAGCACAATCATCGCAAGGTGGATAAGCAGAATAATAACGAGCGCCTCGAGTTTTTGGGTGACTCGGTATTGGGATTTATTATTGCCGAAAAATTATACAATTTATTTCCCTACAAAAACGAAGGCTTTTTAACCGAAATGCGTTCGAAAGTGGTGAGTCGTCAGAAGCTGAATTATCTTGGAAAAAAAATGGGTTTACAACAACTCATCAAATTCGATAAGGTTTTGGCTTATAACAATACTTTTATGGAAACCATTTGTGGCAATGCGTTAGAAGCCTTAATTGGCGCCATCTATTTAGACAAGGGTTTTAAGTTTACCCAGCATTTTATTTTGAATAAAATGATAGGCTTGCACATCGATATCAAAGCTTTGGTGGAAGATGAATTAAGTTATAAAGCGCGCTTGGTAAAATGGGGGCAGAAGGAAAGAAAGAAGGTAAATTTTATAATCAAAAGCATGGAGATGGTGAACAAAAGAAAACTTTATGAAGTGGCCATAATGGTAGATGAGGAAGAATTAATGATTGTGCGCAACCATTCCAAAAAAATAGCCGAAGAGCAAGCCAGTGAAAAGCTTTGCGTACTCATGTCAATTTAATCGAATTGTACCGCATTGACTAAATTTTTAGGAACATAAAAAAAACATACCGGTTGGTATGTTTTCTATTATTTTTTAGTAAAAATATAAATTATTTTTCTGTTTATAAAACGATTGTTTTGTTTTTATAACGCTCAGTGCTAATCTCTTTGTCGAGCGGTATGCCATTGATTAAATGATGGGTCATTAAAGTGCCGTAATAGGGCGCCAATGCAACACCTTTCGAGCCCAAACCATTAAAAACAAAAGCGTTATTATACGGTTTCAATGCGCCAAGGATTGGTCGACGATCGCCACTCGAAGGACGAACGCCAGCATAATGATCGACGACTTCGTAGCTGCCTTTGAAAAACTTTTCAAGCTTAAAACAAATTTCTTTTTTACCTGCTTCGGTTGGTGTTTCATCGAGCACATCCCACGAAAAAGTCGAACCAACCTTGTACAATTGATTGCCCAATGGTACCATGTAAACACCTTGTTGAGCAATGTAGTCAATATCAAGTTCAGTTTTTATAATGAGTATTTCACCTTTTGCAGGTTTTAATTCTAGATTGGTATTAATGGCGTTGTTAATCAAATCGCAACCTTCGCAAAAAACAATGTGTTTGGCTTTAATGCCTTTGTAGTTAATTTCGGTATCGGTAATGCTTAGTTCTGAATAATCGAAATAGGCGTTAGTAAGCGCGCCAGTTAAGGCCAATTTTACCTTAATCGCAGTGGTCATTTTTTTAGAATCGGCCCAACCAGAATGTTTAATTTTTAAAAAACCATTATTGGCTTTGAATTGATAGTCGCTGCGACTGGTGTGCACTTCAATCCAATGGCTTAAATTGGAGTTATAGGCATAGGCGCTCCAATCATTGAGTTCGGATTGGGTTTCAATATAATAGTGGATGGGTTGTTTGAAATGCACTGTTTCACCAAGGTATTGCTCGAGTTCGAGGTAATAAGATTCGATGATGGGGTAGATTAATTCTGCCTGGAAAGCGACCTTGTGGTGCTTGGGTAACAATGGATTGTAGATGCCCGCAGCGATGTTTGATGCAGTTCTTGGACTGTTCTCATCTATCATGTGCACACTGCGCTGATTTTTTAACAGATTATATGCCAAATTACACCCCGCCATTCCCCCTCCAACTATCAGATAATCTATCATTTTTTTAAGTTCCTTTAATGGGGCGCAAGTTAGTCATAATTAACGGGCGAGCGGGGCTTCTTTTCAAATAATTTAAAGCTCAAATTGAGTCTGTTATTTAGGTCTAAATACACAGTTTAATTCTGCGCAAAATGGGCTATTTTGAGTCATTATGTAGGTATTTAGCACCAAATTATGGCCGTTTAAGGCTCAAAAACGATATTTTTTTTGCATGTAAGTTGCTGATAAACAGTTAATATAGCCTTTTTATATGAATATTGAAGGCCATAAGGTTTGACAAATAGTATTTAAATACTATTTTTGTTGAAACTATAAACTAAAAATGAATTCTAGACGCAGTTTCATAAAGAACATTGCCTTCGCACTTCCAGCCATCTCATTGGCGGAAATTTTACTCTCTACTTCTTGCAGCAAATCGGTTGACCATTCTCATATTAAACGAATTGGTATTATTGGTGCTGGTATCTCTGGTTTACAAGCCGCTTATTTATTGAAACAACACAATAAATTCGAGATAGAAATTTTAGAAGCAAGTGATGTCATTGGCGGCAGAATTCAGTCATTTACCAATAGCAATTTTTCTTCTAACAATAATATCGAACTGGGTGCGCAAGTGGCTTATGGTCAACAAAACAATGCTTGGTACGATATCATTCGCAAATACCAACCAGTCAACTTAGATAGCAAAAAAGAAAAGGCTTACGTGATCGACGAAACCATTAAAGCAGAAAGTGCTTTGAGTGGCGATGCAGATTTCATGAAAGTGAATTCTATCTTCAATAGCAGCTTGAACTATGCTAGCAACGATGTTTCTATCGAGCAATTCATGGTGAACAACAATGTGCCTGAGCGTGTGAAATTCATTTACCGCAACAATATGGAAGCCAACGTTGGTGGTAGCATCGACCGTGTTTCTTTGTTGATGGCAAAAGAGGAAGGCTTAAAAAATAGTCAAGAATCTCATTACAGATTAACTACTACCAATTTTTCTGATATTTTAACCAAAGAGTACAGCAGTGTATTAACCAAAGTTAAAACCAATACAGTCGTTAGAGAAATTGAATATGTAGGTGATGTTGTAAGAGTGAAAGATCAAAATGGTGTTACAAGAACCTACGATAAATTAATTGTAACAGTGCCTATTTCTATTTTGAAAGATAATGATATCAAATTCACACCTGAATTACCAAGCGCTAAAAAGGAAGCCATGAACATGATTGGTATGGATGCCGGTATCAGAATCATTTTGAAAGTTAAAAATAAATTTTGGCCTGATGATACCACTGTTTTATACAGCGGTGGCGATGCAGGTGTTTTCAATATTGAAAAAGACAGCAATGGTGCTTACATCTTGTCTTCATTGGTAGTAGGTAAAACAGCCGAGAAAATGAACAACAGAAGTGCAACCAATATTGCCAACGATATTCAAGCGGATTTTACAGCTTTGTTTGGTGCAGCAGCTGGTCAATCAATCGTTGATTCTAAAGTTGTATTTTGGTCGGACATGCCATACATCAAAGGCACTTACTCGTACCAAAAAGTGGGTGGTAGCATGAACAACCGTGTTGAATTGAGCAAAGCCATTAACAATAAAATTTTCTTTGCAGGTGAAGCCACCAATGCCAATGGTAAAAGTGGTTCTATTCACGGTGCGATGGAAACTGCTAACAGAGTTACAACCGAAGTACTCGCTTCACTATAAGCATGCTTAAAACGCCTTACGCCCTTCTACTATTATTGTTATTGGCCATTTACAGTTGCCAAGCCCCCCAACAAAAAGTTCCAGATTACAAAACAATAGAGCAACTATTGCATGCCCAAACCGATGAATGGAACAAAGGCAGCATTGATGGTTTTATGAAAGGCTATTGGCATTCGGAAGAATTGAAATTTATTACCCAACGCGGTATTCGCATGGGATATGATTCAGTAAGCAATAGCTACAAACGCAATTACAATACGCCCGAAAAAATGGGCCATTTAACCTTTACCGATTTAGGTTTTACTACGCTCGATGCAAGTGGTGAAATAGTGCAATGCACTGGGCATTGGAATGTGACTGGCGCCAATGGCAGTCAGTCGGGTATGTTCTCCCTGTTGTTTAAACAGATTGAAGGAGAATGGAAAATTATTGTGGATCATACTTGGTAATAGCAGCAAAAGGATTTGAAAAATTTATTACTTTTTTTCATTCTCAACTTAGCCTTACATTTTAATTTCTTAACCTTGCCACCTAGTGGTACGCATGTTTGGCGACAGTGCAACACCTTGGCCATGGCGCGCAATTACAGCGAAGAGGGTATGAATATTCTCGAACCTAAAATTGATAGGCGCAACAACACCGATGGTATTACAGGTTCGCATTTTCCTTTGTACGAATGGTGTGTGGCAGCCCTCTCAAAAGTATTTGGGTTTTCGGATACGCTGCCTCGTATTTTAAATCTATTGATTTTTACTTTCGGTATGTTTGCGTTTTATCACTTGCTCATTCGGTTTAATGTGCCCAATTTTTTAGCCTTGGGCGGTGGTTTTCTTTTGCTCTCCGTGCCCGAATTATATTACCATAGTATCAATGCCATGCCCGATATTTTGGCGCTTACCATGGCTTTATGGGCAACGGTGTGTTGGTTGGATTGGCAAAGAGACAATAAAAGAACAAAGTTAATATTAGCACTTGTTTTTTCTATTGGTGCAGGCCTAATTAAATTCCAGTTTTTAATGTTGCCTTTGGCTACTTTGGTTTTTATTTCCTTCAATTTTAAATCGCTTTTTAAAAATGCCATTTTATGGATGTTCATCGCAATGCCAGTGGTTGCTTGGTATGCCTATGCTTTAACACTCACCAAAGCGAATAATCTAAAAGAATTTGGCTTGTGGATTGAACCCATTTCGAATGCATTAAAATGGGAAACGTTTTTAGGCAATATCAGCATGGATGCACCCGAGGTATTGTTCGGTTGGCCATTGTTTTTAGCCTTCCTTTTTCTTGTTTTTAAAACCATTCGAACATGGAAACTCACCCGCACTGCATGGTTTATACTCGCATGTTTGGGCATGTTCATTTGCTTTTATGTGGGGGCCATC
Source organism: Bacteroidota bacterium (assembly GCA_947496065.1). Classification (GTDB taxonomy): domain Bacteria; phylum Bacteroidota; class Bacteroidia; order NS11-12g; family UBA955; genus JABMMZ01. Next base: position 12,370 of record CANMBF010000054.1, read on the forward strand.
GAGCGCATGAAAAACCATACCTATTATTTTATGCCGCTACTGCCATTGCTGATATTAATTGTGGTGTTATTAATGCAGCGCGTTCGCATTTCACCACGCTTATTAATGGTGCTTTTAATTCTCAATTTTACTTGGGCATTGGTGCGCATTATTCCTTCGCGTTGGGTGCCAAGCAAGCGTCAGATTCCAGCTGAGTTTGCGAATTGTAGTTTGCGCCAGGAGTTTAATCAAGTCATTCCTGTTAATAGTAAGTGTGTGGTAGGACCAGATATTTCAGGTTGTATCTTTTTTTATTTTACACATACCAAGGGGTATTCTTTCGAGTTTGTATATGAGTTAGTAAAAGTGAAGCAAGACCGCTTAGATATAGACAATATGCGTGCTGCAGGCATTCAATATTTAATTATTAAAGATGGCAGTTTGTTGACACCTTACATGAGCGCCATTCATCTAAAACGAAAGCTCAAAACCATTGGCAGTTTCGAAATTTGGGAACTCTAGGTATTTTTAAATTTTTAAATTTTAAGGTTGTTAATTATTTTTTAATTGAATTAATGTGACTTCGTGTTTTTAAATTTTATTTGCACAATAACTAGGATAAAATAGAATCTGTCCCGATAGCTATCGGGACTGTGGCTTATTACTCCTATTTTCCCATCTGTACAGAAATTCAAACAGTGTGACAATAAGTATTCAGCTTTATGCGTTAATTTCGCACTTCATATTAATACTATTGTGTCTATTCGTGTCGAAAATTTGGTTAAAACGTATGGTAAACAAAATGCCGTGAACAATATTTCTTTCAATATTAGTTCTGGCGAAATTGTTGGGTTTTTAGGTCCTAACGGAGCCGGCAAAACCACTACCATGAAAATGCTAACGTGTTTTATTCCGCCTAGCAGTGGCAGGGCTTTTATCAACGATATGGATGTAGAATTACAAGCCATAGAAGTGCGCAGACAAATTGGTTATTTGCCCGAACACAATCCGCTGTACACCGATATGTATGTGAAGGAATATTTGCAGTTTATTGCCAGTATTTATCAACTGCCAAATGCAACAAAGCGTGTGGCCGAAATGATAGAATTAACTGGTTTGCAAGTAGAGCAGAAAAAGAAAATCGGTCAATTATCCAAAGGTTACCGTCAGCGTGTGGGCTTGGCCCAGGCCATGATACATAATCCTTCGGTCTTGATTTTAGATGAACCCACCAGTGGTTTAGATCCGAATCAAATCGTAGAAATTAGAAATTTAATTACCACCATTGGTAAAGAAAAAACAGTGTTGTTATCTACCCACATTATGCAAGAGGTAGAGGCCATGTGCTCGCGCGTTATGATTATTAACAAGGGGCAAATTGTAGCAAATGGCAAACCAGAAGAGTTGAAACAACAATTCTCATCTGATATTATTTTGATGGTTAAATTTAACCAAGCCTTGAGCGATGCACAGTTAAAAGAACTGAGGGGTTTTGGAGAAGTAAAACCAATCGCTGGAGCCGAATACCAATTGGTAGGCAAGGACGAAGAAGCCATGAAAGCTTTGGTATTTAATTTTGCAGTAAAGAATCAACTCATGCTTTCTGAGATGAAAGTGAATGAAAATTCTTTAGAAGATATTTTTAAAAATGTAACCCGTTAATTTTATAAAAAAAGAAATTCATGTTTAGTATTTTAAAAAAGGAAATCAGGAGTTTTTTAAGCTCGCTTATCGCCATCATCGTGATAGTGGTGTTCCTGATTGCCAATGGTTTGTTTTTATGGGTGTTTAAAGAAACCAATATTCTGGATGCGGGTTATGCCAATATCGATCCCTTGTTTGACCTAGCGCCCATCATTTTTATTTTCTTAATTTCGGCCATTACCATGCGTTCGTTTAGTGAAGAAAAAAAGAGTGGCACATTTGAGATTTTAACGACCAAGCCTTTAACCGATATGTCCATCATCATGGGCAAATATTTTGCAGGTTTAATCATTGTGATATTCGCTATTTTGCCAACTTTAATTTATTACTATACCGTTTATAAATTGGGCTTACCGGAAGGCAATTTAGACAATGGTGCCATATGGGGAAGTTATATGGGCTTAGTGCTTTTAAGTGCTGGTTATGTGGCCATCGGTTTGTTCTCAAGTATTATTACCGATAATCAAATTGTATCGTTTATAGTCAGCATGTTTCTGTGTTTCTTTTTCTATTCAACCTTCGATTATTTGGGTTCATTCGCTATTTTTAAAAACACCGATTTCTTTATTGAATGGATGGGCATCAGTTATCATTACCGCAACATTAGCAAAGGGGTTATCGACTCGAGAGACATTGTATATTTCTTGAGTTTAATTGGTTTATTTTTATGGTTAACAAAAATTATTTTTAGCAGCAGAAAATGGTAAAAGAGAAAAAACAAAAACGCGCTTACAAGCAACAGTCATTTTTGGAATTGCTTTTACTCATTTTAGTGATAGTGATTGTGAACATATTGGCGACCAAATATTACAAGAAGGTAGATTTAACCAAAGAGAAACGCTACACGCTTTCTAATACTTCGAAAGAATTGGCTTCGAAAGTAGAAGACCGCATGTATTTTAAAGTGTATTTAGAAGGCGATAATTTATCGACTAAGTTCAAACGCTTGCGCACCGCTACGCTCGATATGTTGCGCGAGTTCAGAGATTTGAGTGGCAATAAAATCGACTATGAATTTGTGAATGTTTTGAAAGACAAAACAGACAAAGAACGCAGCGAAATTATTAAACAGCTATCCGAAAAAGGACTGAATTATTACAACGACATTGAATTGGAAGCCGACCAACAAAAGCGCAATTTAATATTGCCATGTGCCGAGGTTACCTATGGTGCCAACAAAGAATACACCGTAAATTTATTGAGCACAGAAATGGGCAAGGCCGAAGAAACAGCCATCAATAAATCGATTGAAAATTTAGAATATGAGATGGCCAATGCCATTCGCAAATGTTTAATTGTAAAGCCGCAAAAGATTGCGTTTTTATATGGACATGGCGAACCTGATGATGCGCATTTGGATGATTTGATGAGTTCTTTGAGCGATAATTATGCGGTAGACCGTTTCTTCTTTAACCTGAGAGATGAGCAGTTTTTACGTCAGTTTATTGGCGATGCCGAAAACATCAAGGACTATGATTCTCTAGGTGCTTTAGTGATTAGAAAGACGCTTAGAATGATGCAACAATACGATGGGGTAGTGATTGTAAAACCCATCGATGCATTGGATAAAGACGAAGCCTATATTCTCGATCAATACATTATGCATGGTGGTAAAACCATTTGGATGGTAGACCCATTAATGGCAGAGCAAGACAGTTTAAGGCGCAATCCTAAAGTTAATTTCCCTGACTATAACAATGAGAATTTGCGTACCATGTTATTCAATTATGGGGTGCGTTTGAATTCTAATTTGTTGTTGGATTTAAATTGCAACAACATTGTATTGAATGATCCTAGCAGACAAGGGCGTATGGTGCCATTTGCGTGGGTGTATTATCCTGTATTTGCTTTCCAGGGGAACAACCATCCAATTGTAAAAAACTTAGAGGTGATTTGGGGCCAATACAGCGGTACTTTAAAGCCCATCGCACGCAAAGATTTAAAGATTACCAACCTTTTAATAAGCAGCGATAAAACCAAATTGCAAGACGCACCGGCATATGTGGATTTAAGTATAGTGGCCAATAACATGGATCCGAACTATTTGAAAACATTTAAGCAGGGCACACAAGTAGCGGGTGTTTTATTAGAAGGCGATTTTAAATCGAATTTTAAGCGACCAGATAAAATATACCAATATCCAGTAAAAGAAAGTTGCACTAACAGCATGATAGTAATTGCCGATGGGGACATTGCCATCAATCCTGTTAAGCGCAGCACAGGCGAGATTTTTCCGCTGGGTTACGACCGTGAAACTGGTAGGCAATTTGCCAATAAAAAATTCTTGTTGAATTGTTTTGATTACATGTTCGATCAGAGTGGTTTGATAGAGGTAAGAACCAAAGAAATTAATCTGCGTTTGCTGAACCGCGCAAAAATTAATACCCCACCACAAGAGGGCGATTGGCTGAAAGAAAAAACCAAATGGCAGCTGGTAAACACTGTTGTACCGGTGTTGGCGGTAATTCTCTTTGGCGTAATCAACTCATGGTACCGCAGAAGAAAATACGCTAGATAATATCGAATCCCTAATAAATAAAAAAACATACCAATTGGTATGTTTTTTTTTATTGTTATTATTTATGTTCAATAACTATTAATTCATAATAAATCTTTT
>CANMBF010000055.1 GCA_947496065.1 Bacteroidota bacterium
GCTTACCACCAAAAGATAAGGTGAAAGAAGCTAGAATTAATCTGACGTTTAGAACGGTGAATTAATCGGTTTAATTAAAAATTTCGAAATAGTCTTTTATTGTCACGTTTATACATCTAGGCAAAACCCTGAACAATTTATTTTTTAAAATGACTGAATAATGACAATGTTCAGGCAAGTATTGACGTTATCAAATTAAATCAAACGCTTATGTATTATTTAAATTTACTTTTTACTCAAAACTTGTATTCAACCTTAAATCAATTGTATTATAAAAATCAAAAAATGTTATGGAAAGTAAAATTAATTACCACGCCCTCTCAATGGACGAAATTGTGTTTGACAACAGAAACAAAAATTATGGCGCCTTCATTCTTAGGCAAACCTCTGAAAGAAATCAGTTAAAAGCATTAATAATGATGGCAGGCATTTCTATTGCGGCCTTCTGTCTACCCATTTTATTAAAGAGTTTAGGGTTCATGGCAGAAAAAATCATTGAGAAAGAGATACTTATTAGTTGCCCAATGGCAGCTCCTATTATTGAGATAAAAAAAGCAAACACATTAGCTACACCTCAAAAAACAGTTCCTAAAAAAATGCTAGATAACGCAAATCGTCAAATGGAAGTGAGCAAGGACACTGCAGAAATCAAAAATAGCATTGAAAAAAAACCGAACATTAACGAACAGGTCATTGGTTCAACCAGTGGCGTTACAACCATCACTAGTATTGTGCCTGGAACAGTAGGACCCAGCTTTGGTAGCGGTACAACAAAGCCTAACAGCGGCACCTATGAAGGCACAACATTCACAAGCGAAATACCCTCGTTTATTGGCGGCCAAGATGCATTTGATCAATTTGTGGAGGAACATATCATTTACCCACAAAGGGCCATTGAGGACGATGTAGAAGGCACCTGTGAAATTCGATTTGTAGTAAATGTCGATGGATCACTCGAACAATTTAGTATTTCAAATTCTAGTCGAAACAAGGAGCTAGACGTTGCTGCTTTAGCGCTTGTAAAGAAACTACCAAAGTACAATCCTGGTCGGCAGAATGGCCAAGCTGTGCGTGTTTGGTGTGTAATTCCAATTACCTTTACTTTAAAATAAGAACAATAAAATCAAAAAAAAACCTCCGAAAAATTTCGGAGGTTTTTTTATTATGTTTTATGAAGATTAATTCGCTGCTAATCTAGCGGCTTCACCTTCTGCTTTTGATGCCATTAAACGGTCGTATTCTTCCTGGCTACCTACAATAATACCATCGTATGCACGCATACCAGTACCTGCAGGAATCAAGTGGCCAACGATAACGTTTTCTTTCAATCCACGCATTTCGTCAACTTTACCAGCAATTGCTGCTTCATTTAACACCTTCGTAGTTTCCTGGAACGAAGCTGCACTCATAAAGCTACGCGTCGCTAACGATGCTCTGGTAATACCTTGCAAAACTGAATCGGCTGTAGCAGTTACTGCATCGCGCACTAACACTTGCTTTTTGTCCTGACGTTTTAATGAACTATTTTCTTCTCTTAATTCTCTTAGAGAAATAATTTGTCCAATTTTCAATTTATCAGAATCACCAGCATCCAATATCAATTTGCGGTCGTATACCCAATCGTTTTCTTTGAACAATTCAAATTTCTCAACGATTTCTCCTTCTAAGAAGTGGGTATCTCCTGGCTCCATTACTTCCATTTTTTGCATCATTTGTCTTACGATAATCTCAATGTGTTTGTCATTGATTTTAACACCTTGCAAACGGTAAACCTCTTGAATACCATTCAAGATATAACGTTGTACGGCTGTAGGACCTTGAATTCTCAAAATATCTTGCGGTGTAATCGCACCATCTGATAATGGTAAACCAGCTTTAATGAAATCATTATCTTGAACAAAAATATGTTTAGATAAGGCAATCATGTAATGCTTTTGTTCGCCATCTTTACTAGTAATGGTTACTTCTCTGTTACCACGTTTGATACCGCCATAAGTTACAACACCATCAATTTCTGATACGGTTGCAGGGTTCGATGGATTACGTGCTTCGAATAACTCGGTAACACGCGGTAAACCACCTGTGATATCTCGTGTACCACGCGCAGAACGCGGGATTTTTGCAATAATATCACCTGCTTTGATAGATCCACCATCGTTTACAGAGATGTGGGCACCAACTGGTAAGTTAATCTCTTTTAAGACGGTTTTGTCTTTACCAATGATTTTGATTGAAGGTGATTTCGTTTTATCTTTTGTTTCGATAATTACCTTTTCACCATAACCTGTTACCTCATCATTTTCTTCTCTGAAAGTAATACCATCTATGATGTTCTCATAGCTAATTTTACCAGCTAAGTCAGAAAGGATTACCGCGTTATAAGGATCCCAAGAACAAATTCTCGTACCTTTTTTCACTTTATCACCTTCTTTAATGTACACGAATGAACCATAGGGGATATTGAAAGTAACTAAAATATTTTTAGTTTTTGGCTCTAGAATTCTCGCTTCAGCACTTCTGCTTAAGTTAATTTCTGCAGCTACTTTATTACCAGTTTCTTCGTCAACTTTCTCGATTGTAACGGTTTTTAATTCATCGAAACTTACAATACCTTCGAATTTAGAAATGATTTGAGACTCAGCAGCAATACTACTTGCCGTACCACCCACGTGGAACGTACGCAATGTTAACTGTGTACCTGGCTCACCGATTGATTGCGCAGCAATAACACCTACTGCCTCACCCATCTGAACCATGCGACCATTTGCTAAGTTTCTACCATAACATTTAGCACATACACCGCTCTTCGTTTCACAAGTTAATACTGAACGAATTTCCATTTCTTCGATACCGCATTTTTCAATTTCTTTCGCTAATTCTTCAGTTATTTCAAAACCTGCCTCAACAATTAAAGCATTTGTTTCAGGATGGTAAGTATCATATAAACCTGTTCTACCTAAGATACGTTCGTATAAGCTTTCTACTACATCGTCATTGTCTTTCAATGCTGTTAAAGCTAAACCTCTTAAAGTACCACAGTCGAATTCTGTAATGATAACGTCTTGTGCTACGTCGTGCAACCTACGGGTAAGGTAACCAGCATCCGCAGTTTTTAACGCTGTATCCGCCAAACCTTTACGCGCACCGTGGGTAGAAATGAAGTATTCTAAAACCGATAGACCCTCTTTGAAGTTAGATAAAATAGGGTTCTCGATAATCTCACCAACACCGCCACCAATGTTCTTTTGTGGTTTTGCCATCAATCCTCTCATACCACCTAACTGACGAATTTGCTCTTTAGAACCCCTTGCGCCTGAATCCAACATCATATAAACTGGATTGAAACCTTGGTTGTTCTCTGCTAATTCTTTCAATAAAATTTCACCCACTTGTGAGTTGATTCTAGTCCAGATATCGATTACTTGGTTATAACGTTCATTGTTGGTAATGAAACCATTTTCGTAGTTGAATTTAATCTCATCAACTTCTTTTCTAGCTTGCTCAATTAATTTCACCTTAGCATCTGGAATGGCCACATAACTTAAGTTAAATGACAAACCACCTTTGAATGCATAATGGAAACCTAAATCTTTAATATCATCTAAGAATTTAGAGGTACGCGCCACACCAACTTCTTTAACGAAAATTGAAATGATATCTCTTAAAGATTTTTTAGTTAATAATTGATTGATATAACCAACACCATCTGGCACTACTTGGTTGAATACCACTCTACCAACTGTAGTCTCAATGATTTTAATAACGGTATTACCATTTTCATCTAGATCTTTCAAACGGCATTTGATAAATGCGTTAAGATTGGCTTTGCCTTCGTTGAAAGCAATGATAACCTCTTCTGGAGAATAGAAAGTGATACCCTCACCAGCTACGTGAAACTCTGGTGTAGATTTTCTTCCTTTGGTGATATAGTATAACCCAAGCACCATATCCTGAGAAGGCACAGTGATTGGAGAACCGTTCGCCGGGTTTAGGATATTGTGAGGTGCCAACATTAACAACTGTGCTTCCAAAATAGCAGCATTGCCTAGTGGAACGTGAACAGCCATTTGGTCACCGTCAAAATCCGCGTTAAAACCTGTACAAGTTAAAGGGTGCAGTTGGATTGCTTTTCCTTCGATTAATTTAGGTTGGAAGGCTTGAATACCTAATCTGTGTAGTGTAGGAGCTCTGTTTAAAAGTACCGGATGGCCTTTCAAAATGTTCTCTAATATTTCCCAGATAATAGGCTCTTTTTTATCAACGATTTTCTTTGCAGATTTAACCGTTTTAACAATCCCTCTTTCAATTAATTTGCGGATAACAAATGGCTTGAATAATTCAGCCGCCATTGCTTTTGGCAAACCACACTCACTTAATTTAAGTTTTGGTCCAACAACAATTACCGAACGTCCTGAATAATCCACCCTTTTACCCAACAGATTTAAACGGAAACGACCTTGTTTACCTTTTAGCATATCGCTTAAAGATTTCAACGGACGGTTACCTTCAGATTTTACAGCACTTGCTCTTCTAGTATTATCTAAAAGGGAGTCAACAGATTCCTGCAACATCCTTTTTTCGTTTCTTAGAATTACTTCTGGTGCTTTAATTTCTATTAATCTTTTCAGACGGTTGTTACGGATAATAACCCTTCTGTATAAATCATTTAAATCTGAAGTTGCGAATCTACCACCTTCTAAAGGCACCAATGGGCGCAATTCAGGTGGAATCACTGGCAACATTTTTAAGATCATCCACTCAGGGCGGTTGATATGGTTATCTCTATTGGCAGAACGGAAACTTTCAATTACTTTCAAACGTTTCAAAGCCTCGGCTTTACGTTGTTGTGAAGTTTCGGTAGCCGCTTGATTTCTTAAGCTGTAGCTCAAGCCATCCAAATCGGTTCTGCTCAATAATTCCCAAAGTGCTTCAGCACCCATTTTAGCCACAAACTTTTTAGGGTCGTTGTCTTCTAGGTATTGATTTTCTTTTGGTAATTTATCTAAGATATCTAAGTACTCTTCTTCTGTTAATAAATCAAGGTTTCCGACTGTCTCATGTTCACCTTTTTGAATTACAACATAGCGTTCGTAATAAACAACCATGTCTAATTTTTTGGTGCTCAATCCCAATAAATAACCGATTTTATTTGGCAATGAACGGAAATACCAGATATGGGCAACAGGCACCACCAATTTAATATGGCCCATTCGCTCACGTCTTACTTTCTTTTCTGTTACTTCAACACCACATCTGTCGCATACGATGCCTTTATAACGGATACGTTTGTACTTACCGCAATGACATTCGTAGTCTTTGATTGGTCCAAAAATACGCTCACAGAACAAACCGCCCATTTCAGGCTTATAGCTTCTGTAATTAATGGTTTCCGGTTTAGTAACCTCTCCAAACGATTTTTGCAGAATATTTTCAGGCGAAGCTAAACCAATACGAATTTTGGTAAAGTTGCTTTTAATTTTTTGACTCTTTTTTATAGTTGACATTTGATGTTTTTAATACTGTTTGTGAAACTTAAATTCCCTAATTAATTATTCTTCGAAAGTCATTTCAATACCAAGACCTCTTAACTCATGAATCAATACATTGAATGATTCAGGAATACCGATTTGCGTGATATTATCTCCTTTAACAATGGCTTCGTAAGTTTTCGCTCTACCCATGATATCATCCGATTTGATGGTTAGGATTTCACGTAGAATATTAGCCGCACCGAATGCTTCTAATGCCCATACCTCCATCTCACCAAAACGCTGACCACCAAACTGAGCTTTACCACCCAATGGCTGTTGCGTAATCATTGAGTATGGTCCGATAGAACGCGCGTGCATCTTATCATCAACCATGTGACCCAATTTAAGCATGTAGATAACACCTACAGTTGTTGGTTGGTGGAATCTCTCACCAGATAAACCGTCATATAAATAGACTTGGCCATTTTTAGGCAATTTGGCGTCCTCTATATATTGATCAATTTGTGCTGGAGATGCACCGTCGAAAATTGGCGTTGCGAATTTCAATCCCAATTCAAGACCAGCCCATCCAAGAACAGTTTCGTAAATCTGACCTAAGTTCATCCTTGAAGGCACCCCTAGTGGATTCAATACGATATCTACTGGTGTTCCATCTTCTAAGAATGGCATATCTTCTTTACGAACGATTCTAGCAACAATACCTTTGTTACCGTGACGACCCGCCATCTTATCACCTACTTTCAACTTACGTTTTTGCGCGACATAAACTTTAGCCATTTTCAAAATACCGGTAGGTAATTCATCCCCTACAGTAATTGCATAATACTCTCTTCTATGGGTTGCGTATATTTCAGTTGAAGCTGATTTATAATTTTTAAGAATTAGGTTAACAGTTGCATTTTTCTCAGCATCAGAAGTCCAATTTGCATAATTAACATTGGTATAATCTACTGATCCTAAGTTTTTCAAAGAGAATTTAGTTCCTTTTGGAATCATTTCCTCGCCGAAAACACTGTGAACACCTGAAGATGTTTTGCCATTCAACACTTTGAATAATTTTTGAACAAGGATTTCTTTTATTTTCTCCATGTTCTTACCGTATTCAACTTCGCTCTTAGCAAGCTTGGCTTTTTCTTCGGCTTTTGCACCTTTTTCTTTTTTGGTTCTGCTGAATAATTTTTTATCAATAACTACACCTTCTGTTGATGGTGGCGCTTTAAGCGATGCATCTTTCACATCACCTGCTTTGTCACCGAAGATAGCTCTTAATAATTTTTCTTCTGGGGAAGGTTCTGTCTCACCTTTAGGTGTGATTTTACCAATAATGATATCACCTTCTTTTATTTCAGCACCAATTCTTATTAAACCATTTTCATCCAAATTTTTAGTAGCTTCTTCGCTCACGTTTGGAATATCATTGGTTAACTCTTCTTCACCGCGTTTGGTATCTCTTACTTCTAATTCAAATTCATCAACGTGAAGTGAAGTGTACCAATCATCGCTTACTACTTTTTCAGAAATTACAATCGCATCCTCAAAATTATAACCTTTCCATGGCATGAACGCCACTTTTAGATTTCTACCCAAGGCCAATTCGCCACCTTCTGTTGCATAGCCTTCGCAAAGTATTTCGTTTTTAGCTACTCTTTGACCTTTTTTAACAATTGGACGAAGGTTTACACAAGTACTTTGGTTGGTTCTTAAGAATTTGGTTAATTTATAAGTTTTCATATTACCGGCAAAACTTACCAATTCATCATCTTCTGTAAAGTCGTAACGGATTCTGATTTCTGTTGAATCAACATAATCAACCACTCCATTATTTTCTGCACATACTAATGTTCTAGAATCTCTTGCAATTCTCTCTTCTAATCCTGTGCCAACAATTGGTGCTTGCGGACGAAGCAAAGGAACTGCTTGACGTTGCATGTTTGAACCCATCAGCGCTCTGTTCGCATCATCGTGCTCCAGGAAAGGAATTAATGATGCTGCGATTGATACGATTTGGTTCGGTGCCACGTCCATGAAATTTAATTTCTCTGGAGAAACCAACGGAAAATCACCTTCAAAACGCGCTTTTACTTCAGAAGAAAGGAATTCACCTTTTTCGTTGGTTAACGAGTTTGATTGTGCAATAATTTTACCATCTTCCTCTTCAGCACTAAGGTATACAACACCTTTCTCTACATTCACTTTACCATTTTCTACTGGACGGTAAGGTGTTTCAATAAAGCCCATACCATTGATTTTAGCATGCACACAAAGTGATGAAATCAAACCAATGTTGGGTCCCTCTGGTGTTTCGATTGTACATAAACGACCATAGTGGGTATAGTGAACGTCTCTTACCTCGAAACCTGCTCTTTCGCGTGAAAGACCACCTGGTCCAAGGGCAGACATTCTTCTCTTGTGTGTAATCTCAGCCAATGGATTGGTTTGATCCATGAATTGAGATAACTGATTGGTGCCAAAGAATGAATTTATAACTGATGACAATGAACGCGCATTGATCAAATCTGTTGGTGTAAATACTTCATTGTCTCTGATGTTCATTTTCTCACGAATGGTTCTGGCCATACGCGCTAAACCAACACCAAATTGAGCGTATAGTTGCTCACCAACAGTTCTCACGCGTCTATTACTTAAATGGTCAATATCATCCACTTCAGAACGGCTATTACTTAATTCAATTAGGTAGGTAATGATTTTAATAATATCTTGATTGGTTAACACCTTTGTTTCCATTGGCGTATTCAAGTTCAATTTTTTATTAATTCTATAACGACCAACATCCCCTAGGTCATAACGTTTATCAGAGAAGAATAATCTTTCGATGATACCACGTGCTGTTTCCTCATCTGGCGGGTCAGTATTTCTTAATTGACGATAGATATGTTCTACCGCTTCTTTACCGTTATTTGAAGTATCTTTTTGTAAGGTATTGTAGATGATTGTGAAATCATTTTTACCTTCTTCTTCTTTGTTTAGGATAATGGTTTTAACACCAGCTTCAACAATTTCATCGATGTGTTCGTTTTCTAATAAAGTATCACGTTCAATGATCACTTCGTTACGTTCGATAGAGACTACCTCTCCGGTATCCTCATCAACGAAATCCTCAATCCAGGTGCGAAGTACCCTTGCGGATAATTTTCTACCTACATATTTTTTCAAACCTGATTTAGAAACTTTCACTTCTTCAGCAAGACCGAAAATATTTAATATATCTTTATCCGATTCGAAACCAATTGCACGAAGCAAAGTGGTTACTGGAAATTTCTTTTTTCTATCGATGTAAGCGTACATGACATTGTTTACATCAGTTGCAAACTCTATCCATGAACCTTTGAAAGGAATTACACGGGCGCTGTATAATTTGGTACCATTGGTATGGTAAGATTGACCAAAGAATACACCTGGAGAACGGTGTAATTGAGAAACGATAACCCTTTCGGCACCATTGATAACAAAGGTTCCGCTTGGGGTCATGTATGGAATTGTACCTAAGTACACATCCTGCACGATGGTTTCAAAATCTTCGTGTTCAGGATCGTTACATGAGAGTTTTAATTTTGCTTTAAGAGGCACAGAGTATGTTAGACCTCTTTCTATGCATTCTTGAATAGAGTATCGCGGTGGATCCACGAAATAATCTAAAAATTCAAGATTGAAAATATTTCTGGTATCATTTATCGGAAAATTTTCTTGAAACACTTTGAACAAACCTTCATCAGTACGCTTGTCTACGTGGGTTTCTAATTGAAAAAATTCTTTGAATGATTGTAATTGAATGTCAAGAAAATCAGGATAATCAATTACCTTATCAATTGATGCGAAATTGATTCTTTTTGGTTGTTTAACTTTTGTTGCCAATTTTATTAAAAATTAGTATGTTTTTATGTCCGAGTAGAGAGGTTGTTTAATTAAAACACCAATAGACCCACTCGGTTTCCCTGGGTCTATTGGTAAAATTTTTAGTGTAAAATGAGATTACTTAATCTCAACTTCTGCACCAGTTTCTGTAAGTTTAGCTTTCAATGCTTCAGCTTCGTCTTTAGCAATGTTTTCTTTTACAGGTTTTGGAGCGCCATCAACTAAATCTTTAGCTTCTTTTAAGCCAAGACCAGTTAAATCTTTAACTACCTTAACAACGTTTAATTTGTTAGGACCGGCAGCTTTAAGTATTACAGTGAATTCTGTTTGAACAGCAGCAGCTTCGCCACCACCGCCTGCAGCAGGGGCTGCAGCAACAGCTGCAGCAGCAGCTGGTTCGATACCATACTCATCTTTCAAAATTTGAGCTAATTCGTTTACCTGTTTAACGGTAAGATTAACTAATTGTTCAGCAAATGCTTTTAAATCTGACATTTTTTTTAATTGTTTTTTTTTGTTTGTTAATAAATTTTTAGTTTGCTCTTTCTTGCAAAGTTTTAACGATACCAGCAATTTTGCTACCACCGCTCTTTAAGCCAGAAATCACATTTTTAGCTGGAGATTGTAATAATCCAACTATCTCTCCAATCATTTCCTCTTTTGATTTTAGAGTACTCAATGCTAGTAATTGATTGTCGCCAATGTAAATTGCGCTATCAATATAAGCACCTTTTAATTCAGGTTTAGTACCTTTCTTTCTGAATTTCAATATCGCTTGAGCAGGGGCTTTTGCGTTATCGCTCACTAGAATTGCGGTCGTACCTTTTAAAATGTTCTCTAAATCGCCAAAATCTTTTCCGGAGTTCTGCATAGCTTTAAATATCAAAGTATTTTTTGCTACCTGCATCTGAATGCCCCCTTTGAAAAGTTCTCTTCTCAAACTGTTTGTATTGTTAGCAGAGATACTTGAAGTATCTGCAAAATACAAAATGTCATGAGCTTTAAGCTTCTCAGTAAGTTGAGCGATTGCTGCGTTTTTGTCTTCTCTTTTCATTTTTAAATTCCTGGAATTGATTTAATATCAATGCATAAACTTGGACTCATGGTAGAGCTTAAGTAAACGCTTTTAAAGTAAGTCCCCTTGGAAGAAGAGGGCTTTAGTTTGCTAAGAGTTTGCATTATTTCTACTGCGTTCTCAGCGATTTGATTAGGTTGAAAGCTAACTTTACCAATTGATGCATGAATGATACCGGTTTTATCAACTTTGAAATCGATTTTACCTGCTTTTACTTCAGTCACCGCTTTAGCAACATCAGGAGTAACAGTTCCTGACTTTGGATTTGGCATTAAGTTACGTGGCCCTAATATTTTTCCTAATTTACCAAGTTTCGCCATTACAGCTGGCATGGTAATTATAATGTCTATGTCTAACCAGCCACCGCTGATTTTTTCGATATAATCATCTAAACCAACATAATCAGCACCAGCAGCTTTTGCTTCGGCTTCTTTATCTGGTGTACATAATACTAAAACTTTTATTGTTTTACCAGTACCATGTGGCAAGGTAGAAACACCTCTCACCATTTGTGATGCTTGTTTAGGATCAACACCAAGACGAACATCAATATCAACTGACGAATCGAATTTAGTGAAGGTTATACCTTTCAATATTTTAGTTGCTTCTTCTAAAGAATAAACTTTAGCGCTGTCTATTTTTGCTGCAACGATTTTTCTATTTTTTGTAAGTGCCATTGTTTATTTTATTAAAATGGTTTGTTTCCTGAAATTGTGATTCCCATACTTCTCGCTGTACCTGCAACCATGTTCATGGCCGACTCAACTTCGAAGCAATTTAAATCCGGCATTTTATCTTCGGCAATCTTCTTCACTTGATCCCAAGTTAACTCACCTAGTTTTTTACGGTTTGGTTCTGCTGAACCTTTTGATACTTTAGTAATTTCTAATATTTGAACAGCTACTGGTGGTGTTTTAATTATAAATTCGAACGATTTGTCTGAAAATACTGTTAAAACAACCGGTAACACTTTACCCATTTTATCTTGGGTACGTGCATTAAACTGTTTACAAAACTCCATGATGTTTACACCTTTTGAGCCCAAAGCAGGTCCAATGGGAGGTGCGGGATTTGCTTGTCCGCCTTTTACTTGTAATTTTACGAATCCTGATACTTCTTTTGCCATATTATATGCTTTTTATTCTTTTTCTATTTGGTTATAGTTCAATTCTAATGGGGTTCTTCTTCCGAAAATCTTAACCATTACTTTCACTTTCTTTTTCTCATCATTTACTTCCTCAATTACACCACTGAAACCACTGAATGGCCCGTCGGTTACCTTGATTGGTTCTCCTATGATGAATGGTTCTGTTCCTTCCGGATCAATTGCGCCGTGCTCATCTGCATTGCCTAAAATTCTATTCACTTCTGCCTGTCTGAGCGGCACAGGTCCTTCTTTAGAACCTAAAAAACCTACAATTCCATTAATACCTTTGATGGTGGCTTCTACCTCACCATAAAATTTCATTTGAACTAAAATATAACCTGGAAAATAGTTTTTATCTTTGGCGATTTTTTTGCCATTTTTAATCGTATAAACCTTCTCCATTGGAATAAGAATCTGAGGCACATAATCTGTCAATTTCGCTTTTTCAAGCTCACTTTCAAGATTTGCTTTTACCTTTTTTTCTTGCCCGGAGATGGCTCTTACCACATACCATTGAAAATCTGTAACTTCCATTTTATTTATTTAAAGAAATTATAGAAAAAGGTTAAGCCGTTTCCTAACAAATAATCGATTATCCAAACGATGGTAGCAAAAATCATTGACGCAATAAGCACAATAATTGCACTCTCACGCAGTTGGTCCCAAGTAGGCCAAGTTACTTTGTTAAGTAATTCGTCTACTGTAAGGTTCCACATATTTCTTAATTTTTCCATTTTCTTAATTTCTTTATTAGCGTTATTTAGCGTTAATGCGGCTTCGCAGTATTGTTTTTTTTGCACGTGAACAAGGATTCGAACCCTGATCAAAGGTTTTGGAGACCTTTATTCTACCATTGAACTATTCCCGTTTATAGACAATGGCCATTGATCAATGGTGACAATGACCAATGGCTATGTATAATGATTTAATTAGTCTAAGATCTCAGTAACCTGACCAGCACCAATTGTTCTACCACCCTCACGGATAGCGAAACGCAATGTTTTTTCCATTGCTATTGGTTGGATCAATTCAACTGTTACTGTGATATTATCACCTGGCATACACATTTCTACACCTTCTGGTAAAGTTACTTCACCTGTCATATCTGTGGTACGGAAATAGAATTGTGGACGGTACTTGTTAAAGAATGGCGTATGTCTTCCACCTTCTTCTTTGCTCAACACATAAACTTCAGCTTTGAATTTGGTGTGCGGCGTTACAGAACCTGGCTTACAAATAACCATACCTCTTTTGATTTGTTCTTTATCAATACCACGTAAAAGCATACCAGCGTTATCACCAGCTTCGCCTCTATCTAACAATTTACGGAACATCTCAACACCAGTAATAGTTGAAGTCATTTTGATATCACCTAAACCAATGATTTCTACTGGATCACCAACATTAACAATACCTCTTTCGATACGACCTGTTGCTACAGTACCACGACCTGTGATAGAGAACACGTCTTCAACTGGCATCAAGAATGGCTGATCAATCAATCTTGGCGGAATTGGAATATAGGTATCAACAGCGTCCATTAATTCCATAATTTTTTCAACCCATGCTGCATCACCGTTTAATCCACCTAAAGCAGAACCACGGATGATTGGTGTATTATCACCATCGAAATTATAGAAGCTCAATAATTCACGAACTTCCATCTCAACTAAGTCTAATAATTCTGAATCGTCAACACTGTCACATTTGTTCATAAATACAACTAGACGAGGTACACCAACCTGACGAGCCAACAAGATGTGCTCACGTGTTTGTGGCATTGGTCCGTCTGTAGCAGCAACAACAAGTATAGCACCGTCCATTTGCGCAGCACCGGTAACCATGTTTTTTACATAGTCAGCGTGACCCGGGCAATCTACGTGTGCATAGTGACGTGTAGCTGTTGAGTACTCAACGTGTGCAGTATTGATTGTAATACCACGTTCTTTTTCTTCCGGAGCCGAATCGATTGATTCGAAAGAACGGGCTTCTGATAAACCCTTTTCAGCCAATACTTTAGTAATTGCTGCTGTTAAAGTGGTTTTACCGTGGTCAACGTGACCGATAGTACCAATGTTAACGTGGGCTTTGGAGCGGTCAAATGTTTCTTTTGCCATGATTTAAATTTAATTTAATTGTTATTTTTATTTATATTTTAATTTCTTATATATGAAACAACAATTACTTGCTGTTCGTATGTCTTTCTTTTTTTCTAACCAACTGAGCCATTGAAGGGATTTGAACCCTTGGCCTCTTCCTTACCAAGGAAGTGCTCTACCCCTGAGCTACAACGGCTTGGTTATCTTCTTTTCGATAAGTCATACATTTTAAATTGTTACCAGCAACTTTAAATGTTAAACTACTCTTCCGCGGGAAACGATACCGATAGTTATCGGGAATGACCCACAACTAACGTTTACTTCTCCAGAACTTTTCTGAGCGGGAGACGAGGTTCGAACTCGCGACCTACAGCTTGGAAGGCTGTCGCTCTACCAACTGAGCTACTCCCGCAAATTTCCTTTTTCCCCTCGATAATATCAATTGCTCTTTGCAGAGTTATTGACTTATCAATTGCATTTGTTACTAACTAATTTTGAGTGGCTGAAAACCTAATCTCAATTAGTATGTGGGGAGTGGTGGATTCGAACCACCGAAACCGAAGTAACAGATTTACAGTCTGTCCCATTTAGCCACTCTGGAAACTCCCCAATGCAATACGATGAGCCACTTGTCGGGATCGAACCAACGACCTACTGATTACAAATCAGTTGCTCTACCAGCTGAGCTAAAGTGGCATGATAAAGAACGTATCTTTTTTACAAGAAAACATGTATTTTCTGCTAAAAGGACTGCAAAAGTAGGCCAATGAATTGAGAAAACAAAGCGATTTTGTAAAAAAAATAGGAGAATTCAGATTAAAGCATTTTTTAAGCATCATTCAAACTGCAAATTTTATCTCTCAACCCTTGATAATTATAGATTATTTGCGTTTTGTTTGGTTGTATTTCGCACGCTAAAAATATTGTTCTTTCTAACAATTTTAAAGTTGTTCAAGCTTCTATTGTGACACGTCTTTTAAACATTTGTACCTATATTGTTTTCCAAACCATTAATAAAAGTAAATTTATTTCCGTTTTCCCTTCTTATTCGGCTTGTCATCTTCGTCGGTCATAAGGTCGCGCCAATTGGTAGCCGATTCGTCATTAGAATAATCGATGGTTTCTTCGTAATCCTTTTTAATAATCGTAAGCACCTCAATGTTATGCCCAATATAGGTTTCAATTTCTTTCAGTAATGCTTTTTCTTCATTGCTGCAAAATGAAACTGCAAATCCTTTGTTATCTGCTCTGCCGGTTCGTCCTACCCTGTGCACATAATTCTCTGCTTGATCGGGCAAATCGTAATTTACCACATAATCGACATTGGGAATATCAATCCCACGGGCTGAAACATCGGTGGCAATTAAAACTTTAATTGTTCCGTTTTTAAATTCATTTAAAACGGTCAAACGGTCAGACTGTTCTTTGTCCCCATGAATGGTTTTGGTAACGATATTAACCCTTTCCATTGCTTTTAAAACACGCTCGGCCCTTACCTTGGTACGCACAAAAACCAATATTTTTTTTCCTTCTTGTTCATTGATTAAGCGCTCCAAGAAAAAACGTTTATCATCCATTTCAATACATGCCAACGTATTGTGTATGTTCTTAGTCACTGGATTTTCAGGCGATATCTGAATTCTGATCGCATTGCGAACAATCAGATAAGCGGTCTTTTTGATTCTATCGTCGATGGTGGCCGAGAAGAAAAGTGTTTGTCTGTTCTGGGGCAACTTTGAAACAATGTCTTTGATATCTTTGATAAACCCTAAATTCAACATATGATCGGCCTCGTCTAAAACCAAGATGCGAATTGAATTCACGTTGATGTAACCCTGACTAATTAAATCGAACATTCGGCCTGGAGTTGCAATCAATATATCGACCCCTTTCTTCAATTTGGCAATTTGTGGGTCTTGGTCGACCCCCCCAGTAACACAAATAGTGCGAACACCAGTGCCCTTAGCTAATTGATCGAACACCTCAGTAATCTGTATCGCCAATTCGCGGGTTGGCACCATGACCAAACATTTGATATAATCATTGGAACAACCAGACTTTTCTTTTTGTAATTTATTGATAATTGGTATGGCAAAAGCAGCCGTTTTACCGGTACCAGTTTGGGCAATGGCCAGCACATCTTCGCCTTTAAGAATTGGAGGAATGGCCTTAAACTGAATATCAGTGGTTCTAAAAAATTTAAGGTTATTTAAATTATTTTTTACTTCTGTGGTGAGTTCAAACCTATCGAATTTCATGGTACTATTATCAATTGGCAAAGGTAGGTTAGCCCGAAGATAAAATAATACTTTACGAAAAATAAGTACGTGTAATTTTGAAAGTAAAATCTAAAATCCTACATTTGCAGTCCTTTCAGGGCCATTAGCTCATTCGGTTAGAGCGTCT
>CANMBF010000056.1 GCA_947496065.1 Bacteroidota bacterium
CACATGAATCATAATCACACTTAAACGGTGGTATAAGTCTAAACGGAAGGTTCCTTTTTCAACTTCTTCTAATAAATTTTTATTCGTAGCAGCCAATACACGCACATCCACATTCACCGATTTATCGCCACCCACTCTTTGTAAAACGCCTTCTTGAATAACGCGCAATACCTTGGCCTGAGCGGCTAAACTCATGTCGCCTATTTCATCTAAAAACAAAGTGCCACTATGGGCTTGTTCGAATTTGCCAATGCGTTGTTTAATAGCAGTGGTAAAAGCACCTTTCTCATGACCGAACAATTCGCTTTCGATTAATTCTGTTGGAATGGCGGCACAATTTACTTCTATCAAAGTTGAATTGGCTCTATTGCTTTTCTCATGAATCCAACGTGCTACAAGCTCTTTACCTGTTCCGTTTTCTCCTGTAATTAAAACACGCGCATCGGTAGGTGCTACCTTTTCAATGGTGTCCTTAATTTTATTAACTGCAGGTGTATCCCCAATAATATCACGGGTTTTGGTAACCTTTCTTCTCAACACTTTGGTTTCTACGACCAAGTTATTTTTCTCAACTGCATTGCGAATGGTAATTAACAATCGATTCAAATCTGGTGGCTTGGCTATAAAATCATAAGCCCCTTTGCGCACAGCTTCGACAGCAATATCGATAGTGCCATGACCAGAAATTAAAATAAAGGGTACTTCAGGCGCTATTTCTAGGGCCTTGGCCATGACTTCCAAACCATCCATGTTAGGCATTTTGATATCACAAAGTACAACATCATAACCGTTCTCGTTTAACAACTCGAGACCCTTTTTTCCGTTCTCGGCTAAATCAACCTGATATTGTTCTGCAGTCAATATATTCTGCAACGCATCTCTGATTGGTTTTTCATCGTCTATTACTAATATTTTAGGCATATTTTAAGTGTATTCAAAAATATACAATTATGTAGTGCTTGAAATGCACAAGTTTTGTACATATTGGGACATTAGGAAATAGGCAATAGGAACTAGGAAAAGAAGTTATTTGTTAATAGTTATTGGGAGGAAAATCTTTAATAGGGATGATAGCTTAATTCAACTTCCTAAAAGAACTGAATTGACTGAAATAGTATAGTAATTGGATTAAATTATTTCTAACTTCACATAAATTAATAATCTCCTTTCCCAGTTTCATCAATCAAAAAACGCACCTCGCCCCTATTAACCCAATAACTTAATAACCTAATAACTCAATAATAAATAACTTAATAACTCATTCACCAATAACTTTCACCAACGACATTTTCTCTATAGATTTGTTACCTTAATCAATTGGAGAATAAATTACTCAATACTGGCATTGCTTACCTGAAAGGGGTAGGTCCGCAAAAAGCTGAATTAATTTCGGCCGAAACGGGGGTGTTTACCTATTGGGATTTGATTAATTATTTTCCTACTCGGCATGTCGACAAATCGACGCTTACTGAAATTAGAAGTATCAATAACGAAAGTGATACCGTGCAAATACGAGGTAAGTTAAGCAAGATCGCCTTGTTGACTGCCCCTAGTGGTAAGCGACTTACAGCTACCCTTACCGATAGTACTGGCAGCATTGAATTGATATGGTTTAAGAATTATCAATATGTCATCAAAGCTTTGAAAGAAGATGCTTTGTATACCGTTTATGGTAAGGCCAATGATTTTAAAGGTCGCTACTCCATTTCGCATCCTGAAATAAAATTATACCAAACAGAAGACAATGTTAAAGGTTTGCCTTTAGAACCAGTGTATCCATTAACCGAAAAACTAAAAGCCCGATTTATGGACTCGCGTTTTTTTATGGGCATAATCAAACAAATACTGCACCATCCCGATTTCGATTTGCCCGAATACATTCCTGAATCGGTTACCAAACCGATGAA
Organism: Bacteroidota bacterium; assembly: GCA_947496065.1. GTDB lineage: Bacteria > Bacteroidota > Bacteroidia > NS11-12g > UBA955 > JABMMZ01. The sequence goes on from CANMBF010000056.1 coordinate 1,908, forward strand.
ACTCATCCATAGAAAATCGGCCTATCAACAAATACATTTACCACAAAACAAACAGGTGCATGCTGCAGCTACTCGCAGAATAAAGTTCGATGAAATGTTTACCTTGGCCATGCGAGCCGAGAAAAACAAAGCCAACCGATTGATTGAACAGCGCGGTATTCGCATGCCCAAAGTGGGCGAACTGTTCAATGTATTTTTTAAAAAGTATTTGCAGTTCGAACTCACCAATGCACAAAAACAAGTCATCAAAGAAATAAAAGATGATATAGGCAGTGGCAAACAAATGAACCGCCTACTGCAAGGTGATGTGGGCAGTGGCAAAACCATCGTTGCCTTGTTGTGTATGTTAATAGCAATTGACAATGGTTATCAAACTTGCATGATGGCCCCAACCGAAATATTGGCTACTCAACATTATTTAAGCATTAAAGATTTATTAGCCGATATGCCCATTCGCATTGCTTTATTAACAGGCTCAACGACTAAAAAAAACAAAGAGAAAATAAAACAAGCTTTGCAAAATGGGGAAATAGAAATACTGATAGGCACCCATGCCTTAATTGAAGATGATGTGAACTACAATAAATTAGGATTTGTTGTCATCGATGAGCAACACCGATTTGGTGTCGCACAGCGCGCCAAACTATGGAACAAAACACAATTGATACCGCATGTATTGGTCATGACCGCCACGCCTATTCCCCGCACTTTGGCGATGACAGTACATGGCGAATTAGATGTTTCCACCATTAACGAATTGCCCAAAGACCGTAAACCTATTAAGACCATTTACCGCACCGAAAATTACAGGGCCGAGGTGATGGAATTTATTCGCAACCAATTAGAAAAAGGAAGACAGGCTTATATTGTCTATCCACTCATTGAAGAATCGAAAAAATTAGATTTAAACGATTTGATGAATGGCTACGAAATGGTCACCAATTTTTTTCCAGTGCCCAAGTATCAAATTAGTTTGATGCATGGCCGTATGAAGCCCGAGGTAAAAGACTTCGAGATGAAACGTTTTAAAGAAGGGCAAACACAAATCATGATTTCCACTACGGTTATTGAAGTGGGTGTGAACGTACCCAATGCCAGTGTGATGGTGATTGAAAATGCCAACCGATTTGGTTTGTCTCAGTTGCACCAATTACGTGGTCGTGTTGGCCGAGGCAGCGATCAAAGTTATTGCATCCTGATGACCAAAGACGACATGAATTTCACTTCTAAAAAAAGAATCAATACCATGTGCAAAACCAACAATGGATTTGAAATATCGCAAGTGGATTTGGAGTTGCGTGGGCCTGGCGATTTAATGGGCACCCGTCAGAGCGGCTTGCCCGATTTTAAATTGCTGGATTTGGTGCACGACGATGAGATCATAGACATCGCCAAGAGAGCTGCGGCCTTTGTATTAAAGCAAGATCCTGTGCTAGAAAAAGAAGAGAACATTCCCTTATTGAATTATCTAAAACAACACCAACAAGATAATTTTTGGGGCAGGGTGAGTTAAATTGAATAGCTATTATTGATTACTAGAATATATCTTTAAATTCGCCCACAAATATTCAGTCATGACACATTTAAAAACCATCTTATTTAGTCTTTTCACCATTTGTACTTTCTCTATGCAAGCACAAGTAACGGAGGCCAACTACCGCATCTATTCAGTGAAATTAGGCAAGGAAGTGACTTTAAAAGACATTGCCGATGATATGAAAAATTACGATGTCCTGTTTTTTGGTGAAGAGCACAATGATTCGGTAACGCATTATTTAGAGCAAAAAATGCAGGTGTTATTGTACGAACAATTTACCAGTCAATTGGCGCTTTCGATGGAGATGTTCGATCGCGATGTGCAAACGGTGATGAATGAATATTTAACTTCGGACATCCGCGAAAAAACATTTAAGAAAGATGCAAGGGTGTGGAGCAATTACCGCGACTACCGTCCCATGGTAGAGTTTGCCAAGAAAAATAATATGGACATTGTTTGTGCCAATGCAGCGGGCAGATACACCAATTTGGTTGGCAGAAAAGGACAAAGTGCCTTAATAGCTTTGACCCAAGAATCGAAACGCTTTTTTGCGCCTTTGCCATACGATACCGCTTCGGGGGCTTATTACGACAAACTGATGGGTTTAACCAACCATTCACCAGCGCCCGCGGTAAACGATACTAGTAAAAAAGTAGCAGCCCCACCGATGATGGGCATGGGTAACTTTAGTTTAATAATGGCTCAGTCGCTATGGGATGCCACCATGGCTTATTCTGTTGCCGAGTATTTAAAAGCCCACAAAGGTTATAAAATCATGCAAGTGAATGGTCGCTTTCACAGTGATGAAGGTTTTGCTGCGGTAACCCAATTAAAAAAGTATAACAAGAAATTAAAACCTTTGATCATCTCTACTGGTTCTGACGAAAGCTTTCCAAACATTGATTGGAGCAAGTACAAAACCCAAGGCGATTATATTATTGTAACGGATCCGAAGGTGCCTAAGACTTATGAGGGATAGTACCAATTTGATGATTTGATGATTTGATGATTTGATGATTTGATGATTTGATGATTGTTTAAATTGTTTTTTAAAGGTATTAATGATACTTCGTTTTATGATTTTCTAAATCGTCTCACTGTCCCGATAGCTATCGGGAGTCGAAGTGTTATGATTGGTAATGTTTCCAATTGTTTTTTAAAGGCAGTAATGAAACTTCGTTTTGAATATTGAATTTTAATACCCTTTTTAATCTGTCACTAGTTGTCACAAATTACATATTCAACAAAAATCATAAGAAGCTATTAATTACCCGACAACCATTTTTTGAATTCGCCCGAGCGCTCTACGCTGGTAATGGTTTCGAAAGGGGCTTCAGGCTTTAAGGTTATTTTTACGCGCGATTTGCTGTAGTTCACCATCTTGCTGATGGATGACAAACTGATAATGATTTGGCGGTTGATGCGGAAAAATTTCGATGGATTCACCATGCGTTCTATCTCATCAAGCGTCATATCGAGTAGGAACTTCTCTCCTATTAAAGTGGTTAAATAAACACCCTTGTTAAGAATATAGAAATAAGCAATCTCTTCGATTTGAACCACGCGAATCTGCTGACCTAAATTCACTCTTAAACGCTCTACATATTTCACAGGCCCATTGACATTCATGGCACTCATTAAATTGTAAAGTTGACTTTCAGAATACACTTGTTTTTGTTTCTTAAACTTTTCGAGTGCTTGGTGTAATTCCTCTTCTTTAATGGGCTTTAACAAATAGTCAATGGCATTCAATTTTAAGGCTGTGAGTGCATGCGCATCGTATGCTGTGATAAATATAACAGGTAAATAAAATGAAATATTGCGAAGAATTTCGAAAGACAATCCATCGGCAATTTGGATATCAAATAAGCCTAAATCTGGCTCGTTGGTTTTCAACCAATTTAAAGTCTCTTCAACACTTTCAGATACTTTTACAACCTCGAATTCATTACTGTAATTTTTAACCAATTGTTCTAATCTTTTGGCCGAAAGCGCCTCGTCTTCTACTAATAATATTTTAAACTTTGAATTGGGCATGTTTGTATGTGTAATGTTATAGGCAAAGATAAAGCATTTTATTGTCAATTTTCTCTATCCGTTTGACAGCGCGACACATAGCTTGCGAGACATTCAATTAAACGCATCCAATATTACTAAAATTTTGAGCAAAATATCCAAAATTTTGCTTATAATTTTGTGACATGCGGAACGAAGTGAAAGTTGGAAATATTATTGGATACGATTTACCAATGTACAAAGGTGTGCCATTTATCGTTCACTCAATTTATGACACAGGTGTCGTGATAAGAAAGATTAAGCACGAAAAAAACGACCGCATGATCAATTGCCATAACCTAGCAATGTTACCCATTCCAATTACCATTCACCGTTTAAGAAAATTTCATTTCATGCAAATAGGTGAACAGTTTGTTTTAAATGGATGTTGGATAACACCAACAAAAGAAGCTAAGTTTCATCTTAAGATTGGTCAATTTGAAACAAGCATCACAGCCATTCATAAACTACAAAATATTTTTTTTAAAGAGACCGGTATTGAACTTGATTTACCCGACTACTAAACTGGTAAAGGCTCTTGGAAAATTAAAGGCACCTTTACAATAAATTCTGTACTGGTTTGAACAATTTCAGGTTTGGCCTTTGTCACAAAATCGAAGCGATCGATGATGAATTTAATACCCGATTTGGTAGAGGTTTCTAAATGTTCTTTGGGACTTATTTTATTTTTAACAATTAAGAAATCTTTTTCAACATTGATATTAATAAACAAAGGTTGTGAACGTGAAACTTTGTTGTGTTTAATGGCATTCTCAACCAAAATTTGAAGGTTTCTAACGATAACTTTAGGCGCAAATTCGCAATCAATAATACCTTGATGTTCGTTACCCAACCAAAGCTCATTTTCAAAAGTCTCGATTGAATTGATAGTTTCATGTTCATTACATACAATTGAAAATGTCCCTTTGCTTTCGCTGTAAATACTTGCACCTCGGCCGTAATAACCGATCACCAAATTGTCTGCATTATAATTGGATAAAGCTCTCACCTGATTAGAAATCAAACCTGAAGTGGTGTCCAAGCGTTTTGAAACTTTTATAGAATTATTTTTAATAATGATGTAAGCAATACCTGAATTGGTACCTACCAACAATTCACCTTTCGTATTTTTAACCATACAATTAATGGTATTGCCTGCAAGGTCATTGGCCGTTCGCAGATTTAAAAGTTTATCAGATGCATACACAAATACCCCTTCCCCCTTTGTGCCAAAACAAATGTTTCCTTCATTAGATTCTGTAATGCTAGTAATTTCATTTTTAGGAAATCCATTTTTGGGCGCAAAGAGAACATTTAGGTAATTATAAAACTTGAGAATATTGCCACCCTTCGACCCTGCCCAAATTTGACCAACCTTAACTTGGCATAAAGCAACAACAGCTTTCGACATGCGATTGGCGTTGTATACTTGTTTTAAGGCATTGCCATTGTACGTAAACCACCTTGTGGACCACCTAGCCATATGATACCTTCATTGTCTAAAATTAAGCAAGAAACTTGCAAGCCTTTACCATTGTAAATAATCTTCAACTCTTTGTACAATGGCGTTTGTGCTTGGCATAATATCACACAACTGAATAGCGAAAACAAAAACAAACTTTTTTTCATTTTTAAAAAAAAATTGAAATAAGGTGTTTTCTATTAAAATTACAATTCATTCGGCAAGATTCATTCATTCGAAGGTAAACTTATTTCTTTCAAAGATCATTATTACAAATGGACTACTTAATATCAATCCAAGCATTCAGCCACTCGGCATCGAGTCCGGCTTGCCATTGTTTGTAAAATTCGATGGCAGGGGTATTCCAATCTAACACTTGCCAACTCAGTCTAACGAAATGGTTCTGTTTGGCATATTGGCGTGTAAATTCAAACAACTGTTTGCCAATTCCAATTCTTCTGTGCGGTTCAGTAACAATTAAATCTTCGAGATACAAAACCTTTCCTATCCAAGTTGAATAACGGGTATAACAAAATGAAATGCCAACAATGTGATGGTTCAACTCGGCCACAAAGCAAGTAAAAAGAGGTACTTCACCAAAACCGTCCCTTAATAAATTTTCGGGGGTATTTACCATTTTTTCAGGCGCCTTTTCATAAATGGCTAGTTCCAATATCAATTCATGTATGGCTTGACAATCTGCTGCTAAGGCTTCGCGAATAGTAATCATAAACTTAAATCACTAGGATTCTGACTGACGCTGTTTCAATTACATTGCCTTTTATTACTTTGTAGCGTTTGCGCAATTCTAATTGACCGTTACAAAGCACCTCATGGTTTAATACCATGGCAGAGGCATCGGCTCCAGAATCGGCCACACCTGTATACTTTAACAATTGGATAAGGGGAATAAATTCAGTTTTAAGCTGAAATTGGATGTCTTTCATTAACGAACCACCAGTTTTTGAACTGAACTGTGGTCGCCATTCACCATTTTGGTTAGATAAATACCTTTGTCTAACTTAATTTCTTCTGTATCGATGGCAAACAGTCCTTTTTTGACTTCATCTTCAGTCAGAATATGTGTATAAGTAGTTTGACCAATGATGTTGGTGATGGTAAAAACATAGACTTGCCCATACTTATATTCAAAATCAAACTTTATTTGTAGCTCCGATCCTGACAATGGATTGGGATACATTTTGTAAGTTACTGGAAGCGGTAAAGCGACAGTAGCGTTAGCAACCGATAAGGACATAAACAAAGAAGTAATCAGCACGTATAGTTTATTCATTGGTACAAAATTATACTAAAAAAAGGACAAAAAAAAAGCAGTTATCGAAAATAACTGCCTTTAATAGTTTTTAAAACTGTGGATTACTTAGCTGGAGCAGCTGGAACTTCTGCAGCTGGAGCAGCAGTAGTGTCAGCAGCAACTGGTGCAGCTTCAGGTGCAACTGGTGCAGCTTCAGATGTAGCAGTAGTGTCAGTAGCAGTAGTTTCTTCAGTTTTAGCAGCATTGTTGCAAGCTGTGAATGCAAATGCAGCGATTGCGATTACGAATAATTTTTTCATTTCTTATTTGATTTTTAATTAAAATTGGGTGCAAAAATATACGTTTATTTATCAAATACAAATATATTCTTTAATATATATCCACTTTATGTGCATTATTTATGACATGTTTGATTTAGAGTTACGGTCTCTTTCGTTTTGTTTAAGATATATTTTCCTCAAACGCAGTGACTTAGGTGTTATTTCTACATACTCATCTTTCTGAATATATTCTAAAGCTTCTTCTAAAGAAAATTGTCTCTTTGGAATCATTCTTGAATTATCGTCCTTACCAGCCGCTCTAAAATTGGTCAATTGTTTCGCTTTTACCAAGTTTAAAACCATATCATCTTGTCTTGAGTTTTCCCCAACAACCTGCCCTTCGTAAATTTCTTCGCCTGGATCTACAAAGAAAGAACCTCTGTCTTGCATTTTCTCGATAGAGTATGCAGTGCTCGCTCCGGTCTCCATGCTTACCAATGAACCATTAGAACGTCCTGCTATTTCGCCTTTCCAAGGCTCGTATTCAACGAAACGGTGCGCCATGATAGCCTCACCCTGTGTAGCGGTCAACATGTTGCTCCTTAAGCCCATTAAACCCCTTGAAGGAATTTTGAATTCCAAGTGCTGCATGTCGCCTTTGGGCTGCATGATTTGCAATTCACCTTTTCTTTGTGTTGCTAGTTCAATAACCTTCCCCGAAAACTCTTCTGGCACATCTACTACTAGCATCTCTATTGGCTCGTGTTTAATGCCATCTATTTCCTTTACAATTACACGTGGCATGCCAACTTGTAATTCGTAGCCCTCTCTTCTCATGGTTTCAATTAAGATTGATAAGTGCAATACACCCCTACCATATACCAATAAACTATCAGGACTTTCGGTTTCTTCAACTCTTAAAGCCAAATTCTTTTCTGTTTCTTTAAACAAACGGTCTCTTAAGTGACGTGATGTTACAAATTTACCCTCTTTACCAAAGAATGGTGAGTTGTTAATGGTAAAGAACATACTCATGGTAGGCTCATCAATTTTAATCGACTCTAGACCCTCTGGGTTATCAAAATCGGCCACAACATCGCCAATTGAGAAGTTCTCAATTCCTACAATCGCACAAATATCACCGTTTATTAAATTGGTTACCTTCTTTTTACCCAAACCTTCGAACGTATACAATTCCTTAATACGCATTTTTTCCATTGTTCCATCGTTTTTAACCAATGTAACAGGTTGGTTGTCTTTCATGGTACCTCGGTGTATTTTACCAACGGCAATTCTACCCAGGTAATTACTGAAATCCAAGGAGGTAATTTGCATTTGTAAAGTACCTTCGTGCACTGGAGGTGCAGGCACATAATCCAATATGCAATCCAATAAAGGACTGATGTTATCTGTTTTTACTTTATAATCTGTACTCATCCAACCTTGCTTACTACTGCCATAAATGGTTGGGAAGTTCAATTGCGCTTCGGTGGCATCTAAGTTAAAGAACAAATCAAATACAGATTCGTGAACTTCCTCAGGACGGCAATTGTCTTTGTCTACTTTGTTGACTAATAAAATCGGCTTTAAACCTAAAGCCAAGGCTTTTTGAAGAACGAAACGCGTTTGTGGCATTGGTCCTTCGAATGCATCTACCAATAAAACAACACCATCGGCCATTTTCAATACACGCTCAACCTCTCCACCAAAGTCAGCGTGACCAGGGGTGTCGATAATGTTAATTTTAATGCCTTTGTATTGAACGGATACGTTTTTTGAGAAAATAGTAATTCCTCTTTCTCTTTCCAAATCGTTGCTATCTAATATTAAATCGCCTGATTCTTCGTTGTCTCTGAATAAATTACAATGGTGTAAAATTTTGTCAACTAGTGTAGTTTTACCGTGGTCAACGTGGGCGATAATCGCGATGTTTCTGATGGGTTGTTGCATATAAATAAGGGGTCACTTCCTTTAAAAAAGTGTGCAAAGGTAGGCATTTATTTTGCAATTTGTGTTAAATACCTGTTAAACCGATGAATTGAGAGGCTTAAATGCTATTAATCATACATGCCATAAGCATTGTCAGATCTTCGACTATAATAACCTTCATAATAACCCCCATTGCGCTCCCTAACATAACGCATGTAAGTATCGAACAAAACTTGTTCTAAAATTTTATCAGCACTTTTGTTTTCTGTTATTTGATCGCTGCTTGCATAAAATGGTAGATTTTCTTTGGTGTCAAAAATCTTAGAAGTATCCGTTGGCATTGGTGCAGAGGTGTATAAAGTCCATTCTTCTTCATCTTCAAAATGGTATTTATAAACATACATTAAATAGGATTTCTTACCCAATTTAATGGTTTTAATTTCGAGCAAAACTGTAGAATCGATTTCACCGTAGGGGACCGATTGTTTAAGCGCTGATAATACAAATAGCTTTTGCGATTTATGCGCTTTCGGGAATTTCTTCACTTGCTTAGCTTCTGAAAGTATATTGTAAAACCTTAAACGGGTGGCTTCTGTTTTTGCTAGTCGCTCATAGACACTGTCCTTAAAGTCGATGCCATTGTGAAGCAATACTGGCAACAATTCTAAACGCATGTTATTGTCTGTAATCTCAGTCAACTTATCTGTTAAACCTTGCATCACTGGATTAGTTTTGCGCAGCGGTAAGGCCAAATTCAAAATCGAACTAAACACCGATTCTGATTTATTGCTATAGTCATTGCCATATTCTGAATAGTCGTTTTCGTAATACTCGTATGGTTGCGGACTGGCTTCATTGTCCTCGTTTGTTAGGGCAGCCATGGTGCGTTTGTATTCAATGCGCGCCTCAGTGATTAAACGGTTGTGGATACTTGCATAGTCGGCTACTGAAATAATGCCGCTGTCTTTCATTTGCGAAATAATGCTATAGGCAGGTTGACGGTACTCGGCAATGGTTGTTAAATCAATTAGTTCAGGTAGAATTGATTTCGTTAATTTCAAGGTATCATTAAAGGCATATAACAAATTTTCCATGTCGAATTTATTGTCCGAAATTGGAATATCTGTTGATAGTATTGGTTTAATCGCTTTGTAGCCAATATCCGAACGTTGATGCGCTAAAGCTTGTAATATTTCTATTTGCAAATACGCTGTATCACCCGCTTTGGCATACAGTTTTTGCAAGTATGGTACAATTTCGGCATCGGCACTATCAATATATCCTAATCTAAAAATGAGAGACACTTTCAATCTTGCTGCCGCGCTTTTCGAGGAGATGGTATCAATCATGTGTTGAATATCCTTGATATCACTTCTATCGAGTTCCACATCTTTAAAATATTTAATAGCATTTTTTCTCGTTAAACTGTCTGCGCTCGTAAAATCATTGAAAAACAATTTGCCTTTTTTGGCGTGTATATCGCCCGCCATCGTGGTATCCGAAACATCGAAGGTCTTGAAGAACTCATCTACAAAACTGCTCTTGCCCGAAACCGTATCAACAAACGCAGATAAGTAATAACGACAAATGCCATTTTGCACCGTCATTATTTTAACACGCTTATTGGTATTGGTATCGGTAAAATTATAAAGGTAGTAATCTAAGTTATTGCGTTTGAATTTGGCTTTACCTGTTATTTTTACTGAACTTGATTTTTCCCAGTCTTTATAGTATTCTTCTGTTGACTTGGCTTGTCTTTCATAGTAACCAAAACGATACGAACCGACCACTATGAATTCGTTTGCATTATCTGTTTTAAAATACATCTCTTGGTATTTACCGTCGTATTTAGTAGGTATACTCTCCTCCTCTTCATCGAAAGCACCATAATAATAATTCATATTATTCATTTTCATTAAGAGGGGTTTGACTGGCGTTGAAACGGAAAAATAAATATTGGTGTCTTTATACTTAAAAAATTGGTAGTTCGGTTTGCCATTGAAATTAATGGAGGTAAAATACTTGTCATCGAACGACCCTTTGTTATTGCCTGGTTTTAATAAGAACATGATGTAACGCGTGCCGGCAATTACAAAACGGGCCAATAATTTTTCTTTTTTCTTGCCTTCATATGTTGCATCTAAAGCACGGTAGCCCTGCCAATTGAATGGTTTGCGCGATTTAATGGTGTAGTCATCGGTTAATGAAAAACTCTTGGCCATTATACTTAATTCAAAAGTATCTTCTTCCATATAGGTTTCATTTAAAAAATCGATCTGTTTAATGAGGTAGGTATTACCCGAAGATTTTTCAAAAACCAAGTGTTCGAATGTTGGATCTACTTTATCATTTAGAGGTAGTTTAGTAGACTTATCGCTGCTTGGCAATTGCATATTAAAAACACTATCGCCCGATGAAATGGTGCGCCATTGGGTCGCATTGCCTTCATTAATTTTCAAAGATTTAAAGAAAGCATCAGCTTCAGAAGAGGTTGCAAATTTTTTCTTGCCAGACATTCTTACAATATAGACATTGAATGGCGAGGCTAGTATTTGAAATCTATTTAAATCACCTGTCTTTAGCTCTGTAAGAATTTCGATTCCAGGAAAACCATTAGAGGTAATTAACTTTTTATCCTTTACATCGCCTGGTATGTTTTCAAAAATCATAGTATCAATTTCTAACAAAATATCTTCCTGACTTTTGCCAGAAAATGCAGTATTACAAGTTATTTTTTCTATTTGATAGTAGTATCCATTGGCCAAATCAGGACTGAGGTAAGAAGCATACGAATTATTATCTCTTACCTTGGTAAGTTTAGTGGGTAAATTGGCCGCTAATAATTCATCATCGGATTTTACGAGTTTATATTTGTGCGCATAAGTCATGTTTTCATACTTATCGGCCAATTTACTTTTCTCATTGGCCAAACTTTGCATTGTGCGCACTTTGTAACCCATGTCAACCAACATTTGAAGAACACCCCGTTTGCCAGGTAAATGCGCGCAACCAACGCCCGTGAACAATGTTTTACCTAACTTCACAATCGAATCCATTCTGCGCACCATGTTTTCATTGCGTTTATAAAGCATATATTCTCTGTAATGATCGCTTTCAGTCATGCGATCAATCGAATCAATCATAAAAATATTCCCCTTGCGGTAAGCCTCTGAAACCTGATCGCGCATTTTATAACTGTAAGTCTTCAACTTTTTCTTGGTGTCTTTTTTAGAACTCTCTGGTTCTTTTTTAGATTTTTCTACCAGGTCGCGACTTTCTTCATAACCTTCAACGCCTGTCACTTCTTTACCTAAGCGCTTGCCCAATTGGTAGATGTATAAATCTAACCAAGCATCTTCTTCAAAATCATCTTCGTTACCTCGTTTTAATAAATAATTTACCTCGCGTACTTCGGCACTCAACTTGCGTTTTATAAGTTCCTTGTCGTAATTATTCAATTTAAAGTTATTTAAATTGAGATATTCATTCACATTGCGTTTATTTACTTTATCAGCATCTTCTGGTTTTTGATCTTCATCTTCAGAAATCCAACGGTGAATCACACTGTCAAGATTTTGCTCAAGGGCCACCATGTCGCATTTTAAAAGCGATAAGTAAAATGAATCCCCTAAGTGAAAGGCCAATTTATTACTGATGTGCATGGTGCCATAGATATAACTAGGCTTTTTCAGTCCATTGCCTGTAATTTCCCATAGTAATCCTTTTTGTTTGGTATTTACTTGCGCCTGGCTATTAATAATGAAAAATAAGGCAAGTACAATTGCCAGAAAGGTTTTGTTAATTGAAAAATTCATTGTGAAATGATTAAGAATAAAATACTTCATGCAAATAAAACGAAAAAAGGGATGATTTAATTCATCCCTTCTTCAAAATAATATAAATAAAAGACTAGATTATTCGCTTACAACTTCAATATCAATTGTTTTTGATATTTCTTTGTGTAAGGTAACTGTCGCAGTGTAATTGCCTAACATTTTAGGCTCTTCATTGAATACAATTTTTCTACGGTCTACTTCATAGCCCAATTCTTTCAATGTATTAGCAACTTGCAATACTGTAACTGCACCGAAAATTTTTCCGCTTGTACCAGTTTTTGCTTTGATTGTTACTTTTACACCTTCTAACTTGGTAGATAAAGCTTCAGCGTCTTTCTTCACTTTATCTTGTTTGAAAGCGCGTTGCTTAATATCTTCTGCTAACATTTTCAAGGCAGATTCAGTGGCTAATTTACCCATTCCTTTTGGAATTAAGAAATTGCGACCATATCCAGCTTTTACTGCTACCACATCATCCTTATGTCCGAGGTTACGAACATCTTGGGTTAAAATTAATTTCATGTTTGACATACTTCTTTTCCTCCTTTATTTTATTTTAAACCATCGGCAACATAGGGAAGTATCGCCATGAAACGCGCACGTTTGATAGCAGTACCAAC
>CANMBF010000057.1 GCA_947496065.1 Bacteroidota bacterium
CTGATGTAACAGTATTTGTACCAACAGCCTTCAGTCCTGAGGGTACTGGTCCGAAATTGAACAACACGTTCTATGCGGTGGTAAATGGCGAGAAGACTTTCCATATTGAAGTGTTCAACCGTTGGGGCGAATTGTTATGGGAGACCGATAATAAATACGAAACATGGAATGGTAGATACCGCGATGGCGATTGCCAACAAGATGTCTATGCTTGGGTGGTAAAGGTAACGGCTTACGATGGTCAGGTCTACAATTATGAAGGCACCGTAAGTTTGTTGCGTTAACCTTTTCTTCTAATTTTATTTGCAATGAATTGAAATAATAAATTCAATTTCAAACCTATCTTTGTCGTTGGATAGTCTATGCAAAACATTCCCTTAGCAGAGCGGGTAAGGCCCAAAACATTAGATGAATATATTGGACAGGAGCACCTTGTAGGACCGGGTGCGCCCTTGCGCAGATTGTTAGAAAACAGGAACATGCCGAGTATCCTTTTATGGGGACCTCCAGGTGTTGGTAAAACCACTTTAGCGCATATTATTGGTGAAACTTTAAAATTGCCTTATGTGCAATTAAGTGCCATTAGTGCTGGAGTGGGCGATGTAAGAAAAATCATAGCGGATGCGAAAGAACAAGGTAAAATATTGTTGTTTTTAGATGAGATCCATCGCTTTAATAAAAGTCAACAAGATGCATTGTTAGGTGCTGTAGAAGCAGGATTTATTTTGTTAATTGGCGCTACTACAGAGAATCCTTCATTCGAAGTCAATAATGCTTTGTTATCGCGTTCGCAAGTCTATATTTTAAAAGAATTAACCAAACAACATTTGTTGCAGATGGCCGAGCATGCCATCGCGAATGATGATTTCTTGAAAGAAAAACAAGTCAGCATCGGAGAGAGTGATGCACTTTTACAATACAGTGGAGGCGATGGTCGCAAACTTTTAAATATTATAGAGATGGTGGCATCGCAAGGTGCTTCGCCAGTGGTTATAACGGATGATAATGTTAAACACGCTTTACAGAACCATACCATTGTATACGACAAGGCAGGAGAGGAGCATTACAATGTCATTTCAGCGTTTATTAAAAGCATGCGTGGCAGCGACCCAAATGCAGCGGTTTATTATTTAGCGCGCATGATAGCTGGTGGCGAGAATCCTGAATTTATAGCCCGAAGGATGTTGATATTAGCATCGGAAGACATTGGCAATGCCAATCCAACAGCACTTGTATTAGCAACCAATACATTAACTGCCATTCAGTCGATAGGGATGCCCGAAGGTCGGATTATCTTATCGCAATGTGCTACTTATTTGGCTTGTTCGCCCAAAAGCAATGCATCTTATATGGCGATTAACCAGGCTTTAGAAGTGGTTGCCAAAACAGGTGCACAAGCGGTGCCTCTGCATTTAAGAAATGCCCCAACCCAATTGATGAAAGAGATTAACTATGGAAAAGATTATGCCTATGCGCATTCGCATCCCGGTAGTTTTGTAGAACAAGAATTTTTGCCCGATCAATTAAAAGGCACTGCTTTTTTTGTGCCAGGGAATAATCCTAGAGAAAATGAAATGCGCGAATTTTTAAAGAAGCGCTGGAAAGAAAAATACGGTTACTAGATTAGGCACGGGCCTCTTCGACCCAAGCTTTGCCCCATTCTTCGAGTTCTTCGGCCGACCAAAGACTTGGATAAAAAACACGTTTTTGAAAACGCGGAGGTAAGTATTTTTGCCAATTGGTACCACCTGTAGCAGCAATGGTTTCGGGGTCGCGCTGCAAATATTTAACAGCTGTTTTATAATGGGCCAATGGCCAATTCACATTCACATTGGTGTCGAAAAAACGCAACTGTTTTTTGATGTCGGCATCGCCTTCGAATAGTTGAATGGCAATACTACCAATGGTTTTGCCTTTCAATGTTTTGGCTGTTGCTAATAAAGTGCTATCGTATTGTTCTTCGAATTGCTGGAGTGTATAAGTTTTTTTGCCCGAACCTAATTCAGTAGCGCCTGTTTTCCAATAAATTTTTTGGTACATTTCATCCAAATCACTTTCAGCGTTGTAGTTATTTCTGAAATCGGGGTGAACCAATTGGTTGAATTCAGTCGCGTATAATTCGATGGTGCGGTATTGGGCGCTTTGAAAACCACTGGCAGGTAACAAAGCCATTCTGAATTTAAGAAACTGTGCTTGCTCCATACCTTGTCCCATTACATCGAATGAATCGGTAAGATTTTTAAAATAACGGTTGATGCGTTTTATACGCATTTCAAATTCAGCCTTATGTTCTAACGTTTGGATGTTCTCAACGATTTGCTCGCATTCATCCAATATCAATCTAAAATACAATTCTGTAATTTGATGGTACATGATAAAGATGCGCTCATCTTTGTATTTTGTTTTTGGCTTTTGTAAAGTCAATAAAGTATCTAAGTGAATATAATCCCAATAAGGCACATAATCGCTCACCAATAAACCTTCTAAATACGAGGTCACATCCTGACCAGTTCTTTGGTATTTATCTGTTAATTGTTCTACTAGTTTTTCAATGTGTGGCTCCATAAATTAATTTAAAATGGTGATATGAATAAACTAAAAGGTTTATATTTAGTGTCCTTTTCAGAAAGAATAGGGTTACTAACTTGCCATTTGATGTCCAATTCTCTATCATCCCAAGCGATGCCACCTTCAGTTTCAGGATGGTAGGTGTCAGTGCATTTATAAGCGAAAATGGTATGGTCTTCGAGGGTTGCAAAACCATGCGCAAAGCCAATGGGGATCCATAACATTAAGAAATTCTCTTCGGTTAAATCGATAGAATAATTTTGACCGTAGGTTGGTGAGTTTTTTCTAATATCTACCACTACATCTTGCACAGCGCCCTTAATAACACGTACCAATTTGCCTTGTGCATGTGGCGGTGCTTGGAAATGCATGCCTCTTACTATGTTTTTATTCGAAAGCGATTGATTGTCTTGTGTAAATTCAGTAGCAATGCCCGCATTGTTAAAAATAGCTTTGTTATAACTTTCGTAAAAGTAACCGCGTGGGTCACTAAATACCTTTGGTTTTAATAACAATAGATCTTTAAATCCTGTTTCTATGATTTCCATATAAGCTGCAAAAATAAGTGGCCTTGAGCGGATTAAAAAACCGTTTCAAAGAATTGCAAGGGATCATAACAATATATTCATTCGTTTTGGGTTATTTTGTGAAGTATTCATGAAAACAAAAAGAAGTTTATTTGTTAAATTTTTATTAGGGCTTTTTATCCTGCTTATTCTTTCGAGTGGGGTTGTGCTTTATTTGTATAAATCAAATGCCCTAGAAATTGCCGAAGAAACCACCTTGCAAATTACTGATAGCGATAATGTAGAAAGTTTAAGTACAAAATTGGGCGAAACATGCGGACTTAAATACCCTGGTGTTTTCAAATTAGTAGCCAAACGCATGAATCTAGAACCATCTATGAAAAATGGGCGTTACCATTTAAAACCCAACATGACCATTATAGATGTGGTGCGTGTGTTCAGAGAAGGTAAAAATAGAACAGTTAATATTACCATTAATGGCAACAATGATAATTTTGGATTGAGCATGAAATATGTAGGTGAAAAATTAGAACCAGATATAGAGGCATTTACTGCTTTGTATTACGACTCTTCTTTCATCGCTTCATTGGGCTTTAACCATGCAACTGTGCCAGCATTGCCGATACCCGATACCTATAATTTTTATTGGCATACATCGTCCCAAGAGTTTTTCTTAAGATTAAAAAAAGAATACGATAAATATTGGAACAACACGCGTTTAGAAAAAGCAAAACAATGTGGCTTGACGCCCGTTGAAGTGGCAACGCTTGCCAGCATTGTATGCAAAGAAACCAATAAGACAGATGAAATGCCAATGGTGGCAGGCATGTATTTAAATCGTTTGAAAATTGGCATGCCTTTACAAGCCGATCCAACTATTAAGTTCGCCTTACGCGAACCAGGACTGAAAAGAATTTTAAACATTCATTTAAATGTGGTGTCGCTCTATAATACATATTCCAATAAAGGATTGCCGCCTGGCCCCATTTGTGTACCTAGCAAACAAGCCACCGAAGCGGTTTTAAATTATGCGCAACACAATTATATTTTCATGTGTGCGAAAGAAGATTTTAGTGGCTATCACAATTTTGCTGCGACTTATGCAGCGCATTTGAAAAACGCCCATTTGTATCAAAAGGCGCTTGACCAAAACGGTATCAAATAAATTATTTCTGAACGGTGCGATACAGATAGTAAGCCACACCCATAAAGATAAAGTTG
The DNA here is from genome assembly GCA_947496065.1 of Bacteroidota bacterium. Lineage (GTDB taxonomy): Bacteria > Bacteroidota > Bacteroidia > NS11-12g > UBA955 > JABMMZ01. The sequence continues at coordinate 4,317 of CANMBF010000057.1, forward strand.
GGAATCCAAACGGCAATGATAGGAGGGATGATGCCTGTTTGCCCGTAGGTATTGAAATATTGAATAACAAATAAATAGATAAAGCTTAGCATGATGCCTACGCCTAAGTTTAAACCAACACCGCCACGCGATTTTTTACTCGATACACACACGCCAATGACAGTTAAAATAAAGGTCGAAAAAGGCGATGCATACCGTCGGTATTTATCTGTGATGTAGAATTCAACGTTATCTGCACCACGGGCCTTTTCCGATGCAATGTAGTCGTCTAATTCATTTAAATCAAAGGCCTGTACATCGTCGCTATGCCTAAAAAAATCAGCAGGGTTAAATTCTATGGTAGTATCTAAAAATTTACCAGTCGTAATTTTCTCTTGGTTGTTAGGTAGGTAATCGCGGATCATGTAATCCTCCAAACGCCATTTCTGTAATCTGCGGTTCCAATTAATTTTACGACCATAGAGTTTGCTTTTCAATAAATTATTTTCATAGAACTCTAAGGCTACACCGCCACCCGAACTATCGGCATAACCAAAATATTCTAAAAAGAAATAAGTATTGGGTCTTATTTGACGGTGCACATGGTTGGTATAATCATCTTTAACATCGCGTACATATTTGTTCTCGAAATTGATTCTTATTTTGTCAGAATGTGGAATGACATAAGCGTTTAAAATAAATGATAATATAGCTAGCAGACCTGCTGTAATTAGATAGGGACGAAGGAATCTATTGTAGCTAATGCCAGAGGCTAGGGTGGCCACTATCTCGCTTCTTGAAGCTAACTTTGAAGTAAAAAAGATAACAGAAATAAAAATAAAAACAGGACTGAAAAGATTTAAAAAGAAAGGCACATAGTTGATATAATATTTCATGAAAATATCTCTGATAGGAGCTTCTTTACTCAGAAAATCATCGAGCTTTTCTGATATGTCGAACACTATTATGATGACAATAAATAACGAAAGTGTTACCACAAACGTGGTCAGAAATTTTTTAATGATATACCAGTCCAGTTTTTTTAACATTCACTTGGGGTTAAAGCTTCTGTTTCAATTTTTGTACCATACTATTTTTCCAAGTGGTAAAAGTGTCGTTTAGTATGTGCTGACGGGCTTCTTTAACTAGCCATAAATAAAATGATAAGTTGTGCAAACTGCCCAATTGGGGACCCAACATTTCGCCAGCCATAAATAGGTGGCGCATATAGGCTTTGCTATAATCAGGTAAATGCAAGTCATCAAATGGCGAAAAATCATTCTCCCATTTTTTATTTTTAATATTGATGATGCCATCCTTGGTAAAGATGGTGCCATTGCGACCATTTCTTGTTGGCATTACGCAATCGAACATATCGACACCCAAGGCAATGCATTCTAAAATATTCTCTGGAGTGCCTACACCCATTAGGTATCGCGGCTTGTCTTTAGGTAAAATATTGCAAACCAAATCGGTTGTTTCGTACATCATTTCGTGCGGTTCGCCCACGCTTAAACCACCAATCGCATTGCCGAGGCAATCTTTTTGTGCAATAAATTCTGCACTTTGTTGTCTTAAATCTTTATAAGTACTACCCTGTAAAATTGGGAATAGCGCTTGTTCATAGCCATACAATCCAGTGGTCTCATTCATGCGTTGTATGCACCTGTCAAGCCAGCGGTGCGTAAGATGCATGCTCTTTTCAGCATATTGATAAGTGCTAGGATATGGCGGACATTCATCGAAAGCCATGATAATATCAGCCCCTATAGTTCTTTGTATATCGACTACATTTTCAGGCGTAAACAAATGTCTGCTGCCATCGATATGTGATTGAAATTTTGCGCCTTCTTCGGTTAATTTTCTTTTGGCCGCTAAGCTGTATACTTGGTATCCGCCACTATCTGTTAAGATGGGTTTATGCCAATTCATAAACTGATGCAAACCACCTGCCTCGTTAATAATTTGCATGCCTGGACGCATGTATAAATGATAGGTGTTCCCTAATATAATTTGGGCTTTTATCTCATCTTTTAACTGTTTTTGGTTGATGGCCTTAACAGTTCCTACGGTTCCCACCGGCATGAAGATAGGGGTTTCGATTACACCATGGTCGGTATGCAATTCGGCAGCTCTGGCCTTGCTATGCTGCTCGTTATGCTTAAGGTCGAAATGCATTTATTGAAAATGGAAGGAAACTTGAAATAATCGTGATTGAATTCTATCGATAGATGATGTGTAGATGTATGGATCAGGACAGTTCATATTGGTAATGCTATTGCTCATTTTAAACTCTGCAGCAAAAACAGCAAATAAACCGAAATGCTCAAGACCAAAGCCAAAGTCATAATAAAGTGCAGTTTGTTTAAATGGTACCAGTGCTCTATTAGGACTGCGAACAGCATCTTCATTACTCGAAAAGTCGTACGAAAATTTGACGCCTCCAATTAAGTAAAAGCGACTGTTTTGATGGCGTTGGGTATGGTATTTAAACAATAAACATTGATCGAGTGCAACGGTTTCTGTTTTGGCTGTTTCAACTCTATCGCTAAAGGTATAAACAAAATTGCGTTGACTGAATTGAATTTGGGGAAGGTAACGAAAGGTGCCGTATTTGCTGAGTCGCACTTCCATGAGGCCTCCAAAACCAAAACCTGAAAAACCTTGTGGACGAATGCTGCGAACAGAATCGCGTTGGTAAAAATCGGCAGCAGTTACAACTTTTGCCTTGCCAAAATTAGGCACAATAGAAAAACCAAAATGCACTTTTTGCAAATCATAAAGCGCATTGTGCTCGCGACCTTGCCCCACAACAGAACCAGTTGCAAAAAGCAATGCAAAGCATACAATTATTTTATACCGGTGTAGATACTGCAAATTCCGAAGGTTAAGGGTTTAGCGGTGGGTGTTTTGAAGCCAGTTTTAAGGAGTACATTGGTGAAAGCCTCACCATCTGGAAAATGTTTAACAGATTCAGGGAGATAAGTGTAGGCACTATTGCTTTTGGAGATATAACGGCCCCAAAATGGTAATATTGTGTTGAAGTAAAAATTATACAAATTTTTGACAGGAAATTTTTTAGGTTTACTGAATTCAAGCACCACTAATTTGGCACCCGGTTTAAGAACCCTGTATATTTCTTCCAATCCTTTTTCCAAATTTTCGAAATTGCGCACGCCAAAACCTACAGTGCAGGCGTCGAAAGTATTGTCGGAAAACAATATTTTCTCACTATCGCCCTTTAACAATTCTATTTTATTGTTTTGTTGGTTCTTGGTAATTTTGGTTCGACCAACACTTAACATGCCTTCGCTTAAATCAATCCCGGTAACTTTATCTGGATTCAATTCGAGTGCAGCTATTGCTAGGTCGGCAGTGCCAGTGGCCATGTCTAACATTTGCTTGGGTTGCGAAGCTTTTAATTCATTGATGGCTTTTTTTCTCCAATTTTTATCGATGCCTAATGAAAGAAAATGATTGAGGAAATCATAGCGCTTCGATATGCTGTCGAACATCTCTTCGACTTGTTGTTTTTTGCCAATGTCTGAAGATTGTATGGGTTTAACGGTACTCAATGGATTATTTAAATTACTTTTGCCTAAAAATACGGGTGCAAAGATAAGCACTTCGCATAGAATAAAAATAAAATGAAAAAAGCGGAATTTAAAGGCTCATATCCAGACTATAAAGTATTACCTAAGTCGGATTTGCCAGAGTTTGCCTTCATCGGAAGAAGTAATGTTGGAAAGAGTTCCCTCATCAATATGTTGTGCAATAAAAAAGATTTGGCAAAAACATCTTCTAAGCCAGGCAAGACGCAGCACATTGTTCAGTTTTTGGTAGATGATAAATGGTATCTAGTGGATTTGCCCGGCTATGGTTATGCAAAAATATCAAAAGATTTAAGACATCAATTTGGCGACATGATACAAACGTATTTGATGGAACGCGAAGTGATGAACTGCGTGTTTGTGTTGTTGGATAGTCGTTTGCCCCCTCAGAAAATCGATCTAGAATTTATAGAATGGTTAGGCGTATCGGCCATTCCTTTTTCTTTGGCTTTTACCAAAACAGATAAATTGAAACCCAAGGAATTGGTAGATAATATTGCGAATTATAAAGCTAAATTGCTCGAAACATGGGAGGAATTGCCGGAAATATTTATTACATCTGCCAATGATAAATTGGGTAGAGATGAGATTCTTAATTTCATAGATGGCGTGATTAAAACCATTAATTCAAGAGAGCGCGATTTTTAATTCAAACTGAATGTTATCAGTCTAGCATAAATTCCTTTTAACATAGGTATTAATTACAAAATTAAGCCATATTTTTGCCCCATTAAAATTGAGTATGCCCAAAATAGATTTCAATAATACTATCATAGCTTTTCACCATAAAACCAATAGTGATTTGAAGAAAGCCTGGTGGTTATTTAATAGTTTCAAATATCCTTTTATAGTGAATGTTGGACCTAAGATGGCCGACTTCGCTTTCTTGCTTCGCTTGCCCATTAAAGGCATGGTTAAGAGCACCATCTTCGCACAATTTTGCGGTGGCGAAAACATTGAAGAATGTTCCGTTGCGATTCGCAATTTAACCCAATCGAACATTGGTACCATACTCGATTATTCGGTAGAAGGTGAAGAGAGTGAAAAAGTTTTTGATGCTACTTGTAACGAGATTATTGCTACCATTCACAAGGCAGCAGGTAATCCTTTTATTCCTTTTTCTGTTTTCAAAACCACTGGTATCGGGCGCTTCGCCCTAATGGCTAAAATGAATTCGAAATTGGAATTGAACAATTTAGAAGAAGCAGAATTTATTAGATTAAAAGGGCGTTTCGAAAAAATATGTCAAACAGCTTACGATAAAAAAGTAAGGGTGTTTGTAGATGCAGAAGAAACTTGGATCCAAGATACCATCGATAAATTAACCTATAGCATGATGATGAAATTCAATCAGGAAACTGCCATTGTTTATAGCACCATTCAATGTTATAGAAAAGACCGCGTGGCCCATTTGCAAAATGTGGTAGCGACTTTAGATTGTAAGTTAGGCTTTAAATTGGTGCGCGGTGCCTATATGGAAAAGGAACGCGAAAGAGCCCAGGCCAAAGGCATGCCGAGTCCTATTCAAAATACAAAAGAATTAACCGATAAAGAATTCAACGCCGTAATGACCATCTGCATGCAGCACATCGACAAGGTTTATTTTTGTGCTGGTACGCATAACGAAGAGAGTTCGCAATTATTGGTTGATTTGATTGAACAATACAATTTACAACCGAATGATCAACGCATTTACTTTGCGCAATTGTTGGGTATGAGCGATCATATCAGTTACAATTTGGCCAATGCTGGTTATAATGTGGCTAAATATGTGCCTTATGGTCCAGTTAGAGCGGTATTGCCATACTTAAGCAGAAGAGCGCAAGAGAACAGCTCGGTAAAAGGGCAGGTTGGTCGCGAATTGCGTTTAATAACAGAAGAATTAACCCGCAGAGGAAAGAATTAAATTCCCTCATACCACTTTTTTACTTAAATTTACATCTTAATCGAAATCCGCATTAATAAGATGAAAGACCATAAACTTATTTTTTTATTTTTTCTATTGGCCTTTTTGCAAATGGAATTAAGAGCTACGGAAATACTCGGCGGCACTATTCGCTATGAATCCTTAGGAAATAAGAAGTACAAAGTCATTAGCGTTTTAAATCGCAATTGCAGTGGCACACCATTGTCCATTCCTGTTTTTAAAATAGAGGCGGGCAGTTTGTCTTATACCTTAGCAGCCAGTAGAACAAGTATAGAGGATGTAACACCGCGTTGTTCAAAAACTTCAAGCCCTTGCGTGCCCTCAAATACCACTACCAATGATGGGGTTGAACAACACACCTTCGAGACTACAGTCGATTTCAGTAAAGCGCCCTACAATCAGTTTTATACACAAGGTCAGTGTGAGGTGGTATTCAGCATGGCGGCCTTTCACCGCAGCTATAATTTAACGACGGTAACGGCCAATCAATTTTACATAGAGGCCATGTTAAACCTCTGCGTTTTGGGTACTAGTTTAAGTAATTCAACTTCGAAAAGTAAAACAGAAACAGCAATCAAAATGTGCTGCAATATGCCTTACGCTTACAATTTGGGCTATAGCGACCCTGACATCGACTCAGTGATTTATTCTTTAGAAACACCTAAGAAAAGCAAGGATAGTTTCGAGCGATTCATCAGTCCCTTCAGCGCAACGGTTCCCATGTCGCCTTTTTGTATCCCTTTAGGTTATAGTTGTGCGCCATTGCCCAATGCAAAACCACCAAGGGGTATTTGGTTCGATGCAGCCACAGGGGACATGGTTTTAACGCCCTCCTATTGCAATGAGCATGCGATCATCAATATTAAAGCCAGAGACTTTAGAAAAATAAATAACAAAATGGAATTGGTGGGTTATGCCACTACCGAAATAAATGTAGACGTTGTCATGTGCAGCGATAATAATATCCCGACCATACCAACCAGTAATAGGCAAACTGTTTGCGAGGGCAATAAATTGTGTTTTACCATTTCATCGAAAGATGCAAGATCGCTTAAGCAAACGACAGATGATACCACGCAACTCACATGGAACAATGGTATACCAAATGCCACCTTTACCATTGTGGATCCAAGCGCCAGAGAAAAAGAAGCGCAGTTTTGTTGGCAAACCCAATTGGGCGATGCGCGCGATAATCCTTATTCATTTACTGTAACCGCAATGGATGATTTCTGTCCTAATCCAGCGAAGATTTACAAAGGATTCTCTATAACAGTAAAACCAAGGGCTAAGCTATATACGCAATATACCAAAAAAGCAGGCAATACTTTGGTATTCGAAGGCGTTAACACTTCAAGTTTCCCAAACAATTATGAATGGACCATTGCCGATACTTTATATAAAACCTTTAATCAAAAAGATTCTTTTAGTTTTAAAGATACTGGCACTTATATCATCAAAATTATAGCCAACAATTTGCCAATCAATTGCCCGACGACTTATTATGATACCGTGCACATGGATGGCTCCATCACAATGGCTGTGCATTCGTTAAATGTTCTAAATACTCACATTTATCCTAACCCTGCTAACCAAAGTATAACCATCGATTTGCCTCCTAACCATGGCATCAATCAAATGAAAGTATGGAGCAGCGAAGGGCGTTTGATATACAATGGCGACTATTCGAATACACTTGATATCAGCACTTATTCAAAAGGTATTTTTATGCTTGAATTAATAGGTGAGGACCAACACCAATTTTTGAAAGTGATTAAGACGTAATGACTAGCTAAAAAATTTTCTCTCAACAATTTGAACTTTCGATTGTTTAAATACTAATGATTACGAAAGTCCCTTCCATTTCAACCCTTGGTGAATTAAAGAAAAGCGGTTGGAAAAGCAGAACTGTGAAACAGGAAATGCGCGAAAATTTAGTGAACGGTTTGCAAACCGGTAGTGGCATATTTAATGAAATTAAAGGTTACGATCAAACGGTATTGCCCCAATTGCAAACCGCCATTTTATCGAAACACCATTTTATATTATTGGGTTTAAGAGGTCAGGCGAAAACCAGAATTGCCCGCCTTTGTGTTAACCTGTTAGACGAGTGGATGCCCATTGTAAAAGGTAGCGAAATAATGGATGATCCTTATAAGCCTTTGTCGAAATTTGCGAATGATTTAGTTGCAGAACATGGCGATAAAACGCCCATCGAATGGATACACCGCAACGAGCGATTTACAGAAAAATTGGCTACACCAGATGTGTCAGTTGCCGATTTAATTGGCGATGTGGATCCTATTAAAGCAGCGACTCAGAAATTAACCTATGCCGACGAACGTGTGATCCACTTTGGATTGGTACCTCGCAGTAACCGTTGTTTATTTGTGATCAATGAATTGCCCGATTTGCAACCCCGCATTCAAGTGGCTTTGTTCAATATTTTGCAAGAAGGCGATATTCAAATCAGAGGCTTCAAATTGCGTTTGCCAGTAGATGTGCAATTTATTTTTACAGCTAATCCCGAAGATTATACCAACCGCGGTAGCATTGTAACACCTTTGAAAGACCGTATCGGCAGTCAGATTTTAACCCACTACCCTAAAACCATAGAATTGGGTAAAGCCATTACAGCACAAGAAGCTAAAATTTCTTTGGAGCAACGCGAAATGGTAGCCATCTCCGATTTGTTATTAACCCTTATAGAACAAATCGCATTCGAAGCACGCGAGAGTGAATTGATTGATAAAAAGAGTGGTGTATCAGCCCGTTTAACCATATCGGCTTTAGAAAATTTATACAGTACAGCCGAGCGCAGAGCCTTGGTAAATGGTGATGATACCACTGTAGCAAGAATCAATGATTTGTACAATATCATACAATCCATTACGGGTAAAGTAGAGTTGGTCTACGAAGGCGAACTCGAAGGTGTGGCCAATGTGGCCAATACTTTAATTGGCAAGGCCATTCGCAATTTGTTTACCAAAACATTCCCCGATCCTGTAAAAGCAAAAAAATCTAAGAAGGGCAATCCTTATCAAGCCATTTTAGATTGGTTTGCCGAAGGCAATATGCTCGACCTAAAAGCCGATTACAGCAACAAACAATACCAAGACGCTTTGAATGCTATAACAGGTTTAAAAGACCTAGTAAAAGGCATTGTTAAAACTGCAGATGCCAAAGAATTATTGTTGCTCATGGAATTTGTATTATTTGGTTTAGTTGAGTTCTCTCAAATCTCGAAACACAATACCGATAACGGTTTGCAATTGAAAGATACTTTAAGTGGTATGTTCAATGTAATGCGCGATGGTGATGTGGATGAGGGTGGGTATTATGAAGAACGATAGCCAATTTGATAATTAGTCAATTTGATAATTTGATAATGATTATGTCTCACTGTCCCGATAGTTATCGGGAGTCGAAGTGTGATTTTTAATATTAATTTTTTATGGCATCAATGAAACTTTGTTTTGCTTTTAAATTATACTAGTAAATCTGTGACAAAAATTTAGGATTTAATCTCCCGATCGCTATCGGGATCTGTGGCGACTATGCCCCAGCATAAGTGTTTACTTGATGTGGTTTACTTAGGGCTTGGGTTCCTTTTTTTACTCGAAATATTCAATACCTTCGCCTTCTATTTATTAGCATGGGAACCATTTTATCAGAAACCACCGAAACCATTAATCACCTGTCGGCCCATCAAGTGGGGAATAAAAACAATGGAGAAGATATCTTCGCTTCGCGCGCTACCATCGATATCAGCGATGAGCGTTTGCAAGAACTCCTATTAAAATATTTTTTGAGTCCTTTTACCTCTCAAGAGTTTTACCATTTTACGTTTACTAACATGGATTTTAAACTCAATCCATTGTACATCTACGCCACCTCCATCTTCGAAGGTATCAGTGATTTTCATTTGAATACCATCAATATCGCCAAGCATTTGTATGAAATGTCGAACCATCCTTCTATCAAGTCGGGCGACTTGTTCGTTGCGCATTTTAGTAACTTGTTTATTGGTGGCGAAACAGCAGATGCCATCGGTATTTTTAAATCGGAGAACCGCCAACCATTTTTGAAAATCGATCAGAAAAAATCACAGTTTTTATTGGAGTACGAAGATGGTATCAACATCGATAAACTCGACAAAGGTTGTTTGATTTTAAATGTCGAAAAAGAGGCGGGTTATAAAGTTTGCATCGTCGATAAGGCCAACAAATCAACCGAAGCACAATTTTGGAAAGACAGTTTCTTGATGCTCAAAACCCGCAACGATGATTTTCATCAAACCAAAGATTTTTTGAACATCGCCAAAACCTATGTCACCAATCAATTTAGCGAAGATTTCGAAACCAATAAAACCGATCAAATTGAAATTCTAAATCGCTCGATGGAGTATTTTAAAAACCATGATAATTTCGAAAAAGAAGAATTCGAACAAGAGGTGTTTCAACATCCACAAATCATAGAATCGTTTAGAAAATATGAGGAGGTATAACGCGAAGACAATGA
>CANMBF010000058.1 GCA_947496065.1 Bacteroidota bacterium
TGTTGGTCCTTTGCGCTGGTATGAGACCATGCCTTATGATCATTTTAAAGCAGGGTACACAAGTAACAGATTGGATTCTGTTGCCTTTCGTATGAAAAACAATAATGCAATCGTTGGTATCAATTATAGCTATGCAATTGATGTATTAAGTGCTAAAAATTCAACATTGTATTCTACGACTAATAACAATAGAAACATCAATCCTTTGGCCGAGAATAACGAAAAATTCGGCAATGTAAAATTAGATACCTTTAGTGCAAAACAACCATTGGTTAAATTTAAATATACCATCATACCTGGTAGTAACGATGGTTTACCTCAAATTTATAACAGTAGTAGCAATAGTAATAACATTTTTATAAAGTCACTTCAGTTTAGCAATGTCTTGGCTTACGACGATGGCAGTGCAGAGGGCGGATTTGGCTTAGATTATTCGAACCTACCCCCTGGCACAGGTTATGTTGCAATGAAATTTGAAACCTTTAAAGCTGATACCTTAAGAGGCATTTCTGTTTTCTTCAACCGGTCGGTTGCCGATGTTTCATCTAAACCATTTATCCTGATGGCATGGAAATCGATTAGTTTACCACCTGCAGTTAGTATGAATAATGATATTATCCTAAAAATGGATACCATCGCTTTCCCTACTTATTTAGATACCATGAATGGCTTTGTAAATTATGTCTTTGATACAGCAGTAGCATTACCAAAAGGCATATTCTATATTGGTTGGAAACAATCGGCCATCTTTAATTTAAATGTTGGCTATGACAACAATTACCAGTACGATAAAAAATTAAATTACAGAAATCCGAATGTGTATTTTAGTTTGAATTCTTATTGGGAAAATGTCGCTTCGAGCATTACTGGTTCGCCAATGATGCGTCCCATTTTAGGCGCTGCCATTAAATCGAATGTCCCTAACATGGGTTCCGTTAAATCTATATCGAATGGTTTGAACCTTGCCATTTATCCAAATCCTAGTCGTGGTGCACAATCATTTTCAATTGAATCGCTTGTCAAAATTGAAAAAGTGGAGATATTAGATGCCATGGGAAAAAGTGTATTATCTATTTTAGATAGCAATATAATAACGGTGCCAACTGAGCGATTAAACAGTGGATTTTACACTGTAATTTTAACAGGTGTGAACAAACAAATAAGTATTAAAAAATACATCATTACAAAATAAGTATGGCAGATATAACTGTAGAAGAATTGAAAGAACGCCTAGGCAATGGCGAAAAATTGAATCTCATAGATGTTCGTGAACAATGGGAGTTTGATGAGTTTAACATGGGTGGACAATTAATTCCACTAGGTGATTTACAAGGAAAAATAGACGACTTAGATGATTTAAAAAATGAAGAAGTTATTTTACATTGTAGGTCGGGTCAAAGAAGTGCCGCAGCCCAAGCTTTTATGATTCAGAATGGTTTCACCAATGTAAGAAATTTAATTGGTGGTGCAATGGCTTTCCAGGCCCTTGGATAAAATAAGACTTGAATGAAGATGAAAAAAATAGTCATCATCCTCATTGGTTTTGTATTATTGATTTTTCTTTGTTTGTGCAACAATGCTGCACCTGGTGCCTTAGGCGTAAATTCACCATACCTCAATCACCACGATTCTGTAAAGTACGTTGGCGCCGAACAATGTGCACAATGCCACCAAGACAAGGCCCAAACATTTTTGGAAACGGGTATGGGCAAAAGCTTTGATTATAGCTCAAAACAAAAATCGGCTGGTCGTTTTATTAATACACCTCCCGTTTACGATAGTTTTTTAAATTTATATTATCTACCCTATTGGCAAGGCGATCAATTCATGTTAAAAGAATATCGACTGGTTGGAAAGGACACCGTGCATAAGCGCATCGAAAAAATTTCTTATATCATTGGTTCGGGCCATCACACCAACTCACATTTTACCGAGGAGAATGGCTATGTTTTTCAAGCACCCATTACCTTTTATACCCAAAATGGTCAATGGGATTTGCCACCTGGCTTTGAGGGTGGTCATAACACCCGATTCAGTCGTAAGATTGGCATGGAGTGCATGAGTTGTCATAATAGTTTGCCTGAAACAGATACTAAAAGTGAAAATAAATACCGCAACTTACCACATGGTATCAGTTGTGAAAGGTGCCATGGTCCTGGCGAAATACATGTAAGAGAAAAAGGATTAGGCCGTTTGGTAGACACCTCCAAACATATCGATTATACCATTGTCAATCCAAGGAAATTATCGTGGCAAAGACAAATTGACATTTGCCAACGATGCCATTTGCAGGGCAATGCAGTATTAAAGACCGGAAAAACATTTGCAGATTTTCGTCCGGGCATGAAATTATCAGAGACGTTCGATCAATTCTCTCCAGAATACGAAGAAGGCGATAAATTTATCATGGCTGCGCATGCTGAAAGGTTTCAGAAAAGCAAGTGTTTTCTAAGTAGTGTAAAGGGCAATTTAAATAACGAAACAGGCAAGGCTGGCTTTACGTGTATTACTTGCCATAATCCCCATATTTCGGTCAGAAAAACCAATGTTGCAAAATTCAATTCAACATGTAAGGGTTGTCACACATCCGAAGTACAGACGCATTGCACAGAAAATCAAAAAGCCATTGATATGGCATTGAACAATTGTGTAAAGTGCCATATGCCAGGTTCAGGAACAGCAGATATACCGCATGTATCGGTGCACGATCATTATATCAGAAAGCCTGAAAAGGCAGGTGTTGCAAAGCCGTTGAAATTAAAAGGACTGCGCTGTATAACAAATGACAATCCCGACAATAACACGGTGGCTGAGGCTTATATTTCATATTTCGAAAAATTCGACAACAATGCACTTTATTTAAAGAAAGCGAAGGAGCAAACAGCAAAATTAAATACGCAAAACAACGCTGAATTAAAAACCATCATTCACTTCCATTACATTAGTAAAAATTATTCGGAAATTATTCAGTTGGTTGATCAAGAACATCCTATAATGGATGATGCTTGGAGCAATTATAGGATTGCCAAAGCCTATGAAAACATGCAGCGATATGCTGAGGCTAAGAATTGGATGGACAAATGTTTGGCGATACAACCTGATAATTTAGATTTCATTTTACAAAATGGAATTTTATTAATGAAGAATAAGGAAGATGCACAGGCCAAAGAAAACTTTGAACGGCTCAATCAATTGTATACAAAAAATGCGGAATGTTGGGCTTATATGGGTATCATTCATTTAAAGAAAAGCGAGTTTAATGCGGCACAAATTAGTTTTAATAGGGCACTACAATTGAACCCTGACTTGGAGTTGGCCCTCGAAAACCTAAAGCTATTGTATCAAACGACAGGCAATAGCATCGAAACTGAAAAAATAGAATTAAGGCTATTAGAATTAAAAAATAAAAAATAACAATACCGAAATCCATCAGTTAAACTGATAGATATCGGTAATTATTTAATGAGTTTTGGAAGTTCTTTTTCTATAAAATCTTTTAGATTACAAACTTTCAAACCAGGTTCTAGCAAATAGGTATCGGTATTTGAAGGCACAATGAAGTAATTTTTTTTGCAGTTTAAGTCCTTCATGCTTTCGCGCATACCACGACTAACGGTGGGCGATAAGGCATATTTTATTTCAATACAAGCAATCGGATTTAAACCCTTTACCAATACCAAATCCATTTCGCTACCATCGTGGGTTTTATAGTAATAAGATTGTATTCTAGGATTAAGCATCTGGCATATTTGCTCTATGACATACCCTTCCCATGAATAACCAATAACAGGATGGTAGAGTAACGCTTTTGCGTTATGGATATCTAACAAATAATGCAGCAAGCCGCTGTCTCTGAAATATATTTTCGGGGTTTTTAGTAAGCGTTTGCGTGTATTGATATAGAATGGTTGTAGCTTTCGAATCATGAATGCACCTACTAAATAATCGATATATCGATTAATGGTGGTAGGACTGACCTCTAATCCTTTCGAGAACGACTGGGCATTCCATATTCCACCTTGTTGGTGTGCCAACATTCGCCATAATTTATACATGAGTTGGGGAGAAAAACTAACCCCAAACATTTGATTGAGATCTCTTTCAATAAAGGTTCTTGAAAAACCATCCATCCAATTCACCCAAAGGGCATCGCTTTTTGCAAGCCAAGCATCGGGAAAGCCCCCGCGAAACCAATGTTTGGCTAGGGTGGTACTTTTCTTTGGCAACTCTACTAAATTAAATGGTGAGGTATCAATATAAAAGACTCTGCCAGCTAATGACTCTGAAGCGTTTTTCATGGGTTTTGGACTAGCAGAACCTATGATTAAAAAGCGACCTACTTTTCTTTTTTCATCCACCAAATGTCTTAGTAAGGAAAATAAGGCGGGTTGAAATTGAATTTCATCTATAATCACTAAGTAGTCCGAATGTTGTTCTAAAAAAAATTCAGCATCGCCCATTTTTCTAACATCAGAAGGACTTTCCATATCCAAATATAAAATCTTATGCTTACTTCTTTTAGAATACAATTTAGCAGCCGTTGTTTTGCCCGATTGCCTAGGACCAAGCAAACAGACAAGTGGAAACTGCTTGAGCAATTTATCAATTTTTATATCATAAAGTCTATTTATCACTCTACAAATTTAGTATTTATTCCCGAAATTCCAAACTTTAACTGATGGATATCGGTATTAATATTGTAAATAAATTTCTAAAAAAAATAAAAAAAGCCTTGATATAATTCATATCAAAGCCCTTAATTTGATTTTAACTAGTTTACTAGGCTTGACCAGTCATGCCTCCGAAATTAATTGGAAAACCTTGGTTGCCTCCACCATTTTCGATGTCAACTTCTCCAAAATTGGCTTCGAACTTTTGCATATTATCACCCAATGCAAATAACAAACGCTTGACATGCTGGGGGGTCATGATGATTCTACTTTTCACCTTGCCTTTAGGGACACCGGGCAATATGCGTACAAAGTCTAATATAAATTCTGCTTGACTGTGGGTAATAATTGCCAAATTGCTATAAATGCCCTCTGCAATTTCTTCCGATAGTTCAATGTCGATCGGCTGTTCTATTAATTCTTCTTTATTATTGTCCATAAATGTCCTTCAAAAATAGTAAATCATCAACGATTATTTAAAAATAATTTGAATACTTTTGTAGTCTATCAATAATAAAAATATGAAAATTACATTTTTGGCAATCGCCCTACTACTGGTCTTTAATGCTTGTAAAGACAATACGCCAGCAACTGGCAGCTTTGGCACTAAATTCGAAAACACCAATGCAATCGCATTCTCTGATGCTTTAGACAGCTTTAAGGCCGGGAATGATACAAGCTATAGCATTACAGGCACCATCGAAAACAGTTGCCAACACAAAGGCTGTTGGTTAACCTTTAAAGCAGCAGACGGCAGCGAATTTTATATCAATAATGACGAAAAATTCGTCATGCCATCGAATGCTAAAGGACACAAGGCTATCGCTAATGGTCGTTTTATAAAAGATGAAAAAGGCGAAATAAGCTTTCTTACAACTGGTGTAATTATTGAATAACCCTAATTCGGTTTAATACTTGGAGGAGGCCCAGAGGGGCCTTTTTTAATGTTCGATGGTCCACCGTTATTCCGATTGTTATTCGGACGATCACCTTGGTGTGGTCGTTCAGCAGAATTAACAGGCTTCGCATTTGTATTGGCAGGTCTGTCAGAGGGTCTACCTTGCTGACGGTTATTGTTATTTCTATTGTCCTGATTATTATTCCCCCTTGCTCTGAAATTATTGTTTGAACGGCTATTATTTCCACGTTGTTTATGGTCCATACGTGTAATGTCATCGCCCGCCAAATCAATCGTTGCACTGGTGCTTGAATTAACCATTGCATTGGTCTTTTCTTCAACAACAATTGGTATTAATTCCGGAGCCTTCTCGCCTCTTTCGTTCATTTTTAAATACGCATTTACTGTATCTAACGGTAAACAAATCCAATTTGGTCTATCGTCATAAGCAAACCATGCGAGTCGCTTCAAGATATCGGTCTTTAGCATAATAGCTGTTCCAGAGGTGGTATCTAATCTAACGGTTTTAGCCTTTGGAAATTCTTCGAGGGCGTCCATGTAAGTATCTAATTCAAAATTTAAGCAGCATTTCAATTTACCGCACTGACCCGAAAGTTTCAACATGTTAATGGACAGGTTTTGATACCTCGCTGCCGAAGTGTTCACCATTTTAAAATCAGTGAGCCAAGTACTGCAGCACAATTCTCTTCCACAACTACCAATACCTCCTAAACGCGCAGCCTCTTGCCTGTAGCCAATTTGTCGCATTTCAATTCGCAACTTAAATTCATCTGCATATTTTCTTATCAATTCTCTAAAATCTACCCTGTTCTCTGCAGTGTAAAAGAAAATTACTTTTCGGTTGTCTCCTTGAATTTCAATATCACTTAATTTCATTTCGAGGCGTAATTCTAAAGCCAATGTTCTAGCCCTTTCCAAAACCTTTGCTTCTCTAAATTTTGCTTCTAAGTATTTTTCTATGTCTCTCTCAGACGCTTTTCTTTGAATGTTTTTTATTTGATCTGAATTTTCAGTAATGCCTCTTTTCTTTAATTGTAAACGCACCAATTCGCCGCTTACCGAAACATGGCCTAAATCATATCCACTATCAGAATCGAGGATAACAGGATCACCTGTATAAAGTTCTAAATCAGCTGTATTTCTAAAAAACTCCTTTCTACTTCCTTTAAATCTTATCTCAATTATGTTGAACGGTTTGTAATCATCTGGCAATGCCACATCACTTAACCAATCGTATACATTTAATTTATTACAACCACTCGTGCCGCAAGTTCCGTTGCTCTTGCAACCACCCGGCTTACCTGTTGTTGTTCCACAACTTCCACATCCCATTATATAATTATTTTTTTAAGTACCGTTAATTTGTTAGCATGACCTTTGTTTCTGACATTGGTTTCATGTTATTTTTAAGTTTCAAAGATAGGTTAATATAAATTAATTTTACATTCCCATATCTTTCAGTTTCGTAAATGCTGTTATTAAAAGCATTATAAATCAGTTGCACATTCTCTATATGAATAAATCTTGAAAGTTTCTTTACAAATTCAATTTCGTTGGGCGTTAGCCAATCTTTATCTGCCTGGTGAGCAGATACCATTGTGGCACGAATAATATGTAACCCATAGTTTAAAAATATTTTAAAATAATCTTTACCACCATCGCTTAGTTTTTCTGTGAATTCGAAAATGTTTTCCATATTGCCGTTATAGCAATTCAATAACCAAGCATGAAAATCTTCGAAAATTGGGCTCTCAACGCCACCTGTTAATTTAATCGCTTTGTTTAAATTGCCCTCGGCCATTAAAGCGACATTGCGTGCAATGATTTCATTATTCACCAATTCGTTTTTAATTAAAAAGTCTTCTATTTCTGATTGTGAATAGTTGGGGATTTTCAATATTTGTGTTCGCGAAATAATGGTTGGCAAAATCTCACGCTCATTTTCTGTAACAAAAATAAACACGGTATTATCTGGCGGCTCCTCAACCAATTTAAGCAATATATTACCCTCCTTTTTTAAAAATTCGGGCAACCAAATGATCAATATTTTAAATTCACTTTCATAGGACTTCAAGGCCAATCTTCTAAAAATGCTTCTTATTTCAAAAGTGTTAATATTTAAGTTTTTGCCCTCACCATTAATAGATTCAACCCAATCGCCAACACTTAACATTGGATTATGAATAAAGGCGGCTCTAAATTCGGTAATAAAATCGCTTGAACTGGTTTTACTATCGCCAAAAAATGGGAAGGTAAAATGCAAATCTGGATGGGCCAAAAGTGCATATTTTCTGCAACTCCCACAAACACCGCAGCTGTCATCTGCTTGCTTATCGGTACAAGAAAGAAATTGTGCGTATGCAATTGCTAAAGGCAAACTGAGTGCCCCTTCTTTTGATGTAAATAACTGAGCATGAGCAACCCTGCCTGAAGTTGCTGAATTAATCAACTTCGTTTTCACATCTTGGTGCCCGTATATGTCTGAGAATTTCAACTAATCGCAAAAATATGCTAAAAAAATACGTTTTTTAGTTACATGTGTATAAAATTTATCAATATGTTAAACCCTGAATATCAGTTATATAAATTAATTTTAACAATTATTGGCGTATTTTATTTAATAACCTTGTTTTTGTAAAAATTAATGACCAATGTTGTTACAACTTAATCAAATAAAAAATGGAACCAACAATTACAGGACAACAAGCCGAAATGGCTCAGACCATGGGAATGGGCGTTTTACTATTTTTACTAGCACTCATTGCATTTTACCTAGTTACTTTGTGGCGTATTTTCACCAAAGCTGGCCAACCAGGCTGGGCTGTTTTAATCCCAATTTACAGCGCCATTGTTTATTTTAAAATCATTGGCCGCTCAGCAGCATGGCTATTGGTTTACATTCTTTGTGGTGTGCTTTATGGCGTAGGTGTTGGTATGACGTTAGGTGGCTCATCGATGGGTGGCTTACTGTTGTTTTTAGGACTTGCCGGACTTTTGGTGATAAGCATTATGGATACCAATCGCCTAAGCAAAAGCTTTGGTCAAGGCGCAGGCTTTACCGTAGGTTTATTATTACTCAATATAGTTTTTTACCCTCTGCTTGCATTTGGTGATTATAAATACATTGGCCCAAATGGCAATGGACCAACGCCAGACAGCAACCCAGAAGTATTACATTCATAAATAATTAAATCTCACTTTAACAAAAAAACCTGCCAAGCAATTGACAGGTTTTTTTTATGATTTATTAATTCTATTACTTTACAGCAATAACACTGATTTCAACATTCACACCTTTTGGTAATGCGCTTACTTGAACAGTCTCGCGTGCTGGAAAATTAGCTGAAAAATAACTTGCATACACCTCGTTAACTTTTGCAAAATCGCCCATATCGGTTAGAAAAATAGACGATTTAACGATGTGTGAATAATCCATTTCTGACGCTTTCAACAATTCGCCAATGTTGTGCATGACCAGTTTCGTTTGTGCTTCGATGCTATCTAACAACAGTGTACCATCGGTGTTCAGGGCAATTTGACCGCTGCAATAAAGGGTATTACCTACTAAAACGGCTTGTGAGTAAGGGCCAATGGGTGCAGGTGCGTTTGTGGTTAAAATGATTTTTTTTTCCATAGAAGGAGTGTTATTTTTGCTACTTGATGAACATTGCTGCATTAGGCTCGCCAAAACAACTAGAAGAATTAAATTCAATATTTTCATTGGCAAGCTGTCAATTTACAGCGCTCGAAAATACAAAAAATATTCCATCCACCAATTTTGACATTATTTTCGATTTAAATTTTGATGATCACCCTGAATCCATTTCTAATTATGAGGGCATTGCCCCTTCTGTTATACTCTGTTTAAGTGCGGTTAAAATTCAATTGCACCAAGCCATTCCTAAAACATTGCAAGCACAAGTTATTGGTATTAACGCCCTGCCAGGATTTTTAAATCGTCCAATTTTAGAAGCTTGTACACTCAATAACAGCATTGATAAAGCCATACTTAATAATTTGGGATGGAAATCCATTAACTTTGTGGAAAGTAGAATTGGCATGGTTAGTGCTAGAATCATTTGTATGATTATCAATGAGGCTTATTTTACCCTGCAAGAAGGCACTGCTAATAGAGCCGATATTGATAAAGGGATGAAATTAGGAACCGCATACCCTCATGGCCCCTTCGAATGGTGCAATAAAATTGGTATTAATAATGTTTACGAAATTATTAATGCCATGGCACTTGACACGCACGATGAAAGATACAAAATATGTAGTTTATTGAAAACTGAATATTTAATAGCTAGGAATAATTAATGCAACTTAGATTTACCATATTATTTAGGCTCATGGTTATTTTTCTGTTTACTCAGAAAAGTATTTATGGCGGTAATAAAATACTCAATATTTGCAGAACAGATGGTGTAAGGTTTTTTACTTCGACAGTTCCATTGCCCGACATTGTTTTATGGACCATACAAGGTGGTAGCATTTCCTTTAGCAATGCGAGGGACACAACCCCTCCTGTTTTCTATGACAATGCCGGAACTTTTAAAACCTATAGTGTTTCAACATTTACAAGCACAGGCGATATTAGTTATGATACCTTTACGGTAATTGTTAAAGATTGGCCGCCTCCACCTTTTTATTTTCCTAAAGATACTGGATATTGTCAAGGTACTCCTTTTTCCATTGATCTATCGGGACCAACATTTAACTATCTTGAATATCTTTGGAGCACTGGCGCCACCTCACAATCAATCACAGTAAACACCCTTGGCACAGTTACTTTAGATTTAACCATTAGAAGCGATAGTAGAATATGTTATACGAGTAAAAACACTGTTAATATTTCTGAATATTCTACCCCCACTGTTAACTTGGGAAATGATAAAACCATGTGCCAAAATCAATCCTTAATTCTCGATGCCAAAGGATCCACAGGTTATAAATATTTATGGAAACCCAATGGCGAAGTTACCAGAACCATTACTGCTAGCTTACCCGGCATTTATACAGTCGAAGTTACCAATTCAGATAATTGCAAAGCCACCGATGATATTGAACTCATTGATAGTTGCCCGCACATTATTTATATTCCTGATGCGGTAAGTCCCAATGCCGATTTACTCAATGATGTGTTTGTAAAAGTTTGGAACTTTACCCCTAAAGATTACACCTTTTCTATCTACGACCGATGGGGTGAGTTATTGTTCGAAACAAATGATCTCAATGCTGCTTGGAATTGCAAAGTCAATGATGCAGTTGTGCAACAAGATATCTACGTCTATAAAATTAGTTATACCGACACTGATAAGAAATACTACGAGTTGCGTGGTACTTTCATTGTTATAAGGTAATTTAATTCTGCCAAACAGAAGTACCTTCGCTGCAGTTTTTACAGATATCAATGTATTGCCGACCTCTTAAAATTTGTTTTCTAAAAGCTTTGTAAGGCTCGCTTTGCCAAATCTCTCCAAACGATTGATCGCCTAAATTACCCAATTGATAAGTGCCATCTTTATCAAAACAACAAGGCACCACTTTGCCATCCCAAGCAATGACACAACTGTGCCACAAACGCCAGCAATGGTTCAATAATTTATTTTTAAATTGATAATTATCTTCTTCTTTTTTATAACGACTGTATGCTTCGTTATCTGGCATTAATTCGCTGCCGTTTTCGTAATCGTAAATTTGTGCCGACTTTATCGCCAATTCATCAACACCATACGTTTTAGCTAATGCTTTAATTTCATTTAATTCGTGTTCATTGTGCTTAAAAACGATAAATTGCCAGATGATGTGTGGGGTCGAGGCTTTCATCTCTTGCTTTGCTTTTACTAAATTTTTAGTCCCCTCCAAAACCTTCTCCAACTGCCCGCCTATTCTATATTTACCATACGTATCCTGACTGGTTCCATCAATTGAAATGATTAAACGATCGAGGCCACTAGCAATGGTTTTTTTTGAATTTTCTTCCGTTAAATAATGGGCATTGGTACTTGTAGCCGTATAAATTTTATGGCGATTGGCATAACTTACCATGTCCAAAAACTTTGTATTGAGATATGGTTCACCTTGGAAATACAACGTGACATATCCAGTAGTCGGATGTAACTCATCGATAATGCGTTCGAACACGGGTTGAAGCAGCATGCCCGTCGGTCGCGAGAAACTGCGCAAACCACTTGGACATTGTGGGCAACGCAAATTACATGATGTTGTAGGTTCTACTGAAAATGCGATGGGTTTCCCCCATTGCACGGGCTTCTTAATTATTTTAGAAACATAATAACTGCTTATAACTTTGGCGGCATTCAGCGCCCTTTTATAAGTTAAATTTTTACTTAATAAATTGCGTATGTCTTTGTAGTTTTTATTCAATTGTATTAATCGTAAAATTCCACTTTAATATCTTGTCTGGTATAACCTAAATTTTTAATATTATCTCTTGTTTGCTTTAGCATTTCGGTCCAACCACATAAATAAAACAATCCTTCTCTAGTCGTTTCTAAAACCTTTAAATAATGCGGATGCACATAGCCTGACAAGCCATCCCATTGTTCACGACTTAGCACAGGATGGTATGTAAAATTAGGAAATATTTTAGCGAAGGTTTCGAACTCTTCTTTGTAAAGCATATCTTCTTTTTTTCTACATCCAAAAAATAAATAAATGGGTAAGTTGTGTTTTCTTTCTTCTAACAATTCTTTTATCATGCAACGAAAAGGTGCCACACCTGTGCCTGTGCAAATAAAAAAAAGTGTCTTTTCAATGGGCTCAACGGGCAATACGAAACGCCCTTCGGGTAATGAAGACAAAAGCAAATCGCCCTTTTGTAATCCGAATAACAAAGGAGTAGCTGCTCCATCCGCTTTAAACACCACGCAAAGCTCTAAACTATTAGCGTCAACTTGACCTGCTATTGAATAACTTCTGGTATCGAATTGATGGTTCAACCCTTCGAATTTTAAGATTACAAACTGCCCTGCTTTAAAATGGACAGGCTGCTCGTAGGTCAATATTAAACGTCTTACGGTAGGTGATATTTGAATCACATCTGTTAAAATCGCTTTATAAAAATGAAGGTTATTCAATGTTTATTTTTTAAAATACAAAACTACGCAATTGTTGGGAGCAAAGTAGATTGAAAGCCGTAGGTTTTAAAAATAGTGCCATAGAAAAGACCTAGGCCTTATGAGCAGCGCGCATTAATCTGTCGTTAATGGCTAAACCCAACCCTTTTGGTGGCAACAAATCTGTGATGATCATATCGCTATCACTTTGATCGAGTAAATGCATCATGCTGAATAAATTTTTAGCGGCTTCTTCTAAACTGCCTTTCTCGCTTAAATTATAATTGATAAGGTGGGCTGGCAAATGGATTTCACCAAAACTCAATACACTTATTTTTTGAGCGGCATATGCATTAATATGCGCCTCGATATTGTCTACAATTTTAAATGGCTTATTCGGCGAATAATGTTTATCTAACTGTCCTGGCGCACTTGGATTACTGTTCTGACTTACCTTCAATACTACTTTTTTACCAACTACTGCCTCAATATGGGCCACATCTAATCCACCTAGTCGCATAATTACGACCTCATCGCCCGAACAATCGACAATAGTACTTTCAATACCTACAGCACATTCATCACCATCTAAAATGTAGGGAATAACATTCCCCAATTGCGCCTCAACATGCTCGGCTTTAGTAGGACTGATAAACCCAAAGGGATTGGCACTTGGCGCCACCAATGGAAAGTCCAGCTGACTTAGCAAGGATAATGTCATCGGATGATTTGGAATTCTTACAGCCACATATTCACTACCAGCAGTAGCGATATAGGGAATGATGGGTTTCTTTTTTAATAATAAAGTTAAAGGACCTGGCCAAAAAGCATTGGCTAATTTTAGTGCCGTTTCGTTGATTGATTCGACATATTTATAGACCTCAAAAATATTGACCACATGCAGAATCAAAGGATCGAAGAAAGGACGGTTCTTGGCTTTAAAAACAGAAACGATAGCATCTTCGTTCAATGCATTGGCCGCCAAACCATATACGGTTTCGGTTGGTATGGCTACTGGCAAGTTCTGCTCTAAAAGCTCAACCGCATGGTCGATATCGACACCAATCATTAGCTTCTTTTTAGTTTATACTTTTCAATTTTGTTGTAAAGGTGACTTCTTTGTATGTCCACTTCAACCGCTGTTTTAGCAACATTCCAATTGTTCTTTTTCAATTTCGATTCTAAGAAAATGGTTTCGGCATAATCTTTAAAATCTTGGAACTTATCGAACTTATCTAATAATACATTTTGGGTTTTAGAAACAGGTGATGATGGGTTGCTGTAGGCAATGACATCTTCAACAGTAATTTTAGCATCCGATAAAATCACTAAACGCTCAACCACATTTCTTAATTCGCGAATGTTACCAGTCCAGTTCACATTCTTTAATTCATCGAGGGCGCCGGCTGCGAAATTTTTCCTCACCCCTGCGTCTTCACAAATTTCTTTTAAGAATTTTTCTGCTATTACTTGTATATCATCCACCCTTTCGTTC
>CANMBF010000059.1 GCA_947496065.1 Bacteroidota bacterium
CTCGGTAATCGTTCGGGCAATTTAAGGTGCGCTGAAGCGCGAACAGTTTTTATTTGCCCTCACTAAAAAACATTCGTACATTTAATAAACATTTGAGGGTATTGATACGGGAAGCTTCGAAAGCCCAACGGCGCCAACCCGCCAAACGTTATTTCATCTGAGAACACTCATACAAGTTTTGTGCATCCTTATGTATAATTTGAAGTAATGGCTTATTCACAAACGTATGTCGCAAGCCCATTTTTTTACAAAGTAAAAAAAGCCCTTATGTGCACTTAGACAAGTATAGGTAAAACCAAAAATGTTTACTTAACTAATAGCTATTTTTTAAACACTGGCTTTCCAAAAAAAACTTTTGTGACTTATGTGGTTAAAAAAAGTGTTTTGCGTTTCCTCTACTCTAACATGTAGCACGAGTTAATTGCATAAAGTTTTAGCCAAGGTAATTATTCCAAGTGGTTTATTTTATCCCCAACAACGCCTGTCTGTATTTTTCCATGTCCATGCCTAGGATATACGCCACGTCTTGGTCGGGCACTGTTGTTAGGGTATGCCCTTGGGCTTGGTTGTAAACTATAATTTGTGCTAGCGCACTTAGGTTTTCGGCTATGGCCAAGGCTGTTTTGTAAGGGGCATTTACTAAGCATATTTTATTGCTTGTATTGAAATTGAGTTTGGTTTTTAATACTTCAGATTCACCGTAATGAAACTGCTGCCCAATCACCACCGCTTGGTCGGGGAAATAAGTTTTAGATAGTAAACTAGGTTGACTAAAATAAAGGTCCAACCAACTCGCTTTTAATTCAAAAACTTGTGCCTCTTTTTCTATGAGTTCAAATTGAATATCACCTTTAAAATCAAGGGCCTTGTTCAGTTTTTCAATGACTGCGTTTTGTAAAGCTATGGTTGCTTCTACTGTTTCTCCATGCACGATTAAACCATGGTTTTTAAGAAAAATGATGGCAGGGGCCTGGCCCAAATCGGCTATGGCTTTGCTTAAAAAATAACCGGGATTTAAAAACGGTAAGATGGCGATGACTTCATTTTTGAAGATGGTGTTTAATATGTTTTCACCTTCTGCAGAACACAATAATAAATTGGCAACGATGGGGTGGGTATGGATCACACAGGTGTTGAGTACTGCATGAAAACCCGTTTCCATGCTAGGCAAAAATGTTTTATCGCCTATGATCTGCTCGTTCACCAATTGCTTTAAGTCGGCATCGGGCAATGGTAATTCGCTGGTGTTTTTTCTTAAACAATCTACCACAGGTGGATAGTTTACGTTTACAAAACCTGCTGTTGTACTCACTTCTTCTAAACGAAAGCCTGAAGCTTTGATGAGCATTTCGGATCCGTTCTTGAAAGAAGTATTGCCACCGCCACCTTGGGTAAGGGCAGGTGCTATGGCCGCAGCTTGCGATAATTCTATGAGGGCTTGTAAGGCTTCCAATGGTTTATGCTTTTAAATAATAGAACATGGTTTGCATGGTCATCAATTGAATCACGCCTTTGTAATCGCTGTCCCATTTGCTATCATAGATACCAATTTCTTCTAATCCTTGAATTTGATCGTAAGCAATGAGCTCAATAATATTTGCAGATAAAGTACCTTTGAATACCAACTCCTGCATATTGTTGTCGAGGTATTGGTGATCAACCTCCATGCTAGAATTCGTAATAATGGCACTTAGTAATTCGTCGAGTTCAATTTCATTTTTAATATACAAACGCAAACATTCTTCTCCTTCTACTTGTGTATAATTAACAATGATATCGGCATGTTCTTTTTGTTTGCTAATGTATTTTTCTGAATCTTCTTTGCGGTCTTCCAACTGTTTAATAACGGCCTCGGCAGGTTTATCGCGCTCTACTGAGTCGCGTTGAATTTTACGTGATACCCGAATACTTTCATCGGGTTGAAAAAATATTTTAAGATCGTATAAGTCGGCCTGGTTTTTTAAATAGAAAGGATGCAAGCCTTCAAACAAAACCAGCGTATTGCTTTTAATATACTGTGGTAATGTAAACTTACCATTGTTATGGTCGTAATGTTTTCTGTAAATGGCTTTGCCTTCTTTCAAAGCTTTGGTATGTTGCACATCTTGGTGCAAGTCGTTGGCCTTCGGATTCAGGTGGGTAATGGTTTTCCATTGCTCGTTGCCGCGCTCCCAACGGTGCATATCATCGCCTCTTACGATGCTCATTGTATGGCTGCCCATCACCATTTCTATTAAGTCGGAGAAGGTAGATTTGCCCGCACCTGAGTCGCCACCGACGCCTACAAGGAATGGTTTGTAATTCAATTTTTGCAATATCACATTGCGTATGCCATGATGATATAAAGCAAATAGGAATATGCCCAAACTAGTTTGCAACAAAGTAAAAATGATGTTGGTTTGGTGTTCATTCAATGCGAATGGAAGGGGAAAATCGCTATTGGGAACTGTGCTAAAATAAATGAAGTAAAACAGCACCAAGGAAAAGTATAAATACTTTTGGGTTTCGTTGAACTGAATCACAAAGTAAATAAAGAATGGCACGAGCCACATGTACCAGCCTTGCATCGGGGTAATGAATAAAGTAAATACCCCAAAACTAAAAGCCAAAAACAACATCAATAAATTGCGGTTGATTTTTATAAATGTAATGGCGCGAAACACCAAAATAAAATAAGCAGAAACAATGAAGTAGAGCAAATAATTGCCAAATGGCAAATGGGCATCGTATACTTTTATTTGTACCTTATTGGCGAATACCATTTTTTGGTAGTCAATGTTGGCTAGATAAGGCAATTGAATGGCCAAGAACAAGCCAAGAAACATTAAAGCCAGCGCAGCGCATTTTAATAAGTTTAAATTATTTTTAAAAGCATAAATAAAAATGAAAGGCACTACCACCATGATATTGGTCTTGGTAGCGCAAGCAATGGCCAATACCAAAATAGAAAGCACCCATTTTTGTTTGAATAAAAAATACAGCGATACAATTAACATACCGATTGGTATGATGTCTAATTGCCCGTGAAAATAATTGATGTAAATAACGATTGGCGATAACCAATACAACCATAATACTTGTTTGTGTTTTGTTTTTAACCAACGCAATAACACCAACAAAATAATAAAGTCGAACACCAACAAAGGCAAACGAAATACAAATAAATGCAAGGTGCTTAAGTCGTTTATGCCATTACTCAAAAAAGGCGAGAATAAAATACGAGGCACCGACATGATGTAGAGCATCATATCGGGATAAGGAAAATGCTCCTCTAACCCTACATTCTTAAATTCTGCATAAGGATTCGCGAAACCACTCTCAACAAAATAATTAAGAAAGGGTGCAAATAAATCGCGTAAAAAATGACTGGCGAAAAGGCAGGACAAAATAATTTTGATGCCTAATCCCACAATAAATAAAGGGGATTTGAGGCCCTCTATTTTTGGGTTGCCATATTTGTCGATGAATATGTTTTTGTATAATTCTTTCAAAATATAAAATTAGCGGTTCATGGCTGCTTCTATTTCTTCAACTTCAATTGGCATTTGAATGGCATCCATTAAATCGATAGGGCCATTATTGGTAATTAAAATATTGTTCTCAATGCGAATGCCTATGCCTTCCTCTGGGATATAAATGCCCGGTTCGCAAGTAAACAAATGATTGGCTTTAAAAGGCTCGTAGCGCATGCCTACATCGTGCACGTCAATCCCTAAGAAATGAGAAGTGCCATGCATGTAATATTTTTTAAAGGCGGGCCATTCTGGATTTTCATTTTTGATATCTTCCACGGTAATCAAACCCAAATCTACCAATTCTTTTTCCATTAATTCTTTGCAAACAATTTGATGGTAGTCCATCAATTTAGTGCCTGGTACTAATAATTTCGTAGCTTCTCGCATCACACGTAACACGGCATTGTATACATCTTTTTGACGTGGTGTAAATTTGCCATTCACAGGTATTACACGTGTCATATCGCTGGCGTAGTTGGCGTAATCGACACCACAATCTACGAGTAATAAATCGCCATCTTTACAAGGACGGTTGTTCTCTGTATAGTGCAATACTATAGCACTTGCACCACTGGCTATAATAGGGTGAAACGAATGGCCAGTAGCAGCATTGCGAATGTATTCATGAATTAATTCGGCTTCTACTTCGTATTCCATCACACCGGGTTTAACAAACCCCAATAAACGCTCAACCCCTTTTTTAGAAATGCCAATGGCATGTTTAGTTAATTCCAATTCCAATTCTGATTTCTCGCTTCTTAAACGTTGTAAAATTGGCGCAGCTCTGTGGAAATGGTGCAGTGGGTATTGGTCAAGAATTTGTTTTGCAAAATCTAAATCGCTGTAAGGTGCTTTGTAACTAAAGCGATCATTTTCATTTAAGGTCAAATATATATTTTCTGCATAATTTATTTTTGAGCGAATGGCTGATTCAAAATTATCGTTCCAGAAAATTGAGTTAATACCAGAGGCAGCGATGGCCTCCTCTTTGGTGTATTTATGACCTTCCCAAACGGCGATAGTCGCATTGGTTTGTTTTAAAAACAAGCATTCACGGTATGTCGCATCAGGGCTATCGGGGAAAAGCACTAAGAACGTATCTTCCTGATCGATGCCGGTGAGCCAGAATAAATCGGAGTGTTGTTTGAATTCGGTAGTGGCATCGCCATTCCGCACATATTCATAATTGCTTCTGAAAATGGCAATGCTGTTAGGTTTCATCTGAGCCGTAAAACGTTTGCGGTTGTCGATGAAAAGTTGCTTGTTAATCGATTGGTATTTCATGGTGAAAACTGTTTTTTGTTTTTCAGCAGTCTCTAAAATTAGAGTCATGCTTTCAAAACATTGGCGAAAATAATGAATTTAAAATATTAATGCACGGAATACTATAAAATGGGGTAATTTTGAGTCTTCAATTTAGGACATGAAAAACAATAGGATACTCTTAATCATTCTGTGCATGGGAGTTATGCAGGTCCATGCGCAAGGTTCTGTTCGCATGCAAATCATCGAAAAGGACTTCGGGATTTGGGCTTATCAGCAGCACAACAGCGTTTGTAAATTGGTTTATGATAAAATAGAAGCCAAACAATTGGCCACTTATAATGCTAAGAATTTAAAAGAGAGTAATAGTGAAAGTTTTGGTAAACTAAAAAGTGAGGCAGTGGTTTTTATCGCCACCGATCCTGATGATCCAACGATAGGAAGGGATTCTACAATAATGTTCCCGCAATCTGAGAATTATTATTTTTTCAAACAATCGGGCGAGTATTTGTTATTAAAGCCTTTTAAAGAAAAATCGAATCTTTTAAAATTGAAAAAGGCCGAGTTAATGGCGATGCTGAATGCGGAGCAGCAGATGTATTACAAATTGTATACATCAGGTTCGCTTTTGTGTTTAGATTCTATTCCTTGCTTTAGTCGCAGAGTATTCACTGATTTTAATGCGCAATTATTTAAATATGCTCAATTGCCTAATTCTATAGTTTACGCCAACGACTCCTTAAAAACCAAATTGAGTATCGACCAAAAAAAGACCAAGAGTGAAGTAGAGCGAGTGGTTTTTATTTCTACTGATAAGAATGATCTTACCATAGGCATTGATTCAGTAATTAATACTGATTACGAAATACGCGACACCAATATCAATCAAGCCATTATTGCCACTTTCGAAGTGAATGGCGTGGCTTCCGAAGTCAAAGCCATTTCAACAGGTATGGCAAAATTTCAGGGCATGTTTCAAAGTTTATTAGTGCCTTATGGATTTGTTGCAACAAGCGATGCTCAAGTGTATACCAAAGAGCAGTGGTTGGTGTTGAATTCTGTGATGAATTACAAAATGTGCGACCGTCTCAACGAGCGCAGCTTTTATTACGAAATGTACAACGATTATTTTGGGTATTAGTAATTTGCTAATCAATATAGAAATACAAAGATGAAGAAGGATATCACAACAGAAGCCGATATAGAACTTTGGATGCATACTTTTTATGAGCATCTTTTGAAAGATGAAATAACGGCGCCTGTTTTTGCCAACCTCGATTTAGCAGCGCACATGCCAAAGTTGGTGCATTTTTGGGCCTTTGTTTTATTGGATAAAGAAGGTTATAAAACCAATGTATTCGAAAAACACATTCATTTGAATTTGCAAAAAATACATTTCGATACTTGGTTGAAATACTTTAGAGCCACCACCGATACAATGTTCGAAGGGGAAAAAGCCGAAACTGCTAAGCAAAGAGTTACCATGCTAGCGATTACGTTTTGCCAAAAACTGCATGGGGTTTACGAAAACTTCTAGGTGGCACACCGATGCTTTTTTTACCACATAAGTGGCATAAGTTTTTTCTTTTTGATTTGAGGTTCTACGATGGTTTGGGGTTTACTCAGAAATTAGGGTTACGAATGAGGCGTCTTAAGTGCATATAAGTTTTTTTTACTGCGTAAAAAAAAGGGGGAGAGTCTGACATTTATTATTGGAAAAATTGTTGCTATAGCACAACGCCATTTTTTGCATGGCAAAAAATAACTTATGTTTACTTTAATGAACTATTGACAATTACCAAAAGCCATAACTTATCAAGAATTATAAGGACATCACTTTCTTAAAATAAAACTTATCTAACTTATTACTTCGTAGCTGCTTCGCGGTGTGGTAAAATGTCCCCGTTTGTTGTTGTCGTTGCACAGCGCTATTTTTTGCATGGCAAAAAATAACTTATGTGGACTTCAAGGTTCCCTTGACACTTTCAAAATGTAATTTTTTTGTCAATAGTTATAAATTTACAACAACCTAGAATAATTCTTATGTGACTTATGTGGTAAAATGTCCCCGTTTCACGATATTTGTAACTATGATTTTAACATTACGTCCCTTTGTTTTAACTTGTACCTTGTTTCTTGTAACGGCTGTTTCGGCCCAAAATAAATTATCGAATAGCTCTCGCATTGCCTTAGCCGACAAGGACTATGCATTAGTTAATACCAATGGCGAAACGCATGCCCTTATTTTAGTCAATGAATTGGCAAACGATTCTGTTTTTAAGGCCAATGGTATTTTTGTAAACGGAAAATTCGGTCAAGTTTGGTCCATTGCTTTTGATGCCAATTTGTTTAATACTGTTCAAGCATTGCCATGTATTGCTTATATTGAACTGGCGAATAAAGCAGCAGCAGCACGCTATAAAAACGATGTTGAGCGCGTAGCAACTTCGGTAGATAAAGTGCAAGCGGGTTTACAAAACAGTTTGCCCTTAAATTACAGTGGTAAAGGCGTAGTTGTAGGCATTGTTGATATTGGTTTTCAAGGCAACAATCCTACCTTCTTCTCGGCCAATGGTGCGCAATACCGCGTCACCAAATGGTGGCAACAAAGCAATAAAAATGGAACCCCTCCTGCAGGTTATAGTTATGGCACCGAGTTAACGGATACCAATGCCATTAAAACAAGTAATGATTTTGATGGGGCACATGGCACCCATGTGGCTGGAATTGCAGCGGGTAGCGGATTAAGTACCCCTAATTTACAATACCGCGGCATGGCGCCCGAAGCTGAGTTGGTTTTTGTATCCATTAAATATGCAAACGATACCATTCGCGGTAGCGCCTTAGGCGATTATGTGGTGGCCAATCCAACCATTATCGATGCCTATAAATATATTTTTGATTATGCGCAGTCTGTCGGCAAAGCAGCGGTTATTAATTTAAGTTGGGGCATGCATACTGGTGCGCACGATGGCAAAAGTTTGTTCGATCAGGCGACTGAAAATTTAACAGGGAAGGGTAAAATATTAGTTGGTGCCAATGGCAACGAGGGTGATAATCCAATGCATTGGAATTATAGTTTTAATAAAGACACGGTGAGCACCTTTGTGATTGAAAATAATAGAGACTGGAGGAGTAGAGAGAGCGTGTATACCGATTTTTGGGGCAGTGCCAACACTGATTTTTCAATGCAAATTCAAATCATTGATACCAATCAAAATATCATTGTGCAAACACCTTTTATAAGCAGTACTAGCAATAAGTTGAGTGCATTTAATTTTACAGCGGATACCAGTAAATTTAAGATTACCATGGCTTGTCAGCAAAAGAATAACTTGAATAATAAACCCAACATTACGTTGATGGTTGATCATTTCAAACCGAAGAAGTATATTATAGTTGTTAAAATGACTTCGCTTAATTCGCAGGTACATGGTTGGAACAGTGGCGCTGTTAAGGAGTGGACCAATGGTTCATTTAGAAACCGTGTGGGTAAATTGGATTTTAGTTCAACCTTTATTGATGGCAATACTGAATCCACAAATGGCGAAAACGGTGGTACTTCTAAGGCTGTCATTTCGGTGGGAGCAATGGCAGCGCGTTCGGCTTTTAACAATATTTTGGGTGGTAAAATCAACGATACATCCTATGTATTTCCTGGTAGAATTACAAGGTTTAGCAGCAAAGGTCCAACCATCGATGGTAGAATAAAACCCGATGTGTCAGCCCCTGGTTTCGATGTGCCATCGGCCGTTAACAATAAACAATTTGAACCATGGATGAAGGATCGCACTTTGTTACTTTCAGTATTTAGAAACGACACCAATTTCTGGACAGCCTTTAGTGGAACCTCTATGGCATCTCCGCATGTATGTGGTATTGTAGCGTTGCTGTTACAAGCTAATCCGAACTTAACAGCTGCGCAAATGAAAACTATTCTGCAACAAACCGCTACACAAAATTCGGCCACTGGCGCAGTGCCCAACAACCAATATGGCTATGGCATTGTAAATGCTTATGAAGCCATTAAATTGGCCTTGCAGTATGCAGGGGTCAACGCTTTAAATACAAACAATGCCATCAGTTTATACCCCAATCCAAGTAGTAATGCGTTGAATATTAATTTGAATGTGATGAATAAAAATGCACATTATTCAATCAAAAATAGTCTTGGTCAGACAGTCCAAGAAGGGGATTTACAAGCAGCGATGAATGGGTTTGCAAATATTGCTATAAGCGACGTGTCGAATGGTTTTTATGTGCTACAATTGGCCATTGGTGGAGAATTTTATGCCTTTAAATTCGAGAAGAATTAGACAATTGTGTATTATTGCACTTTAAATTAATAATGAGTCAGGAACTATCTTTCTTCTCCCTTTTTTTACTTTTTGTATTGGCCGTTTTAGCCTTCGATTTAGGTGTTTTTTCGAAAGGCAATAAAAATGTTAGTTTTAAAAATGCCATGGGCTGGACCTTTGTATGGGTTACCTTTGCGGCCGTATTTTATTTTCTTTTGAAGCAATATGGTGGTGCTCTAATGCATGGCATAAATACCCCCGAAGCTTTATTAAAAACTGCTGGGCAATACCAGCCTGACATGGAATTTGTGTCGCCCGATTTTGATGCCAATGTGAGCTTGTACAACGATCGAGTGGCCCTCGATTTTTTAACAGGCTATTTAATTGAATACTCTTTATCGGTAGATAATTTATTTGTCATCCTTTTAATTTTTACATCGTTTTCAGTGCCCGAAATTTATTATAAAAAAGTATTGTTTTGGGGCGTGTTAGGCGCTATTGTATTGCGCATGATGTTTATATTCTTTGGGGCTGCTTTAATAGGTTCATTCAGTTGGATACTTTATCTGTTTGGTGCTTTCTTAGTGTTCTCAGGTGCCAAGATATTATTCAGTAAAAACATGGATGAAAGCATTGATGTAGAAAAGCATCCAATTGTAAGATTCACTTCGAAATATTTTGCCGTTTCAAAGGACTATTTAGGAGGAAATTTTACGACTAAAATAGACGGTAAAAAATATTTAACACCTTTATTTATTGTGGTGTTGGTGGTAGAGTTTAGCGATTTGATTTTTGCGGTAGACAGTGTGCCTGCGATCTTCGCCATTACCAAAGATCCATATATTGTGTTCTTCTCCAATATTTTTGCCATTATGGGCTTAAGAAGTTTATTCTTCTTGTTGAACAATGTTATGCATTTGTTTACCTATTTACAATATGGATTGGGCGTATTATTGGCCTTCATAGGTTTTAAAATGTTATTTGAACATTGGTTCTCCACAATCGGTTTTACCAATGTACATTCTCTAATCATTATCTTTACGATTTTGGCAGTGAGCATTGTTTTGAGTCTGTTATGGCCACCAAAAAAGGAAGTTTAGTAGGCTAAAAATAAAGGGTGGTCGAAATTGACCCATGGTTTAAAAAAAAGGATTGTAAAATTGAATTTTATCTTTTGAAAATATTACTAGGTCTACAATTGTTAAGAGAGAGTATCTCTATGGCGCTTCACTCTTTGGTGAATAATAAGCTGCGTTCATTCTTGTCCTTGTTGGGCATTGCCATTGGCATTTTTTGCATTATTTTAGTATTTACCATTGTCGATTCCTTGGAGTCTAATATTAAAAGCAGTGTGCAATCTTTGGGTAAGAATGTGGTGTATGTCGATAAATGGCAATGGGCGGGAGGGGGTAGTGATTACCCTTGGTGGAAATTTGTTAACCGGCCAGATATTCAGTTAAGAGAAGTTAAGCAAATAAAGGAGGAGCCTATCAGTGAAATGATAGAAGCGATTTCTTATACATCTAGCGAAAGTTCGACCATTAAAGCGGGAAAGAACAGCATTGAAGGTGCTAGCATTAATGGCTACACTTCTGAATTTGCGAAAATTCAAGAATTAGACATCGAACAAGGACGTTTTTTTAATGAGTTAGAGGACAATAGTGGTGTTCCTATTGCGGTTATTGGGGCCAATGTAGCTAAGAGCTTGTTCCCAGAATCAAAAATTGTGCTTGGTCAGAAACTCAGTGTTTTTGGCAAACAAGTCACTATTATTGGTCAGTTAAAAAACCAAGGCGATAATATTATCAATATCGATTTCGATGACAAAGTATTAGTGCCCATTAAGTTTTTGCGATATGCTGCAGGTGATGGTGCTGGGCGTAATAGTAATATTATTATTAAGGCCAAGGACAATGTTTCTATTGATGCTTTAACCGAAGAGTTACGCGGTACAATGCGAGGTATACGCAGATTGAAACCGGTCGAAGACGATAATTTTTCGTTGAATAAAATATCGTTTTTAAGCGATTCTATAGGTGCTTTTTTTAAAAGTGTCAGTTCCTTTGGATTAATTATTGGCATGTTTTCTTTGCTAGTTGGGGGCTTCGGTGTAGCCAATATTATGTTTGTATCGGTGAAAGAAAGGACCAATCAAATTGGCATACAAAAATCATTAGGCGCTAAGAATGAATTTATTTTGGTGCAGTTTTTAACAGAAGCGATTGTTTTGAGTATTGTTGGGGGGTTATTAGGTATTCTTTTAACATGGCTTATGGCCATGGGTGCCAACTATTTTTTAGAGCATAGCATGGAATCAACTTTCCGATTCTTACTTACATTTTCTAATTTCATTAAAGGCCTATTATTCGCTACTTTTATTGGATTGGTAGCAGGTATTATTCCTGCCTATAGGGCGAGTCGGTTGGTGCCAGTAGAGGCCATTCGTAGCAAATAAATAACAATTATGATATTGTAAAATAAAATGTTGGG
This sequence comes from Bacteroidota bacterium, assembly GCA_947496065.1. Lineage (GTDB taxonomy): Bacteria > Bacteroidota > Bacteroidia > NS11-12g > UBA955 > JABMMZ01. Next base: position 11,567 of record CANMBF010000059.1, read on the forward strand.
ATGCGATTAATCGCATCCCAACATTTTTGTAAATAACAAAAACTAAATCTTCTTTTTATTTCTATTAAATTTTCGATACATTTGCACTGCAAGTCTGCACGACCAGCTCCTTGTGAACTCCCCCAGGGTGGGAACACAGCAAGGGCAGCAGGTTGAGCGGTGCGATGTGGGCTTGCTTTTTTTCTTATAATGAAGCCTTTTTAAAGGCTTTTTTTATTTACTTAAACAGGGAGTTTATCTGATTTTAAAGCATTGAGATAATACATCAATACAAGATTCTTCTTCACCTTTATTTCTGCCAACTTTTTAGCGTCTAAATCAATATTTTCAAGTAAAATTCCACTCATGGTAATATAACTTTGCACATCTAAAAGATTATTAAGAAATTTGTTAATTTCTGCATTCGAGTGTTTGGTCTTTTCAGATTGAATAATATCACTCAAATATTCTACTTCATTGCTTCTAAAAGACATGATGGCGATAGAGAAAGTGTCATTCAGATTAATCAAATTGTCTTTTGATAAACCATTCAATTTTACCAATGCAATCCACCCATTGGTTCTGATTTCAATGTATTTTAGCATTTTGTTCTCTAAGCCCTTTATTTCAAGGGTTTCTAAGCGCAATTTGTCCCACAGTCGGGCCAATTCGTACTTCATCACATTGCTAAAAAGTTCTTCTTTGTTTTTGAAATAATAGTAGAGGGCAGCTTTGTTGAATCCCAATGCATCTCCTATATCATCTAATGTTGTTTTATTGAAGCCGAACTGTGTGAAGCAGTTCGCAGCTTTTTCTAAAATCTCAACTCGTCTCGAGTCGTTTTTAGAGGGGCGGCCCGGTTTTTTCTTTTCCATCGTTAATCTCTTAATTTAATTGTAATTATTATAACAAATATAATTGGTATTTATTTTAACAAACAAATAAATTTCAAAAAAAATGAAAAAAATATTTTTCGGGATTGATAAATAATACGCTTTAATATCGTTATTTTGCGCTAGAATTACAATTTTAATAATATTATAGCGTAAAAATGGGATGGTTTAATTTTTTCACACAGGAACTCGCAATAGATTTAGGAACTGCCAATACCTTGATTATCCATAAAGATCAGGTGGTAGTTGATGAACCTTCAATTATTGCGATGGAAAGAAGTACTGGAAAAGTCATAGCTATTGGTCACGAGGCCATGCAAATGTTCGGTAAAGAAAACGATAATATTAAAACCATTCGACCATTAAAAGATGGAGTAATTGCCGATTTTCATGCTGCCGAGCACATGATTAGAGGAATGATTAAAAAAATAAATAAATCTGGTAAGTCATTT
>CANMBF010000060.1 GCA_947496065.1 Bacteroidota bacterium
GGGTTGTATTTTGGGTAAATTAGGGGAGCACAAAGCCTCACAGTGATGTGGGGCTTTTTTTATATATTTTCAACTCTCTTGTTATTTAACTAATTCTTGATTTAATTTGAGTAAATTCAAAGATTAAAATGAAAGCATGATTAAAAAACAAAATCAATTGCAAGTGGTACTTGATAAAACAGTTGACGGAAAGAAAATATTTGGGGCTGTATTTGCCATAAAGAAGGATAACTTTCATTGGACTGGAGCTTCAGGTAATATTTCAACAGACCAGACCTTTTTCATTGCAAGCACTACAAAACTATTTACGACTGCAATTATTTTGCAACTCAAATCTGAAGGTAAATTAGAATTCGAGGATAAAATCAGCAAATATTTGGATAAGTCTATTATGAATGGCTTACACATTTATAAAGGGAATGACTATTCAGACGAAATAACAATCAAACATCTATTATCGCACACATCCGGACTTGCTGATTATTTCCAAGGAAATGGAACAAACGGAAAAAGTTTGGAAGGCGAATTGGTTAAAGGGAATGACCAATTTTGGACTTTTGACCAAGCTATCGAAAGAACCAAAGCAATGAACCCATTATTTATTCCTGGAACAAATAGAAAAGCAAATTATTCTGATGCAAATTTTCAGTTGCTTGGCAAAATTATCGAAGTCATTACGAATAAAACCTATTCAAAGAATTGCGATGAGTTGATTATTAAACCTCTAAATTTATCTGGCACTTACTTGTATCGAGACACAACTGACTTAAAACCAAAAACACTTTACTATAAAGCGAACGAACTTTTTATTCCCAAAGCTATGACTTCATTTGGTGCAGATGGTAGTATTGTATCAAATTCAACTGATATGCTAATCTTTATTGGAGCCTTTTTTACTGGCAAACTTTTCCCAATGGAATATATAAACGACCTGCAGGTATGGAACAACATTTTTTTTCCAATGAAATCAGGAATTGGAATTCACATGTTTAAACTTCCTTGGATTTTCAATCCGACAGGTGCGGTGCCTTATTTCATTGGACATTCAGGGCTATCGGGAGCATTGGCTTATTACAGTCCAAAAGAAAATATTTTTGTTGCTGGTACAGTGAATCAAGTTGCATATCCAGACATTTCATTTAAGACGATGATTAAATTAACACAAATAGTTATGAAAACAGAGAAGTACTGTTCGTGAAATCACCTCGAAAAAGGAGATTTTAAAGCTGCATAAACCCTCAATTCTTCCCAAAATTGGTTCGAGAATAGACCAGCTTGGGGAGCACAACGAAAATCCACTCATGTCCGAGTGGATTTTTCCGTTTTTAACAATCTTAAAGCCTTGTAAATAATAGATATTGAAGTAAATACAGATGGTTGTATTTTCAATAAAGGGTAAATCTTAATTCCACAAAAAAAGGTTGCACCGATTAAGTGCAACCTTTGAATTATCTGAATAGGTTAAGGGCTATTGTAATACGATTTTCTTAATATCTATAATGTTACCATTATTGTCTTTTAGCTCCATGAAATAAAGACCATTACCTCCCCATTGCGTAATATCCAGTGAATACTGCTGTTGGTTTATATTTGATTGAAACAATTGCTGACCAATAGAATTATAAATTTTAATAGAATATCCAGTCATTTTTGTTATGTCGCCATTATCAATTGTAATTTTATCCTTAGTAGGATTTGGATATACTTTTATTGTATTGATGTAAGCCAAAGGGTTGTAACTTGTTCTTTTTACATTTATAATTAAAGTGTCGGTTACAGAAATAGTTTGATAACAGATGTTACCGTTGTATAAATTATTTATTTCTTGCTGAGATAATTTCCTATTCCAAGCGCCAATATCATCAATAATACCTTTAAAAGCTTGAGATATGCCTAAAGAACCCCCACAGGATGTGGATGTTCCATTAAAAGCTCCTATGTGATAATTGTACTGGCTACAGTTCCATTGACTTGAATTAGCTAAATAAGTTGATTCTAAGACACTATTTATATAGATATATAGATTTTGTGTGTCATATACTCCTACAATGTGTATCCATTGAGAATTATCAACATCCGACGTTGAGGTAACCATTGCCCACCCGATTGGTTGAACCCACTGTAAACGGGCCTTGTGGTTATTATTTGAATTAACACATATTGTCGGCCTTCCTTGACCTTGCCCATAAATAAGTTTTTGAGAATTGATTTGTGCTCCATTGCTTTTTATCCATACACTTACAGTCCCTGATGAGTTATTTAGAGAGGCTCTATACAGAATTTCTATAAAATCATTAATACCGTCAAAACTGTACGCTTTATTTATTAAACCAAACCTATCTGATGTCAAAGTAGCCCCGCTTACTGTCCCATTATTTCCATTTCCACTCTCATCATTGGCGTTACCATTAAATGGCCACCAACCTTTTAAACTGTCTGCTGGCACATAATTTGGCACCTGTGCATTTGCACTTAATAAAGTTCCTAAAAGGAACATACTTAGTAATATTTTTTTCATATTTTTTAATAACCTGTTGCAATAATACTATTAAATCTAATTTTTAAAAAATAAATCAACCTATGGTTAGTCAATGAAGGTGAATATGTGGCATACTTCTAAGAAAGGAATGGAATTAAGTATTAAATAAAAAGATAAATCTTGGTTTTGGCATTAAATTAAAACTCTCAAAATTAACCTGTCCAGCAAACTAAACACCCCTTAAAACTACTATCTATTTGTTTTATAGATAATTATGTAATCTATTAGGGGTTGAGGGTTGTATTTTGGGTCAATTAGGGGAGCAAACACAAAGCCATCCATGTCGGATGGCTTTTTTCGTTTGCGAGCTGGCCTGGGCGAGAAGTTTATCCCGCGTCGAAATCGCAGCGAAGCGAAGATTTCTGATGCGGGAAGCCCAGTCCCGATAGCTATCGGGAAGGGAGCAAAACGAAAGCCGCAAGTCCTGCGGCTTTTTTTATGCCATTAATATTCTTCGAGCCCAGTCCCGATAGCTATCGGGAAGGGAGCAAAACAAAAACCGCAAGTCCTGCGGTTTTTTTTATGTCTTTAATTGGTTCGAGCCCAGTCCCGATAGTTATCGGGAAGGGAGCATCAAAAAGCCAAAGTGCTTGGCAGATTAAAATCCTAATAACATTCGGAGTTTTTTTATTGCAAATTTTATTTTAGTTTAGTGTTTCAAAAACTTACACTATGTTACTCTGCGTATACATCCTTTTTTCTGAAAAATTGAATAAATATTATATTGGTACGACAGATAATATAAAGCGAAGGATTGAAGAACACAACAACATAAAATACACTGAATCATTTACGAGTAGAGGTATACCATGGAAACTGGCATTTAACATCATTTGCCAATCAAGCAGGCAAGCATACAAAATAGAAAATCATATTAAAGCAATGCACTCAAAGAAATACATTCAAAACTTAATACAATACCCTGAGATATCTGAAAAGTTATTGAATAAATACAAGGATAGTTAAAATACTTATTGCTCCGAGCCCAGTCCCGATAGTTATCGGGAAGGGAGCACAACGAAAATCCATTCATGTCCGAGTGGATTTTTTCGTTTACGCAAGTCCTGTTCCGTGCGACGAAGGAGCTCTGGTAACAGGAAAACCTCTTCAGACCCTTGTAAATAATAGATATTGAAGCAAATAAGAGTGGTTGTATTTTCAATTGAGGGTAAATCTTAATAACACAAAAAAAGCTTGCACTTTTAAGGTGCAAGCTTTCAATTATCTGAATAGGTTAAGGTTTACTGTAAAACGATTTTCTTAACGCTTAGCACCTTATTATACTCCTCAGATAGGTGTTTGTATTTTTATTTGAAATATTGGGACTTATTTTAATTTTTTTTGACAAATTCGATTTTCACAATTCCTAAATGTAAAATAAAAAGTTTTAGGAATTTAGTTAACTTGGGTTTTTGAAAAATCATGAGAGGGGTTCAATTTTTACCCGTCTACTTTTAAAATACCAGCAAGGACAAGCTATCCATTTGCATTAAGTACTATTACGTATTATACTCTCAGCAAATACTTGTACTTTTAATCAAGGACAAATCCTAATAATACAAAAAAAAGCTTGCACTTTTTAGGTGCAAGCTTTCAATTATCTGAATAAATTAAGAGTTACTGTAAAACGATTTTCTTTCCACCTACAACCCTTTTATTGGCATCGGTGGCATGAAGCCTTAACAGAACCTTGTCCCGCAATTTAAGAGAGGGTTTCTCAATTATAATATTTAGCAGCCATGCCACAGCAAAGCACATTAAGAAACAAATGGCCATCATCGCATTGCTGTCTAAAAGTAAACGATCGCCCAATATAACTTGCACCATATGCATGACACTTTTGTGCGAAAGATATAAGCCATAAGAGAGTAGGGCTATAAAAGACGTCGTTTTTGAGTTCCATTTATATAAAAAGCTTGTTGGACAAATTGCCCCCAAAACAATAAAACCATACGCTATTGCAATAACTAAGAATCCATAAGTGGAAGTGGCGTTTGCCGTTAGCTGTGAACAATAAAAATAGGCCCATGTTAAAACTGATAGCCCCAATAGAATCACTTGGTTACCAAATTTTGAAACCCATTGCCATGTTCTAGGTAAAAATTGATAGATTGCGGCAACCGTTACGCCTATAATAAGTCCATCGAGTCGGTTGTAAGTTGGATAGTAAAAGTTTTTAAACCAGTATGACAATGATGTATCGCCTATAGTGCCTTCTGGATAATAAACGTTCCATAGATAAAATCTTATGGCAAGTCCCAAAACAATTAACGAAATTAAAATCCAATAAGATTTAGAAAATAAATTACTCGCAAGAAGCAAGGTTAGAATAAGCGGTAAAAAAAGATAAAAATGTTCTTCTACACATAGCGACCATGCATGCGAAAATGTCCCTAAGTTTTGATTTTCCAAATTGAAGTTGAGGGTGAAAGTTAAAAATTTCCATAATGGAGGCAAGGCTTCCTTCTCTCGTACGAATGGAAATAAAAAATAGGCAACGACTATAAAAAAATAGAGCGGCAATATTCTAAAAAAACGTTTGATGAAGAAATCTCTCAAAGAAAAACCATTTGCTTTTTTGATTTGTACAAATAATTGTGATGAAATTAAAAAACCACTTAGCACATAGAAAAGGTCAACCCCTGTCCATCCAATTTTCATAAACCAGTTGGCCCAGGCTGGATGAGAGAATTGCCTTTGATAGTGAAACGCCAATACCAATAAAATTGCCAAGGCCCTTAAGTGGTCAAGCCCATAAAGTTTAGTTTTCGTCATTTCTACTTATTTAATTGCCAAATATACAGATTAACCTTACCAGTCATCAAATAAAATCAAAGTTCTAATTTCCAAATCATTCTGCAGGCTCACCTCAAACGTAAACTATTAAAAATAAATTTTTAATTTACTTTTTCAAATGTCTAATTTAACCCATAGCAATAAGAGGTAGTTTAAAAAGTTGCAAAAAGAAATTAATTGTATTCCATTAATAAAAAAACGATACTTTTGACTTTTTAAATAGTTTTATATTAAGTTTAAAAAATACAAAAATTATTGCTCTAAATTATGCATTTACAACCTGAAAACGATAAAATAAAACATGAATTAACCTCTGTCATTCATAAATTATTATTGATTATACTTATTCTATTGTTTGCCCTTTTAATAATGCCATGGGTAATATTAAAAAACAATCAACCCAAAGATAACATTGCTAAATCAGCTACAGCTCCTTTACCTGGTGTTACTGATTTGAAAAGTAAAATATTGTATTGGATTGCCCCTGATGTTAATGCCATTAAAGATGCAAAACAAAAGGAACAAATCGCCTATGGGAAAGACTTAATTGCACATACCTCAAAATATTTAGGTCCGAATGGATCCATTTTAAAAATAAGCAATGGTTTAAATTGTCAAAATTGCCATTTACAGGCAGGCACCGTTATTTATGGCAATAACTACGGTTCAGTAGCTCCGTTATACCCCAAATTTAGGGCAAGAAGCGGCAGTATTGAAAATATATACAAAAGAATAACCGATTGCATTCAACGCAGTTTAAATGGCAAAGCCATCGATACCAATGGTAAGGAAATGCAAGCAATAGCAGCTTATATAAATTATTTAGGGTCTAAAGTAACGAAAGGTGAAAAAGCAATTGGATCGGGCTTTAAAGATATCACCTTTCTCGATAGAGCTGCCAACCCCATAAATGGCAAATTAATTTATAGCTCCAAATGTCAAAGTTGTCACCAAGCCAATGGCGAAGGGGTGTTCAATGACAATAAAACAGAATACAAATATCCTGCACTCTGGGGCAATCATAGTTTCAACAGTGGTGCTGGCCTCAGTCGGTTGAGCAATTTTGCTAAGTTTGTAAAATACAATATGCCACAAGGCGTTACCTTTGAAAGCCCTCAATTGACAGATGAAGAAGCATGGGATTTGGCAGCCTATGTTTTATCGATGCCTCGCCCTCGTTTTAATATCAGCAAAGATTGGCCTGATATATCCAAAAAACCATTCGATCATCCATATGGTCCCTATTCGGATAAGTTTACTGAAAGGCAACATAAATTAGGTCCATTTAAACCGATAATTGAAGCACAGAAGAAAAACAAATAAATAAAAACGTTACACAATACTTATAAAATATTCCCCAAACTAAGCAACATGAAAAACAATAGACGAAATTTTATTAGACAATTAAGTGGTGTCGCAAGCGCTGGTATTTTAACAACATTACCGATTAATGCAATTGCCAAAATCATACAAAACGACGACACAAGTCTAATACATGATGAAAACAAACCGTTTACTATTTCTATTTTGCAAACAACCGATGTGCACTGTCAGTTGCATCCGCACGATGAATTGTTTTGGGAAAATGAAACAACGGTATTTAGAAAAACAGGCGGTTATGCGCACTTAGCAACCTATCTCAAGAAACAAAGAAAGAAAAATCCAAATACTTTTTTGTTTGATAGTGGCGATATGTTTCAGGGCAGCGAGTTGTCTACAAAAACAACAGGAAAAGCCATAATACCCATATTAGATGCATTAGGATACAATCTTTATTTACCTGGCAACTGGGAAGTTATTTACGGCAAAAAAGTAATGCAAACATTGCTAGGTTCATTAAATGCACCTAAGGTTTGTGCAAACATGTACCACGATTTAGGGGATGCCAAAAAAGGTGAGCTTATCTTCCCGCCCTATTATATATGGACTATTAATGGCGTTAAAATTGGCTTTTTGGGCTATACAGACCATTTAGTTCCTTTGCGTCAACCACCCAACTATAGCAAAGGAATTTTATATACAAAACCTGAAGAAAACCTCGCCCATTTTGTTGATGTATTGCGCAACCAAGAAAAATGCACCTGCGTATTTATTGTGGCGCACCTCGGCTTATCGCAACAAATTCATTTGGCCAACCTAAAAGAGTGCGAAGGGGTTGATTATATTTTTGGTGGCGATACACATGAGCGGGTGCGGATACCTATTCAATGCCAATACGCAAAAGTGGTGGAGCCCGGTGCATTCGGCTCATTTGTTGGCAAATTAAATCTTACAATACAAAATGGAAAAGTCATAAAAGAAGACTATTGTTTAGATGAAATAGATTCTAAGCAATACCAAGCATCAAAAGAAATAGACACCATTATAAAAAACAATGAAAAACCCTTTCATGATGATATTTATAAATTGGCTGGTTATAGCACCATCCCCCTCTATCGGTATTTTGTGATTGAAAATCCTATTGACACCATGGTGCTTGATGCGTTGAAGTGGGGTTTACCACACATTGACATTGTATTGTCAAATGGTTTTCGCTTTTGTCCACCAATAACCACACCCGACCATACCGGCAACATTCCAATTACCAATGGCTACATCTTTGATATGTTACCCGTTGATAGCCAAATTCGAACAGGAATGGTAACAGGAAAGCAAATACAAGTGTGGCTTGAAAAAGAATTGAATAACGTATTTGCAAAAAATGCATCAGAACGTTTAGGTGGCTGGGTAATTAAATTTAAGGGCATGCACATAACCTTTAATGCGTTTGGTGAAAATGGAAAAAGGGTACAGGAAATAACGATTAATGGTTTTCCAATTGACGCAACAAAAAACTATACAGTATGCGCCTGCGAGCGAGAAGGTGACCCTGCGGATATGATTTGTAGAATGAAGGGCGCTAGTAACGTAAAAACAACCGAAAACACACTGCATACTGTGTTAAAATCATACCTTGTAGTGCATTCGCCTGTAACGCCAACACCACAAATGAATGCAAAAGTGTTGGATGCCTCACAAAATTTGCTAACTCAAATAACTGGTGTGGATTATCAATTTCGCTAATGAATCAATGGGTGTTTAGTATTTCACAAGGCTTATAACTTCCATTCCTTCACTTTCTAATTTTTTGCGCCCGCTTAGAAATGCCAACTCGGCAATTAAACATGCAACTACTGGATCTGAACCTGCCATTTTTATCAAATTAGATGCTGCACTAAGGGTGCCTCCCGTTGCCAATACATCATCAATTACTGCTACCCTTCTGCCAGATTCGATTGCATCGCAATGCATCTCTAATGTTGCCGTTCCATATTCTAAATCATAGGTCTCACTGTAGGTTTTCGCAGGTAATTTTCCTGCCTTTCTTATCATCACAAATGGAATCTGCATTTTTGCGGCAATTGCGGCCCCTAATAAAAAACCTCTGCTTTCAATTCCAGCTAGTATCTGCACATTATAAGGTTGCAATAAAACAACACTTTCTACTATAATTTCATTGATTATCTCTGGCTTTAAAAACAGCGTTGATATGTCTTTATATTGAATGCCTATTTCTGGAAAATCAGGTATATTGCGAATAGCTCCTAATATCTTTTCACTTAATAACATATTATTGATGCAAATGATTAATGATTGTTTCATGCTGAGGGAAAATCTCTAACAAGGCTTCCTTTGTATAAAGTTGAAAATCTGCAAAATCAAAACCCGGCGCAACCATACAAGCTGAAAGTGCAAACGTGTTATCCCCTATTATTTCGGCGCCAAACAAAGTCTTTGCAGGAATAATAACTTGCAATTGATGCCCTTTACTAAGGTCACTTCCTAATATTTCTGTTTTATGACTTCCGTCTTCCAACAGCATATGTATCGCCACTGGTGCCCCTTGTTGGTATAACCAGATTTCATCTGATGCAATTTTATGAAATTTAGAAAACTTGCCAGAAGGCAATAAAAAGTAAATAAGTGTGATTAATTGTCTGTTGTCCCCTGCATTATTTCGAATCGTTTCCTTGCTCCTGTAGGACTCACAGTAATAACCACCCTCAATATGAGGCTGCAGTTGCAAATGATCTATAAGTGTTTGTATTTCTGTTGTCATTGATCTTACGAATTAAATAAAATTTGCTGAATTACAGCTATAGAGTTACCAACTACCTCTGGCAAAAATGCTTCAAAATTTTCAGGCGCATCATTATTGGCTTTGTCAGAAATGGTGCGCACCAAAATAAAGGGTGTTTCATATTTTTTACAAACATAAGCCACCGACGCACCTTCCATATCTACGGCATCACCCTGCAACTCCTCCAGCATATAGCTATAATGCGTTTGCTCTTTGTTGGTAATAAACTGATCGCCCGTAAGCACTCTACCAATATGTACACGATGCGCACATTGTGTTTTTTCGGCAATGGCAAGTAATGGTATATCTGAGGTAAAAAAACGATCACCTGAATAGGGCACCTCGCCTCGGGGAAAACCCAATCCTCTGCCATCCATATCGTGTTGCACACTATCTCTGGCAATAACAATATCGCCTATCTGATACAACGGGTTTAAGGCGCCAGCTACGCCAGTAAAAACAACAAATATTGGCTGGTATAAGGCAATTAAATATTGCGCTGTAAATGCAGAGGCAACTTTTCCTACGCCACTTACAGCCGCCACACAATGCTTGCCATACAAAAACCCTTCAACTATCGAAATGCCATACTGATTGTAATGATTTTGAGCTGTCATAGTACTTAAAACAGCATCGTACTCCTGTTGCATGGCACTTAGTATGAGCACCGTTGGTTCTGCAGATTTCATTGGCGACAAATATACAAGTTAATTCAAACGACTTTTATACATGCATGATGTACATTTTTCTCGATTGCTCAGTAATTAAATTGAGGTATTGTTTAGATTAAAAAAATATTTTTTTAATTCAAGTAAACACCCGCTCCTAGAAAGAAATTGGTTCCTGGAATTGGAGAGATATAGGCTTTTTTCATCTGCTCTTTGTTGGTCTGGTAATTTATATAATAATAAGAATAAAAACCGCCCCCAGTTTTTGCAACGTCTATTAATCCACGTACAAGATAGGTGCCGCGTGAATCTTTTAAATCATACCTATTCATTCCTTGTACAGATGGATCTGGCGGTTGTACAATGTTAATTCCATTCATATCAAGTATGTAATAGTAGCCACTTTGATTATCAAAGAATCTAATGTTTTGAAGAAAACTTCTAAGGGTTTTAATATATTTAGCGGAGTCTAAAGCAAAGTCACTTTTAAGTTTTCCAAATGCTTTTGCCATCGAGGTTACCCCATTCTTTACTACTAACTCATTAATATCATTTTGGCTGTAAAGATTGGCTGCATTATTTTCATAAAAACCACTTCTAGTATATGCGTTTAAGCCCACAATAGAATTAACATAGGCAAAGTAATTTTCTTTTGCATTAGTGGCCGGATTAATTGAAGAATATTTATAAAACCCACCACCACTATAATTAACAATGTCAAGTAGTTTTGGTGTTATCTTTAAGCTATCTGCATCTTTTTCGTTTAATTGCGACTGACCTTCTCTGCTAATTTTCATGGGATCAGAAATGGTTAAACCGTTTACATTTTCTATGGACACATAGCCTGAATTGTCGTCAAAAAACTTAGCAGCATAAGTAAACCTTTTATAAAACAATTTCGCATCATACGATAGGCCAGTATCATTGATTACATTTCTAAAGCCTGTGGCGAAGGATACGCAATTGTGATGAACGATTGCTTTATTCAAATCTGTCGCTGAATAGGCTTGGGTGGTTGTGCCAACAACTGGGGCTTGTACTTTGTCTTTACAACTTTGTGCTAAGACCAAACAAATGGCGAATGGTATGATTACTTTCTGTAATTTCATTTTTATGTATTTTTAATTGTAGTTTAAATATTATCTTGAGCTATGTCAATTTAAAAAAAAGGGTCGTTAATTCTAGCCCCTTTTGGACTCAAAACAAATTTTTTCCACCCTTTCTTTAACCTTAAACCTCAGCAATATAATAATTAATTTATTAAGTAATTAATTATATCAAATAAATGCATTTCTATTAATCACAACTATTTGTATATCATTTGATTGCAAAAAATTGAGCTGGTTGGCTATTGAATTAAAAATAACTTAACCCACCCACTTGATCCAATCCTTTAAGCTCTTAATCGCCTCCTTCAAAATGAATTCTCTAAAGGCTTCTTCATGATTGGGCTCGCGTGTAATTTCTAATGCCTTATAATAACCCATTCTGCTTTCATAGCTTCCCGAAATATTAACCATAGGGTAACCGAATTGATATACAATTAGATTCATCAACAAACGCGAGGTGCGACCGTTGCCATCGATAAATGGATGGATGGTAACCAACTTATAATGCATATCTGCGGCCAACAGCAAAGGATGTAATTCTGTTTTGGTTCTTTCATAATAATGAAATAAATCTTCCATCTGTGGTCGAATTAAATAGGGCTCTGGCGGTGTGTGCTTGCTGCCGCCTATTCTTACATTCAAATTGCGATAACGACCTGCATTGTCTTTATCAATACTTTTTAAAATGATAGCATGTAACTGCAATAAATTGTATTCAGATAATTCGACTTTACCCTTTACCAATTCTAAAATAAAATCAAAAGCTTCAGAATGGTTAATGGCTTCTAAATGTTCGTTTAAGCTTTTGCCTCCTATGGTGATCCCTTTATCAATAACCATTGCTGTTTCTTGTAGGGTAAGCGTATTGCCCTCTATCTTGTTGCTTTCGTAGGTGTAATCTATCTTAAAAGCACCCATTAAATTTTTGAGCTGAGCCTTAGGTAACGGACGCTTTCTATCTAGCTTCTTTTTTAATTTATCAACTTCTAATATTAAGCCTTCTAGGGTGTCATTCTTTTTTATTTTATAATTAAAAAACGACTCCGCTAATTTCAGAGCACCCAAACCATCCTCATCTTCACCTATTTCATAAAGTATTTTTTCTGCTAACCAAAGGGTTTTTAAATGGTTCCCTTTTATTTTAAGTGCCTTAGTAATGACCTCTAATTGCAGGCGATTAGGCACACGAATGCCATTCTCGAATTTATTGAGAACCGCCACGGCAATGCCCGATTTTATAGCCAAGGTACTTAAGGTTTCTTTTCTGTGTAATCGCGTAACCTTAAAAATATCTTTCAATTTTTCCATCCCACAAATATACTATTTTTGTATAAAATTTAAAGAAGTTTAATTGCATAATTTTTATGAAAAATAAAATTATATAAATGTATATATACCTGTATCGTATACTAATGACTGATCATCGCAAACGAACCTCGTCTTTTG
>CANMBF010000061.1 GCA_947496065.1 Bacteroidota bacterium
GGGCTGTTTTACAAGCGTTAAGAAGGCATAGGAAAAATAGGAGGGTGAAAAGTGTTTTGTTGAGTTGCATAGGAGTGGGTATAAGGTTTAAATAATTACAAAATATTAACGTTTTGCAGATTTGCGTTGCGCGGTCATTAAAGCTCGCCACGAAGCAGCACCGCAGGTAAATGTTGACACGGAGTAAGAAATTTTAGGCAAGAGTTTTATTTCGCCCAAGCAAAATCCCACCTATTGCAAATAGGCTTTTAGCAATCGTTTATTTCCAGATGAATCCACCTAATCTAAAAAAGCGCAATATTTTATTTAATGCGGATAAAATAAGTTGAGTTGATTTTACACTTATTTTTTTAATTAAGCTTTTAGGTGCACTATCAAGTTCAAATGAAGGTGTTCCCGTTTTCTCATGATAAGGCTTTTCCATAGGTTTTTTTTCAATGACTATTATGCTATCGTAATAGTGAATCGAAGCAACTGATTTCGTAAACGCATTTACCTTGAGACTTCTTTGATGGGAATGATAGGCATTTAAATAATCAATAAAATTCTTACTGTATTCAATAAAAGTCCCACGTCTTTTATACCCCCCTCCAAACCTTATCCAATAAGATGTATGTATGTCTTCACACAAATAAACACCATCTTCTTTCACACAATTAAACAGCTCCTCGTAACTAACAATTTGCTGAACCATGGTGTGTCCTCCATCATCGATTAGAATGTCAATTGGGGGAATTTGTTTCTTTACCTCACTCAAAAATTTGCGATCTGACTGAGAACCTATAAATATTTTTATGTTTTTTTCCTCTAAATCTTTACAATTTGGATTGACATCTATGCCATATATTTTTGCTTTATCGCCGAAATAATCTTTCCACATTTGAAGGCTTCCTCCTTGTGATACACCTATTTCGAGAATAACAACTTCTTTGTTTCTATACTTACTAAAATGTCGATCATACACTTCAAAATAATGCTGCCATTTATGGATAAGTCTTTTGTCATTTTGTCTAAAATATTTTTCTAAATCATTCATTCTAATTCTTTCTTTAAATGTTTGCGGTCTTATTTATAAGGATGCATTTTTAATCCTTATAAATCCATCATTGGATGTTAAAAGCATCTTTTTGTAAGCTTATCTTTTAACAAACATAACCTATTCTAGCTAAAAATAAAAGATACAAGTCCCTTGTTGAAGTTAACGGGCAAGGTCTTCTTATTTCATAAGCAATAATTTGCAAGTTCTAAAATTGCTTCATCGCCAATTCCGCAATTGTTTTACCAATCGATAGTGAGCTTGTAGCGGCAGGACTAGGGGCATTCAAGACATGAATTTGACCCGGTAATTCTTTGATGTAAAAATCATCAATTAAGCCACCTTCTTTGTCGCAGGCCTGCGCTCTAACACCTGCGCCACCTGGCACTAAATCTTCTTTTTTAATGTCTGGTAATAACTTTTGCAAGGCATGTGTAAAGGCATTCTTATTGTAAGATCGATAGAATTCACCTAAGCCAGTCTTCCAATATTTGACAGCTACTTTTCTAAAACCTTTCCATCCAAATATTTCGAACAATTCCGATAAATTAATTTGCGATTTTTTATACCCTTCGCGCTGAAAGGCCAACACCGCATTCGGTCCTGCTTCTATTTCACCATCAATTCTACGCGTAAAATGCACACCTAAGAATGGAAAATTAGGATCTGGCACAGGGTAAATTAAGTGGTTAACCAAGGCGCGCTTCTCCTTTTTCAAGGAATAATATTCACCCCTAAAAGGCACTATTTTTACTTGTAAATCGGCTACGGTATAAGCAGCAATTTTATCGCAATACAAGCCTGCACAATTAATAATAAGATGGGCATCAAAGCTGCCAGCATTAGTGGTAATTGTAATAAGCTCATAGCGCTTTTAACACCAATTACTTTGGTATTTAGTTTTAATTCACCACCTAAATGTTGAAACACTTCGGCATATTTTTGGGCTACTACTTTATAGTCAACGATACCTGTTTGTGGTACAACAATTCCTCTTACACCAGCGGTGTGAGGTTCTATGGCTTTTATTTCTTTTTCATTGATATAGCGCAAGCCTTCCAATTTGTTTTCTATGCCGCGTTGGTAAATAGTGTCAAGCGCCGTTAATTCAGACTCGCTTGTAGCCACTATGATCTTGCCACATAAGTCGTAAGGGATGTTTTGTTCTTTGCAAAAATCAATCAATAGATGGTAACCATCTATGCAATTTTTTGCTTTTAAACTACCTGGCTTGTAATAAATACCACTGTGTATTACACCGCTGTTATTGCCAGTTTGGTGGGCTGCTACTTTGTTCTCTTTTTCAACTACCAACACCTGTAAGGTTGGTTTCATTTTTTTTAATTGCAGTGCTGTGGCTAAGCCAACAATGCCAGCACCGACAACAATTACATCATACTTCATCAATTCTATTGTGTTTTTTCTTTTTCTAATAGGTCAATGCGTTCTTTTAATTCTTCTATTAAACGCGATTTGTGTTTCGAGTGTTTAAATACCGGCGCAAAGGCCATTAATGCAAACAGCAAACCCGCAATAAAGCATAAAATAATAATGATGATCAATGGTGCATTGGCCGACCAAAACCAAAACTTTATTTCGGTACTTGTATTGTTCTGCAATGAAAACGTAACGATAAGCAACAAAATAATAACGGCTGTTAATATTTTGTAGAGCGATTGATTGGGTTTGTTCTCCATAATAAGGATATTCGTTTGCAAATATAACATAAAGCCTCAAATGGAAAACGGCCCACAAACTTTAGAAAAATTGAATGCTTATAATCAAATGGTCAATACTAAATTTATCGAGTACCTGCAAGAACTTTCAATCAAAAATGATAGAATTCACGTTTTGATGGCGCACATCATTAACGCCCATTCAATATGGCTAGAGCGCATTGAAAAATTGCCCAATAGCATTGGTCCGTTTAAGCATCAAACATTAGTAGAATTGTTGCCATTAAATGATAAGAACACAGAGGCAACAGTTGAAGTACTTAAAAGTAAAGCATTAGAGGAGCGCATCGATTATGTGAATTCACAAGGTCAAAAATTTGAAAATAGCATCCATGAAATACTTATTCACCTGCTCAACCATTTTACCTACCACCGGGGGCAAATCAATCAGTTGTTAGTGGCCGAAGGGCATAAAGCCATGGTTTCAGATTATATTTTTTACAATCGAACGCCCATTTTATAATGGGGTGCAATGCACGGCTATAGGTTTACCTGCTAGAGGTGTTAAAAACAAAAAATCTTCACCGCCCTCATTTACGCCAATTGCTTTTATAAGCGCTTTTGTATCGAGTTTAAGACCCCTGGCTTTGAGATTAATTTGATGTATACCTTCGGCTTTTAAATACAGTTTGATTTGTTTAGGATTAATAGGAAAACTGGCTTTAATGGCCATACATTTGCCCATAAATGAAGAGTGGGGGAGATTGGCCGTATAAAAGGGTACTATTTTATCTAACAACCTTAAATCCAACGAGGCCGCATAGGTATGATGTCTGCGGGCCTTTACCAAGCTGGCACCAGCTTCAAAAAAATAAGACTGTAAAGTGTTGCTGGTATCCGGCATTGCCAAACTTGTGAAGCGATTGGTTTTAATTTCAGTAGCACCAATATCGGTGCAGTGAATGGTAGGCTCTAAGGTGCGCTCATTGCTTATTTGCAAAAGCATTTCCTTCACTTCGCCCCGTTCACTGATCACATAAATATGGCTAATACTTGGCAATTCTTTTAATGCCATAGCGATATCGTACAAGGGCGAACATTTTATCCAAACTTGATTTGAAATGGCCAATAGTTGCGGAAGTAAAGCAATGACATTCGGTTGGTGCTCTGCTAATAGCAGTTGTCTTTGGGCGCCATCTCGGCGGTCGGGATCAATGTAGATGGCATCGAACGTTTGGGTATTGACTTGCAAAAAATCCTCTGCTGTTTGCGTTAGGCGTTTGATATTTGTAAGGCCCACGGCTTCGAAATTATAGTAGGCCAAGGTGTTTAAGTCTCCGTCATTGTCTATTCCAATTAATTCTTCGCAAACTTTTGACAAGGCTATATCATCAATCCCTATACCAGCCGCTAGGGTTAATATTTTTTTGCCTGTTATTAATTGCGATTTGTAGGCAGCTACTGCTTCGGCGGTGCATTGTTCCAACGCGCGACTGCTTATAAAACCTCCAGCAGCAAATAAATGGGGGAGTTTGGCTTTAAATTTAGGTGCTAGCTTGTTTTGTTCGGCAACAAAATGGGTTAAGTCGCCCAATTGCGATTTGTATTTTAAAATAAATGTTTGGTTACCAACAGTATTGGCAAGGGTCAGGTAGGTTCTGAGTTCTTTATTTGCTAAATATTCCTTAATTTTGTGGCTATTAATCAAATTATTAATGAAAAATTTTAAAATTATCCTTGTATTGGCTTTCGTTGTAACAGCTGTTTCATCTTGTGGAAGAAAAGACAGATGTCCTTCAGTAGGCAAAGTTAATACAGTTAACCATACAGTGATTGCTTAATTGCAAATGAATTGGAAAAATCTGGAATCTGTTGAGCTGTTAGAAGCCCTTTTGCAAGCCTCTTACCAAAAACCTGTCGCCATTTTTAAGCACAGTACCCGTTGCAGTATCAGCAGCATGGCTATGTCGCGCATCGAAAGAAATTGGGATACATTGCCCATTGATTTTGAGCTGTACTACCTCGATTTGTTAACATATCGTCCAGTTTCGAATGCAATTGAAGCGCAGCTTGGCATTGAACACCAATCACCCCAACTGCTTTTTATTGAAAATGGTAAGTGCATCTACCATGCCAGTCATAGTGAAATAAGTATTTCGGAATTAATTCCATTGATTAAAGCGTCTTAAATTCAAACACAATATTTTGTAAAATCTCAGGATGCAAACTCTTTGCAACAGGGCAAGTATCGGCTATATTTATAAAAATATTTTGTAATTTCTCTGTTAATGGCTCAGTGGTCACAAAGTGCACATTGACGTCAATACCAACAATTCTTCGAGGCCCTTCTGTATTCATGATTTTAGTAACCTCGGCACGCGTGTGTGTCATATCTATGTTGTTGTTCTGCGCATAAATACCCATAACAGTTAGCATACAGGCACCAAGCGAGGTTGCTGCTAAATCGGTAGGCGAAAAAGCTTCTCCTTTGCCATGGTTATCTTTTGGGGCATCTGTTACAATTTGATTGCCTGAAGCAATGTGGGTAGCATTGGTTCTTAATTCATTTAAATATATTACATTTGAAGTAGCCATTTTTTAACGTGTTGATTAATTACTACAAACATACTGCACAATTCCTGAAAATTATATTTTTTATGACAGTATTCTGTTATCATCAAATGCAAGCGCAGAATGCAAATGATATTACTTTCGATGAGGCTGCTATGAAATTTGGCGCCCGAATGGCCACCAATGGCATCGGTTTTTTTTATCGCAACACCCAGCCTATTATGAACCACAAAAGACGTTTGTTGGACATCGATTTATCTTCCATCAAAAATGCCAAAGAGAAGGATATTATTAATCCACGTTTAGCCAATACAAGACCCTACATCTATAATAAAATTAATAGGGTTTACAATCTTCGTTTTCTAGGGGGCTTTCAGCATGTTTTAGCCGAACGCAATTCGAAAAACAGCATTGGCATTGCGCTGTTTGCGGCTGCTGGTCCAAGTCTTACTTTTATTAAACCAATTTTCTTGGATGTGCAGGAACAAGATCCCAATTTTCCAGCAGGTTTTATCAATGTGAGTAGAAGATACAATCCTGAAACCATACAGTCCAACCAAATCATTGGCAATTCTTCCTATTTCACAGGGATTAACCAAACAAAACTCAACATTGGTATCGCTTTTAAATCGGGCATAGAATTTAATTGGGGGTCGTTTGGGTCCGACTTTAAGTCATTGGAATTAGGCATAATGGTCGATTGTTTGCCATCGAATCCAGAAATTCTTTACAATCAAAAAAACAAAATCTTCTATTCAGGGTTTTATATTAGTTTTGCATACGGTAAAAATAGATAACATGTTGCTTGAAGAACCCGAGAAAATAAGACAAACCAAACGCATTAAACCCGATTGGTTAAAAATACAATTGCCCACTGGCGCTAATTACGCAGAGGTAAAACAAATTGTTAAAGAACATAAACTGCATACGATTTGCGAAGATGGCAAGTGTCCAAATATGGGGGAGTGTTGGGGTGCAGGCACCGCCACCTTTATGATTCTTGGCAATATTTGTACACGCAGTTGTTCTTTTTGCGCAGTGGCTACTGGCCGACCGAATGAATATGATTTAGATGAGCCAACGCGTGTGGCAGAAGCCATTCAATTAATGCGCATAAAACATGCTGTCATAACTTCTGTTAACAGAGATGAATTAAAAGACAAAGGGGCAGGCGTTTGGGCAGCTACCATTAAGGCCATTAAACAACTCAATCCAGGGGTTACCATGGAGACTTTGATTCCTGATTTTAAAGCCCATTGGGATTTGTTAGAAATGGTTTTAGCTGAACAACCAGAGGTAGTAAGCCACAACATGGAAACGGTGGAACGCTTGTACCGTATTGTTCGCCCACAAGCCAAATACGAAAGAAGTTTAGAACAAATTAAGCGCACCAAAGCCTATGGTCGCAGAACCAAAAGTGGTATCATGTTAGGTCTCGGTGAAACCGAAACGGAAGTTTTCAAAGCCATGGATGATTTGGTGGCGCATGGTTGCGACGTTTTAACCTTAGGGCAATATTTACAACCTACCAAAATGCATTTAGAAGTGAAAGAATATGTAACACCCGAACAATTCAAAATGTACAAAGAAGTAGGAGAGACCAAGGGCTTCAAAATTGTAGAAAGTGGACCCATGGTGCGTTCATCCTACCATGCCGAAAAGCACCTCTAAAATACAGTAAAATAAAGTTTGTTTTGTCGATAAATATGCTATATTTGTAGAAGCAATATCAAATTTATGGAAAATAAAATAGCCAAAAAAATCACCTTAACACTTGTTATGTCGTTGTTTTTAAGTGTTGCTTTTTTTAATCAACCCTTGCATTGGGGTTTGAATGCCGACTTAGCCAATGTGCAGACCCACGATGGTATTAAAGACGTTCCTACCCATCAAATGAATTTAAACTGTTCAGTTTATCCTAACCCTGCCAACGAATTTGTGAATCTTTCTTTTTCACTTCCAGAAAATGATGAGTTAACATTGAGCCTTACAGATGTAATTGGCAAGAACACCAAGCTTGTTTACACAGGCACTTATAACAAAGGCGAAAATGTAGTAAAAATTGAAACTGCCCATTTAACCTCTGGTACTTATTTTATAACTGTTGCTGGCACTAAAGTAAGAGGCAATATCAAATTGATTTTAACCCACTAATCCTCAAAAATATTTTAAAATCCCGATTGAGAAAAGCCTCAATCGGGATTTTTTTTTACCATGAAAAAAATGCTCCAAGGGCCACGATCGGTCAAGACAATTAAAGCAGCGGCCGCCATTGCTATAAAAGATGAAAAGGCCTTTGCTGAATTGGTTAAAATAATGATGGATGGTAAAGATGAAGCCTTGGCTTTTTTGGCAGCCTGGACCATCAGTCATGCAGCCGAAAAGAACAAAACCATTGCTGTAGCTTACATGCCCCAGTTCTTGGAGAAAATACAAAACACCAAAGCGGAAGGTATAATGCGCAGTATTGTAAAGGTGTGGGAACTCATTAAAATACCAAAAGAATGCCAGTGGGAAGTTGCTGATATTTGTTTTAATTTTTTAAAATCCAATACAGCACCAGTCGCTGTAAAAGCCTTCTCTATATCTGTCTTACAGCATTTGATGAACGACTTGCCAGAATTGAAAAACGAAGTGGTGTTCGAACTCGAAAAACAACTGCCCCATGCCTCTGCCGGATTTAAAGTAAGGGCCATCGGATTTTTGAAAATCTATAATTAAATTTTATTATTTTTGTACTTTAATATTTAAAGTATGAATAATCAATTCTCCCTATCCGAAGAAGACATTAAACGCGAACAGGCAAGTTTCATGACCAAAGTATATGGTTGGATGAGTTTGGCCTTATTGGTAACTGGTCTTGTTGCAGTATATGTAGCTTCAAACGCTAGTTTGGCTTCTGTCATTTTTGGAAATAAACTAGTATTTTTTGGTTTAATTATTGGTGAATTATTTCTAGTAGGTTATTTGTCAGCGGCCGTTCATAAAATGAGTGCCACCACTGCAACAGCGGTTTTCATTGGCTATTCGGCCTTGAATGGTTTAACCATGTCGTTTGTATTTTTAATTTACACAGCAGAATCTATAGGTTCGACTTTCTTTATTACAGGTGCCACGTTTGCCATCATGAGTATTTATGGGTATGTAACCAAAAAAGATTTAACGGCCATTGGTAGTTTGTTAATCATGGCTTTTATCGGTATGTTGATTGCCACATTGGTGAACCTGTTTTTCCAAAACGAAATGTTGTATTGGATTACCACTTATGCGGGTATTCTAATTTTTACTGGTTTAATAGCTTACGATACACAAAAGATAAAAGAAATGAACATTATTGGTAATGAGGGCACTGAAGAAGATAGAAAAGAAGCTGTGATGGGCGCTTTATCGCTTTACCTTGATTTTATCAATTTGTTCTTGTTATTATTGCGTGTATTTGGTCGTACAAAAGACTAAGCAAGCAAATATCTCTGATGGATTAGGCAACCTATTAAAGTGGTGTGGTGTCTCAGATTTGAAACCCATTCTCCAATATGCATAAAACCGGGCCAATTGTTTTTACTTTTTTTTAAATATAAGTTATTTGGTCAACCTCAATTTGCGATTTGTAAAAGAATAAATTACACCATTAAAGACTGCACAAATAAATTAAATTATCAAAACCTTTGGCCATGGTGCATTTGATTTTAGAGAAAATAGTGTAGAGGTTTTTTTCGTAGGTCGCATGGTTTTGTGAGCTCAAATTCATCATGTTCCTAAAATAAATACCATTGGGGTTTAAATGTTTTGAAACGGTCTTTAAATAGTCCAATTCAAAACATGGTTCAGGCACTTGGTCGTCCATAAATAAATCATCGATGATTAAATCATAAGCTTCCACACGCTCTTTTTTAAGCCATTCAAAAGCATCGGCAATTTCAATGTTTAACATTTTGTACCGACCAATATTAAATTCTTCGTGTGCAAATTTCACTAAATCTTCGTCGAATTCGATGGCCTTTATTTGAATGGGCCATGCACATTTTTTAGAGAGTATTTCAACAGCGCTGCCACCACCTAGACCTAACATTAAAATACGTTCAGGCTTAATAATTTTAAGCGCTTCGAAAATCCCTTTTTGCATAATTTGGTGTAAGCTGCCATAGCTGTAATTGGCGTTCTGACTGTTCAATACTTTGTAGCCATTCTCGAAATTAATTTCATAAACCTGACCCTTTCGGGTGGTTCCACTTTTAAGGGTCGTTGGAAAAAGATAGCTAAAGGCCTTTTTAGTTTGCATTCAATAAAGTTTAAAACATAAACTGTAAACCAAATTGAAAACCAATACTGCTATAAGATTGAGCATAGCTCAATTGCTCGGTGGCTTGGTCCTTTTGAAAGGCATTTGGCAATAACAATGGGTTGTTGCGTATCTCTAAAACATCTTTTAAATAGATGGTTTCCTTGTCTGATACATTCGGGTAAAGGGCATTGAAACTTTGTTGATTCGAGCTTTGAAAACCTGTCACCGTCTTTTTTCTAATTTTGCTGTTCAACACTATTTGGTCGAGTGAAACGAAAATTTTAATTTTTTTATTGACTTGGTAGGTGCACAGTAAATTGCTTTTAAAGCCTACAGAAAAATAATTGTGTAGCACCGATGTTTCAAGGCTGTTATTAAAACTATCGCGGTAATTTATATCGCATTTAATTTGAGCGTTTATAGGCACAATAAGACCTGCATTGAGTTGGAAATTGAATTTTTTAACTGACCAAAGGTAGCCGAATTGCAAGACTAAGCGCAGGCTGTTAGCCGTATAAGTAGCGGTTTTTAGAGTATCTGTGCTGCCTGATTGCATGCGCACCACATTGCGATTGCCAATTATTAAGTTCAAGCCAGCGCCAAATATCAAATTGCTGCTATCGGGTTGGTGTTGAAAAAAAAGTTGTGTGCTAGTGCCGCTGCCCAAGGTGTAGCTTTTGGCTTTGCCCCAGGTTAAATCGCTTGGCGTTTTAGATTTAGCATCGCCATAATAGTAACCCGAACTTACCCAAAGGCTGTTTTTTTGAGCACTCAAGGTGCTGCAAATGAGAAGTAATAATATGGTAGAAAGTGCTTTCAATGACCTTGCGAAAATAAGGTAAAGCATTAATTTTGCCACTTTTCTAGTCCGAAATATTTGAAAAAACTGCAATTATTTAAGAATATCATTACAACTACTTTGATTTATAAATTCAATTCATTACTTTTGCACCCCTAAATATAAAAATAAAGTATGAGTTTAGTTAATTATGAATCTGCAATCATTTTAACACCCGTACTGTCTGAGGCGCAAATGCAAGAAGCGGTAAAAAGCTACAGACAGTTGGTTGCGGAGCACGGTGGCGTTATGGTAGGAGAGACCAATTGGGGTCTAACCAAACTAGCGTATCCGATTAAAAAGAAATCTACCGGCTTCTATCATTTTTTTGAATTCCAAGCGAATTCAGATTTCCAAGCGATCCTTGAGACCGCTTACAGCAGAGACGAAAGAGTACTTCGTTTCTTGAACTTAAAATTAGACAAACACGCGGTTGTTTATAACGAACGTAAACGCAAAGGAGAAATTGCTCCTGCTAAAAAGTACGAAAGTAAAGAAGGAGGATCATCAATATGAGCGGAAAATCAGGACAAGACAGCTACAACTTCAATAGTCAACAAAACCAAGTGATTATTAAAAAGAAGTATTGCCGTTTCAAAAAACACAACATTAAATACATCGATTACAAAGATTCTAATTTCTTGTTGAAGTTTATGAATGAGCAAGGTAAAATATTGCCAGGAAGA
>CANMBF010000062.1 GCA_947496065.1 Bacteroidota bacterium
ATAGATTATGGAAGAATTATTATACAAAAGATCCTATGTTTGTAAACTCAAATCAGGACTAAAAAAGAATAGTAAACTAATTACAGGATTAAACAATTAAACTGTAAACTTTTTTCAGGACGAGTCAATGGCACTTGCTCTTTTTGGCCTCATCCCCTAACCCCTTCTCCATAGGAGAAGGGGAATTTCGTTTGGATTTAATTGAGAACTTATTTCTCTCGAATAAAAGACTCTAACAATTTTACAATCCGCCATATCAAATACCACCCTCCCTTTTCTTGTGGAAAAGGGGAACACTATTTGGGTTTGTAAGAGAACTTTTTTCTCTCGAATAAAAGATACTTACAAAATTACAATCACACCATTCCCACGATCACCCTCCCTTCTCCTGTGGAGAAGGGAATGAGGGATGAGGCACAAAAAAAAGTCCCACAATTACTTGCGGGACTTCTTCGAAGTGTTTTTATGTAAGGCTTAGTAACCCATGCCACCCATATCAGGGGCGTGGCTATGCCCAGCTTCTTTTTCTTTGATATCAACCAAGGCACACTCGGTAGTTAAGATCATGCTAGCTACTGAAGCGGCATTCTCTAAAGCTACACGGCTTACTTTGGTAGGATCTATAACACCAGATTTGATAAGGTTTTCGTATTGCTCTGTGCGGGCATTGTAACCGAAGTCATCTTTACCTTCTTTCACTTTTTGAACAATGATAGAACCTTCGCCACCTGCATTCGCAATAATTTGTCTCAATGGCTCTTCTAAAGCTCTTTTAACAATTTGAATACCTGTGTTCTCATCTTCATTTTCGCCTTTGATTTTATCTAAAGCTTCGATGGCTCTGATGTAGGCAATACCACCACCAGGAACGATACCTTCTTCGACAGCAGCGCGGGTTGCATGCAATGCATCGTCAACTCTGTCTTTTTTCTCTTTCATTTCAACTTCGCTCGCTGCACCAATGTACAATACTGCAACACCACCTGCCAATTTGGCTAAACGCTCTTGCAATTTCTCGCGGTCGTAGTCGCTGGTAGTATTTTCGATTTGTGCTTTGATTTGGTTGATTCTGCCTGTAATGGCTTCTTTGTTACCAGCACCACCAACGATGGTAGTGTTGTCTTTGTCGATGCTAATGCTATCAGCTCTACCAAGATCTTCCATGGTAACATCGTCTAATTTTCTACCTTGCTCTTCAGAAATAACAGTACCACCGGTTAAGATTGCAATGTCTTGCAACATTTCTTTACGACGGTCGCCAAAGCCTGGGGCTTTAACAGCAGCAATTTTTAAAGAACCACGGATTTTATTAACTACCAAAGTCGCTAAAGCTTCACCTTCTACTTCTTCGCTAATAATTACAAGTGGTTTACCTGTTTGAACAACTTTCTCTAAGATTGGCAACAAATCTTTCATGTTGCTTACTTTTTTGTCGTATACCAAAATGTAAGCACTTTCTAGTTCGGCTTCCATTTTTTCGGTATTGGTAACGAAGTATGGCGATTGGTAACCTCTGTCGAACTGCATACCTTCTACTACTTCAACAGTAGTATCAGTACCTTTTGCTTCTTCAACGGTGATGACACCATCTTTACCTACTTTTTTCATTGCCTCAGCAATAAGTTTACCAATGGTGCTATCGTTGTTAGCAGAGATAGTAGCAACTTGCTCAATTTTATTGATATCGTCGCCAATTTCTTTTGATAATTTTTTAAGAGAGTCAACAGTCACGATAACTGCTTTTTCGATACCGCGTTTCAAATCCATTGGATTTGCACCAGCTGCAACGTTCTTTAAGCCTGTAGTTACAATGCTTTGCGCTAAAACAGTAGCAGTAGTTGTTCCATCACCTGCTAAATCAGCGGTTTTGCTAGCTACTTCTTTTACCATTTGCGCACCCATGTTTTCGATTTCGTTTTCAAGTTCGATTTCTTTCGCTACTGAAACACCATCTTTGGTAACAATTGGAGAACCAAATTTTCTGCCAATTACTACGTTTCTACCTTTAGGTCCTAGAGTTACCTTTACTGCATTTGCTAATGCATCAACACCGCGTTTTAAACCTTCGCGGGCTTCTATATTAAAATGAATTGATTTTGCCATTTAAGTTATTTAATTATTTTTGATTTATAAATTTTTGATTGTGTGGGAAGGCTATATTGCGTGTGCACTATATCCTAGTCCTTAATTGAAAGTCTTTAAAAATTAGATGATAGCGAAAATATCGCTCTCTCTCATGATTAAGAAATCTTTGCCATCAACCTGAATTTCGGTACCAGCGTATTTACCGTATAAAACAGTATCTCCTGGTTTGCAGGTCATAGGTTCGTCTTTTTTACCTGTACCAACGGCTATTACAGTGCCTCTTTGTGGTTTTTCTTTGGCAGTATCTGGAATGATGATGCCACCTGCGGTTTTAAGCTCAGCTACTGCTGGCTCTATTAATACTCGGTCTGCTAATGGTTTTACGTTCATATATATTTTCTTTATTTTTTAAATGTATATACATCAATTATCATTTTTTATGCCAATGGACATTTCGTACCAAATGACAGACAAATTGGAGTCAATATTGGTCAGCGAAGGACAGCTTGTCACATCTTTTGTCAATAAACGCAATTAGGAACTCGTTTATTTACACTAAATTTGCAATTTCTTAATCAAAAAAATGCAGACAATTATGCCAAAAGGCACACTTATTTCAGTTGGGGGGGCAGAAGATAAAGGAACAGATTTGGAGCTTGGAATCATAGCAAGAAATAACCTTAATTTTTTTGAAATTGGTATTCTAAAAAACATTGTTAAAGAAATTAATAACAATGAAGCAAGAATCGAAATTATTACAACAGCTTCTCAAATACCAGATGAGGTAGGGGAGAATTACTTGGATGCTTTTGGCAAACTAGGTTGTAAAAATGTTGGGCACATGAAAATTCGCAACCGTGAAGATGCCATGCAACCTGACTATTTAGAAAGATTAAAAGCTTGTGATGCCATAATGTTTAGTGGTGGCAATCAATTGCGTTTAACCTCAATTTTTGGCGGTACAGATTTTCTAGACTTGTTGCATCACAGATATGAGAATGAAAAATTCATCATAGCAGGTACAAGTGCAGGCGCAATGGCCATGAGCAATACCATGATTTATCAAGGAAACGCGAGCAATGCGCATTTGAAAGGCGAGGTAAAAATCACCACTGGCTTGGCTTTTATTAAAGATGTTATTATTGATTCACATTTTAATAAGCGCGGTCGTTTTTCGCGTTTGGCACAAGCCGTTGCAGCTAATCCATCGGCCATCGGCATAGGATTAGGTGAAGATACTGGTGTAATTGTGCGCAATGGTTGCGAAATGGAAGCCATTGGCAGCGGTGCTGTAGTGATTATTGATGGTCGCAACATTAAACACAATAACATTGCTGATATTGAAGAGGGCGCGCCTATTTCTGTAGAAAATATGATTGTTCATATCATGGAAAAGGGCAATTGCTACAATTCAAAAACCAGGGTGTTCGAAGCCGCCAACGTTAATGTGGTAGCCTAGTTGACAAATGCTTTCTTGAGCCAACACCAAGCCAGTTTCTTTTGTTAAGAGTCCAAAAACACAAAACACGATCGCCAATACATAGTGTTTGCGCATGTAAAAAAACAAGGCAAAAATAGTGTTCATGGCCAAGAATACTTCCAATAAAATTTGGGTTGATAGCGCCAAGACCATAGGTTGCATTAAAAACAACAAAAATGAAATGAGCGAAAGCAAACGGTCTTTGCTCAACTGATATGCCAATAGATAAGTGCCTAATGACAATAGGTAAGTAAACAAAAGGTTGCAGACATGTAAACTGGCAACACTAGGACCAAAAACTTTTGCAAAAAGTGAAAACACAAGATGCATCATCAATGGATGACCAAAACTTAATGAGGCCGGCAATGCTGCTGGCATTATTGAAATTCCATGGTCGTACATATACAATACGCCGCTCGCATAAGCCCCCATCTCATCCCAAAAATAGGGTAAGTAGATATCGTTCCATTTTACTACAAGAAAAACAAGCCAAGCCAAGCCCATCAATATGTTTCGGTAGATTGCTTTATCAACCCACCCAAACCATTTATTGGCTATTGTATGTTCTTTTTCTACTGACATCTAAACCTTTATGCTTGGGCAAAATTACACTAATTCGCTTTAAATTAAGCCCTGCAATAATAATCAAGTATAAGTATTTGTATTGAAAATAAACATCAAGTTTGAATTAAATTGTAAATTTGAATTACTCAAAACAAAATGGACGGTCTTGAATTCATTGTACAAGCGCTCGGAGAAGGATTCATTCACCCATTCCTAAAATCAATCGGAGCCCTGCTGCGTTGGCCTTTTCTATTTAGAAAATACAGTCTTAAAGAAATCTATAAAAAACCTTGGAATGGGAGAATTGGGGGGATTGTATTAGGGGTGGTAATTGGGGTTTTGTTGTATTATAGATAAGTTTATATAAGCAAATTTTTAAAGGGACAAGATCACATAGAGGTGGGCTATACTATTTACATAAAAAAAACTGCTGCCCTTTTAGAGCAGCAGTTTTTATATTTATTGATGATATGAACTTTCTATTTTAAACCCTGGAGAAGAAAGCCAATATACATTTTCAATGCAACCTGTACTTTTAATTGTCAGGTCAGATTCGTTTATTATTATTTGATGCTAAAGCGGTTTATTGTTGTATTTCCAAACTCATCAGACAATTGAACAATATACATACCACTTTCAATGCCATTCAATGGTAAAGTATATTGGTTGATTGCTGTTTCAACGCCATCTAATTTGTAAACAACCTTACCTGACATATCCATTACCAACACATTGAAATTAGAAGGATCAATTCCATCAAACTCCAAGTTAATAAAGTCGGTAGCAGGATTTGGATACACTTTCATAGTATTGTTTACAGCTGTTTTGGTCGTATGTAAAGCAACAATTGAACTCCATTCACCTGTTTCATCATTGTTGATGGATTTCAATCTGTAATAAACCAAAGCAGATTTATTGCTTAAATCTTGGAATTGGTAAGTTTTTAAACCTCTTTCAGGCACAGTAGCTGCAACAGAACCAGATAAGCTAAAATTAATTCCATCTGTAGAACTGTAAATATCGTAACGGGTTAAATCGTTTTCATCTGCAACTGTCCAATTTAAGCTTATAATATCATTTTTAACAATTCCTTTAAAATCAATTATAGAAACAGGTAATGGGGTGAAACTACCATTGGTTATTCCATAAAAATAATTGCTTGTTGAATCTAATGTTAAACCTGTTACCGTTGTACGATATGTGGAACCAGACACTAATGTTGCACTGCCCGTACTAACAAGCGACCAATTTCCAGAACCTGTTATACCAGTTGAGCGTGTAAAAACCCCTAGTGTAGATCTAGTAAACCCAGTCATTTCTGAACTAGCAACCCATGTAAAAGTTATAGAAGCGTTGCTTATATTTCTTGAGGAAGTAACTTGCCAGGTATTATCAACAGCATCGCTGGTAACTCTAACGCCTTGGTAGTCGTATAGTCCTGTATTTCCTGTTGTGATGGTAAGCCTTGGGTCATTGCATGTGCCTGCTCCAGCATCTGTAATGGTCCATCCTTTGCCACCACTACCAATTGCTAAAACCAAATTGGCTCTGGCTGCCAAGGAGGGAGAATAAGTTCTGCCAGTAGCACCAAGTATTATACCAGTAACAGATTGTGAATTCCAGCCAATAAGCGTGGAAGAATAGTTAGTGCAATTCAAATTAGAGTTTTTAAGCATATCGGTCATAGTAACGGAGGCTCTCAATCTCCAGTTACCAAGGTTTTGATTGAAAGCTAATGCATTATCAAACATATAAGCCATAGTTGTTACATTTGCAGTATTCCAGTTGCCAATGTTTTGATTGAAGGCTGATGCATTTTTAAACATATTAAACATAGTTGTTACACCTCCAGTATTCCAGTTGCCAATGTTTTGATTAAAGGCTGATGCCCATTCAAACATTGAAGTCATATTGTTTACACCTCCAGTATTCCAACCGCTAATGTTTTGATTGAAGGCTGGTGCCAAATTAAACATATTTTGCATACTGCTTACTTTTGATGTATTCCAGCTACCAATGTTTTGGTTAAAAGCACCAGCACTCCTAAACATTGAGGACATAGTGGTTACTTTTGCTGTATTCCAGCTTCCGATGTTTTGATTGAATTTCGAGCAATTATTAAACGTACCGCTCATCGCTAAAACATTAGAAGTATTCCAAGAATTGATGTTAGGAACAGTTGATAAATTTTTACAAGTTTGAAACATTGAGTTCATGCTTGTAACTCCAGCTAAATTAGGAGTATCCGTAGCGGTGATGTTTAGGTTTTCACAACCAAAAAATGCATTTTCCATACTAGTCCATGCCGCTGTTCCCCATTGTTTTACTTCCGTCAATCTCATTTTGTCTCCAGTATTGTTAATGTTTATTCTTTGGAAATTGCTTGGGGAAATTCTCAACTCAATGGTTTTACCACTTGGCAAACCTGTAATGTTCAAGGAAGTACCTGAGAAGGTGCTCGAACCGCTTCCTGAACCGCCTACTTCTGTCCAAGAGTAACTTACTGAACCACCAGTTACAGTTCCAAAAGTTAATCCGGTAGGACTAGCACCTGAGGTGGCTAGATTCCATCTGGTAACGAAATGACCTGATTGTGCAAATGAATTTCCTGCAAATAATAAAGTAAAAAGAAATGCAAGCATTGATTTGCTGCATTTTAAAATAGAAGATTTGAAAAAACTAGCATAACCTGATGCTGATTTACCTTTCGTGTTAATTTGTGTGTAATTTGTTTTCATGTCGGAGCAAAAATAGTATTAAATACTCAATCAAAAAAAATAATTATCAAATATTTATATATATCTACATATATATATTTAATTACTAGTTATTTATGATTAAAAGATTTTATAAAAAACCATTCATTTTAACACAATTGAGTACTTATACCTGCCGTTTAAGTGGTAATAAGTGAGTCTAAAATACTAAAAAAACGTCTTTTTAATGACAAATTGAAAAGTTTTCCACAATTTTTTCTTAAAATTTCAGGGATGTATGGAAAAATTATTACACACAAGATCCTATGTTTGTAAACTCAGAATAAGGACTAAAAAGAAATAGCAAACCATTTACAGGATTATACAATTAAACTGTAAACTTTTTTAGGACGAGTCACTATTTACATAAAAAAAACTGCTGCCCTTTCGAGCAGCAGTTTTTATATTTATTGATGATATGAACTTTCTATTTTAAACTTTAGAAAAGAAAGCCAATATACATTTTCAATGCAACCTGTACTTTTATTGGTCAGGTCAGATCCCTTTATTATTGATTGATACTAAAGCGATTTGTTGTTGTATTTCCAAATTTATCAGACAATTGAACAATATACATACCACTTTCAATGCCATTCAATGGTAAAGTATATTGGTTGATTGCTGTTTCAACGCCATCTAATTTATAGACAACCTTACCTGACATATCCATTACCAACACATTGAAATTAGAAGGATCAATTCCATCAAACTCCAAGTTAATAAAGTCGGTAGCAGGATTTGGATACACTTTTAATGGTTTGTTTACAACTGATTTGTTGGTATTTATAGCAACCGTTGAACTCCATTCACCAGTTTCATCATTGTTGATGGCTTTGATTCTGTAATAAACCAAAGCTGCTTTGTTGCTTAAATCTTGGAATTGGTAAGTTTTTAAACCTCTTTCAGCCATAGTAGCTGTAACTGAACCAGATAAGCTAAAATTAATTCCATCTGTAGAACTGTAAACATCGTAGCGACTTAAATCGTTTTCGTCAGTTACTATCCACTCTAAATTAACAATATCATTTTTTGTAAAACCACCAAAATCTATAATTGTAAAAGGTGATTGTTGGTATGGAGCCAGAGGAGCTGAACAAGAGCCTGCTCCAGCATCTGTAATTGTCCAATTTTTTGTACTGTCCAAATTAGTTCTAGCAGAAGAGGCGTAAGAACCATATTTTACATAATCAGCATTTAATGTTAGGCCGTTAGGAGTGCTATTATTGTTACTCCACCCAATAAGTGTAGCAGAATAGTTGTTACAGTCCATACCGGTATTGCTTAGCATGTTTGTAAGACCAGGACTCCATAAACCTGAAAGATTCCAAGCGCCAATATTTTGGTTAAAAGCAGAAGCATTCCTAAACATTTGAGCCATAGAGTTTACTTTAGAAGTGTTCCAGCCGCTTATGTCTTGATTGAATTTAGAGCAATTATTAAACAAAGATGCCATCTTTTCTACTTTAGAAGTATTCCAAGAATTGATGTTAGGAACAGTTGATAAATTTTTACAAGTTTGAAACATTTGAGCCATGCTTTTAAAGTTAACATTACCAAAATTGGGAATGCCCGTTGCGGTTATGTTTAAGTTTTCACATCCAAAAAATGCGTTTTCCATACTAGTCCATGCTGTTGTTCCCCATTGTTCTATAGTCGTCATTCTCATTTTGTCTGAAGTACCACCATTATTAAATATTATTCTTTGTAAATTGGTTGGGTTAATAGTTACACGTACTTTTTTACCACTTGGCAAACTAGTAATTTTTAACGTAGAACCTGAGTAAGTTAAAGTGCTAGTACTTTTTGCCGTACCGCCAATTTCTGCCCATGTGTAACTTATAGAACCACCAGCTGCAATAGGAATACTTAATTCGGTTGCATTAATTCCTGTTTTAGATAAATCAAAAGTCGTAATAAATGCATCACATACGTTGCTTGAATTATCACCTGAAATAGTCCAACCTTTACCACTATTAAGAGTTGATTTAACCAAATTAGCTCTAGCAGCCGTTGCATTACCACCATATTTTAAATCAGAAGCTCCAAGTGTTTTACCATTAACAGATTGTGAATTCCACCCAACAAGCGTTGCTTCATAGTTAGCACAACTCAAACCGCTTTTGTCTAGCATTTTGTTCAATGTAACAGAGGAATTCAAACTCCAGTCGCCAAGGTTTTGATTGAAGGCTGATGCCCATTCAAACATTGAAGTCATATTGCTTACACTTCCAGTATTCCAACCGCTAATGTCTTGATTGAAGGCTCCGGCCAAATTAAACATTTGTTGCATACTGCTTACTTTTGATGTATTCCAATTGCCAATGTTTTGGTTAAATGAAGAAGCACTCCTAAACATTTGGGACATACCCATTACTCCAGCAGTGTTCCAGCTTCCGATGTTTTGATTGAATTTAGAGCAATTATTAAACACCGATGACATCCATTCTACTTTAGAAGTATTCCAAGAATTGATATTAGGAACGGTTGATAAATTTTTACAAGTTTGAAACATTGAGTTCATTTTTGTAACTCCAGCTAAATTAGGAGTATCCGTAGCGGTGATGTTTAGGTTTTCACAACCAAAAAATGCATTTTCCATACTAGTCCATGCCGTTGTTCCCCATTGTTTTACTTCCGTCAATCTCATTTTGTCTCCAATATTGTTAATGTTGATTCTTCGGAAATTGCTTGGGGAAATTCTCAACTCAATGTTAGCACCACTTGGCAAACCTGTAATGTTCAAGGAAGTACCTGAGAAGGTGCTCGAACCGCTTCCTGAACCGCCTACTTCTGTCCAAGAGTAACTTACTGAACCACCAGTTACAGTTCCAAAAGTTAATCCGGTAGGACTAGCACCTGAGGTGGCTAAATTCCATCTGGTAACGAAATCACCTGCTTGTGCAAGTAAATTTCCTGCAAAAAATAAAGTAAAAAGAAATGCTAGCATTGTTTTGCTGCATTTTAAAATAGAAGATTTGAAAAAACTAGCATAACCTGATGCTGATTTTTCTTTCGTGTTTGTTTGTGAAAATTTTATTTCCATTATTGTATTGAATTAAGTAAGGGGCGAATGTAGTATTAAATACCTATTCACATAAAAGGATAATATTAATTTAATGTATATATATTAAATAAATGTAATATATATCTGATTATTAGTTGTTTCTGATGCAATAATTCTATAAAAAAAACATCCATGTTTAATAAAATTGAGTACTTATACCTGCCGTTTAAGTGTTAATGAGTGAGTCTAAAGCACTAAAAAAACGTCTTTTTTTAGATAAAGTGAAAAGTTTTCCACAATTTTTTCTTAAAATTTCAGGGATGTATCACAAATAGAGTATGCACATTGGAAAAACCGCTTGTCTTGTCCTAAAATAGGTTTACACAAAAAAGTGTAAATACAATACTTACAGGGCTTTCTTTTGTTGCAAGATGATAAAAAGGAGTACCTAGCGGTGGTCCTAAAGGGGTGGCTTAACAAAGAAAACAAAATCAGAGTCTGCTGCGCATCCTTTTCTTTTTCTATGCCTCCAAATGCTCAAATCAGAGCCTTTGGCATTTTGCGGGAAGAAAGACAGGATTACCTAAAGGTGGTCCTAAAGGGGTGGCTTAACAAAGAAAACAAAATCAGAAGTCTGCTGCGCATCCTTTTCTTTTTCTATGCCTCCAAATGCTCAAATCAGAGCCTTTGGCATTTTGCGGCATAAAAAAAGCCGCTAACGCGGCTGATTTTGTTTACTTTGTTGCGGGGACAGGACTACCTAAAGGTGGTCCTAAAGGGGTGGCTTAACAAAGAAAATAAAATCAGAAGTCTGCTGCGCATCCTTTTCTTTTTCTATGCCTCCAAATGCTCAAATCAGAGCCTTTGGCATTTTGCGGCATAAAAAAAGCCGCTAACGCGGCTGATTTTGTTTACTTTGTTGCGGG
>CANMBF010000063.1 GCA_947496065.1 Bacteroidota bacterium
AAACACGCCACAACCTACGGCACCAATCAATTTAGCGAAGATTTCGAAACCAATAAAACCGATCAAATTGAAATTCTAAATCGCTCGATGGAGTATTTTAAAAACCATGATAATTTCGAAAAAGAAGAATTCGAACAAGAGGTGTTCCAACAGCCACAAATCATAGAATCGTTTAGAAAATATGATGAGGTATACCGCGAAGACAATGACATTCACCTAGCCGATACCTTCGAAATCTCCGACCAAGCTGTCAAGAAACAAGCAAGGGTATTTAAGAGTGTCTTAAAACTCGATAAGAACTTCCACATCTACATTCATGGCAACAAAGAAATGATAGAGCAAGGGGTAGATCCCGATGGGCGGAAGTTTTACAAGATTTATTACAAAAACGAGGCGTAGGTTCTACCACATAGAACCACAGAGAGCCATTTTAACACATAAGTCACAAAAGAAGAAGAAATATGGTTTGTGCCTTCGATTCAATACTTTGCTAATTAAGCTTGGCGTAATTTGCTTTCTGAAAAAGTCCTCAAGCGCACATAAGGGAGCACTCTTACAGTATGCAATATCCTAGAAACAAATAAAACCATTTAGAACCATTTTAACACATAAGTCACAAAAGAAGAAGTAATATGGTTTGTATCTTCGATTTAATTCTTAGCTAATTAAGCTTGGCGTAATTTGCTTTCTGAAAAAGTCCTCAAGCGCACATAAGGGAGCTCTCTAAATGTTAGAATTATCCCAAAACCATTTTAGAGGAGTGTTGTTAATTTAACTTACTTTTTTCGATAGCTACTAAGGACAGAGCTACCGATTTTTTACATGGTAAAAAATAACTTATGTGCACTTTGAAAAAACGTTGAGTAAAAGTACAACTTTATCGATACCACAAATTGTATTCGAAGGCAAATGAAAAAAACTTCTGTGACTTATGTGGTAAAAAAAAGTGTAACCATTTTGGTAAAAAAAGTGTACCCATTACAGTAAAATTTCCCTTTGTTGTTGAGCACCCCGAAAAATGTGTTGATGTTTATTTAACTTCGCCCCCAATATTTTAATCTTATGCCAGAATTTATTCTTGTTAACCCGCAAATAGCCCCTTATGTGGCCCATATTCAACTGAACCGTCCGAAAGAATTAAACGCCCTGAACCTTGAGCTCATGCTCGAAATTAAGGAGGCCCTCATTCAATTAGATGCCGACGAAAATGTGAGAGCCATTGTTTTAAGTGGCAACGATCGCGCTTTTGCAGCAGGTGCCGATATCAAACAAATGGCTGGTAGAACGGCTGTTGATATGCTTAAAATCGACCAGTTTACAACTTGGGACAGTATTCGCAAAACTAAGAAACCTTTAATCGCTGCGGTGAGTGGCTTCGCTTTGGGTGGTGGTTGCGAGCTTGTAATGATATGTGATATGGTAATTGCCAGCGAAACTGCGCAATTCGGTCAGCCAGAAATTAGCATAGGCGTAATGCCTGGTGCTGGTGGTACCCAGCGTTTAACCCGCGCGGTGGGCAAGGTAAAAGCCATGGAAATGGTATTAACAGGTAAGTTTATCTCGGCCGAAGAAGGCTTAAAATACGGCTTGGTGAACAAAGTGGTGCCCGTAGAGCATTATCTCAACGAGGCAGTGAATCTGGCAAGTGTGATTGCTGAGAAATCACCAATCGCAGTGCAAATGGCCAAGGAGAGTGTGTTAAAAGCATTCGAAATGCCATTGCAAGAGGCTTTGTTTTTCGAAAGAAAAAATTTCTATATGTTGTTTGCTACCGAAGACCAAAAAGAGGGAATGGCCGCTTTTGTCGAAAAAAGAAAAGCCGTTTTCAAAGGGAAGTAATCGCAGTTTAATTAACTGTTTATCAGTTCAATAGTATTTTGTGTTTAGGGCTAATATCTTAATTACAAGGGGCTTGTTAGGTTCGAAGGCTTATTATTAAATTCGAAAAAAAAATGCTATATTCGCATTTTTATGGCTTATCGCTGGACCCCTTCTCCCAAACTGAATGACCGTAAGGTTGAAGCACTTGCCACAAGCATCAATGTTTCCAATAATATTGCGACCCTTTTAATGCAAAGAGGGGTAGCAACCTATGATGAAGCGAAACAGTTTTTTCGACCCCAGTTAACCGATTTACACGATCCATTTTTAATGATGGACATGGACAAAGCCATCGCCCGCATACAAGCAGCTTTGGCCAATAAGGAACGCATTTTAATTTATGGCGACTACGATGTCGATGGCACCACAGCAGTGTCTACTGTATTTTCGTTTTTTCGAAAGCTTACTTCGAACATAGAATTTTATATCCCCGATCGTTATAAAGAAGGCTATGGCATTTCCAAAATTGGTATCGACTATGCAGTCTCTACCGATGTGAAACTCATCATCGCACTCGATTGCGGTACACGTTCGGTTGAGTTGATTGCTTATGCTAAAGAAAACGACATCGACTTTATCGTGTGCGATCACCACTTGCCAGGTAGCGAAATTCCTAAGGCCGTAGCCCTTTTGAATCCCAAGAGAAAAGATTGTGAATACCCTTACAAAGAATTATCGGGTTGTGGGATTGGTTTTAAATTAATACAGGCTTATGCCCAATTAACGGACATGCCCTTCGAAGAAATTACCAAGTACTTAGATTTAGTAGCCGTAAGTACCTGCAGCGATATCGTAGACATGCGAGGAGAAAACCGCGTATTGGTATACTATGGCTTAAAACGTTTGAACGAAGATCCTTGTGTAGGCTTACAAGCGCTGTTACAGAGTTATCAGTTAAAAGATAATTATGAAGTGTCCGACATCGTGTTTGGTATCGGTCCTCGAATCAATGCAGCTGGTAGAATTGGCGATGCCAAATCATCGGTGAATTTATTGATTGAGCAAGACTTTCACCAAGCCCTTAAGTTTTCGAAAACACTGAACGATAACAACAGCGACCGCAAAGATTTAGATACCGATATCACCCGCGAAGCCTTAGCGATTTTAGAAGGCAGCGCCCATCACCAAAAACGCAGCAGCACGGTGTTGTTTAGCGAAAAATGGCACAAAGGTGTCATCGGTATTGTGGCGTCTCGTTTGATAGAAACCTATTATAAACCCACCATTATTTTTAGCGAAGTGAATGGTATGTTAACAGGCTCGGCCCGCAGTGTAAAAGACTTCGATGTACACGAGGCCATTGGCGAATGTGGTGATTTGGTAGAGCAATATGGCGGACATAAATACGCAGCTGGTCTCACCATTAAAAAAGAAAATTTTGATAAGTTTGCCGATACCTTCGATCATATTGTAGGACTTAAAACCAATGGTGATTTAAATTTATTGACCCCTGAAATTGCCTACGATTTAGAACTCGATTTCAGTGATATTACGCCTAAGTTTTACAATTTAATTCAACAGTTAAAGCCACATGGTCCGGGCAATATGTCGCCCATCTTTAGAACCAATAATATCAAGGATAGCGGCAATAGCAAAATCGTAAAAGAGAAACACTTGAAATTAGGCGCCATTCAAAAGGGCACAAAGTTTGATGGTATAGGGTTTGGAATGAGCGATGTTTACGAAATAATTAGTAAAAACAAACCATTTGATGCCTGTTATTCCATCGAGTTAAACGAGTATCAAGGACAAACCAATTTACAATTAAGAGTTAGAGATATCCGTCCTGTATAAATCAAAATATGATACTGCGTTCAGATAATTTAATCAAGCAATACAAGCAAAAGAAAGTTGTTAATGATGTTTCAATTTACGTGCAGCAAGGCGAGATTGTAGGATTGTTAGGGCCCAATGGTGCTGGTAAAACCACTACGTTTTATATGACCGTAGGTTTAGTAAAACCCGACCATGGCAATATTTTTTTAGACGATGAAAACATCACCCGCCTGCCCATGTACAAAAGGGCACAAAGAGGGGTGGGGTATTTGCCTCAAGAAGCTTCGGTTTACCGCGACTTAACGGTAGAAGACAATATCAAAGCGGTATTAGAATTGACCAAGTTAACCAAGATAGAACAAGCTACAAAGCTCGAAAGTTTATTAGATGAGTTTGGTTTGAACCGTGTGCGTAAAAATATGGGTAAGGTATTGAGTGGTGGAGAGCGCAGAAGAACAGAGATCGCAAGGGCTTTGGCCACCGATCCGAAATTTATATTGTTGGATGAACCATTTGCAGGGGTCGATCCAATAGCGGTAGAAGACATTCAGCGCATTATATACAAACTTAAAAGCAAGAATATCGGCATTTTAATTACCGACCACAATGTGCAAGAAACACTAAGCATTACCGATAGAGCTTATCTGTTGTTCGAAGGTAAATTGTTAAAGCAAGGGACTGCCGAAGAATTGGCCGAAGATGAGTTGGTAAGAAAAGTATATTTAGGACGAAACTTTATTTTGCGCAGGTCGGATGACTTGGCAGAAAGCAATTAATACACCATGAAATTTTTGATATTTGGATTGGGCAATATTGGTCCCGAATACAATCATACCCGCCATAACATTGGCTTCGATGTGATAGATGCTATAGCAGAATCATTGGGTGTGCAATTCACCTTGGCCAAGTCGGCCATGATAGCAGAAGGTCGAATTAAGAACAAAGAAATTGTCTTAATAAAGCCAACCACTTTTATGAATTTAAGTGGCAAGGCGTTACAACATTACACCACTTTGTATAAAACACCACTTGAAAATATTATCGTTATAACTGATGATTTAGCTTTGGAAACTGGCACCATTAGAA
Organism: Bacteroidota bacterium; assembly: GCA_947496065.1. Lineage (GTDB taxonomy): Bacteria > Bacteroidota > Bacteroidia > NS11-12g > UBA955 > JABMMZ01. The sequence goes on from CANMBF010000063.1 coordinate 4,744, forward strand.
TACGTGCCAAGGGTAGTCATGGTGGGCATAATGGTTTGCGAAACATCGAAGAAACCATGCTCACACAGCAATATCCGCGCTTGCGATTTGGCATTGGCAATAATTTTAATAAGGCCAAACAAATTGATTTTGTGTTGGGAAAATGGAACCTAGATGAACAAATTTTAGTGAACGAAAAAATCATAAAAGCCAAAGAGGCCATAGAAATGTTTGTATTAGAAGGCGCAGGAAGAGCCATGACTTTTTACAATGGCTGAGTTTATTTTCGAAGAGCATTTTAAAGTGCGAGATTACGAATTAGATTTACAAGGCATCGTCAACAATTCGGTGTATCAAAATTATTTAGAGCACACACGGCATGAGTTTTTAAATGCAAAAGGATTAAATTTTAAGGAGATGCATGAAATTGGTTACGATGCAGTGGTCATTCGTGTTGAAATCGATTACAAAAAACCATTGCGCAGTGGCGATGAATTTGTAGTAAAAATTGGCGTGGAAAGAGAAGGCCGGTTAAAGATTGTGTTCCATCAACAGATCGTGCGTATCGTCGATCAACAAGTAATGGTGAATGCAAAAATTTTCGCAGCTTGTATATTTAACGGTCGCCCTATAGAGCCTTTGTTTATTTTCGAGAAACTGGGGATCTAGGAAAGTTGGCTTTTGGCAATTGGCAGTTGGCAAATTTTTCTCACGATATAACTAGTAGTTTTAAGCAGGTTTGTGATTTCATTTAGCATTTGATTTTTTTAGGCAGTAAGGCGGGTTGGTATTTACATACCGGTTGGTATGTTTTATTTTGTGATTTTTTAATTTATAAATTTTAGGATTGATTTTTTGAAGCCTCACACTTCGTCCTACTGTTCCGATAGCAATCGGAATGTCGAATGTATGGACGAAGTGTATCGAAGCCAGAATTTTTGAAATAACCGAAAGATTTTTTGGTGGTTATCTCTGAAGTACTAGTGCTTCGACTCCCGCGCCCCATAAAGCTGTTTAATTATATTTTTTGTAGTTTATTACCTCATGTTATGTTATAGTTGTTAATATGGACCTAGGAATTAAAAGATTAGCAAAGATTAGGAGTGCTTTGAAATTCTTCATAGAATTGGTAAAATTCAAAATTAATATTATTTTTACAACTTATAGAAGCAATAGAATGAAAAAAGTCCTTACAATAATAATGGTGTTAATGGCTGCAAAATTAGATGCACAAATTACCATCACAGCTAGTAATATGCCCTCCATTGGCGATACCATTCGCTATACCACGGCACCCACCGGCACTTTTAATTTTGTAAAAACAGGCGCCAACTATGCTTGGGATTACAGCACATTGGGGATTGCCAGTCAAACGTTAGACAAATACCAAGCGCTCACGTCAACGCCCTATGCGACCTTGGCCTTTACAGGTATGCCAATTGGAGCTATTGGTGTAAAGATTGCTGATAGCATTGGACAAGGACAAGCAGCCTTTAAAAACCTTTATAATTTTTATGAAAAACGCACCAGTGCCCCGAGTAAATGGAATGCGGTGGGCACAGGTTTTACCTTATCGGCCTTAAGTTTGCCAGCAGGTGGTGTATACTCAGATAAAGACGAAATTTATAGTTTCCCTTTGAATTATAGCGATAAAGATTCTACCACATTCGCAGTAAAAACACTGTTGGGAAATTTTCTTTTTAGCTTGGGTTACTACAAACAAAAGGGTTATAGAATTAATACAGTAGAAGGTTGGGGTGTCATCACCACACCTTATGGTAACAATATTAGTTGCTTAAAAATAAAATCTTATATCAATGAAATTGATAGTTTGGTAATACCTACGGCCTCATTAAAGGTAGGCTTTCCAAACATTAGAGTTGAATACAAATGGTTAAGCACTGCCGAAAAGATCCCTGTATTGGAAGTAACAGGAACTGAAATAGCAGGGGTATTTACACCTACTACCATTAAGTACCGCGACCGTTTCAGAGCAGTACCTCCATCGGCATTCGGACCTAAAGTAAAATTTACCGTTGATAAAGCAAGCGGTAAAACCAATACTGATACTTTTAAATTAAGCAACAAAACAACACCTGCGTTTGGTACCGGTTATACCTGGACCATCACACCCTCGGCTGGTGTAAGCTTTGTTAAATCGAGCAATGCCACTTCTACCAATCCAAGTTTGGTGTTTGCCAATGCGGGTGTGTATACCGTAAAATGTGCCGCTACTAATTTTTCGGGAACAGCCGATTCCACCGCAGTTAACATGATTACAATAACTTCATCATCAGGTTTGAAAAACATTGCTGAACCTTCTAATTTAGCGTATCCGAATCCTGTTCAAAACGAATTACATTTTGTAAATCCTGCCCTTGAAAATGCAGTTTGTCGCGTCTTCAATGCCGCTGGTCAAATCATCAAAGAGCAATTGTTGACTAACAATTTGATACTTAATTGTACTGATTTAGCTGCTGGTAATTATACTGTGGTTATCAATGGTAATAACCAATTGTACTACCACAGTTTCATTAAACAATAACACAAACAACACACCATCTATAAAATGAACACAAACTACAACATGAATAAATGCCCTTTATTGCAATATAAATGGCTTTTAACCTTGTGCCTTTTAATGGGTACATCGCTTATGAATGCGCAGAACATAAAGGATTCTTCTTTTCAAGTGTCGGCCACTGTGAATGCCAGCAATCACAGCATCAAATTAAATTGGATTGTTTCTGGTGGCAATGGTTTTCAAGTGCACCGAAAAATAGTTGGCAACAATGATTGGGTAACTTATATTGGGAAAACATCTGCGGCTACTTTAACGGATACCTCTGCTAAAATTGGTGTGGCCTATGATTACAGAATTATGAAATTATTTGGCAACAGTGTTTATCAAATTGGTTACATTAGCTCTGGTATCAACTTGCCATTGGTAGATTTTAGAAATGCCATTTTATTGGTCATCGATTCTACGACCTACAATGGCTTAAACACAATAGAACGCAGCACTTGGTTGAACGATTATATTGCAGATGGTTTTATTGCTTCATTCCAATTGGTATCGCCAACTGCCAAAGCACCAGCCATTAAGGCAAAAATAAAAGCATGGTATGATAAGAGTCCTGCTACCAATACCTATTGTTTATTGATCGGAAAAATCACAGTGCCTTACGCTGGCTTACAAGTGCCAAATACTGTTAATTTAAACCCAGATGCGCACACAGAGCATGGTGGTGCTTGGCCTACAGATTGTTATTATGCCGATATGGATGGCGACTGGACAGATGATTATACCATGGTGTCTGGTGTTGCTAGAACTGAAAATCAAAACAATCCAAACGATGGTAAATTCGATCAGCATTTTATTCCTAGCGATTTAGATATACAAATTGGTAGAGTAGATTTAAGAAACTTACCTTCTCAACCTTTAACAGAATTGCAATTGATTAAACAATATTTAAGAAAATTACACCAGTTCAAAGCCAGTCAAATTAAACCAAGAGACAAAGCTTTTATCTGTGATAACTTTGGTTTCTTAGGTGGCGAAATGCCAATGCGCAGCGGCTGGAACAATGCTTCGGCTTTGGTTGGTGCTGCAAATATTAATGCTACTGGTAATTTTATGGACAGTGTGAAAGCCAAGTCGTATATCTTTTCTGATTTAATGGGTGGTGGTTCTTACACCACTTGCAATGGTATCTATACTTCTGCGAATTATAAGGATAGTTTACTAGCAGTATTTAATGTGCAATTCGGTAGCTATTTTGGCGACTGGGACAATACAGATAATTTCTTAAGAAGTTGTTTGGCAAGTAAAGGCCTCACCCTAACCACCTGTTGGGCGGCCCGTCCGCATTGGTATTTCCAACACATGGCCTTGGGTTATTCTGTAGGTTATTCTGCCATCATTTCTCAAAACAATAATACTGACATGACCCTAGCCAGCGGCTTCATGGGCAGTTATAATGGCAATTATTTAGACCGTAGAATTAGCATGACTTTAATGGGCGATCCTTCATTGAGAATGAAATATTGCGATATGCCAAAGAATGCTAATGCCACCAAGGTGAATTCAAATAAAAATGTAAAACTCGACTGGACTGCTTCGAACGAGCCAGGACTTATAGGTTACCATATTTACCGCGCCACTGATGCAAATAATTTATACTTTAGAATTACAACACAACCGATTACTATATTAACTTTTACTGATATTGATCCGTATGCTGGCAACAACCATTACTTGGTAAAAGCAGTGAAATTAGAAACCTCGAATGCCGGTTCTTATTATAATACCAGCTTAGGCGCCATGGCAACTGCTACAGGTGTCAGTGGCACCAATACCGCAGTGCTCAACACCACTGTTGTTGATTTTAATTTGTACCCTAATCCAACTTCAGGCAATGTCAATGTCCAAGTATTAGATGCGCAAACCATCACGGTTATGAACATGAATGGTCAAGTAATATTTGAATCAAATACAAGTAAAGATCAAACCGTATTTAACTTGCCAAGCAGCCAATGGGCCATAGGCATTTACATTGTAAAAGTAAATACTTTGAACGGAGTAGCCGTTAAAAAACTTTTAGTAGAATAAAGCACTGCCACTATATTGTTGATAAGGTCGGGGACTTCCTCGGCCTTATTTTTTGCTATTATTCCATATTATTTGCCTAAAATTGCAGCATCAAACTAATATAATTAAATCATGATTTTAAAAGGAAAAAAAGGAATTATTTTCGGTGCATTAGATACCAAATCAATTGCTTGGAAAGTAGCCGAATTGGCACATGCCGAAGGTGCTGAATTTATATTATCCAATGCGCCCATTGCATTGCGTATGGGAACTATCAATGAGCTAGCGGCTAAAACCAATTCTGAAGTCATCGGTTGCGATGTTACTTTAGAAGAGGACATGAATAATTTAATTGATGCGGCCGTTGCTAAATACGGTAAATTAGATTTTGTATTGCACAGCATAGGCATGAGTTTAAATGTAAGAAAGAAAATTCCTTACACCGAATTGAACTACGATTTCATGCACAAAACTTTAGATATTTCTGCGATTTCATTTCACCGTTTAATGCAAACTTTATTGAAAAAAGATGCGATGAATGAGTGGGGAAGTATTGTTGCTTTATCATACATTGCTGCACAACGTGTATTTCCAGATTACAGCGAAATGGCCGATGCCAAATCATTGTTAGAAAGTTTCGCGCGCAGCTTTGGTTACCATTATGGTAAATCTAAGAGAGTAAGGGTGAACACCATCAGTCAAAGTCCTACACCTACCACAGCTGGTAGCGGTGTTGGTGGCTTCGATGCCTTCTTTAACTATGCGGATAAAATGAGTCCATTGGGCAATGCCCCATCAGAGGCTTGTGCCAATTATGTGGTAAGTTTATTTAGCGATTACACCCGCTACGTGACCATGCAGAATCTATTCCACGATGGTGGCTTTAGCTTCACTGGCATCAGCAGCGACTTAATGGACATCGTCGTAAAATCCGGCGAATAATTTCATTTAAAAATAACTCAGGGATGCGATGAATCGCATCCATACTAAAAAGCCTCACATACAATGCGGGGCTTTTTTTTGTAAATCTCTCTCGTCCTGAAATAGGTTGTCACATAAACAACTTATAAGATGAAAAAACAAGAAGAACAAAAGAAGAAACGTAGTCAGCGAGATTACAGTTTAGCCTTTAAACTACAGGTAGTGTCGGAAGTAG
>CANMBF010000064.1 GCA_947496065.1 Bacteroidota bacterium
AGAATCAACAGCTGCAGCATCACCTTCTCCAATAACGAAATGAAGGAGGGTTCCTTTTTCGTAATTTTCAAGATCCATCGTTGCTTTATCTGTCTCTACTTCTGCAAGTATATCACCACTTTTAATGGTATCGCCTACCTTGTAATTCCATTTGCGAACGACACCTTCGGTCATTGTATCGCTCATTTTGGGCATTTTTATCGCTACCGCCATAATTTCAAATATATATTAAGTGCAAACCTAACTATAAACAAGCAAATGCGCAAAAGGTTATCGATTCTTTTTATATATATTAATTCCACCCAAGAATTTGGCGTAATTTTGAGCCATCAATTCCATGGAAAAAATTGCAATTGCCTTACACGGAGGCGCTGGTACCATAGCCCCTCACCTATTGACCCCCACTTTAGAAAAAGCCTATCTCAAAGGTTTGGAAGCAGCACTCGATGCAGGCTACCAAGTGCTCAAACAAAATGGTTCGGCTACCGAAGCAGTGGCCATGGCAGTGGTAACCCTCGAAGACAATCCCCTTTTTAATGCAGGCAAAGGCGCAGTGTTCAATCACGTTGGTGGACACGAAATGGATGCGGCCATTATGCAGGGCATCGACCTAAAAGCAGGTGCCGCTTGCGGTGTACCTTCTATTAAAAATCCAGTATTGTTGGCAAAAGCCATTATGGAAAAAAGTGAACACGTGATGATGGCTAGCCATGGTGCTTTAGAATTTGCAAAACAAAATGGCATCGCCATAGCAGACGATGCCTACTTTTATACCGAACAACGCTACCAACAATGGCAAGATATTAAAGGATCCGACAACTTTCAACTCGACCATACCGAACAAAAAGGCGAAAAGAAATTTGGCACAGTAGGCGCTGCGGCTTTGGATTACCAAGGCAACCTTGCTGCGGCTACTAGCACTGGGGGCATGACCAACAAAAAATACGGTCGCATTGGCGATTCACCTGTAATAGGTGCTGGCACTTATGCCAACAATGCCACTTGCGCCATTAGTTGTACGGGTCATGGCGAATTGTTTTTGCGCAGGGTAGTCGCCTATGATATCAGTTGTTTAATGGAATATAAAAACATGACTTTAAAAGAAGCCTGCGACATCGTAGTATATGATAAACTGGTGAAGATTGGCGGTGAAGGCGGCCTAATAGCACTCGATCATTTTGGTACTATCGAAATGCCTTTTAACAGCGAAGGGATGTACCGCGCTAAAATAAGTTTGGATGGCGTGAAAGAAGTTAAGATTTATAAATAATCAATTTCTTAGTATCTTTGTTTTACAAGTTAATCCATGAAAACTTTTTTCCCAAAATACCTTTTATCCTTTCTGCTGAGTTGCGCAGTTTTTATCACTGCTTTTTCAAAAAATTATTATATTAAAATTGGCGGCAATGATATTTTCAATGGCAATTCCATTAATGGTGCTTGGGCCACCATTGCCAAAGTTAACGCTACTACTTTTTTGGCTGGCGACTCCATTTTTTTTGAAGGCGGCAGTTCCTTTTCTGGCAATATTTATTTAACCCCTTCTAGCAAAGGCACCCCTAAAAAGCCAATTGTTGTAAGTTCGTATGGTAACAGTCGCGCAACCATTTTAGCAGGCAATGGCCATGGTTTTATGGCTTATAACAATGGCGGTATTGAAGTGCATAATTTAATTTTTGTTGGTTCAGGTTATAAAACCAATACTGGCACTGGTGTTTATTTTTATATGGATGACACTGCCAATAAAAAAAGAAAACACATCGAAATTCACAATGTAGAAGCCTCTGGATTTTATAATGCCGGCATACAAGTGGGCAGCTGGCCAACTGATGGCAGCAGAAGTGGATACGACAGTGTAAAAATTAACCGCTGCTATGCCCATAACAATGGCTTAAGTGGCATTAGCATGTATGGTTATTACAAAGTGGTAGACACTGCTTTTTCGCATAAAAACATTTGGATTACAAGATGTATTGCCGCTTATAATGATGGCATATTGGGTTATAGCACCCACAGTGGCAGTGGTATAATTGTGGGGCAAGTAGATACCTGCACCATGGAATATTGCGAGGCTTATGAGAATGGCAAAAACAATAATTATGCGGGCGGTGGACCAGCAGGCATTTGGGCTTGGGATTCGCGATCGGTAGCCATTCAATATTGTTATTCGCATCACAACCGCTCGCAAACAGGCGATGGCGATGGGTTCGATTTAGATGGTGGTGTTCAATCTTCGGTGATGCAATACAACTATTCGCATAATAATGATGGTCCTGGTTTTTTAATCGCACAATATGCTGGCGCGCGACCAATGAAAAATAATACCATTCGGTATAATATCAGCGAACGCGATGGCAAAGGCTTGGGTATATTGGTATGGAGTGGCGACCCTCCAGGCCTCATTACTGCTCAGAAAATAGATGTATATAACAACACTGTTTTTGTAGATACTGTGGGCAACGGTTTTGCAACTGGTGCCATGGCGGTTTTCAATAATTATGGAACAATTAAAGATGTGCGTGTGTGCAACAATATTTTCCTTACAAAGAACAATGCGACCACCGTTAATTTACAACGCACCCTCAATTTAAAATTTTATAACAACGCGTATTACGATTTTGGTCAAGGTACTAAATTCATTGACATGGGCACTACCTACACCTCAATGGTGGCTTGGCGCGGTGGTACCGGACAAGAAGTATACAACGGCAAAAATGTAGGCTTTAAATCCGATCCTTTGTTAATCAATCCTGGCAAGGCAGGCGCTATTGCGAATGTCGATTCATTAACCACCATTAAAGCGTATCGCTACCAAGCCAGCTCCATTCACATTGGCAAAGGCATTATCATTGATACCCTCTTGGGCTTTAAAAATTTGGTGCGCGATTATTACAACGATACCATGGCTTTGAACAATCAATATTCTCCGGGTGCCCACGAGGTAGATTTACCCAAAGCGCAATTTTCTGCTAGTAATACTTGTTTAGGAACCATCACTAAATTTATTAATCGCAGTTTAAAAAGCAGCAGCTATTTATGGCGCTTTGGCGATAGCACAACAAGTAAGGCTTACTCAATTGATCACCTCTACAAAAACATTGGAAAATATACCGTAACATTGGTTGTAAAAGGTAAATTTGGTTATACCGATTCTATCAAACGCACAATAGAAATTTACGAAACACCGAAAGCTGTTTTTACTACAAATACCATAAATTTCTGTCAACGCACTGCAGTATCTTTTAACAATACAACCGCAGGTAATGTCACCTTTGTATGGACCTTCGATGATAGTTCCACCGATATTCGCATTAACCCTACCCATGTGTTTAAATACAGCGGCAATCACAACGTGAAATTAAAAGCCACCAGTTTATTAAATTGCAAAGACAGTGTGAGTGCTACCTATACATTCTTCGCACGACCAAAAGCCGACTTCAATTACAAAGGCAGTTGTGCTAAATCAGGTGTGCAATTCACCAGTCAAAGTGCCGGCGAATCGTTTTATAAATGGTTGTTCGATGATAGTACTTTTGCTGTTTCAAAAAACAATACACATGGCTTTCAATCTGCCGGCAACAAGCAAGTAAAATTGGCTGTTACATCGAGCAATTTTTGTAGCGATACCATTACAAAATCTGTCCTCATCAATCCTTTACCCCTGGTTAATTTTATAACCTATAACCATTGCTATGGCGATACGATGCCGCTTAACAATACGAGTCTGTGCGACAGCGCGTATTATTGGGATTTGGGCGATGGCAGTACTTCCAATTTCTTCATTCCAAAACATATTTATAGCAACCGCAGTTCTTATAATATTATATTAACCGCAATGAATAAAAATGGTTGCAGTGACAATCTTTCACAAATCGTTTCTGTTGATGCTTTACCATCGGCAAAATTCACCTACCAACATTTAAATGACAGCGTTTATTTAATGGCAAGTGATACCAGTGTTAAGACTTTTTATTGGACTGTGGATCAAATACCCTTGAATCAAAATAAAAAAGCATTGGGCCATGTTTTTAGCACGAAAGGCAAACACACCATCGTGCTTAAAGCCACGAATAGCAATCTTTGCAGCGATACCTTTTCGCAAATGATTGACAATACCGTTGGCTTGAATAATATACAAAATAACCACTTAGATTGGACCATTTATCCGAATCCGTTTACCAATTATTTTACTTTGCATTTTAGCAATTCAAAAAACAGACCGATTGGTATGAAAATTCAAAATACCCTAGGACAAGTGTTGTATGAGTTTGAAATTAATTCTGATAATGGAACTATTAATTCTTTTATATGGGATAGTGAGAAGTTTCCTTTGGCAAAAGGTGTTTATCAGATAAGTTTAATGGTGAATGGTGTCCTAACCACTAGGTCATTAATTCATCAGTAATTTATTGTTTTCTAACATTCATCTTGATTCTGTGATACTAAAACACGTTTGCAGTAATCCATGCAATGGTGACTCCACCCTATTGTCTCTTACTTTTTGCATTGATCAAAAAGTAACAAAAAATCTAGTCGCGATAGTAATTTATTTTTCTTCAAAAAATTTTTTTGAGTGTGCTTTTTTGGACCATGTCGGGCGATTTTTTCGAGATAACTCGAAAAACTTCCCTAATGGTTTCCCCAAAAAATCACACTCAAAAAACCAATTCCTATCAACGACAACTGCCTCTTCGAATCACTTTGCCTTTATTTCAAAATATCGTGTTTCTAAAAAGCAATGATTTTAGCTTAATCTTGACGCTTCAATTTATTATATGAAGTCATAAAAAAAATCAGGCTTAAAAAACATACTATTTGGTATGTTTTTTAGGAGGTGTTTGTTTTTACATTTTGATTTTCAAATTCTCATATTGAGAAAGGAGAGTGAAAAAAGCTTGAATTTTAAGCGTGTCAATAAAATTTAAATGACTGAATTTTATTGCTGTTAACGTGCAAGGGATTCAAATATGGGTATCGGCATACTTCGTTAAACAAACTAGTAAAAATCTACACGCCTATGAACAAGAAAATGTATCCTTACAATGAACTGCACGCCAAGGACAACGACACCGTTAAAATCGTCATTTACCTCGCCACCCTCTTTGTATTCTTGATGATTATGGTATTGCCTGCTTAAAAAATATTTTACAAAAAGGCTTCTAAGGCTTCCAAAAAAGCCAGTGGATTATCGGCATGCACCCAATGCCCTGCATTCGGTATGACAACAAATTGCGCCTTAGGAAAATGTTCTAAAATGTAAGGTTTGTCGTCTTCATTTAAATAATGTGAATTGACCCCTAAAACAAACAAGGTTTTGCCTTGGTATACCGAAGTAAAATGCAACTCACCAATGATTTCATCATACGCGTTTTTCAAAGCAGATATGTTTGCTTTTACAGTAAAAGTACCTGCCTCATTGCGGTCAATATTTTTGGCTAAAAACAAACGCACCCTTATGTTTGAGTCAAAGGCCATTAAAGCCTCATCGATTTCTCTGCGCGAAGTAAAAGTGCTCCAATTAATTTCTTCGAATGCTTTAAAATATGCCACATGCCCTGGCTTATAACGCTTGGGGGCAATGTCAACGGCTATGAGTTTTTGAACACGCTCAGGATATTGATTCGCCACCCATAAAGCGGTTTTACCTCCCATGCTATGGCCCATTAAAATAAACTGATGGATGTGTAAATTATCGGCCAATTCAATAATATCAGAGGCCATCGCTTGGTAACCGCTCTCATCGCTGTGGGGCGACTGCCCATGGTTGCGCGCATCGATGGTGTAAACGGTATAATGCTCGGATAATTTTTTAGCAATGTTGTGCCAATTGTCTAGCATGCCAAAAATGCCATGTAAAACAAAAAGAGGGGTACCAGTATTGCCGTATTGTTTATAGAAAAGTTGCATGTATGTTATCTGGTAAAGCCCATGGTGGCGCAATCGGCATCGGTCATTTTTTTGAACGTACTTCCATTCATGCCATCTACATGTTTGTGGTTTTTACCAGAACCCGAACCGCATTTGGTGCTTGTAATTTCAATGTATTCCGAATTGATAAAATCGCCCTTATCGTTCTTCACATCTAACTCGTGTTTTTTACCATCTACCACAACAAACAACAAAGTGGAATCGCCACAAGTAGGCTCTGTCGTCCGTATCGGTAATTTGCCTTTGAATTCATTGTCTACAAATAAACTTAAACTGCTTTCTAAAGCTGTGCTATCCATGCTGTAAAATCCAACTTTGGTTTTGGTGCCATCATCTGCTTTTTTACAAGCCCATAAGCTGCACAATGCTAGGAGAAGTATCAAACTATATTTTGTCATGGTATTAGAACGCTTTATTGCATGGTTTATTACTTATATAACCTTAAGCAAACGCTTCGTCGATAATAGCAGCTTGTTCTTTGTCGTGCATTTTCTTAAAACCTGTTGCCGGACTTGCACTGCTTTTTCTACCAATAAATTTCAAATGCATTGGCAAATCATATCGGCAGAAATGCATCCATACACCCATGTTCTTTGGTTCTTCTTGTACCCAATAGAAATCGGCTTTGGCATACTGTTCATAAAAAGCTTGCAATTGTTTTTCTGGCAATGGATACATTTGTTCTAAGCGAATAATCGCCACATCTTTTCTTGCATCGCTTTGTTGCTTGGCTAACAATTCATAATATATTTTACCAGTGCATATCAATACTTTTTTAACTTGCTTAGCATCGGCATAGGTATCGCCTATCATCTCTTGGAAAGTACCTGATGTAAAATCTTCGATGGTGCTGGTGCACATTGGATGTCGCAATAAACTTTTAGGTGTCATGGCAATCAATGGCACTCTGAATGAGCGTTTCAATTGTCTACGGATGGCATGAAAATAATTCGCAGGTGTGGTGCAATTAACGACTTGCATATTGTTATTCGCACACAATTGTAAAAACCTTTCTAAACGCGCTGATGAGTGCTCGGGACCTTGCCCCTCGTAACCATGCGGCATCATCATCATTAAGCCACTGTATTGTCCCCATTTGGTGCCAGCACTAGCGATAAACTGATCGATCATAATTTGTGCGCCATTGCCAAAGTCGCCAAACTGCGCTTCCCATATGGTTAAATGGCTTGGTGTTGAAGCACTATAGCCGTATTCAAAACCCAACTCAGCATACTCACTTAACAAGGAATTGTAAACATAAAAACGCGGTTGTTTTTCGCTGACATGATCCAATGGTACATACTCTGCTTCTGAATCTTCTTTCTTAATCAATGCATGTCTATGGCTGAAAGTACCACGCTCTACATCTTGACCCGCTAAACGCACACCGTGACCTTCAGATAACAAAGTGGCATATGCCATTAACTCGCCCATGGCCCAGTCGAACTTATTCTCTTTGATCATTTTCAAACGGCCTTCGTAAATCTGTTGCACTTTTTTAATTGGCAAATTATCGGCTGGTAAATGGTTGATTTTTTCGGCCAATACTATCCATTTTTTTGCATCAAAAGTAGTATCGGTGGCTTGTTCGAAATCTTCTCTTTTTGGAAAATGAAAATCCTTCCACACGTCTTCAACTTTCATTTTAGACAGTGGTGCTTTTTCTTGTTTCACATCATCCAATTTGTCTTGCAACAATTGTTTGAAATGCACTTCCATCTCTTCTACAATGGCGGCATCAATTTCGCCACGCGCAATTAATTTCTCTTTGTATATTTCTCTTGGATTTGGGTGCGTTGATATAATTTTATACAATAATGGCTGGGTAAAACGCGGCTCATCGCCTTCGTTATGACCATATTTTCTGTACCCTAATAAGTCAATAAAAACATCGGTATTAAATTCATTGCGGTAGGCCATGGCCATTTTAATGGTGTGCACTACGGCTTCTACATCATCGCCATTCACATGGAACACTGGGCAATTGGTGGTCTTGGCCACATCGGTACAATAAATACTGGTACGACTATCGGTATAGTTGGTGGTAAATCCAATTTGGTTGTTGGTTACAATGTGCATGGTACCGCCAATTCTGTTGGCTTCCAAGCCGCTCATTTGCACCACTTCGTATACAATACCTTGACCAGCCACAGCGGCATCGCCATGAATTAGAATGGCACATATCTTATCTTGATCGCCATTGTAAACATGGTCGAGTTTAGCGCGAACCATTCCCTTCACTACTGGATTAACCGCCTCGAGGTGAGAAGGGTTAGGTGCTAATTTAATTTTCACTTCTTTACCATGTGGTGTTGGCACAACGGTGTTATAGCCCAAATGGTATTTTACATCGCCTTCGAATTGATCGTCTTGGAACACTTTGCCTTCGAACTCGCTAAAAATATCGGAGTACGTTTTATTAAAAATATTGGCCAATACATTGAGACGACCGCGGTGGGCCATGCCCATTACAAATTCTTGCACGCCCAGCTCGGCACCATAGTGCACAACCGCATCGAGTGCTGGAATTAAACACTCTAAACCTTCTAATGAAAAACGTTTTTGACCAATGAATTTGGTATGGATGAAATTTTCAAAAGCGGTGGCTTGGTTCAATTTATACAAGCATTGTTTCTTTTCTTCTATGGTAAGGTTGGGTTGGTTTTGGGTGGTCTCCATTAATCTGCGCAGCCACTCAATGCGAATGGGATCATCGATATGAAGGTATTCTACACCAATGCTTTCGCAATAGGTTTTTTTCAATGCTTCAATAATGGTTCTTAGCGGGGCGGCACCAAGACCGATTTCAACGCCGGCATTAAAGCTTTTATCGAGGTCGGTTTCGTTCAAACCGAAATTGGCTAAATCGAGGGTTGGCGTATACTGTCTGCGCTCTCTAACCGGATTGGTATGGGTAAACAGATGCCCGCGTGAACGGTAAGCATTGATTAAATTGAGAACATTGATTTCTTTGAGGGCATCTTCGCTAATGGCCTCGCCACTGCCGAAGCTTTTGCCGGAGCCGAAGTCGAACCCTTCGAAGAATTTTTGCCAACCGAAATCCACTGATTCTTTATCACTTTGGTAATGCTTGTACAAATCGTCAATGTAGTTGACATCGGCATTACTTAAATAAGAATTTTTGACCATACGTGTTTCTAAATGTATAAAATGAGGTGCAAATTTACGCAGAATTTAGGAATTTTTTGCATGCAATTGAAAAGGGAAAGGCCCTAAGAAATGCTTGTAAATAAAGTGTCTGCAGCGGGCCATTCTATGCGAATGGCGCCCTTAAACAAAAACATGGTTAAAAAACATAGGGCTTTAAACATTTACACCGATAAGAAAGCAGGCAGCACAACAAGGTAATCGAACTACTAAAATACCGAAAGACCCCACTTTTTGTTTTAGTTATTGGGTTATTAGGATGTTGTGGCTGTTTCCTTAATAACAATTAACTAAGAACTTACATGCGACCCCTTCGGGGTCGGTAGATAGTTTGTATTGTCTATATTACAGATATTGACTCGTCCTGAAAAAAGTTTACAGTTTAATTGTTTAATCCTGTAATTAGTTTACTATTCTTTTTTAGTCCTGATTTGAGTTTACAAACATAGGATCTTTTGTATAATAATTCTTCCATAATCTAT
>CANMBF010000065.1 GCA_947496065.1 Bacteroidota bacterium
GAGCGATGCGACATTCAAATCGAGTTTTTTAATCAGTGTTTTTTCAATTTGTAATTTTACCGAAACATTGGGTATGGCAACACCTTGCAATTGTTGAATGATGGGATGTTGAATGTTAAATGTAAACAGCGAAGGAACTGGTGCAATTAAAGTATGACCGAAGGTCTTGAGCATTTGCCAAAAATAATTACTACTGCCTGTGGCAATTACAATTTGCTTGGCAGAAATGGTATCTGTTTCGCCATGAATTAAAAAGCCATCATTGCATTTCTCAATGGTTTGAACAGGGTAATTGGTTTTAATTTGAATTTGGTGTTTTTCGCATTCATTCATAAAACAATTAACAATGGTTTCAGAATTATCGTTTGTTGGAAACATTCTCCCATCGCTTTCGGTCTTTAATTCAACGCCTTTTTCTTTGAACCATTGGATGGTATCTAAGGGCGCAAATTGATTGAAGATACTAAGTAACTCCTTACTACCACGCGGATAAAAGGCAATTAAATCTTTCGGAGAGAAACAGGCATGTGTAACGTTGCAGCGACCGCCGCCACTGATGCGCACTTTGCCTAAAACAGTTTTTGTTTTTTCTAAAATAAGCACCCGCTTATTGGGGTGTTTGATTTTAATATTAATAGCTGCAAAGAAACCGGCCGCACCGCCACCGATTATTGCAATGTCTACCATACCGAATTAGATTGCAGAAATATGGATGTGGTAACTTTCCATTACCAAATTTGCCAATAATTTTTTACAAGCATTTTCTGCTTGTTCTTTGGCTGCATTTTCGCTCTCGGCCTCAACCTCGTAATTAATGTGTTTGCCAACTCTTACATTGTCTAAACTGGTAAACCCTATATTGTGTAAACCATTGGTAACAGCTTTACCTTGTGGATCCAACAATTCTTTACGTGGCATGATATCGATCTCTACTAAAAATTTCATTTTTTCTTATTTGTTGCAAAATTAATGATTACTGAAGACAAAACATAAAAACAATAAATGATTGGTACTGCTAACCAATGAAAAAGAGTAACTGTAACAATGGCAAAGCCTAATAACATCAATTGTTGCCAATAATCTTTTAGCGGTCCTTTTTTTAGTTTTAAAGCGGGTAAGGGAATTTCACTGATGAGTAAAATAGAGATAATTAAGCAGAACAAAACGAAATACAAACCATTGGCAAAAATGGTTTCGAAGACTGCTGGATGGCTCACCCTAATAAATGCCCATGAGGCCACCATGATGCCAGTAATCGGTGTAGGTACACCAATGAAGGAGGTTGATTGTCGCGTATCGATATTGAATTTGGCCAAGCGGTAGGAGGAGAACACAGCCAATAAAAGGAATGCAAATTTTTCGTGCCCTAAGTTATTGTGAATGCCAAAAACATAAAGCATAAAAGCAGGTGCAACACCAAAGGTTACCAAGTCTGACAAAGAATCTAACTGCTTGCCTAATTCACCACTTACTTTTAATAAGCGTGCCAAAAAGCCATCGAAAAAATCGAGTACCGTGGCCAAAAGGATGAACCATGCAGCTCTTTCAAATTGACTATCGGAAATTAGTACAATGGCGATTACACCGCAGCTTAAATTTCCAAGGGTAAAGGCATTTGGAATTTGTTTTTTGATAGCATCAAACATAAAGGCAAAAGTACATTTTATTTCATGGCATTGCCAAATGGAAAAGATTGAAGAATATTAACACCAGGCGCAATTCAATAAAACTTGATTTTTTTTAATGGCTTTGCGAAGAAGGAGAAGTACAAGATAATTATAAGTTTCAAATTACAATTATCAATTTTACGGAATAAATTAACTTATTGAAAAGCCTTTTCTATATCGGCAGTTAAAGTGCCTATGCCACCGAAGTGTTGAAGCACCACTACATCAGGATTTTTTTCTGTAAATGCGGCTCTTAATTTAATGCCACTTTCTACCTCAATACCTCCGCTCAATAAAGCCATGTCGAATGCGCCATTTTGATACATTTCCAGAGCATTCTCGTCGGTAATGCTACCTTTGCCTATCCATTGTTCATTGCTATTGATAAGGTGCAATACTTTTTCATTGGTGTCTTGGTGGCGACCAACGACTAATATTTGTTTTTTTGTCATATTTGTTTAATATATTCTGTAAAAGGCTTTCTAACGCTTGGCGCTCACGCTCTTAATTTGAAAGGTTCTTCCAATTGGTCATGGCAGCTTCAAATAAAGTGTTTAAGTCTTTCTGTGAAATTGGTTGATCGGAAAATGAACGGGCGCTCCAACGCTTATTAATTAGTTGGTTCACCAAATTTAAGGTGACGGCTACTTTTGTCAGTATTACTGATTACAAAGTTACGCTATAGTTAGGGTATTTCTTGGATTCAATCGATAATTATTTCTTATAGCTGCATAGGTACTTCCATGAGTAAAAATTCAGCCTCTGAATCTGCACTAATGTTCAGTTTTTCGAAGTCCCAGATGCCATATCCATCGCGCGCATTCAATACTTGTTCGCCTGCTTTTATATCACCACTTAAATTAAAAACATACAAACCATTGCCTTTGCTTTTTATGCTGTACTCTTTCGATGTTCCTTTATCAAATTTTGCCAAATGAAACCATGCATTTTGATGGATCCACACCCCTGCATCATCGGAATTGGGAGAAAGTATTTGTTGGAAAGTATTATGTCTATCGGCGGCGTTCAAAGTTATTTGATCGTAGCGTGGTGTCACATTTTTAGCATTTGGAAAGACCCATATTTGCAAAAATTTCACTTTGCTGTCTGTGTTTTTATTGTACTCACTATGCTGTATACCAGTG
Source organism: Bacteroidota bacterium (assembly GCA_947496065.1). GTDB lineage: Bacteria > Bacteroidota > Bacteroidia > NS11-12g > UBA955 > JABMMZ01. The sequence continues at coordinate 2,813 of CANMBF010000065.1, forward strand.
CCCGAACTCATTACTTGTATGTCGCCATTTTTTATAACAGTTAGATTGTTCATGCTGTCTTTGTGCTCTAAGTCGCCCTCAAGTGGAATGCTGATAATTTCCATGTTGTCATGTGGGTGTTTGCTAAAGCCCATACCTCCATCAACGATGTCGTCGTTCAGTACACGCAATGCGCCAAAATGCATGCGTTCAGGATTATAGTAATTGGCAAAACTAAAGGTGTGTTTACTTTGTAACCACCCGTGGTTGGCTTCGCCACGTGTGTCCGCTTTGTGTAAGATGGTATTTTCCATGATAATTGATTGTATGTTTGGTAAATGGTTAAATCCTAAAATAGCATCAGGAATAGTAAGTTTTTCGATTGGTTGGAGTTCGTCGATTTCATTGACAATAACACTACCTAAAGCGGTAGATGCTACAAAGGCACCTGTACCATCAAACCTTTTCGAATAAATTTTTTACGGTCCATTTTGAATAATTGAATGCTACAAAGTTAGTAAAATTCACGGTTCGTTTTCATTAATGTCGGGAAGGGGGATTTTTAGATTTTCGAATTTAGCATCTTCACACAGTATGCTGCGTGAAAACTTGATTAGCCTCAGATTCACAGATTATAAATAGCATAAAAAGAATATGCATGGTCAACAATAGAAATATTGAAATTAATAAGGCGTGAAATGCAATTAAAGAAATATATGAATCTGTGGCTTTATTTTACACACCTTAGCATCGCTAAGGTTTGATTTTACAAGGACAATATTTTAAATTCTACCCTGCGGTTATTCAACCGACCGTCTTCAGTCGTATTGGTATCGATGGGTTGTTTTTGTCCTAGGCCTTTATAATTTAAACGGTCTTCATCTATGCCTAAATCCATTAAATAAGTGACCACGGCAAAGGCTCTGTTGACTGATAAGGTTTCGTTGTTTTTAACAGTTCCTTTATTGTCTGTATGCCCACTAATTTCTACATTCATATTTGGATATTGTCGCATCAGTCCAACCAAGCTATCTAAGGTTTCGAAAGAACCCTCTAGTAATTCCCACTTATCGGTTTCGAATTGGATATTGCGCAATACCAAAGTTTGTCCAACTTGAGGTGATGTATAAAAATTATTGACTGGTGCAGTTGTTTCTATCTCTGCAGCGGTATCTTTTAAATCGTATTTTAATTCGCAACCTTGTACATTGCAGGGCCATTCAACACCTTCTGCTTGTTCCATCAATACAACGTCATCAATGTAATAATAAATCTCATCCGGATAACGATCGGAGGTCTTGTCAACAGGGGTTAAAACCAATTCTCTATCGGCTGTGAAATTGCCAATGTACAAGAAACGTTCGCCACCTTTGGCAACAAAACTGCCGGATATTACCATCCACTGACCACGACAACCTAAAGGCAAATCTTTATGTGTTTGTAATACAACACCATTTTTTATGGCCTCGAATGCATACTTAAAAGTTAGTAAGTTTTCACTCAATGTTACACCTACACCATTCACTGCAAAAGTATTTTGGTTTTTTAATTTCAACTTGAATTGCATGTTATAGGTAACACCTGCTTTTAATGGCGACTTTAGTTCATTGCGCAAAACTTCATAGTTAACACCATACACGCGGTAACCTGCATAGCAATTGTTATCATTGTGAAAAATATCGGGTGTTTCATTGGCCGAGCCCCAGAACTTTGCATAAGGGTCGTCATCAAATCTTATTTGAGCAGTATGGCCATCGGATGTTTTACTTTCGCTCATTTCAAAATCGGGATTGTTGATTAAATTAAGTGGATTGCCCGCGGCCCAAAGTTTTATTTTAATGGCCGAATTAAGAATGGGGTAGGCTTGTAAAAATTCATCATCGGTTAAACGCATGTTTTCAAAAGCCTCTATTTTTTCTGGTTTTGCAAAAACTCCGGGGTCGCCATTTAATAATTGATGAGGGGTGGTGCTGTATTTGTATTTGAGTTGGCCTTTCTTTTCTACAACATTTAAGTTACCCATGCTGTCGGCAACAATGTTTAAGGTATCGCTTTCATGTGCAAAATAACCACTGTCGATGAATTGTGTTTTTTGCACCATGCCATTCATATAATAGCGTTTAAATAATAATACAGATTCATCAGAATAGTACAACCATTCGCCACTTTTGGTAGAAGATTCATTGGCGTATTCGTAATTACCAACGGCTTTTTTTATACCATCAACATTAAACAATTGCCAAGTTCCAATGCGCACATTTATTGTATATTTTCCACCATAACTTGTTTTGTGTGTTACTAGTTTTACCTTGCCTTTTGCAATGCAATTGCCATCGCTATCGAACTGACAATCGTTCTGAGCTTGTGTTGAAAGTGAAATGAAGAATAATAGAATACTTATGTAGCGTCTTATCATTTTAGAGGTAGAACGCATAAAATGAAAATTTAGTATTCATGTCAACTGAACGATAAAATTAATTCAAATTAACAACATGATTTATTTCTATGCTAGGTTTAACCGCAGGTTCGGAACTTGCATTGGGTTCAATATTGAATTTTAAACCCTCTAATGCTAATGCGGTGCGTTTAAATGCCGATTGCGCTTCGATTAATAAAGGTTCTAAATTATCGTAGCGCGATGAAAAATGACCAATTAATAAATGACCAACATTGGCTTTTTCAGCAATAATACCGGCTTGTTTGGCTGTGCTATGAAAACGCTCTGCTGCTTTTTCTTGAAGCGCTTCAAGATAGGTAGCTTCATGATAAAGTACAGTTGTGTTCTCAACATAATGAACAATGTCTAAATCGAAAATAGTATCACTGCAATAGGCATAACTCTGAGATGGTTTTGGGTCGTAACTTAATGTCTTATAAGAAATGGTTTCACCTTGTGCATTCACAAAATCTTCGCCCGCTTTGATGTTTTTAAGAAATGTGATGGGTACTTGATATTGCTCAATATTTTCTACATTTAAAGAGCGTTCTTTTGGTGCTTCTTTTAAAATAAATCCAGTACAATGAATTTGATGTTTCAACGGAAAGGAATGCAATTCAAAATGCTTGGTTTTTAAGATAAACTCAGCTTCATTCGGATTGGTAGGATGGAATATCAATTCAAATTCTGGTTGCTTGCCACCTTCTTGTAATTGTAATAAAATAATTTGTTTTAACGGCGGCGGCCCGACAATATGCAAGGCTGTTTTACGGCCCATTAAATTCATAGATGAAATGAGACCAATAAGTCCGTAATAATGGTCGCCATGCAAATGACTAATACAGATATAATCGAGTCCAGTATGACGAATGCCGAGTTGTATCAATCGCATTTGCGTGCCCTCGCCACAATCTATCATTATTTTATCATGGCCAAATTTTAGAATCTGTGCACTTGGATTCCGATCTCTGGTGGGTGTTGCGCTGCTCGAACCGAGTATGTATAGTTCAGGTGCTGACATAATTAATGCAAGTTTATCACTTTAATACAATTTATTTACGCATATCCCCTAAAAAAAAACATTATTTTTGCCCAAGAATGAACACAAAACCAATTGCTTTGATTACAGGAGCAACTTCTGGTATCGGAAGAGCATGTGCTGAACTGCTGGCTGCCAATAACTTCCATTTAATCTTAACAGGCCGGAGAACAGAAAGACTTGAAGAATTAAAAGTCAATTTAGAAAATAAATATGCAACAACTATTTTAACATTGACACTCGATGTCAGAAATCGCCAAGCGGTTGAAACCACATTTGCTGCATTACCTGAGCATTGGCAGGCCATTGATGTATTGATTAATAATGCAGGTTTGGCCATGGGTTTATCTTCTTTTGAAAATGGCAATGTAGATCATTGGGACACGATGATAGACACCAATTTAAAGGGTCTTTTATACGTCACCAAAAACATTGTGCCTTATATGATTCAACATAAAAAAGGACATATTGTAAATGTAGGCAGCATTGCAGGTAAAGAGGTATATGCCAATGGCAATGTGTATTGCGCTACCAAGCAGGCAGTCGATGCATTGAATCGCAGTATGCGTTTGGATTTGAGCAAGTACCCGATTAAAGTTTCGGCCATTCATCCTGGTGCAGTCGAAACAGAATTTTCAATTGTGCGTTTTGAAGGCGATGAGGCAAGGGCAAAAACAGTATACGAAGGGTTCGAAAATTTAGTTGCCAATGATGTGGCCGAAGCGGTGTGGTTTATGCTCAACCGTCCGCCACATGTTAATATCAACGAAATGACCATCATGCCGACGGCACAGCCGATGGCAGGCGTTATTAATAGGAAATAGTTATTGGTTAGTAGGTTAATTGTTATTGAGGAAAGAATTGATTAAAATATTTTTTTTCTTTGTCTTAAAACTATAACTCTATGACGACATACACACAACTTATTTATCAAATTGTATTTTCTACAAAAAATCGTGAAAGATGTTTAACAAAGCCAAGTAGAGAGGGCTTATTTAACTATTTAACAGGTGTTTTTAAAAATAAAAACTGTCATCTCTATAGAATAAATGGCGTTGGGGATCATATTCACAATGTAACCCACATTAACCCCAACATAGCCATATTAGCCTTAGTAAAAGACATAAAAATGTCTAGTACGGATCTTATAAAAAGAAAAAAGTTGTTCCCTAACTTTAATGGATGGCAGGAAGGTTTCGGAGCATTTTCGTATGCCTTTTTTGATAAAGATAGGATTATTGAATATCTGAAGAATCAAGAGGCGCACCACGGGGTTTTTCGAAAATCCTTTTAAGAGGAATACATTGAATTGTTGAATGAACATGGGATTGCATTTGATGAAAAATATAGTATAATGCCATGGTCGAAGCTTGGTTTAGAAAAGCATTCAACCACTTCGTGGTTGTTTTTTAATTGCCATTGTTTTTTATTATTCAAATTCAATCCCTCTGGGATTTGTAATTCGCTGTTTTATCAAAAGTTTTGGGTTAAATAAACTCCCCACAAAAAAAACCACAAACTTATCTTTTGAAATGTGATAAATCTGTGGTTTAATATTGGTTTTGAAATCCTATTTTTTGAATTTAGGATTGTTAATAAATTCGGTATCTGTTAAAGTATTTAAAAAGGCAATAATGTCTTGCACATCCGCTAGAGTTAAACGGCCTTTTTTTATGTTGTCTATATTTGGATCGAGGTTAGCGGTGTATTTAAAACCCACATTGTAATGCTGAATGCATTCTTCTAATGTTTTAAAACGCCCATCGTGCATGTATGGTGTAGTTAAAGCAATGTTTCTTAACGATGGTGTTTTGAATTTGCCATCGTCTGTTGGGTTTAACGTAATTCTTCCCCTTCCTTTGTCAATTGGAATGCTGTCTAAACCGGTATTGCGGTATTCAAAATCACTAAATGTACTTCCTAAAACATGGCAATGGGCACAATCCCCTTTTTTCATGTCAACAAACCAATTCATGCCCTGTTGCTCCTCTTTGGTAAAGCTTGCTGTGCCAGCTTTTACTTGATCAAACTTGCTATTGCCGGAAATTAATGTACGCTCATATTGTGCAATGGCTTTCATCACCATGGCAGTTCCAATTTTATCGCTGCCAAATACTTTTTTAAACAAGGCAGGATAGGTAGGGTGGGCATTCAATTCTGCTAATACATTATTTAAATTTTCATGCATTTCCAATTGATTTTGGATGGGTCCTATGACCTGCGATTCTAGGTCAGCTGCACCACCATCCCAAAAGAATTGTTTTTGATAGCCTAAATTTATCAATGGCATAGCATTTCTTGTGCCTGGTAATTTGTCGATACCGATACTAAATTGTATAGTACTATCGCTAAAGGCAAATGATTGCTTATGGCAAGTCGCACAAGCCATGGTATTATCACCAGATAAAATAGGGTCAAAAAATAATTGCTTACCCAAAGCAACACCTTCTTCTGTCATCGGATTGCTAGCAGGAATCACCATGGGTGGCAAACTTTTTGGAATTAGCAATACATAGGGCGTTAAACCTGCCACCTTTGCGGGAGCGGATTGTTCCTTTTTACAACCAATGAGAAAAACAATAAAAACTAAACTAAGTAATAATGCTAAACTTAATTTGTGGAGCTTATTCATTACTCAATACGGTCAAAAATAAAGGCATCGTAAAAACTCAATTTGAAATTGTCTAACCAAGGAACATCAA
>CANMBF010000066.1 GCA_947496065.1 Bacteroidota bacterium
CCAGTGCCTGCTTGCCCCAATTACTTTACAAAGTGTAATTATAAAACATTCCGCTTCTATCTTATACCTTCTTTTAACAATAATATTTTTTATTTGTAAATTGGATTTCAAACCCTTAAAATTGTAAAAGTAAATTAAATTAATATCAAATGAATAAAATTTTTTGGATCCTATTAGCCTTTATGGCAGGCGCAGTTTTACCTATACAAGCAGGCCTCAACGCCAAATTAGGCAAGGCCGGTAGTAGCGCCATTCACGCCTCCATGATTTCTTTTGCGGTGGGCTTGTTGGGCTTAATTATATATATATTAATTACGCAACAAAATGTTTCGATTGCAGGCCTAAAAGCAACACCCATACATGTTTGGTTAGGGGGGATATTTGGAGCCTTTTATGTATCGGTAGTGATATTAGCTTTTCCGCATTTAGGACCTGGTTTAACTTTCGGACTCATCATAGCAGGGCAATTAATTATTTCGTTATTACTAGAACATTTTAATATTTTAGTGGCCCAAGCTTCAAGTCTTAATATTTATAAAATAGCTGGTGTGGCGCTTATTATTCTTGGGGTGGTTATCATTAAGAAAAATTGAAGTTTTAAATTTCGCTTAGTTAGACCTACTTAATTTGATGTATAATTTAAAAAATAAAGAACAACCCATGGTATTAAAAACGCCTCCATTAACAAGCGAATATAACATGCATTCCGATGTAAAAGATAGACAAGATATACTTGTTTGCACTGTTGGAAAAACCGTATTGCATTACAACATGAACTGCTTAAACGACCTACATCAGATGTTGAAACAACGCAATGATTGGATGGAATTAGGCGCTGCCGATGAACAGAAACCTGCGAAGGAAGGCACGGTAGAAGCTTGGGGCCGTTCAGAAAGCAATCCGGTTGGCGGATGGTATGGCTTAAAAAAAGGCTTACGCGGTCGCTTCGGTATGTACATTCCGCCACTCATGGAAGCATTGGGATTGGCTGAAGTAACACACGAAGCCAAGGGCAATAAAATGCGTGCGAAATAATTTTCCAATCGAAATTTGTTTTCACTTCAAACTTTTTAAATTTGAACACTTCTTAGGTTCATGAACCACTTTTCAAAATACCACTTCCTTTCTATATGCGTTTTAGTGACGGGTATTTTTTTCAGCGGTTGTCAACCTTCTGGCAACCTAACGGAACAAGAACTCTACAACATTATCAACGAAATTATTGCCGACGATAGTTTGCATGTAGATGTAGTGTGTTGGAAGTTCAAAGACATTCAATTGAAAGCAGACTACAAGTCTGTTTTCAATGCAGATGATATTGTTTTTATCAATCAACAAAAAGCATTGTTTGAAAACAAAACTATTATGCCCAATGCCTTGCATTGGTCGCCCCGCAGAAGCGCACAATAATACAGCACTTTTGTAGATTCAATTTGTTCCGAGGGCATTGTTTACCACATTGCTTTTCCAATGGTTTCAAAAGACAGAAAAAAAGTGGTTATTGAATTTAGCGAAGATTGCAATTGTAACATGGGCCTTTTGGGCGGTAAAGATCTGTATGAAAAAAGAAAAGGCCATTGGGTAAAAACCCAGCGGTTTTAGTGGTGCTTTTCATTTGTTAATTTTATCTTTTTTTAAAACTTTCTTGATAATTATAAAAATATTTTCCCTGCTATAGGATCGTTTTACGCCAATAAAATAATTATACATTACTTTTATATACTACAAAAAAGTAAATGACTTATGTTTGCAGAAAATATAAAGCTATAGATTTAGCGCAAAGCCATTCTATATTGGGTGCATAAGCGAAACTTTATATCGCTTTTAAATAACTTATTTTCTTTCTATTAGCATGCGTACTTTAATCTTAGCATGTTTGGCAAAGCGAATTTTGTTAACCAAGCAAGTGGATTTTAAATATGATAAAAAATGAACGAACTTACAGTTAATGTTAGCACCATTATTCAAGAAAAATACCAATTAAACAGTCGCTAACAGCGTTTATAACATCACCTTTATTTAAGTAACATTTCTACTGTTTACTATCTATTGAGCGCTATTCAAACTTGCCTTTAGCCATATTAAACTATGCTAATTGTCTATTTTATAAAAAAACAAAATTAATGTCTAAATTTGAAGGGTCATTATGATACCTAGTTGAGATAAATATCTGCAAGTCAACTTTAGATAAACATTAAAATAATTAAAATCCACCAATGAGCAGTATATTGAACCAAGACGAAAATATTATTTCTCAAAAAGAAAGAATTGAAAAGGAAAGCAATGAATTAATTCAAGCTTTGTTTCAAGATTCACCCATGGCCTTATTTTGTTTCAGAATGGATGGCCCTAACCAAATGACCTTTCCATTGGTGAATGGTGAATTTATCAACCTCATTCCTAATGTAATGGGCGAAGATGGTGTTGTGAAAACGCAAAACATTTTTAAAACCATTCATCCCGACAATTTAAATGAATTTTTAAACACCTTGAACGATGCTTATTCAAATATGACCGACGTCTCCTGTGTCATTAAAACCATTGACAAGGATGGACATTTGCGCCATCGAAAAATTTTAGCCGTCCTATTTAAAAAAGTAGGTGATACTGTGTTTTGGAACGGCTCTATTGAAGACTATTCAGGAATAAACCTGTTGGAAGAAAATTTGGTTAAAAGTAAATTTGATTTAATTGAAAGCAACATTAATTACAAAACTATTTTGGATAATTCTAACGACCTTATTCAATCGATTGATGCCCTTGGCAATATTACCTTTGTAAACAACCAATGGTTGAAAAAAATGGGGTATACCGATAAAGAGGTAATCGGTCATAGTATATTTCCAATGATTCACCCCGATTGCCGATCGTATTGCATCGCATTTTTTGAAGAAATTAGAAATGGTAAAGAATACTGCACCACCAGGGTTGAATTCATTACCAAAGACGGCAAAAAACTATATATGAAAGCCCATATTGTAGGGAATTTCAAGGAAGGCGTTTTTTTGGGCACGCAAGGGTTCTTTAAAAATGTTACCACCGAAATGGAAACGGCGGAGCTACTTGATAACGCTTTGGTGAATATCAATGAAGGATATTTTTTACTAAACAATGCATTTATAGTAGAAGAATGGAACCAATCTTGCGAAATATTGACCGGTCTTGAAAAATCGAAAACCCTTGGTAAAAATATATTTGATCTCTTCTCAGCGAATGGTCAAAATGAGCTTGAGAGCGTGTTTTTCGATTTATTGCAAGGCAATGAAAATGGCTATTTAGAATTGTATATCGAGCGTTTAGAAAAATGGGTAGGCATTAGCAAGACCTCCTTTAACAAGTGGATATCTGTATTTTTAACCGATATTTCAGAAACAAAAAGAACCAATGCTTTGCTCGAATTAGAAAAATCACTTTACCGAGAATTTGCAAACAATCCAAAAGCAACGATTGAAAATTTATTATTGGCTGCAATCGATGGGCTGAAACAACTGCACCCTAAAATGCTTGTTTCTATCCTTAGGCTTGAGGGCACTAAACTTTACAATTGGTCTTCTTCGCAACTCCCAGAAGCCTATAACAAACTTGTGGAAGGCTTTGATATTGGCCCTTCCAATTGTTCATGCGGCACCGCTGCTTATCGCAAAGAAAATGTGATTGTTTCTGATATTGAAAACAGTCCATTGTGGAAAGGCTACAGCGAGATTGCATTGTCATTTGATTTAAGGTCATGTTGGTCGTTTCCACTTTTAAGGAATAAAGATACTGTAATAGGCACTTTTGCTATCTACCACCAAGATGTAGGGGAAATGACTGTTGCTGAATCAGACTCAGTTGATCGCTTGCGAAATTTGGTCTATAATTTAATTGAGCTGAAGGCGGCACAAAACCGCCAAGTAAATGCCGATATTTTAAAGACTAAAATTATTGATTCAACCTTATCATCCATCATCATTAGTAATTCAAAAGATGAAATAATTTTGTTTAATCCTTTGGCCCAAAAAATGTTTGGCTGGCAAGCATCTGAAGTCTTAGGTAAGAATATTTTTGAATTGCTTTTTAACAACATTCAACGCAATGAACAGAGTGATAAAATTGTGGCTTACATGGGCACCAAAAACCAACCAACTGCAAACAAAACTATTGAATTGGCAGGGGTCAACAAAAATGGCAAGACCATTAATTTCGAAGCGCTAATTGTCTCTAATAAAGAAAATAATGAACAACTTTATATCTATTTCTTTAGCGACCTTTCTGAATTAAAACAACAATTCAAAACCATACAAACCCAAAACCAACAGTTGAGAGAAATAGCATGGATGCAGTCTCACGCGGTGCGCGCACCCTTGGTTCGTATTATGGGATTGGTGCACTTATTAGAGAACAATACAACAGAATTCGAAACCGATGAGATTATTAAACTTATTAATGAATCGGCCAACGAACTCGACCATACGATTCATGACATTTCGAATAAAACATATGAATTAGAAAATAACAATAGTGATGAGATTACAAGCTTTTTGCAGATCAATCCGAATATTAATAACCGTTCATTTGATAAATTTAAAGTGTTATTGGTGGATGATGATTCATTGATGACTTACATTAATCAATTGGCACTAAAAGAAAGTGGTTTAAATAAAAATCTATTTACCTTCACCAATGGTCAACTGGCCTACGATTATATCAAAGACAAAATGCAAGCCGACGAGCGCATGTTGATTTTCTTAGATATATTTATGCCAGAAATGGATGGCTGGCATTTTCTGGCTGCGATACAAGCTTTGCCATATAAAGATCAAATAGATGTCATTATTCTGAGCGCTTCTACCAACCCGTTTGAAAAAGAAAAAGCCAAAACCTATCCCAATGTGGCCATGTACATTGAAAAAGAATTAACCACAGAAAAAATAACAAAAATTAAGAAGGTGATTAATTTAAATTCATACTTTATGTAAGCTGAGTCTTATATTTATTGACAAAAAAATAATTATCGCTATTTAAATACTTCATGGGTAAATGGCCAACACAAAAACTGTATTTTTTTTCAAAATACCTGAGATAGTTTAATAAATGATAAACTTTATAAGTAAGCAACAAAGCATCAAAATAATGTTAGTGCTTTTAAGTATTTTTATGGTATTCCACGTATTGGTTATTATACAAATTATACCTTATACCATTGTTTGGGCGGGCAAATTAAAAAGCTACAAAGACATGTACGAATTCGAAGGGTCTTCTATCTTTATTAATTTAATGCTTATTTTGATTCTACTGGCAAGGGGGCAATACATTCAGCTGCCGGTATCACAACAATTTATTAGCATTGTGCTTTGGCTCTTTGTGTTGCTTTTTGCCTTGAATACCATTGGCAATCTTTTTGCCAAAACCAATTTCGAAAAATTCGTATTTACTCCATTAACTTTTATCTCTTCGCTCCTACTTTTTAGAATTGTCAAAAAATAATTTATGGTTTTTCTGTCTAATCCATTTGCAGCAGTCACGTGCATAAAAAACAATGCACAATTGCTTAAAATAATAATTATTCTAAAAGATGTAAAGCCTTTGCATGGTGTTAGAATTTTTTGGGATTAATTTTGTTTTTGCTTGTGCGCAGCTATAAATTCTTGCTAAATATAGCGCCTAAAATAAAACTTATTGCTTGGTTTTGTGTTTATCAAAATGAACATGAACGAATCCATTCAGCGCCTGCAAAAAAATATTGAACCTTTACGCCAGCAAATTATCAACCACCCGGTTTATGGTTTAATCAAAGACATCGAAGACCTTAAAATTTTTATGCAATACCATGTGTATGCGGTATGGGATTTTATGTCGTTGCTCAAGACCTTGCAAAACGGATTAACCTGTACCCAAGTGCCTTGGTTCCCGGCAGGTAATGCCGATACCCGTTTCTTAATCAACGAAATTGTGGTGGGCGAAGAGGCCGATGTCGACTTGAATGGGGTGCGTAAAAGTCATTTTGAATTGTATCTTTCGGCCATGGCCCAGTGTGGAGCAAATACATCAGAGATTCAAAACTTCATCAGTGCTTTAAAAAAGACTAACAATTTTGAGCAAGCTTTTCAAGCATCTGCAACCCCTCAAGCGGCTCAAGAATTTGTAAACTTTACCTTCGAAATTATTCACAGCAAAAAAGCTTATTTACAAGCGGCCATTTTCACCTTTGGCAGAGAGGATTTAATCCCAGGTATGTTTTTAACATTGGTGAATGACATGCACAAAAGTTTCCCCAAAGACATTGCTATTTTCAAATATTATTTAGAACGCCATATCGAAGTGGATGGCGACCACCACAGTCACCTCGCCTTGCAAATGACCGCCAACCTATGTGGCGATGATGAACAGATTTGGGCCGAAGTAGAACAAACCACCATCCAATCCTTACAAAAAAGAATTACCTTATGGGATGGCGTGTATGCTGCGTTGAAGGAAAAAGTTGCTATGTCATCTTAGCGTATTGCAATGGCTTGCCGGTTAGCCTGCGGCTTGGTCTTATATTATTGGATTAGTAAGTTATTAGGTGGCGCAGTCGTTGTTTCCTGAATAACGATTACCTGTTAACTCACATGCAACCCCTTCGGGGTCGAGGTGCTTAGCGGTTTTCTAATATGATATAGATAGGACCCCTTCTGGGTTAAGCATCAGAAAATGGATTCTTGAAAAACATACTAAATGGTATGTAAACCATCGAAATTACTGAAGGCCTTTATGCGGTGTTCTATTACAAGGGCGACAACTCGCAAGCAGCAGAAATGTACAACTATATTTTTACAGATTGGTTGCCCAAATCTGAATATCAAATCGACTTAAGGCCTCATTTTGAAATTTTAGGAGAAGCCTACAAATACAACGACCCGAATTCTGAGGAGGATATGTACATCCCCATAAAATTAAAATAAGGTATTCTTTTCGAACCTTTTTTGAATTAAATTTTAACTGGATTAGCGATTGAAAATTATTTAAAAAGCAGTTGTAGCATTTTAATATTAACTATATTCAAATAGTTGATTCAACATTTTAAACACAACTATTAACAGTCTGTAACTTTTTTAATAGGCTATGCGTTTAGACTAAAATCTAACCGCATGACTTCTATTTTTAAACCCCTTGTATTGCTAGCATTAATATTGACATCGTGCAATATTAATCCGTCTAATCAACTAACCGAAGTGGATACCAATGCACTCAAAAAAGCACATGACGATTCAGTTCAGTTGGTAATAGATTCCTTGAAAAAAGTGAATATATACTTACCACCGCTATACGATAAATATACATTTGATTCGGCTACTACCATTAAATTTTTTGAAATGGCCAAGGCAACACAAGGAGAATTAAAGTTATTGGTGAACTCCAAACTAATTACCAAAGAAATCATTAATATCATCGATCATAATGCCATCGACCATGCCGATATCCTATTTTTAATAGACAAAACTGGAAGTATGGAAGATGATATAATCAATGTCCAAAAAGGATTAACCCAGATTGTAGAATCCTTAAACCATTTTAAAAATATTCGTTTGGGTATTGCCTTGTATGGTGATAAAAATTCGGATGGGAAAGACTGGTTTTCATTTCAAAATTTTGAAATGGATTACAATGCTGCCCAAAAATTCATTCAGCATATAAAAGTCACCGCTGGGGCCGATTACCCAGAATCTGTATACGAAGGTTTTTTTGAAAGCAATACGCAAGATTTTTGGCGTTCGGAAGCCAAACGCATGGTGATATTGATTGGTGATGCCCCTCCTTTAGAAAAACCCCTAAGCAAATACAGCATCAGCGATGTAATTGAAAAAGCAACGCTTACAAAAACAAAAATGAACTTTTATCCCATTGTTGTGACGCCTTATGCCGATGATTATCCCAAATCGAAATCTAAAAAAACATTTACAAGTGAAAAAATAATAACAACGCTTTACCCCAACCCCTCCATGGGTATTGTAAATGTAGATTTTACAAATGTGGATGAATACCAAATTGAAATATACAATAGTGCCGGTATTGCTATTATCAATGAAAAGTATACAGGGAATCAATGGCAAAAAGATTTGTCGAGTTTTGAAAATGGTGCTTATGTTTTAAGGGCTGTATCAAAAGAAATGCAATACGAGTCGGTTAAATTTATTTTGAATAAATAGATATAACATACGGTGTCAACGACGAAGGCCTCTCCCATTTCTTAGCTTTGCAGACATACACGGCAATCATGGCGTAAAAACAAGTAGCCCTTTTATCTTTTTATAGTTATACATATGCAACTGTTTGTAACAGACCCTACAAAAAACTTATTACCATTTGATGGCATGGTGCATTACCATGGTTGCATACTCAACCATATGAAATGCGCGCGTTATTTAACCCTTCTAATGCATTCAATTGAATGGAAGCACGACGAGGTTATCATGTTTGGCAAACGCATCGTTACAGCGCGCCAAACAGCTTGGCATGGCGATGGGAATTTTAAATATACCTATTCTCGCATTACCCGTACTGCTTTACCTTGGACGCCAGTCTTATTGGAATTAAAAAAAATAGTAGAAAAAATTTCAGGCGAAACCTATAATGCTTGCTTGCTCAACTTATACCACAATGGGAAAGAAGGCATGGCTTGGCACAGTGATGACGAAGTAGAACTCAAAAAGAATGCAGCCATTGCCTCGGTAAGTTTGGGTGCCGAAAGAAAGTTTGAATTCAAACACAAAACGAATCAAACAAAAGTTGCATTAACTTTAGAGAATGGCAGTTTATTAGTAATGAGAGACAACACGCAAACACATTGGCTGCATCGCTTACCA
>CANMBF010000067.1 GCA_947496065.1 Bacteroidota bacterium
AATGTATTGGGCTGCCTTTGTGTATAATCCCTACGGGATAAAAAAACATGGTTTGTATATTTTCTAACAGATGTTAAATCCCTACGGGATAATAAAAGCAATCGTTTAATTTTAAGAATTAAAATTCTATTTGTGATATTGTTGTATCCAAATAAAATCTGTCCCGGTAGCTATCGAGACTGTGGCTTAATATTTAAAGAAGTAAATTTTTATTAAGGAGATAACAACAATACTTCTAACAACCCGCCACAGGCGGGTTAAATATGAATAGAAAAAAATGGTCAGTGGTTTTTACAATCCGCCACAGGCGGATTGAATGTTGTTCGCAACCCATTTATAAAATGTGTAAACGCCATCACCGCCAGCCACCAATGTATTGGGCTGCCTTTGTGTATAATCCCTACGGGATAAAAAAACATGGTTTGTATATTTTCTAACAGATGTTAAATCCCTACGGGATAATAAAAGCAATCGTTTAATTTTAAGAATTAAAATTCCATATGTGGTATTGTTGTACCCTAATAAAATCTGTCCCGATTTCTATCATGATCTGTGGCTTATTATTGAAAGAAGTTATTAGTTATTAAGGAAATGTACTAAGCCCCCTTATAACCTAATAACCCAATAACTATTGCTTCAAAAATGAAGCCGTCTCAATCACCTGGTGATTGATGTCTTTTATTTGCAAGAAATAAAGCCCCTTGTTCCACTCTTCAATCGCAATGGTTTCGATGTTTGAATAAGTCGCTACTGGCTGCCCCATTTGATTGTATACAACTACTGAATGGTAATCGACTGAACTAGCAATTGAAATAAAATTGTTTGCAGGATTAGGAAATAAATTTAATTTTTTTGAAGCACTGCTTACAATTGTATTAACATCAACAGGGTATTCAAAACTTAAATCATCGATGGCGAAATTGGTAAGCGTATCATCTAATGCAGTTCCCATGCTAAATATTGTGATTGTGCAAGAATCGGGATTACCCATACCATAGAAGTCGATTGGCACTACAAATTTGATATAATTGTTTTGCGATTGTGTAAGGTAATACAATCCATCTCCGATGGCATTGGTATCTTTACTAAATTCAACAACAATAATGGCAGTGTCATCTAAAGCCAAATTGCCTTTGATATAGCCCATCATTTGTTGTGGTTTAGCAGCAATTGCAAAAGTGTTACCCAGTATACCCGGCAATGCAAAGGTGTTTAATACAAAACTGGTTTGAAAACCACACGCCAAGTTGCCACCATGGGCAGGCTTGTAGCGTCTTACAGCCGTGTCGCCATACTGACCGAAATTAGCGGTTTTCCATCCTACTGGTTCATACGAAAAGGTAGAAGAATTATACGCCCAAGATTCGAAATTACCATTCGGAATTTGCTGTGCCACGGCACCCATGATGAATAAAAATGCGAAACTTAGTAATTGTAATTTTTTCATTGTATGTTAGACTTGATGAGTTGTAAAAGGTTGTATGTTTTGTTTAAATTTCTACCGGACTGAATTTGCGAGCGCCCGATTTTAATTCTTCAAATATGCCGTAAATTTCTTCAATATTATTGCTCGTTACCAAGGCCGTTCGATATGGTTTAAAATGCGGTACATTTTTAAAGTAATTGCTGTAATGTCTTTTCATTTCGTTCATCGCTATCACTTTGCCTTTCCACTCTACAGATTTTTCTAAATGCATCATACACGCTTCAATACGCTCTTCGAACGTTGGTGGTGCCAAATGCTCGCCTGTGGCCATGTAGTGTTTTATTTCTCTAAAGATCCAGGGGTGCCCAATGCTCCCGCGACCGATCATAATACCATCAACCCCATAACGGTTTTTATATTCCACAGCTTTTTCGGGGGTCTCGATATCGCCATTGCCAAAAATAGGAATGTGTATGCGCGGATTATTTTTTACTTTGGCAATTAAAGTCCAATCGGCATTGCCCTTGTACAATTGGGTGCGTGTGCGTCCGTGTATCGACAAAGCTTTTACACCAATGTCCTGCATGCGCTCAGCTACTTCTTCTATGTTTTTTGTATTCTCGTCCCAACCCAAACGGGTTTTAACTGTTACAGGAATATTGGTTGATTTAACCACGGCTTCTGTTAAACGCACCATCAAAGGAATGTCTTTTAACACCGCAGCACCAGCGCCTTTGCACACTACTTTTTTTACAGGGCAACCAAAATTAATGTCTACAATATCAGGCTGTGTAACATCTACAATGCGCGTGGCCATGGCCATGGCTTCTTCATCGCCACCAAATATTTGTATGCCAATAGGGCGTTCGTAATCGAAAATATCCAATTTCTGCCGACTTTTAACAGCATCTCTAATCAATCCTTCGGAGCTTATGAACTCAGTAAACATAAGGTCGGCCCCGTGTTTCTTGCACAGATAGCGGAAAGGCGGATCGCTCACATCTTCCATAGGTGCAAGCAATAAAGGAAATTCACCCAATGATATGTCAGCAATTTTTACCACTTTTGTACGCGTTTTATTATTTACAAAAGTACATGCAGTTCAATAGATTTCAAACATTATCGGATATTTTCATTCTAATAGGACTGCTAATTATCGGCAGTGTGGTAAGCGCTAGCCTGTTTGCTTTGGTCAGCATGCCCTTTATAAAGCTCGGTTTTTTTGAAATTATGCGCTTGGCAAAATCAAATGCCGACCCCCAATACATTCCCTTTATCAAATTATTTACAACCTTTACAGCGGCTGGCACTTGGGTGCTTTCTTCATGGGTTTTGTTGCGCATTAAAAAACAAAATCCAATGCAACAATGGCAATTTCGCAGGCCATCGCCTAAGCAGGTGTTACGATATTTACCCTTTTTATTTTTGGCTTTAATCTATGCGTCGGCTTTTTTATTAAAGGTCAATGCAAGTTTGCCTTTGCCAGAAAGCATTAAAAATTTTACTTCGGTAGAAAATAAAAAACTCATGGGCACCTTTCTGCACATGACCACCATGAATGATTTTTTGGTGAACCTTGTTTTAATTGCTTTGGCACCTGCAGTGTTCGAGGAGTTATTTTTTAGAGGCACTTTGCAAGGCATGCTCATCGAATTGTTTGGCAGTGCACATGTTGGCATTATCGTTTGCAGCTTTGTTTTTGCGGCCATCCATTTAAATGCCGAGCAATTCATCCCTATGTTTTTCTTAGCCTTGGTATTGGGGTATGTATGTTATTATTCGCGCAGTATTTGGCCCAGTATCATCCTCCATTTTTTAAACAATGGATTTGCCGTTTGGGTTACCTACCTACAAGATACCATGCCAGTGGCCAAAGCCATTGTTGCCGATGATTATACACCACCGATTGCTGCCACTGTATTGGCCTTTGCAGTCATTGGCGGTTTTTTCTATTGGCTCATTAAAAAAAATCAAACGTTAAACACCATTACTTATGAATAATTTTTGGCAAAGAGCCATTACAGGCGTTGTATTTGTGGGCGCCATTGTTGGCTTAACCCTCTACAGTCAATTAACCTTTCTTATTTTATTAATGGCCATAGGCGCAGGTGCTATGTTTGAGTATTTCAGAATTGTGTTGCACAAGCAATACAGTGCATTGCAAACCCTTTATATTTTTGCAGGCTTGGCATTGATTTCTTCGCGCCATTGGCTAGAGCCACAATTGATATTGCAAGGCATTACTCTGTTATTTGCCATTACTGCTATAGGTGTTTTACTCTCTAAACACAGGCATTGGAAAGCCATCGGTTATTTGGTGTCGGGCTTGTTTTACATTGTGTTGCCCTTGACTTTATTTTACTACAACAGTTTTCAAAAAGACGGTTTTTCGGAGTATGCCGATGTGGTGTATAAACCCTTGTTGGCACTCAATTTATTTATACTGATATGGTGTAGCGATACCTTTGCTTACTTGTGTGGTAGGGCTTTTGGCAAACGCAAATTATTCGAATTGGTATCGCCCAAAAAAACTTGGGAGGGCTTTATAGGCGGTGGTATTTTAACCATGGGTGCTTCGTTTGCCTTGGCGTATTTTTTTCATCTACCTTTTGGCGTGAATGTTTTAGTGGCTTTACTCACCGTCATTTTTGGCACCTTGGGCGACTTGGTAGAAAGCATGCTAAAGCGCGAATTTAATATCAAAGATTCAGGTACTATTTTACCTGGCCATGGCGGCATGCTCGACCGTTTCGATGCATTAATCATTGCCTTGCCTTTTACGACCATGGTTTATTATTTGATGTTGTAGGTGTCTTAAATCCAAGGATTAAATTCCTGAAATGCAATGCCAATTTTTAGAAAAATGGCCTTTCTTTTTCATCTTAAACCTATTTTTTTAATCAAAAATGCGTCCATTAAAATGGCCAATAAACAATAATACTAGTTGTAAATCAAGCAATTAAAAAATAAAATTAGGTTTATTCATTTTATTGTTGTGACATTTGTGTAAGTTATTTGATTGTCTAAAAATAGATTAGCAATTTAACAACCCACTTTATTTATACAACAAGATTACAGCTAATTGTTTTATTAATTTAGTTTAAAAAGTTATTTTTTAATTAAATATAAATATGAACAAACAATTGAAAGAGTGTTTTAGTTTTGTACAAAAACAGCATTCTAATCTGCATTTCTTGAGATGGGAAAATCGTTTTAACCGATGTATTCTTTTCTCTAATTATTCCAAGTTATTTACTCTAGTTTTATTATTGTTTCTTTTTACAAATGCTTTGAAATCTCAAACACCACAATTATTGGATAGTAATAATTTAGTGATTAGAAACAAAGCACTTGAAGTTTATTCCACTGGATTTATTGATTGGAAATGTGATTCTCTGCAAACGGGACAGCTATTTACAACACTAAAAAATTCTACGGGTCTTGGAATTAATGATAGTATGGTTTTAATTAAAACATGGGAAGACTCTATTACATTATTACAGCATAATAAGTATCAACAATATTATAAAAATATTGTTATGGAGGATGTTGTTTATGTTGAGCATTCATTGAATGGTGTTGTACTAACAACCAATGGTTTAATTTGCGAAAATATGTCAGAAGATGGTATTCCGAGTTTAACTGAATCACAGGCATTAACATATGCCCTTGCTTATGTAAATGCATCGAAATATGCTTGGGAGGATGATAGTTTAGAGTACTATCTTTTACATGATTCTGAATCTACAATAACCTCGTTTTATCCTAGTGGTAAATTACTGTGGGCTATTGGTGATGATTTTGCAATTAATTCAATGAATTTTAAACTTGCATGGAAATTTAAAATTTGGACATTAGATAGTCCTTCATTAAAGAAATTTATTTATGTAGATGCGCAGTCTGGTTTAATAATTAAGGAGCGTGAAGTTATGAATTCTGGCACTTTTAATCATATATTTTATGGATCTCAAAATATTGATACAAGATGGTATGGTGGTGCAAAAAGTAAATATTTTTTAGAAGCGGATGATAATGGTTATAAAATAAAAACTAAAGATGAAAAATATGGTAAAAGCTGGGGCTATAATGCGAACGGTTTGCCAAGCGATAAAGATGATAATTGGGGCAGTAGCAGCTGGGCTGCCACATCATGTCATTGGGCAGTGCAGGAATCTTGGAGATACTGGGAAGATGTTTTTAAAAGAAAAGGAATGGATAATAATGCTCGACCAATTAGAGTTGAAGCCAACGTACCAGAGTTTAATGCTCGTTTTTTAGCAGATGAGTTTTTTGACGCTGCAGATGCAATTACTTTAGGAGTATTAGATTTGGGTTTAGTTGCATCATTAGATGGAGTAGGTCACGAATATACCCACGGTGTAATCCATTATACAGCTGGATTGGAAAATTCAGGTGAACCAGGAGCATTAGGTGAGAGTTATTCAGATATTTTTGGAATGTTAGCCGAGCGACATTTTTTTGGTTTTCAAAATTGGACCATCAATGAGGATGCAACAGCAATTGCATTGAGAGATATGCAAAACCCAAAATCAATCACTCCTTTTGATCCTGATATTTGTTTACCCTCAAGTTATCCATCATATTATCAAGAATCTGGAGCTTGGTTTAACACAACAGGTGTCTGTGATTTCGGTGGAATTCACCATAATGCCTCGGTTCAAAATTATTGTTATTATTTGCTTGCAATGGGTGGTACGCAACTTGGAATAACAGTATCAGGCATTGGAATTGACAAAGCTGCAAATATAGCCCAATACGCCCTTGTAAATGGTTTAGTTACGAATACAACAACATTTGCTCAAAATAGAGAAGCGTGGGTAACAGCTGCAAAAATACTTTATGGGCATTGCTCAGCTGAAAGAATACAAACTTGCAGAGCATGGGCAGCATGCAATATTGGTAATCCTTGTCCTTGTTTTACCCTATCTCCACCTGAGGTTGAATGTTGGACAAATAGGTTTAGAGAATATGGTCAAGTACCTCAGTTAAGTGTCGCTCAAAAAACTGTTGAAGACTTTTCTAAAATTGCAATTTTTCCAAATCCAGCTTCCGAAGAAATCAAGATTGATTTTTCTGGTATAGGAACTGAGAGTATTAATTCTATTAATTCAATTGAAGTTTGTGATATTTTCGGAAGAACAATTTATACAAGTTTATTGAAAATTAATGTTATTTTAAAAATTGACATATCTAGTTTTAGTAAAGGCGTTTATTTCCTTAAGATTAATTCCACAAATGGTTTATATTCGTATAAATTTATAAAAATTTAATATGATTAGGATACTTGTAATGTATGTTTTTTGCGGAATTCCGTTTATATTGGTTTCTAAACATTTAAACTTGGACACCATGCATCAAAAACATCATTATTTCAATATTGAGGTGGGTCATTCCACCTCAATGTTTTTGGATAATGGTAAATCTCCAAATTCCTTATGGGCGAATAATCCATTTTTAGGATTGACATTCTTTAAATTATCCTATTCACTTAAGAATAACATTGTCGTCTCGTGCGATTATAAAAATTATGGAAATGTTGATTTTGACTATGAGACTCCTGGTGATATTTATCACAGATATTACCGTGCATATGATTTTTCTGTAGGATATCAATTTAATATTAAGAAAAAACAAATTAGAATTCAACCTTATTTATCATTCTCAACTAGACCATATGGATATGAAATTGCTTTCTTGTCATATTATGACCCCTCTTTAAAGTATGAACCTTTTTTTTACGTTTATAGTTATAAAAGTAAAGGCGTGGGTGCAGGTATTAGCAGTTTAATTGCAATTAAAAATAGATTTACAATAGGGTTGGATTTTCAATACAATTATTATTTTGAAAAAAAGAAATTAGTTGGAAAGGTTAAAAAGGATTGGGAAGATTTTAATACCAATTACAAGGTAAATAGGCAAATGTTTACTCCTTGTATTAAGGTTGGTTTATTAATTTAGAAGTCAAGATAATGAACAGAAGTAAATTGTTTTAAATGTATTAAGTCATATTCAAACTTTAATACGCTTAAATGTTCAAATCACTTCAAGTATTGTTATTTTTCCCCTTAAATTTGCAGTGTGAATTTCTCTTCTAAGACAGTCGAAAATGCAGTAGAGGCGCTCTCGGGTTTTCCGGGTGTGGGCAAGCGCAGTGCTTTGCGCATGGTCATGCATCTGTTAAAACGACCAAAGGCCGAAGCAGAAATTTTAGCCATTGCCATTAATAAATTAAAAACCGAATTGCAACAATGCACCATCTGTTGCAATATTAGCGATACCGAAGTTTGCAATATTTGCAGTGCGCACAACCGCAACCACCAACTCATTTGTGTGGTAGAAGATATGCAAGATGTAATGGCCATAGAAAGTACTGCTCAATTCAATGGTTTGTACCATGTGCTAGGTGGTCTTATTTCGCCCATTGATGGCATTGGTCCTGATGCCTTAAACATCGAACAATTGGTAAAAAGAGTTGCAGAACAAGGCAGTGGCGAAATTATCATTGCCCTCAATGCGAACATCGAAGGCGATACCACCTCATTTTACATAGCCCGTAAATTGCAAGGCTTCAATTTTAAAATTACCACCATTAGTAAGGGTATAGCTGTTGGTGGTGAGTTGGAGTATGCGGATGAAATTACTTTAGGTCGCTCCATCACCAACCGAATTCCTTACGAAGTATAATTCGAATAGTTTGTAATAACGATTCAGTTCTTGCATCTCACCTAAATAAGATTTTGTGGAACACAGCTTTGGGTTGGTCCATCCAAATATCAATCGGGGCGTAAAAATTTCATTTGATCAGCGAGTCAAAAGACGATTGATAAAAAATATTAACATTTAACAATTCACTACTATTTTTATTTGCG
>CANMBF010000068.1 GCA_947496065.1 Bacteroidota bacterium
ATAGATTATGGAAGAATTATTATACAAAAGATCCTATGTTTGTAAACTCAAATCAGGACTAAAAAAGAATAGTAAACTAATTACAGGATTAAACAATTAAACTGTAAACTTTTTTCAGGACGAGTCACCCGCCTCACCCCTAGCCCCTCTTGGCCTCACCCCTAACCCCTCTCCAAGGGAGAGGGGAACATAGTCAATTACTTCGAAAAGATTTCTTTGCAATTTGGAGGTTCTTATTTTCGGCCAACTTTTTTGGGTTGTGGTTATATCGTAAATATTACTCTCTCCAAGGGAGAGGGGAACACAGTTGCTTGCTTCGATAAGATTTACAGCTAATTTAATGGGCCATGGCTGCGTCTAACTTTTTATGATTGTGGTTATGTCGTAATTATTGTTCTCGCCGAGGGAGAGGGGAATATGCTTTTTAGTTTCAATAATAGTTTGGGGAAATTTTGCATTTTTTTCCTCGTTTTAGTTTTTTGCTCGCTACGCTCGCGATAAGGTTTGGTTTTGGGATATGATGAAGGTCTTTAATTGCTAGGCTAATCGCCTTTATCTTTGTATAAATATTTTAAAACATGGAAGATGCTTTGCGAATGGAGGCGGGGAGTTTGCTAACGCAATATACCGCAATTGAAAGAAAGTGGGAGGAGGCTAAAGTGGAATTACAGGCCCATATCTTGCATTTATTAGAAACGAATTTGCCGGCTTTGTATCAATTGCTCTATAAAATTGATATTGCCGAAAGCAAGGCCCGACAAGCTTTTGGGAGCGACACAAAAACCATAGCAGATAATTTATCTGAATTGATTTTACAGCGCATTTTAGAAAAAGCCAA
Organism: Bacteroidota bacterium; assembly: GCA_947496065.1. Lineage (GTDB taxonomy): Bacteria > Bacteroidota > Bacteroidia > NS11-12g > UBA955 > JABMMZ01. The sequence continues at coordinate 839 of CANMBF010000068.1, forward strand.
AACACGATTGGCTTATAAAAATAAATAAAAATAGTTTAACTCAAGCCATCTATTACTCCATCGGTAATGGTCATGCCATAAGCTGCGGGTACTTTTGGCAAACCAGGCATACGCATAATATCGCCTGCCACTGCAATGATAAAACCTGCACCGGCATTGATAAAAATGTCTTCAAACGCAATGGTATGTCTTGATGGCGCTCCTGCAATCTTAGGATTATCGGTAAAGGAGTATTGGGTTTTAGCAATGCAAATGGGCAAATGACCCCAATTATTTTTTTCAATTTTGGCTATTGCTGTTTTGGCTTTATTGCTCAACTCAATGTCTTTGGCCCTGTAAATTTGCGTGGCTACTTTGTGCAATTTTTCTTTTATGCTATCCGTCAATTCATACTGATATTGAATAGGTTTAGACGGTTTATTTTCTATCACGTCTACTACTGCTTTTGCCAAATCGCTGGCACCCTCTCCCCCATTTACAAAGGCATCGTTAATCGCAAAGGTTGTATTTTTTTCGAGGCACCATTGTTTTAAAAAGGCAATTTCTTCTTCAACATCAAAATAAAATTTATTGAGCGATACAATAATGCTCTGACCAAATGATTGCAAATTTTCGATATGTCTTTCGAGGTTTGGCAATCCTTGTTTCAAGACTTCTAAATTCGGTTTCTTCGCTTCGTCATCCGTTAAATTCGCATGGTTTTTTAAAGCTTGGGTAGTTACAACTAATACAGTTGCCTTAGGTTGTAAACCAGCCATGCGGCATTTTATATCCAAGAATTTTTCGGCCCCTAAATCGCTGCCAAAGCCCGCTTCTGTTACTACATAATCGCTCAATGACAACGCCATTTTAGTAGCCAACACCGAATTGCAACCATGGGCAATATTAGCAAACGGACCACCATGAATAATGGCAGGTGTGTTCTCGGTGGTTTGCACCAAATTAGGCATGAGTGCCTCTTTTAATAGAATAACAATGGCATCGGCAATGCCTAAATCGCGCACTGTGAAAGGCGTATTATCGAGTTTATAACCTAGCACGATTTGGTTAATTCTTATTTTCAAATCTTCGAGACCAGAAGCCAAACACAATATGGCCATGATTTCTGAAGCAGGTGTAATATCGAAGCCTGTTTCTTGTGGCAGGCCATTTAAGCGACCGCCCAACCCAGTATTCACATAGCGCAATGAGCGATCGTTCACATCGAGTACGCGTTTCCAAACAATTTGTTTGAGTGCCTTTTCGGTATTGATGTTGTTGTATTGGTAATTATCTAACAAAGCCGAAATGGTATTATTGGCAGTTGTGATAGCATGAAAATCGCCCGTAAAATGCAGGTTAATATCTTCCATTGGCAACACTTGCGCATAGCCACCGCCTGCGGCTCCACCCTTCATTCCAAACACAGGACCTAAAGATGGTTCGCGCAAAGCCACTATACTTTTTTTGCCAATTTTATTAAGTCCCAATGAAAGACTTACACTGGTAACGGTTTTACCCACCCCTGCTTTGGTTGGTGATATAGCAGTAACCAATATTAGATTACTTTTCTGTACTGCCGTTTCATTGATTTGGCTGAGGTTTATTTTTGCTTTGTATTTGCCGTATTGCATTACATCATCTTCGGGAATGCCGAGTTGAGCAGCAATTTGTATAATGGGTTTTAATTCGGTGTCTCTTGAAATTTCTATGTCTGATTTCATTTTACTAAAGGGCTAATAATGGTGGTAAACTTATGGAATAAAAATGATTTTATTTCAAGATGTTTATCACTTTTGAATGAGTGAAAAAAAGTTCAATTTTGATTTTAAATTGAAAATAAATTATGCTCTACTCGAATTGTTATTAAAAACCTTTCTAAGGGCCGAGTATTTTCATTAAAATTGCACTGTGCAATTAAGCAGGTTCATAGCAACCCGATTGGCCTTGGGGAAATTCAAATCTTTTACCTCCTTTATTATTAAGTTGGCTTGGTTTGGCGTGGGCTTAAGTGTGGCGGTAATGATTATTGCCACAGCCGTTGTTATCGGCTACAAACAACAAATTACCGACAAGGTGGTTGGGTTTGGAGGGCATATTGAAATACACGCGACCGGCACTACTGGCAGTTTTGATTATATGCTATTTAAGGATTCGGTGGAGATGGTGAAACAAATTAAAACCATACCGAATGTTAAATCGGTGGCCCCTATCCTTTCGAAACCCGGCATCTTAAAAGCCAACGAAGATTTAGAAGGCATTGTGTTTAAGGGGGTAGATGGCAGTTATGATTTTACTTTTTTTACTAAAAATTTATTAAGAGGCCGAGTACCTAATACCAAAGACAGCACCACCAAACGCGAGATCATGATTTCGCAAATACTGGCTAAAAAAATGCAAGTGGATACAGGCAAGACTGTTAAAATATTTTTCATTAACGATCCAGTGCGTGTCATCCCATGCAAAATTGTGGGTATCTATGAAACAGGCTTAGAAGAAAATGACATGTTGTATGTGATCGGTAGCTTGCGCGAAATGCAACGCATTTTTGCAGCCCGTGCACCCATGATTACGCATTACGAAATCAATACCCACGACTTTAAACAATTGTTGGTTACGAATAAAAAAATCAATAGACAAACACCCGAAGTCTTGAATGCCGAAAACATGGTGCAAATGAATCCGCAGATTTTCGATTGGCTGGGTTACCTCGATCAAAACATTACCATTATTTTGGGTTTAATGATTGTAGTAGCTTGTATCAATATGATTACAGCTTTGTTGATTTTAATTATAGAACGCACCAACATGGTGGGCATACTGAAAGCTTTGGGCAGTCGCAACAATTTAATTAAACGCGTATTCCTCAACCATGCTTTTTACATCTTAATTTTAGGTTTAATTTTCGGTAATATATTGGGATTGGGTGCTTGTTATTTGCAAGACCACTTTAAATTAATCACCCTACCCCGCGAAACCTATTACCTTTCTTTTGTGCCTATACAAATCAATTGGCTGTATGTGTTACTCATTAATATTGGCACTGTTGCACTTTGTATGATTGCCTTGTTATTGCCTGTTAGAATGATTAATTCTATAGCCCCAGTGAAAGCCATTAAATTCAATTAACATGAACTATCCTTTTTTACTTAAATTTTCTGCCATTACCAATTTATCCGATGCCCGTTATGCGGCAGGTATGTGGGCCGATTTCATAGGCTTTTGTTTCGACCCTTCATCGCCCGATTATATAGAGCCCAACAAAGCAAAAGAAATTGCGGGTTGGATCAATGGCCCTTTGGTAGTAGGCGAATTTGGGCATCAACCCAAAGAGTGGATAGCCGATTTTGTAAAAGCCATTCCTTTGCACGCCATACAAATCCCCGCGAACTACAGCGATGTAAGTATACAAGATTTAAGTTTACCTATTTTATTAAAAACCGAAACAGCCGAACTAACGCCTTTGATGGCCCATGCCAAATGTTTGGTATGCGATTCGAAGGAAATGATGGCCGCTTTAAACAAGTCAACCGAGTTGACTATCTTATACGAACCCAAAGACAGTAGTGCCATAGACAAGACAGAGCAGTATGCTGGTATCGCGCTGAAAGGTCAGGCAGAGACTGCGCCAGGCACGCGCAACCACGATGCTTGGACGGTGATGCTGGAGCCTTATATGGATTAGGGATGTGTCATCCGGTGGTCCCGTGGCTTTCAGCCACGGTTACAGATATATTACTCCTAAGGAGTATGGAATCCGACTTATATTGAAAATTTGTAAAAAACATACCTATCGGTATGTTTTTTTTGTTGCACTAATTTAGAATAGCACACCAACTTTTAGACTGGGGGTAACCATGTGCCTTTTAACTTTATATTGATGGGTGGTGGCTCCTGATACTTCATTGAACCCAATAATACGGCTTCACCTCCGCTTGGTCGTGCTGAAATAGCACCATAAGGTTGAAGTCTAATCTTGTTATTTTTAAAACTAAATTGATAACCGCATGCTAAATCGAAGGCATGGTAATTTCTGAAATCAATATCTCCAATATCTTATTTCTTAAAGTTCATATCACCGTAATTTTTATAATCGGCAGACAGCACCAAGTTATTTCTTAAAATACATGAGACCTTATAAAAAGTTATGCCAAAGACGAATATAAGGTTAAAGGACCTTATAAAAAAATATGCCAACCATTCATGCATCTTATTGGTTATCAACCAAATTAATTTAATTCATAAGCTATAAATTAAGGAATTAATCTTTAAATTTGCCATTCATGCAATTGCTTATTTCTTCACCTTGGTGGTTCATTGGTTTGTGTTTATTAGCAGGCGCATTGTATGCCTTTGTTTTATACCAATCCAAATTGAACAACTTATGGTATAAACTCTGCGCAATTTTTCGGTTCTTGCTTGTAAGCTTTTTGTGTTTTTTCTTGCTCTCTCCTCTGTTGGTGCAAAAAGTAAGTACCGTGCAAAAGCCCATTGTCATTATGGCTATGGACAATTCACAATCCATTTTATCGAACAAAGATTCTGCCTTTTACCGCACTGAATTTTTAAAAACTTGGCAGCGTGCGAAATCAATTTTAGGTTCCGATTACGATGTACAATATTTGCGTTATGGCAGTCAAGTGAACCCAACAGATAGTATTTATTTCAACGAAAAAAGAAGCAACATTGGTCAGGTATTTGATTATATCAACAACACCTTTGCGAAACAAAATATTGGTACTGTAGTGCTTGCTACTGATGGCATATACAACAAGGGCAATAACCCATTGTATAAAACTTTTGATAACCACTCTGCATTGTATGCCATCGGCATGGGCGATACCACCATTAAAAAAGACATTATTGTTAAAGAGGTTAATGTCAACGCGATTGCCTACTTGGGCAATGAATTTCCAATTGATATTAATTTGGCTGCCTATGCCTGCAACAATAGCAGCTCGCAATTAAATGTTACAATCGATGGCAAACCATTGACATCAAAAACCATTGCGTTTAATCAAGCTGATTTCTTTCAACATTTAAGTTTATCTGCCACGGCCGACCAAGCTGGCACCAAGCATATTGTTATTACCATGTCCACAATCGATGGGGAGGTATCTAAAATCAATAACAGAAAAGATGTTTTCATAGAAGTCATCGATGGTAGAGAAAAAATATTGTTAACATACAATGGACCACATCCAGACATTAGCGCAATAAAAGAAGCGATAAAAGCCAATACAAATTACGAAGTGGTTTCGGAACCAGTAGCGGAGGTTAAGCTCAGTGATATTTCTAAATACAGTGTGATTATCATGCACCAATTGCCTTCGCGAGTAAATAATGCCAGTTATATCATTAACACTGCAAGAACAGCTAAAATCCCCATCTGGTGCATCGTCGGCAATCAAAGTGCTATTGATTTATTGCCAACCGTTTCTGGTGTAGCTAAAATTTATAATAACCAAGGGCGCATGAACGAAAGTCAAGCGCATTACAACACCAATTTCAACACCTTTGTTTTGGAAACCAAAACCCAAGAAACCTTGGCTGAGTTACCACCGCTAGATGTGCCTTATGGCAGTTATGCAGCATCGGACAATGCCGAAGTTTTGGCTTATCAAAAAATTGGCGCGGTAGGCACTAAATTACCATTGTGGGCCATGGTGAATCAGAATGGCGAAAAAACAGCGCTTTTATTTGGAGAAGGTTTTTGGAAATGGCGAATGGCCGATTATTACAACAATGAAAACCATTTAGCCACCAATGAATTGGTGAGCAAGACCATACAATATTTGGCAGTGAAGGATGATAAAAGAAAGTTCAGAGTGTATCCTTCAAAGAATGTATACGAGGAAGATGAGTCGGTGCGATTTATTGCAGAGCTTTACAATAGCAGTTATGAATTAGTCAACCAAGTTGACGTTAAAATTGAACTTAGCAATCGCGAGGGCAAAACATTTCGCTATACCTTTAGTCCGTTTAATAAATCCTATCAATTGGACATTGGTGCTATGCCTGCAGGTATATACCAATACAAAGCTACTGCCGATGGTTTGCCAGATAAAGTGAGTGGTCAGATTTTAATTACGCCATTGCAAACAGAATTGCTGAATACGACGGCTGATTTTGGGGCACTGCGCCAAATGGCGAATAAAAACAATGGGCAATTTTACAAAGCCTCAGAACTAGAAACAGCCTTGCAGAACATCAAGAAAAATACCGCCATCACTTCCGTTTCTTATACCGAAAAAAAGACCGATGAGCTCATCAATTTAAAATGGGTATTCTTTTTATTGTTGATATTGTTAACAGCAGAATGGTTCATTCGCAAATATGAAGGAGGTTATTAATGCTTGATTTTTTGCGCAAACACGACTTACTAAAATTGGTGCACCATCCTGTGTTGTGTAACTACTATGTCACCTACCGCTGCAATGCCAAGTGCAGTTTCTGCGATATTTGGGAAAAACCATCGCCTTATGTAACTACTGAGAATGCCTTACAAAATCTCAAAGACTTAAAACGCTTGGGTGTTCATGTCATTGACTTTACTGGTGGCGAACCTTTGCTGCACAGAGAATTGCCTGAGCTGTTAAAAATGGCGAAAGATTTAGGCTTTATAACAACAGTAACTACCAATGCTTTGTTGTATCCTAAAATGGCGCATAAGCTCAAAGGCTTAGTCGACATGTTGCATTTTTCTTTGGACTCGCCAGATGCCGAAACCCATAATAAAAGCAGAGGCGTTGCCTTGTTCGACAAGTTTTTGGAATCAATTGAAGTAGCGAAAGCCCTTGGCGAAAAACCTGATATTATTTTCACTGTTTTCGAAAATAATATGCACGAAATTGAAACTGTATATAGTCAACTTAGTTTACCAAATAAAATGATGTTGATTTTGAATCCTGTCTTCGAATACAATGGTGTAGGTGGTGAATTACCGCTTAAACAACTAGATGAATTGGCGGATTGGGGCAAGAAAAAATTGGT
>CANMBF010000069.1 GCA_947496065.1 Bacteroidota bacterium
GCATGGCTTGTATGTTCTTATTGGCCTCCAATCAAAATTCATAAAATAAATGACAAATCCAATATTAGTTGAAGTATACAGAGGTGAAGTATTAGAGAGTTTTCACCGTGGTGTTATATGTATTGTTAACGAAAACGATGAAGTGGTTTTCAGCATGGGCGATGTTCAGCAATTGTGCTTTCCGCGTTCGGCTATGAAATTCTTTCAACAAATACCTTTGCTAACAAGTGGTGCTGTTGAACATTTCGGTTTTACCCAAAAAGAAATCGCCATTTTCTGTGGCAGTCATAATGGCGAGCCAGAACATGTTGAAACGGTGCAAAGCATCCTCAGTAAAATTGGCTTAACAGCCGATGATCTTTTGTGTGGTGCTCAAATACCTATATTAAAAGAGGATGCCAACTACCTTATTAAAAATGATCTTCAACCCAAGCGCATACACAACACCTGCAGTGGCAAGCATGCGGGTTTCTTAGCGTATTGTGTGTATTATAATTTACCAACCCATGATTATATTAATGTTGAGCATCCCTTGCACCAAGCTATTTTAAAAGTGGTGGCCGATTTTCACCAATACCCACTTGATAAAATACAAAATGGCATTGACGGTTGCTCGGCTCCTATTTTCGCTTTCCCAGTTATCAATCAGGCCATTGCTTACAAAAATTTGGTTTACCCCATTAAATTCGATGAGGCCACCCAAACGGCTTGCAAAAGTATGGTGGATGACATTACTGCCTATCCTGAAATGATAGGTGGTCAGAAAAGATATTGTACCGATTTAATGAAAGAAGCCGATGGACAATTGATTGGCAAAATGGGTGGCGATGGTATTTATTCAATTGGTCTGGTAAACCAACACATGGGCATTTGCATTAAAGTAGACGATGGCAAAATGGGACCGCAATACAATGTGGCCCAAACAGTGATTGAGCAATTGGGCATTTTGAGTGCTGAGAAAAACGAAAGACTCAGACATTATGTAGCCTTTGAAAACAAAAACTTTGGTGGCCTAACAACAGGCGCAACCAAGGCTTGTGCTTCGGTGAAGGTGCAAATTACGCGCCCTCATTAATATCCTTAAAAATTAGGACACTGCATCAATTACATCGAACTTAGTGATGATATGGGTATTGCCTCCCCTATCTGTCATCAATACTGCTTGGTTGTTTTTATTGATGTGTTTTGAAACGGTCTCTATCAAATCATCTGGCTTTACCCAATGAAAGGCAGGCGACATGCTATTGACTATCGCAGTTTCTTTTAATGCAGGATTCTCAATTAATTTTTCAAACAAGTCGGCATCATTAAGCGAGCCTGTAAATTCATTGCTATTATTAACCACTGGTATTTGAGAGATATCATATTTTTTCATCAATTCATAGGCTTCTTTTACCAAAGCATTCTCATTAATGGTTACCAATTTTTGGTTCTTGTGTTTCTCTATTAAATCAATGGCCAAGGCTGGTTTTTTAGATTCCAAAAAGCCGCGGTCGCGCATCCAATCTTCGTTGAACATTTTACCCAAATAACGGGTCCCATGGTCGTGGAAAATCACCACTACTACATCGTCTTTTTTAAATAGGTCTTTCATTTGAAGCAAGCCTGCAATCGCAGAACCAGCGCTGTTTCCAGCAAATATGCCTTCCGTTCTTGGAATTAAACGGGTGTAGATGGCAGCATCTCTATCGGTTACTTTTTCGAAATGATCGATGACATTAAAATCGACATTCTCTGGCAAGAAATCTTCTCCAATTCCTTCAGTAATGTAGGTGTAAATTTCATTCTTATCGAAGATGCCTGTTTCCTTGTATTTTTTAAATACAGAACCATAAGTATCGATGCCCAAAACTTTAATTTTTGGATTTTTTTCTTTTAAATATTTACCAGTACCGCTAATGGTACCGCCAGTTCCAACACCTACTACCAAATGGGTAATTTTACCTTCGGTTTGTTCCCATATCTCAGGACCAGTACTTTCGTAATGGGCCGTGGCATTGCTTGGATTATCATATTGATTGGGTTTCCAACTGTTGGGAATTTCTTTTACTAAACGACTCGATACTGAATAGTATGAGCGCGGATCTTCAGGCTCAACATCAGTTGGACAAACGATAACCTCTGCTCCAAAAGCCTTCATTGCATCTACCTTTTCTTTGCTTTGTTTATCGGTGGTGGTAAAAATACATTTATAGCCTTTCACGACTGCCGCAATGGCTAAACCCATGCCTGTGTTACCACTGGTACCTTCTATAATTGTGCCACCTGGTTTAAGCACACCACTTTTCTCAGCATCCTCTATCATTTTAACCGCCATTCTATCTTTGATACTGTTACCTGGGTTAAAAGTTTCAACTTTTGCCAAGACAGTGCAAGGTAAATCGGCCACAATTTTATTTAATTTTACCAAGGGTGTGTGACCAATGGTTTCTAAAATATTTCCAAAATAAGACATTCGGCAAAGGTAGTAATTTTAATATTATCAATTGGTTTACGAATTGGCAGTCTCGAAAACCTTATAAAACGTATAATCTTGCTTTCTGAAATTTAAACTTTTGAATTATAAATATATCAATTAGTTTTGCCCCACTCATGATAAAAGGTAAAAAACTCGCCATTGTGCTACCTGCTTATAATGCATCGGCAACACTTGAAAAAACCTACAATGAAATTCCATTTGATTTAGTAGATGAGGTGATCCTTGTGGACGATAATAGCAAAGATTCCACCTTGGAAAAAGCCAAAGAATTAGGCATCAAACACATTGTAAAACATGAGGTAAACCGTGGGTATGGTGGCAATCAAAAATCTTGTTATAACAAAGCATTGAGCATTGGTGCGGACATTATTATTATGTTGCATCCAGATTATCAATACACCCCAAAATTGATTGAGAGCATGGCCTACCTTATTGCCAACGATTTATACCTAGTGGTATTTGGTAGCAGAATTTTAGGCAAAGGCGCTTTGAAAGGCGGCATGCCAATTTACAAATACATTGCGAATCGCATTTTAACCTTGGGTCAAAACATTATGATGGGTCAAAAACTATCAGAATACCATACGGGTTATAGAGCCTTTGACAAGAAAATTTTCGAGAAAATTGACATCGAAAAAAATTCAGATGACTTTATTTTCGACAATCAAATGATTGCTCAGATATTTTATGCAGGTTTTGAAATTGCCGAAGTCACCTGTCCTACCAAGTACTTTGATGAGGCCAGTAGTATCAACTTACAGCGCAGCAGCATCTACGGATTAGGCGTTATATGGGTTTCCATTCAATACCGTTTGCAAAAATGGGGCTTGGGAAAATTCAAAATTTTCGAAAAGTAAACCTTACTTACAATAGTTGTTCTGATACGTAGCAGCATCTTTATAGCCAATGGCATAGGCTTTTTGCCAATCGTTGCAAGCTTCTGTTTTCATTTGTAAATTATTATACGCTACTCCTCGCAGGGTTAACAATTGACCGAGATTCTCGTAGTCGCTATCGATGGCTTTGCCAAAATTTACAATGGCCTCGTTGGGTTGATTGAGTTGCAAATAACAAAAGGCAGTATTGAAATAATAATCCGGATTGTATTGATCGAGGCGCAACAAAGCTTTGTAATCGTTAATGGCATTTTCAAATTGACTAGAGGCTGTATAGGCATCGGCACGGTTAATTAAAGGTTCGCGGTTCAGCGGATTCATTAAAATGGCTAGGCTATAGGCCTCTATGGCTTCCTTGTAACGCAAGGCATCATAGAAGACATTGCCTTTTAAAAGCCAGATAGTAGAATCATTAGAATTAATGGCATAACATTGAGAATAATCGTTAATGGCCAGGTTAACAGAATCAATTTGGGCATAGGCGATGGCCCGGTATTTCAGTACTTCAATGGATTTGGGATTAATCTTTAGGTATTTTGAATAGTCTTCGATGGCACTCGCATAATCGGCAATTTCTTCGTATAAAAAGGCCAAATTGATATAGGCTTTGGGATCATTTGGTTTTGCTTTTACATAAGTAGTGAAATCACCTTCGGCAAAGGTGTAGTTTTTTAAGGCTTGGTGAGCTAACCCCCTATTGAAATAGGCTTCGATTAAATTGGCATCCAATAAAATGGCTTGGTTAAAATCCACCATTGCAATATTGGGTTTATTCAGCATGAGGTAACAATAGCCTCGGTGAAAATAGGCAACGGCCAATTGTCCGTCAAAATCCAAACATTGGTTGATGGTAGCAATTGCTGATGAAAAATCTTTTTCTTCTATTTGAACTTGTGCTTTGCTCAAAAGTTGTTCTTTTGATTGAGAAAAAAGACACAAATGAATGAATAGAAAAAGTATGGTAAGGAGGGCTTTGTTGCACATTTTGAAATTAATATACAAAAATGAGCCCTTTAATTTGATTTTTGAAAAATAGATTTCTACTATTGTGGAATGTTTGAAATTGAAGTGGTGTTGAGTCCGGCCCTTTTGCATTTGGCTGAGGTAAAAAATAAAAATGTGGTGGTAATTGATATTTTGAGGGCTACCTCTACTATTTGCACAGCCATACACGAGGGTGCTATTGCTGTTAGGGCAGTTGAATCAATTGATGAGGCCATCATATTGAAAGACCATGGTTATGTGATTGCAGGCGAGCGCAACGGCCATAAAATAGAGGGTTTTGACATGGGCAATTCGCCATTTGAATGCATGGAGGGAGCCTTGACGAATAAAAAATTAGCATTAACAACCACCAATGGCACCAAGTGTATAACCGCTGCTATGACAGCAGGCGCGAGCAATGTAATAGCAGGTAGTTTTTTAAACATCGATGCCACTTGCGAGTGGTTGAAAACGGATGGCAGACCTGTCGTTCTATTATGTGCAGGATGGAAAGACAAGGTTAATTTAGAGGATTCTTTGTATGCTGGGGCCCTTGCCAAAAAACTGCTCAACAATCAACCCAATGCCCTTGACTGTGATTCAACCCACATGGTTTTAGACTTGTACGAAAAAGCGGCTTCTAATATTGGCGAATACCTTATTAAATCGTCTCACTATCAACGCCTTTCACACTTACACCACCAAGAAGACATGGAATACTGTTTAAGTGAAAATATTTTCACGACTGTTGCAGGTCAAAAAAATGTGGAAATGTTGAAAATAAATTAAATATTTCTTTTAAATCAGTCGTTTTTTGCTTAAACTTGCTAAAATTTTATTAGAAAAATGAAAAAAATAATACTTCCAGTGTTAGCATTGCTGATGTCATCGTCAGCTTTTGCTCAAAATTACTACCATGTTAAGAAAGAAGGAGTGAATCCAACAGGATACACCAACGGTAAAGTTTCTGCTACCTCAGGTAATAGCATTATCTTAAACAAAGCCAGCAACGATGTTCTTTCTGCTGCTCAAACCATTCCATTCACATTCAATTTTTATGGTACCGCTGTTTCTTCATACAAAGCCAGCGATAATGGTTACATTACTTTCAATACTTCAGGCACTGCTTCTGTTGCTCCGTCTTCAAGTTTATCAGGTGCTGATCCTAACAATGCGATTTATGCATTTTGGAAAGATTTTGAATTGAAAGCTGCGCCAAACGCTAACTTCCCAGTTCAAGTATTTACTTATAACACAGGTACTGCGCCAAACAGAAGACACATCATTCAATATTTCGGTTTATCTGCAAAAGGTGGTACAATTGCTTCAAATGCGGATGTTAACGCATTTGCCATTGTACTTTATGAAGGTACTTCAGGTAGATTTGACATCATTTACAACGGTTTTGGAAATGCAGGTTCGACTGGTATCATCGGCTGCGAGAATACTGATGGCAGCACCGGCTATACAGTTGGTGGTTCAGTTTCAAACTTAAAAGTAGCTTCAGATTATTCTGATGCTAAAAACGTGGTATTGCAGTTCAACTATGGCACTCAGCCGTCTTTAGATCCTGCTTTGTTATCAACTAATCTAAATAGATTTTATAAAGTTGGTGAATCAGTTAGCATTGGTGGCACAGTTGCCAACTATGGTAAAAGCCCTATCACTGATTTAAAAATAAATTATTCGATTGATGGTGGTGCTACCAAAACATATACTATGAGCTCATTGAGTTTAATGGGTAATGGCGACAACACCATTGGTTTTACTCACAATATACCTTGGACCAGCGGTTTAGTTGGTACCTTAAGTGCTGTTAGAGTTTGGGTTACAGAGCCTAATGTAAGTGGTACTGATGCAGATTTAACCAACAGTGAAACCACTGTAAGTATATTAAGAAACAAAGGCACTTCAATTGTAGAGAGAAACGTATTATTTGAAGAAGCGACTGGCGGATGGTGCGGTTATTGCCCAGATGGTCACTTAATCATGAAAGATGTAGTAGATCAAAACCCAGGCAGAGTGATTCCAGTCATGCACCACAATGCCGACGTAATGTCAACAACTGAAGGTGATAAAATTAACACTGCTTATGCTGGCGGTTACCCTGATGGCTTTATCGACAGAACAGTATTCCCCGCTAACAGAGGTACTTGGGCTGCTGAAATTTCAAACAGACTTACTATTGATGCACCAGTAAAAGTTACCATTACTGCTAAAAACTTTAACCCTACCACCAGAACCATTGTATTTAGAGTGACTGCTCGTTTCTCTGATTACTGGGCCGGCGATATCAGAATTGGCGCTATCGTTAGTGAAGATGAAGTTAGAGGCAACGTTAACCAAAACAACTGGAGTCAACATAGTTACTATAGTAAATTCCACTCTTCAGGTGGTGTAGGTGGTGCTTCTCACCCATTATACAATGAATTGGAGTACATGGATGGTTACAGACATCAACACGTAACCAGAGGATTCCCTGGTTCTTCTGCTTGGGGTCTTGCATCAATCATTCCTGATGTAGCCGAGCCCGATATTGATTATACTTATGACTTTACTTATGTAGTAGGTGCTGAAACCAAAGTTTCTTACACCAAAGACAACAATACTGAATACTGTAGTACTATTGATGATGCTGGAAACAACTACGGTTGGAACAAAGTGCCATTTATCAACTTAATCGGTTTCGTTGCTGAGTATGATGGTGCAAATGTTAATAACAGACCAATTTTAAATGCTGGTTCTACTAGATTATGGAACATTGCTTCAAGCTTAGAAGAAACTGCTGCTAAAGCAAGCATCAACGCTGTATACCCTAACCCTGCTAAAGATTATGCTAACATCAAAATCAATTTAACTGAAAACACCAACGTTAAAATCGAAGTATTTAACGCTGTTGGTCAATTGGTATCTGTTGAGCAAGATGGTATGATGGAAGCTGGTGATAACAACTTCTTAATCAACACTTCTGATTTAGCTACTGGTATCTATACCATCAATGTATCAACTGCGAATGGTATTACCTCTACTAAATTAAATGTTGTAAAATAATTTTATAATAAAATTTTGAAAAAAGCCCCGACAATCGGGGCTTTTTTTTTGTGCCATCTCTCGTCCTGAAATAGGTTGTCACATAAACAACTTATAAGATGAAAAAACAAGAAGAACAAAAGAAGAAACGTAGTCAGCGAGATTACAGTTTAGCCTTTAAACTACAGGTAGTGTCGGAAGTAG
>CANMBF010000070.1 GCA_947496065.1 Bacteroidota bacterium
TATTAAAGTAATCAAAGAATCAATCCAGATTTACAATAATGAACGTCCACATTTAAGTTGTGATATGTTAACACCCAATCAATCTCATTTACAACAAGAAATACCAATAAAGAAATGGAAGAAAAAAACCTCGAAAGTTTTTACTTCCGAGGTTTAAATTAATGTAATTTTGAAATCTAATCCGTGTTAACTTTTTTCAGGACGAGACACCATAATAAAATAAAAACTGTAACTTTGTTAAACCATGAGCAGACATATCCTTCTAATTATTTTAGTATGCGCCCTTGGATTTCAGGCTAGATGTCAAAAGTTTTTTTATTTTCAAAGCAATGGTGAAGTACCATTGGGCTACGATTTAAATACCATCATCGATTCTAGCAATTTTAAACTCATCACAAGTTCTGAGGCCAACGAAAAACTGTCTGCAAGCCAATCCCTCCCTTTTCCATTCAAATACAGTGGCTTTACCTACAACAATTACAAAGTGAGTGATAATGGTTATATCTCCTTTAATACCTCTACCAATTTTACCTCTTACAAACCTGATTCAAACTTTGCAAATACTACTAATTTGCGCAATTGTTTGTTTCCTTTTTGGTACGATTTCAGACTTAAAAAATTACCTTTTCCAAACACCGAATTTCCAAATAAAATTTACAGCTATACCATTGGCGAAGCCCCCAATAGACAGCATATTATTCAATTTTTTGGACTTACCAAAACCAGTGACAGTTTAGTTGGAGGCGTTACCAATGCCAATGTATTTGCATTTGCCATTATTTTTCATGAAGGTAATGCCGGTCGTTTTGATTATGTCTACAATTTTTTTGGAAAATCGAACATCAAAGGCCTTGTTGGATTTTTGGATAATTCAGGCAATGGTTTAATCATTAAAAACAAACCCATCAACTTCCCTGTGGCCAGTAGTTCGGAAAGAAGTAATATTATTGTTTACCAATTTCTAGAAGGGGTTCAACCCAAAAAAGCGCTGTATGTAAAACAAAATTTATTGGCCGGTCAATATTTAGCAAAAGAGCCAGTTACCGTTAGCAGTAAGGTGAGTAATATTGGTACAGATACCATCTATAATTTCGATTATCAATACATCGTTAATGGGAAAGATAGTTTGACCCAATCCATACAGCTTTCGGGGGCAACAAAGCCACTCTTACCCAATGGCGAAAACGCGCTTGTAATTGCGCATGCTACCTCATGGTCGGGCGGTATTGCTGGCAGTATCAATACAATTAAAGTAAACGCCTTGATAAGCGGTGACACAGCTAATAACCAGTCGCCTTATGCTACACGTCTTTCGAACGTATTGCGCATAAAAGGATTGCATCCAGTTCCACGCAATGTGCTTTTCGAAATTTCGACAGGCGGCTGGTGCGGTTATTGTCCGAGTGCCCACGTAGTATCAGATGAATCATCAAAGTTGCTTAATACGCGTTTTATCCCTGTTATGAACCACTTTGGCGACCCTATGGAAGAGGAAGAAAGCAATAAAATAAACACGGCTTATCAAAAGGGTTACCCTTATGGTGTGATTGATCGCAAATTCTTCTCTGGACAGGCAACAGGGTGGCAAAATATTATCAACCAACAAATCACTGATTCGAGCGTGGTGGATATTCAAATTATCAATCGCAATTTTGATGCTGCGAGTCGCATGGTGACTTTTACCTTGAAAGTAAAATTCCACGATTACATGTTAGGGAATTACAGAATTGGTGCGATGATAAGAGAAAACAATGTGAGAGGCTATGTTTCGCCTAGTCAATGGAGTCAGAACAATTACTACAGCAAATTCTACAACAATGGTTCAGCTGGTGGCCCAACCCACCCCTATTACAACGAACTGCATTACATGGATGGTTATTTGCACCAGCATGTTGTGTTGAACATGCCTTATGGCGCTTGGGGAAAGGACAGTAGTTTGCCGAATTTTATTCGTCCTGAAGATGAATACAACTTTGATTTTAGTTATAAATTACCCGCTACTACTATCGTCGATTACAATGTCGACAACAATACAAAACACTGCAGCACGGTTGATGACGCTGGCAAAAACGAAGGCATGTATAAGCCCAATGATTTAGGCATTGTGGGATTTGTAGCTGCATATAGTGATAATCCTTATGAACGCAGTATACTGAATGCCAATGCCAATGGCTTGCTATATGAATATTCCAATGTCAAAAAAATCGCATCACCTACATTTCATATGTTTCCAAACCCGGCAAACGGTCAAATTAGCATTGAATTGCCTAATGAACTTTATGCAAATGTTGAAGTTCAGCTATACGACCAATTGGGCAATTGTGTAAAGACGTTTTATGATTTAGGAAATTCTAAGCAAAACACAATTGATGTTTCTGATTTAGCAACTGGTGTGTATTGGGTAAAGCTTGTTTCAAATGAAATGGTTTATTCTCAAGCATTTTCTATTGTGCGATAAGCAATTGATTTTTCAAATTGTGTAAAATAAGTACAAAACCATAGCGTTTTCTATTGTTTCTTTGCGGCATCAAAAATATGTCAAACAAAACCATTCAGTCGGCCCTCATTTCTGTATATTACAAAGACCATTTAGATCAAATTGTGACGCTTCTTCACCAGCAAGGCGTAAAAATGTATTCAACCGGTGGCACGCTTAAATTTATACAAGACATGGGCATTGAAGCCATTGCTGTGGAGACCTTGACAGGCTTTCCTGAAATATTGGATGGCCGTGTTAAAACCTTGCACCCAACTGTTTTTGGCGGTATTTTAGCGAGAAGAGACAATGCGAATGATCAAGCACAATTAAATCAACATAATATTTCATTAATTGATTTGGTGATTGTTGACTTGTACCCATTTGAGGAAACTGTAAAAAGCACCAACGACCAAGCAGAGATTATTGAAAAGATAGACATTGGTGGTATTTCTTTGATTCGTGCAACTGCTAAAAACTACAACGATACTTTAATTGTTTCTGATAGAAATCAATACCAAGCTTTAATTGAATTATTGGAAAATAAAAAAGGTACTACCTCTTTAGAAGATAGAAGATTGTTTGCTGCAAAGGCTTTCATGACCTCTTCTCATTACGATACTCAAATTTTTAATTACTTCAATCAAACAGAAAATTTACCTGTTTACAAGTCGAGCATACTACAATCAAAAGTTTTGAGATATGGCGAAAACCCTCACCAATCTGGCACCTATTATGGCGACTTGAATGAAGTGTTTGATATTTTAAATGGCAAGGAATTATCCTATAACAATTTGGTAGATTTAGAAGCTGCTTTGCAATTGGTCGCCGAATTTAAAGATCCAACCTTCGCCATTATTAAACATACCAATGCTTGTGGGTTGGCTACGCGTGTAACAATTGCAGAGGCATACAGTGCAGCCTTTGCAAGCGATACCATTTCAGCCTTTGGCGGTGTATTAGCAAGTAATAGAACCATTGATTTGGCAACTGCGAATGAGATGAACAGTTTGTTTTTTGAATTGGTAGCAGCACCCGATTTTGATGCCGATGCTTTAGAGATATTGAAACAGAAAAAAAATAGAATCATTGTTAAAGTAAAACAAGAAATTAAAAATTCTGTACTATACAAAACCTTGCTAAATGGCGTATTGGCGCAACAATCTGATTGGAGTACCGAAACAAGAAAAGATTTTAAATTGGTTACGAATGCCACGCCTACTGAACAAGAATTAACAGATTTAGAATTTGCGATTATTGCTGTAAAACATTTGAAATCAAATGGCATTGCCATTGTTAAAAATCAACAAATATTAGGCATGGGTTGTGGTCAAACTTCGCGCGTTGATGCACTCGAATTCGCCATTAAAAAAGCGAAGACCTTTGGGTTCGACACCACTGGTGCCGTTATTGCTTCTGAAGCTTTCTTCCCTTTCCCAGATTGTGTTGCAATTGCCAATACTGCGGGCATTAAAGCCATTGCACAACCAGGTGGAAGCATTAAAGATCAGGACAGTATCGATGCGGCCAATGCCAATGGCCAAGCCATGGTGTTAACAGGCATTCGCCACTTTAAACATTGATAAATAAAGTGCCTAATTCTATAAAAATTAGATTAGTAAAAAAACCTTTACAAGTTTCGAAGTTAAAAAATAAAAAAGATTTGACTTGATGTAATGAACAGGTCATAATAAAATGATTCGCACATAAGAAAGCTATGGTATTTATTGCAAAGCTAAACCTCTACAATTCCAAACAATTGACTATTTGCCAAAGCGCATGGAAACTGCAGTAATAGCTGATCGTATGGTGTAAAATTTAAAAACCAAGATTAATTGCATCATATAATTGGTTTATCTCAATAAATTCATCATTTTTGCGACACATTTAAACAACATTTTGAAAGGCTTAACTCCACTTACCATTCTAAAAACATTGGCATTAGCCGCTTTGGCTTTTGTAGGTTTCTTAATTTTAGCAATGTTATTTACAAGTTGGTTTACCCGACATGGCGAAAAAGTAAAGGTACCCAATGTGGTGGGCATGAGTGCAGAGAAAGGCTTTATAGTGTTAGACGATCAAAATTTAGAATTGGTAATAATAGATTCTGTTTATAAAGAGGATTTAAAACCTATGACCATTGTAGAGCAAGATCCGCTGCCTGATATGAATGTAAAGCCTGGCCGTTATATTTATGTGGTGATTAATACAGGTGTTAAACCAAAAGTAAAGATGCCTTTATTAACTAACGGTTCGGCTAATTTGGCCTTGGTCTTGATTAAAAATTCTGGCTTAAAAATAGGCCGTATTGATTCTGTTAATAGCAGTTTTGGAAGTGGCTTGGTGATCCGTCAAAAATACAAAGGCAAAGATATTCCTGCAAACACAATGATAGAAAAAGGATCAATCATTGATATCTCGGTTTCAAAAAGTATTTCGCGGGCCGATTCAACAGCTGTTAACAATTCGCAAGGCGTAAACGATGGTAGTGATGATGAGACGCTGTAATACTTGTATCAACTTAACTTTCTAATACCATAAATTCTTGTTATTTTTGTTTACGTATTTATGAAAAAGTCGCTTGTTGTTGTTTTTACATTTTTGTTTTTTTTGAATTGTTTTTCGCAAGGTCCTATCATTACGACTTTGCGTTATAACATAGCTTTGAAGAATGGATACAACAGTGTGTTAGGCGTTAAAAGAGCCTTAAATGATACCCTTAAACTACCTTTTTTCGAAGACTTTACAAACGGCGGTCTTTATCCAGATTCAAAACAATGGAAGGATAGCAATGTTTATGTCAATGCCCATTTTGCCATCTCTCCTCCGAGTTATGGTGTTGCAACTTTCGACAATTTAGATAAAAAAGGAGCGCCTTATAATCCATTGAGTGGCAATACTGCCGGGGCTTGTGATTTATTGACAAGTAAACCCATCAACTTGAAGAATTACATCAATGGCAGCACAGTTATTCCATATGTTCCGAAAGATTCTATTTATTTTAGTTTCTTTTATCAACCACAAGGATTAGGTGATATTTTAGATGGCTCCGATTCTTTGGTTTTAAAATTCAGGGATAGTGCAGGTTTTTCTCGGACGGTATGGAAAGGCATTGGCAGCAAAACAAAACCTTTTAAGCAAGTAATGATTCCCATAAAAAATGGTATTTATTTGCATAAAAGTTTCAAGTTTATTTTCATCAATTACGCCAAGAATACAGGCAATATGAATCAATGGCATATAGATTACATTAGAATTAAACCTTCTAGAACTTTATTTGACACT
>CANMBF010000071.1 GCA_947496065.1 Bacteroidota bacterium
AACATAATATGTCAAAAATTGAAACTGTATATATTCAACTTAGTTTACCAAATAAAATGATGTTGATTTTGAATCCTGTCTTCGAATACAATGGTGTAGGTGGTGAATTACCGCTTAAACAACTAGATGAATTGGCGGATTGGGGCAAGAAAAAATTGGTGTACATCAACAAAGGATTCATTGAATTACGTAAGAAGGGCGGCAACCACATTGAGACTCCAGTATGCAATGCGGCTAGCACCACCATTGTTATTTCGCCCGAAAATAAATTAATGTTACCTTGTTATCATTTGGGCATTGAAGAATTGCCCATCGACAATCAATTGTACGATTTGTGGAATAGCAAAAAAGTTCAGACCTTAATTAAGTTAGAAGGCAAACACGAAAAATGTGAAGGTTGCACTGTGAATTGTTATATGCAACCGAGTTTTGCAACTGAACTGAGTTCATATTGGATGGCAGCGCTTCCATCGACCTTGAAATACAATATTGAAAAGGGTACTTGGAAAGCGTTGCTGTGAGCTCCTACCAATTTAAGCCAATTTGTTCAATGAACACTTTTAAGTACTAAAAGAATCCCCTAAAACTGACGGTTTTTTATCACCCATTCCGCAATGTAAGCTACAATATCAGTAGTGTTTGTTCCTGGAGGGAATAACTTGGCAACGCCTTGCGCATTGAGGGTTAACATATCATCATCTGGTATAATACCACCACCAATTAACAGCACATTTTCGAGTTGTTTCTCTTTCATTTTATCTATCACTTTTGGAAACACAGTGTTATGTGCGCCCGACAAAATGCTAATGCCTATGACATCTACGTCCTCTTGTAGTGCAGCATTCACCACCATCTCAGGGGTTTGTCTAAGGCCTGTATAAATCACTTCCATACCCGCATCTCTTAAGGCAGTGGCTATTACTTTTGCGCCTCTATCATGACCATCGAGACCAACTTTTGCGATTAACACCCTAATGGGTCTATTTAATTCTGACATTATTATTTTATGCGTTTAAGTTTAAATGCTTTGCGTTTTTTTAAATGTTTCTCACAGTAATTTTTGAATGGCTCGTTGTCCATTATATATTCACCACTCGTTTTCCCTGTGGCCTTAATGTATTGCTCCATTTTCTTTTGTTGTTTACCTTGCGATAAACTAAAAATATACAAGGCATCTTGTTTCACCAAAATTGGAAAAGTCCACCAAGTGATGACACCATTGTCGTTGTGCCTTATATTGAAAAAATAAAAATCACCCAAATGGGTTAAGGTTGTAGTATCTGATAATTGCAAAAGTTTACCAAACATTTTATCATTCGAAATGGTGGTAGTTTCTGCAATATTTAGAGTAAATGTATCGTTGCCGCCTTTGTGTTTATCTACCGATTGATAATTACCTTGCATTTCGATTGGAAAGGCTGCGCGTGGCGAACCTGGCTGTGCCGTAAAAGTACTCAATCGGCAACCCGTTGCGAGCACCATTATAAATACCGTTCCAAAAAATTTCAAGGTTTTCATTTTACAATTATCGTTGATTATGCAGTAAGTGCAATTTGTTGAATGGCTGTATTAATTCGGGCGATACTTTCTTCGACACCAATTAAATGCAACATTTCGAAAATCGGAGGACCACCACCCTCACCGCTTAATGCTAAGCGCAAAGGTTGCATGGCACTACCGGCAACAATGCCCGTTGATTCGCCTGTACTTTTAAAGAGGGCTTCGATTTCTACCGCGTTGGCCGCTTTATTTTGTTCTAATGCTTGTGCAAATGCATTGAGGTATTGCACTGCTTGAGCAGTCCATTTCTTAGCGCTTACTTGTGCATCATATTGTTTAGGGGCTGCAAAAAAATAAGCCGACTTGTCAATAATTTCACTTTTAAAGGTTACTTTTTCTTTGATTAGGCCTACTACCTTTTCTAGGTATTCTATTGTTGTGTTATACCCTTTTGAAATGGCTTCGGGCATTATGCTAGCAGCAATTTCGGCATTCGGTTTTAACATTAATTGTTGGTGGTTAAACCATTTGGCTTTCTCAGGATCGAACTTGGCACCATTCTTACTAATTTTTTCGAGTGAAAATAATTCAATTAATTCTTTCTCAGAAAATATTTCACGGTTATCAGACGTATGCCAACCCAACAAGGCCAACATGTTCATCACCCCTTCTGGTTCGTAGCCGCGTTCTCTGTAACCACTGCTAATTTCGCCAGTTGCAGGATCTTGCCATTGCAAAGGGAATACAGGAAATCCTAAACGGTCGCCATCTCTCTTACTTAATTTCCCATTGCCATCTGGCTTCAATATCAAAGGTAAGTGTGCAAATTGTGGCATCACATTTTCCCAACCAAAATATCTATACAACATGACGTGCAGCGGTGCTGATGGCAACCACTCCTCGCCTCTAATAACATGTGTAATTTTCATGGTGTAATCATCTACTACATTGGCCAAATGATAGGTCGGCATGCCATCGCTTTTGAATAACACTTTATCATCCATAGCAGAAGTTTGTACTACTACCCATCCTCTTATTAAATCGTGAAAACGCACTTCTTCTTTGCGCGGTAATTTGATGCGAATGACGTAAGGTTGGCCAGCTTCCAATTTTTGTTTTACATCATCTTCAGAAAGTGTCAAAGAATTTTTCATGCTCATTCTACTCACTGCATCGTATTGCGGTGCCATACCACCTGCTTTTAATTTTTCGCGCATGGCATCTAAATCTTCTGTGGTATCAAAAGCATAGTAGGCATTACCGCTTGCCAATAATTGATCGGCATACTGACGGTACATGGCTTTGCGATCGCTTTGGCGGTAAGGTGCATAAGGGCCACCCACATGGGTACCTTCATCGAAACCAATGCCTACCCATTTCAAAGCCTCTACGATATAATCTTCTGCTCCTGGCACAAAGCGACCTTGGTCAGTATCCTCAATTCTCAATATCATGGTGCCACCTTGTTGTTTGGCAAATAAATAATTAAACAAGGCTGTGCGCACGCCACCAATGTGCAGGGGTCCTGTAGGGCTAGGGGCAAATCTTACTCTAACTTTCGACATAAAGGTGCAAAAATAAACATATAATTTTGTTATACCTATCGCAAATCGTATCATCAGATAAGATTAGAGAATATTGCATTGCTATTATTTCTTTTGCAGGGCTTTGAATTCGTTTTTCAACCCACTGTAGCCGGTAATATCAACTTTAATTGAACCCACTGCGATATCTGCTTTTACACGCACGGGTATTTTGTTGTCATCATCGCTTACCCAAATCGTCATGTCGTCTTTGTCTTTGAATACACGATCGACCACAAGGGTTGGCACAAATTTTAAACAGCGAACGGTCCCAATGTCAGTCTTAATGGTTTCTTTGCCATCGAACTTAAAACCTAGGTTGTAAATTTTATTATCCAAATAAACATCAAGTGGATATTTGTCGCCTTTTTTGGCATTGCTAAAATCCATGTTGCGGATATAATAAATTGTAGAGATTACATCTTGTGTATACTGCGGCATATCGAGTACACCTTTTGCGCCATATAATTTTTTCTTACCGTGTTTAAAGGCCACCAAATCGTTGTCCAAATAATTGTCTTCTTGTACACTTTTGGTGAACTTAATGGGTGCTACTGCTTCGGCATCAATGTAAGTATCAAATCTATCGCGCACCTTATACGCCCAGTCGAATGACTTTAAGGTTTTACCTTCTGCTTTCACATGGTAACATCTGCGCTCATATTGTTCCTCTAAAGCGGCTCCTACCTCCATGGTAACTGAGGCTGCATTGATGATACCATAATGGATTCTAAAGTTCAATTTTTCGTTGAAAGTAAAAGCCGAGACAGTATATTTTCTATAGACAAATTCCTCGTTTGGCGTTTGGGTTACATCGTTGGCAGATGTAAAGCCATATAGGGCCAAAACAACAGACACAACGCCTAAAAAAAAGACTGATTTAAAAATAGGTGATTGATAATTCATATGTATTTTATTGTGATAAATTCAATAATCATTCCAAAACCTTATTTTTGAAAAAAATCCATGGGCTACAAGGTATTCAAAATTTTTTCATTCATTTGCTTAACGCTTCTAACAGCGCAAAAAGCAGAGGCACAACTCAACAACCAAATATTCGAGCAAAACGATTCGCTGATACCGAATGATACGCAAACAGTGCGCTTGCATTTTGAATCGTTTAACTATTTGCGCAACACAGAGTATTTTGACATTATAGAAACGGGGCAGACCTACTTTGGCGCCATGCTTCAGATGCACCTCTCCTATCAGCCATACAAAAATGTTTTATTAAAAGGTGGCCTACAAACCAAACAAGATTATGGAAGTAACCGTTTGCAAAGTATAGCACCTGTTTTTAGTCTTACTATTTTCAAACACCATTGGCGCCATAATTTTGGCATGTTGCAAGGCACAACTAATTTTGGTTTAATTGAACCCATGTTTAACATCGACAGGGCCATTACCAATCGGATTGAGAACGGCATTCAAAGTGTCTACAAAAACAATGGTGATTTTTTTACCAATTGGTTGGTATGGGTAACCCCAACTTATAGAGATGCTAGTAACCAAGAGCAATTCAACACTGGATTCGTATGGGACAAAAAATTAAAGGAAACAAAAAAATGGCGATTGGCATTTCCATTGCAGGGCACCTTGGCACACCGCGGTGGACAAATCAACACGGGGTCAGTGCCTATTTACTCAAGAGTAAATACGGCAGTTGGTTTAAAATTAAAATTCACTGCGAATTCAATTTACTCGTTACGCACAGAGCATTATTGGTTACACGCTTCGGATTTTTCGCCAAGCATTACCCAACCTTATAAGAATGGATTTGCCAGTTGGCATACCTTGGCCATTAAAAGAAAAAATTTAGAACTAATGTTTAATTATTGGGCGGGAAGAGAATGGCAATCACCCGTTGGCGCGCAATTGTTCAATAACTACAATTTCTATAATCCATACGAATACCGAAGAGTAAGACATATGGCTTTCTCACGCTTATTATTCACCCAAAAAGTCTATAATAACCTGATGTTAGATTTGCGTTTCGAGCCTTTTTATGATTTTGAATACAAGGCTTTTCAATACAGTTATTCGGTGTATTTGAAATTAAATCTGAATCGGACCTTAGGGAAAATATAACTAAGTAATAAAAAACCTTTGTCTCGTCCTGAAAAAAGTTAACACGGATTAGATTTCAAAATTACATTAATTTAAACCTCGGAAGTAAAAACTTTCGAGGTTTTTTCTTCCATTTCTTTATTGGTATTTCTTGTTGTAAATGAGA
>CANMBF010000072.1 GCA_947496065.1 Bacteroidota bacterium
ACCACTGGATAAATAGTCCTTAATAACTTCATGCTTGTCTTCGTCAGTAAAATATCTGACCGATTTGGGTATTATAATTTTGTTCATATTTACACTTTTTTGTGTAAACCTATTTTAGGACAAGACAAGGGTTTTGTCATTTTTTTTGCAGAGCAAAAAAATCGCCAAAACCCGGGGAGCACGGTGATGCTTTTTGCCCTGTGGTTGGACCACAGGGCTGCAACTAAGATTTAGCTCCTCTGGAGCTAGATAGTTTGTGGTTTGTCTAACCATCTGCAGGCAAAATAACTTTTAACCAATATTGCAAGTCGCTCCTCTGGAGCTTGATGGTTTGTGGTAAGTCGGGCCTTCTGCATATAAAAAAGCTCAGTTATTGTTAATGCAATCAATTCGCCTGCACCCGCTCCCGTGCTAATTTTAATTGAGCGATGATGACGATGCTGAGGACGATTAATAAAAACCAAGAGGAGATTTTGCCTAGACTTACCATCTTCCAACCTTCGTGCTGACTAGCATATTTCCAAGCGCCTAGGAAGGTGGCCATGTTTTCGCCTACCCATATGAAAAAGCCAATGAGTAAAAAGGATACAACTAAAGGCATGCTGCGTTGATGGCTGTTGGTGGTAAACTGTACCTTGGTTTTCCAAAAGACAATGATCAATAAAGGCGTGATGTACCATCGCACATCAGGCAAATAATGCAAGGTGAAAAAGTTGGCGTAAATTAAAATGGAAATGGCAGTGGCATACACCATGCCTGGCCAATGCGTTATTTTTAAATCGAACCAACGCCAAGCCTGACAGACATAACTACCCACACTGGCATACATAAAACCGCTGTACAAAGGTACATTGCCCACTTTTAAATAACTAAACTCAGGGTAGACCCATGAACCCTTGCTAACCTTATAAATCTCCATGGCCAAGCCAATAAAATGAAACAAGGTAATCACCATCAATTCTGTTTTAGATTCTAACTTTGTGTAGACCATGAAAGACTGCATGGCTAGGCAAGCCAACAACAGAAAATCATAACGCGGCAAGCCTGGTATGTGCAGGAGTTTGGAAACCACCAACATGCAAAAGATAAAGGCTGGGAACAAGCAAGACAATACTTCCTTAAAACCAAAAGCAAAAAATTCTTTAAAGTATTTCAAAGCCTT
Source organism: Bacteroidota bacterium (assembly GCA_947496065.1). Taxonomy (GTDB): domain Bacteria; phylum Bacteroidota; class Bacteroidia; order NS11-12g; family UBA955; genus JABMMZ01. The sequence continues at coordinate 1,163 of CANMBF010000072.1, forward strand.
GTTATCGCTGGGCTGGTGACGGAGTTGGAAAAGGATATTTGAAATCAAATGCGGTTTGTTATTGTAAATTTTTTAGTCAACTAGGTTGACTATTATCGAATTGGGATTCACCCCATTTTTTATGAGTTCATCTTTTATGAATGCTGCAGATTTTTCATCTAGCATCAAGTTCACAACCCTGGTCATGGCCTCCTCGGAACTAAAAATAATGATGCTGCTCTTGTGCATTTTGATGGACAATATTTCATTTATATTGATGCCCTTGTCCATGCCCCTAAAACTTAATTGACCATTCTCAAAAGTTAATTCTCCATAGGGTATACTGTAGATGCCGTTGAATAAAAACAAAATGCCAATGATTGAAAATAACAGAACATAAATATCAAAATAATGGTTCATTCTATACCAAATAATATCGCCAATTAATATAAATACGCCTATGATAATAGCGCTGGATTTAAAATAAGCATCATTGAGGGTTGGGTATAAAATAGCATTGCTTTTGCCATGTTTGTATTTAATCTTTTTTATAAGCCGGTATACCAAATAAAAAACCCAAATAAAAAATGAAAACACGGTAAAGAGATCGTTTTGCAAGAAGGCAGCGCCAAATACAATGAACAAAAATATTGCAACTTCTAAAATTGTCTTTATATCATTTTTATATTTCCCCATGTCAGTTTCAAATGTAGGGGATTCATAAATGGTGGCAAAATAGGTGCACCTATGGTTTAGACCAAGCCATTTAAATGCTTGTTAAAATGAAGGAAATCGACTTACAAAATACTCTTGAATTTGGTTATCTAAGTTTATACTCCGTGAAACGCTTCCATTTGCCGTCAATTTTCAATAACTCACCAAAACTATAACGAAACGTATCCTTACCATCTGTGCATTTGATAAACTCTTCGTAATACAAAACTTGTGGACCTTGCTTTCCTATTGTGATGCTTTCAAGTGTATCACTGCTTGTAAATCCAATAATCTTCAAATTTTTCAAATCAATGGTCTGATCTAATTTTAAAGCATAATTATAAAAATCATTGACTGACAATTGATTCATTTTGCCCAGATAGGCAGGATGACCTGTAATGTATTCTGGGAATCCAGCATAATCCCAATGGTACTTGTTAAAATAGTTAACCGTGGTTTCATCAGGACTGATACTCAAAATGAATTTTTCTATTTTCTCACGGTCTTTGGTTTTTAAGACTTCAACGCTCTCTTTATAAAGTACAGTGATATCATTGTATCCTTTTTGAGGTTCATTACAAGCAACCAACAAGCAGAATAAATAGATAAAATATCTTTTCATAAATGGTTCATTGAAGCTGTAGCGCAATTACCAATTACATTTTTTTCAATCCAATGCCCACTTGGGTGATCAATTTATCTTTGGTATAACCAAGGATTAAAGCTACACCCGCTTGCTTTGGATCAGACATGCACATCAATTCACCAAAACACATGATCGCTTTAATAAGCGTATTGGCTTTGATTTGATCGACCGTCGTATGGTCGGTAATAGTGTAAGTATCGATTAACAAGGTGCCTTTAATCGCAGCATTGGCGGTCTTCTTATCGCCATCGGTATGAAAGGTAAAGTAAACGGCTTCTACTGTTCCTGGACGGCAATCGAAAGCCAAGCCCAACCCATCATATATATAATGGCGATCGGTACCTGCAATTTTTTCTATTCTACTTGGTGTGCCAAAGGCTGCTATTAAATCGGCCACTGTTGTATTGGCGGTGATGGTATGCGTTCCAATTTTAATTTGACTGCTGTTAACATTCACAACACTGGTATCGGTTTGCGCATTTAAAAATAAAACACTCAATAAAAGGCTAAAAGCGAGGATGATTTTTTTCATTTGATAATTAGAGATTTTGTAATGCAAATTAAAGCAAAACTTTTTAATTTATAATCGGCTATAAGGCGAAAAACAATCGGCCTTGCCTGCTGCTTGAAACATTTTTTGAAGTTCTGTATCTATAGTATACAGCACTGTCTTTGGCAATACCACGGTGGTTGTATGGTGAATGGAAGAATGGTTCACAAAGCCCCATTCCTCGCTGTGCTCATCTTCCATGCCATTGTCTAATACAAATTCGAAGGTGCCTTCTTCAGCTTCCCTATCGGGATAATCGGTAGCCAAACGCACAAATGCAATGTCCTTTTTTTCGGTTTTGAACCAACCATAATCAAATTGATACGTGAGTACCTTGCTTGTAATATTGATGCTTTCTCGCCCGTAAAAATTCCATAAAATATAACGGCCCATAAAATAACCAACGATGATTACAAAGGCAGCAATGGGCATGAGCATAGTCTTCATCTCTACTGCATCAACATGGTAAATTAAAACCCCAAACCAAAACAGGGCTGCAAAAAAAAGAATGACAACGATTATTTTACCAATGGGATTGGCCTGTACTTTGGCAGTGAAATTCAACTGCAAGCCATCGAGTGAAATGTCCACTGTGTTTTTCAAAATGGATAAGGATAATAAAATTATTAAAATTTATTGAGCCATTTTATAGCTTCTTGGCGCTTGTTAAAAAAACGCATAGGATAAATATGGTCTTGGAAAAACATGTAAAAATTAGAAGCCAATTTTGTGGCAAATGAGTTCACGACGATGGCCTCGGCTAATACAATGGCTTTGCGCTTTGTATTTTCCTTCACAATTCTCATACGTGCTTGTCTAGAGGCATTTGATTTATCGCTGACAATCAACAAACGTTTCAAAGTTCTACCATTGACAAAAGCATCTAGCTCAACATACATGGCCTCTACCTCTGCTTCGGTTTCTACAACACGCTCAGCCAAAACAATCTCAATAGTTTCCTCATTGAGCATTTTGAGTGATTTAAAAGATTTATAAGCGGCTGCGTGCATTTTTCGGTTTAAGATTTGAAGCAAATGTATATTATTTCAAAACAGAAGCTTGTAAAATAGCGCTATTAATTGTAAACACAGCAAATAAAATTGTAAGCAAATGAGGACTCTTGTCAAATTAATGGCTTCCTTAAGACACATTAATTCTATGCATTTGATTTCAGTATTAAACCAACATCTTAACAGGCTCCTCTAAATACTCTTTTAAAGTATTTAAGAATTTAGAACCTATAACGCCATCGACAATGCGGTGGTCGCAACTCAAGGTTACTTTCATAACATTGGTTTTAGCAATCTCGCCTTTTACAATGCCCACAGTTTCTATTACCGCACCAACAGCCAATATCGCTGCATCTGGTGGATTAATAATGCCTGTGAACTCCTCGATACCAAACATGCCCAAAATAGAAATGGTAAAGGTATTGCCGGTCCAATCGGCTGGTTGCAATTTTTTATCTTTGGCTTTTGCGTTGAAGGCTTTTACTTCCGTGCTAATGGTTGACAATGATTTTTGATCAGCAAATTTTACCACTGGTACCAATAAGCCATCATCTACTGCCATGGCCACACCGATGTGAATGTGGTGATTGAAACGAATTTTTGTTCCCAACCAACTTGCATTTACCCAACTGTGTTTTCTCAAAGCCATTGAAGTGGCTTTTACAATCATATCGTTCACAGAGATTTTTACTTCACCACTGGCGTTCATAGCAGCACGGGCTGTTAAGGCTTGGTCCATGTTAATCTCCATGGTTAAGTAAAAATGGGGTGCTGTGAATTTACTTTCGGCTAAACGCGCTGCAATTGTTTTGCGCATTTGAGAAACGTTGATTTCATCGTAGCTCTCTTTACCACTTACATATACAGCACCTGTATTGGCTGCTGTCGATGGTTTATAATTTTCAATATCGCTTTTAATGATGCGACCATACTCGCCACTACCTGCGATGGCTGCAATGTCAATGCCTTTATCTTCTGCTAATTTTTTTGCCAAAGGCGATGCTTTGATGCGGTTATCGCTATTTGCAACAACAGGTGCACTAGGCACTGCGGCTGCTAATGGCGCTGCTACTGCGGTAGTTTCTTGCTTGGCTTCTGCTGCTTACGGGGCACTTCCTCCGCCAGCCAATAAGGCTGCAAAGTCTTCGCCTGCTGCACCCACAATGGCAATTACTGAATCAACATCTGCTGCATCGCCTTCGTTAATTTCGAAATGCAGAATGGTTCCTTTT
>CANMBF010000073.1 GCA_947496065.1 Bacteroidota bacterium
ATCTCATTTACAACAAGAAATACCAATAAAGAAATGGAAGAAAAAACCTCGAAAGTTTTTACTTCCGAGGTTTAAATTAATGTAATTTTGAAATCTAATCCGTGTTAACTTTTTTCAGGACGAGACAATCGTACAGAATAAAGTTTTGAATTTCATCCTTGCATCAACCAATTAAAAAAATGCAAATTTTTATCTTTACAATAGTTGAGTACTTTTAGTACACTAACCCTTTAACGAACGAAGGGAGTAATACTAACTCTAAAATTATTATCCTTTATAGTTCGGCCCGACATACCACAAAGTATAGCTAGTACTACCAGCGTGCGGGTGGAGTCCACGAATTGTGTGAAAATTTAATTTATCAGATATGAAGGGTGAGCCTGCGCGAGAAGATAAATTGAATTTTCTTATTCGTGGTGGGCTTTTTCCCGATAGGTATCGGGATACTTTTTGCCCAAACAAAAAGTAAAAGAAGAGAACCGACCGAAGCCACTATAAGCAAAGAAATAATAAACCATTTTAGAAAACACATTGCAGCATAGCATATTCCTGCCAACAGCATAGCAAATAAAAAAGTTTGTTTAGTGAAAAATACGTGTAGGGTTAGTACAAGAACTATTTCTATACAGAAGAATAAAACTAAGTTTTAAATCAAAAGAAAATTTTATTTTCTTTTAATTACTCGCTCTACAGCATTCACCACATCAATTGTATCCAAATGATACTTCGCCATTAACTGATCAGGCGTTCCACTCTCTCCAAATGTATCATTCACCCCAACCATCTCAACAGGTGTAGGTAAATTGCGCGCCAATAATTGACAAATGCTATCCCCTAATCCACCATTCATCATGTGTTCTTCTGCAGTTACAACACATCTGGTTTTGCGCACTGAATTTAAAATGGCAGCATCATCCAATGGTTTAATGGTATGTATATTGATCACCTCAGCACTAATGCCTTTTTCTGCCAAGGCTTGTGCTGCTAAAATACTTTTCCAAACCAAATGACCAGTACAGAAAATAGAAACATCTGTGCCTTCATAAATTGTTACGGCTTTACCTATTTCGAATACTTGATCGGGTTTGGTAAAGATGGCTACTTTAGGTCTACCGAAACGCAAGTAACAAGGACCATCGTGATTCGCAATGGCAATGGTTGCCGCTTTGGTTTGGTTGTAATCGCAAGGATTAATTACTACCATGCCTGGCAACATTTTCATTAAACCCATATCTTCTAATATTTGATGTGTTGCACCATCTTCGCCCAAGGTAACACCAGCATGCGATGCACATATTTTTACATTCTTGCCGCTGTAGGCAATGCTCTGTCTGATTTGATCGTACACACGACCGGTACTAAAATTAGCAAAGGTGCCTGTGAAAGGAATTTTACCACCTGTTGCCAAGCCTGCGGCCACGCCCATCATATTGGCTTCTGCTATGCCCATTTGATAAAAACGGTCGGGGAATTCTTTTTTGAATCCATCCATTTTTAATGAGCCTGTAAGATCGGCACAAAGTGCAACGATATTGCTGTTTTGTTTGCCTGCTTCGAGTAAGCCTGCTCCAAAGCCAGAGCGGGTATCGTTATTGCCAAGTATTTCTATGGTTTGCATTATAAATTTAATTCTGATGTTGTTGCTGATGTAATGATAAATTCTTTTTCGAAGGTGTAGATGGTGCGGGTTTCAGATTTACTGCGACCAATCAACACATACTTGCCAGGTTGCATAATGATGGTTTGAAAATACTCATCAGAGATATCGCATACCCATTCTATTTTACCATTCACTGTTTGGTAAATGGCAGCTACCAAATTTGTTTTTTTATTAATTTGCAAACGGCCTGGTTGGTCGATGGTAATAAAAGTCGTTTTGTTTTGATCCACCACCACACTGTCGTAATATTTTCTTGGGGTTGTTAGTACCTCTAAATCGTATGCACCAGTTATGTATCTTTTCGTAGTATTAAAGCTTTGTGCATTGATGGTTTTAGGTTTGTTGTGCACTTTAATGACCGCCTTTAATTCTAAATAATTGGTGACACCTTTTGATATTAATTGTATATGGCCTTGCGGCACATCAATGGGAATAATATTGTGTTTGCCAACGATTAATTCAATATTGGTTTTAGTAACAGGTGGCATGGTGTGCACTGTAATATCATATTTGCGCATAGGGTCTAGAAACAAGGTATCGGGCACCCCTCTGCCGTTCATGGTATGTTCGAAATTGTGTAATAGTTTTTTGGTAAAATGGTCATAAATGCTCATGGCCACATCTGTTTCTAAAGGACGAATTTGTTTGTCTAATAAATTCACTTGGCAACTCGTGGCATTCATGGCTTGTGATATGACAACACCTACTACATTATTGGCATCCTTCTCGGTATTGGCATCGTAATAAGTGCCGGCGCAATTGAAGTTTAATTTAAACTGATCGGTAGAACCAACACCAATGATAAATGGCTTTAAAAAAATGCCTTTTCTCTGTAAGGCTTGTGAAATGGCGCATGGGTCGCCCGTGCATTCTTCAAGTCCATCGGTTACAATAATGATTAAGTTTCTTACGCCTGTTTCTGACGGAAAATCTTTTTCACTTTCTTGCAAAGAATAAGCAATTGGGGTCCAACCCTTAGGTATTAAACTCGCGATTCTTTTTTTGATAAGTATGTGGTTATTCGGTGCAAAGGGCACCTCTAGTCGCGAGTCTTTGCAATCTTTTTGATCCACTGTTTTTTGATGGCCATACACCCTTAAAGCCAATTCAACATTGCTAAAGGTTTGGAAACTATCCACCATTTTAAGCGCTATTTTTTTAGCCGCTTGCATGCGTGTGCCTTTTTCAAGGGTAGAGGTCATGCTACCCGATGCATCAAAAATAAGGAGGATACGGGTTTTTTGTTTCGTTTGTGCCGTTAGTCCGAACGCTGCAAAAAGCGCCATTGTTAAAATCAATGATTTCATATACTGAACAAACGTGTGATGCATCAAACTATTGTGTGGCATTAATAATCACCAAGGGTTTCTGGTAGTTGTTCCAAGGCTTTTGCCAATTGTTCGTCGTTAGGTGCTATGCCATGCCATTCGTGACTGCCCATCATAAAATCGACACCGGCACCCATTTCTGTTTTCATTAAGATAACAATTGGGTGACCTTGGCCTCGTAAAGCTTTTGCTTTGGCATTGGTATCCAAAATGTCTTGCATGTTGTTGCCATCCATCTCTAAGACGGTCCATTTGAAAGCTTCGAATTTGCTTCTCAATGAATCGAATCCCATGATCTCTAATACACCGCCATCGATCTGTTGTTTGTTATAATCTACGGATGCAATAATATTGTCTAATCCATGGTGACCAGCATACATAATGGCTTCCCAGTTTTGACCTTCTTGTAATTCGCCATCACCTGTTAAAACATAAACGGTGTGTGAATCTTTATTGGCTCTTTTCGCTAAGGCCATGCCAATTGCTACTGATAAGCCTTGACCTAGTGAACCAGATGCAACGCGCACACCAGGTAAATCCTCGTGGGTGGCTGGGTGGCCTTGTAAACGGCTGTTTAACTTTCTAAAGGTGCTCAGTTCTTTTATATCGAAATAACCGCTGTGTGCCAACACACTGTAGAATACTGGACTGATATGTCCGTTCGATAAAAAAAATACATCCTCATTTTTACCTTCCATGCTAAACGGTTTTGGTTGGTGGTCCATGATATTAAAATAAAGGGCCGTCAAATAATCACTACAGCCAAGTGAACCGCCTGGGTGGCCGCTTTGAACGGCATGCACCATGCGTACGATATCTCTTCTAACTTGTGAGGCAATTTGTTGTAATTCTATAACAGTGGACATTTTGTTGGGTTGTTTTTCTGTGAGCGTTGACATTTAGATGTTAATCAAGATGCGAAAATCGACCAATTAATTTGTTTATTTTAACCTACTTTGGTATTTTTATAAACGAATAATAAACGATTTATTTTTTTAAATGATTTTACATTCTCTAAATAAATAAAAACCTTTTTAGGTTTTTTGATATGGAATAATGATAGCAGATAAATGAACAGCAACTAGACCCGATTGAAATTATTCTTGTGCGCTCTAATTCTTTTGCCATTTGTATCGAAAGGGCAACTCAATTTTCAATATGATACCAATGGTAGTGACCCTATTATCCGCTCATTGCATTCAATTTTTTAAAGCAATTTAAATTGAATGGACATTCGCATCTTTGTAATGGCGGTCAATTGGGCGCTAATTTTCAAAAACACACATGTGAAATGACCTAGATGCCCTTATTTTTTAAGACACAGTCCGAAAGCTATCGATATAGAAGAAAGCCATTGCTATGACACAGATTTTTACTTAATATTTGAATAATTAGTATTGATTTTTAAATGAATCATTTAGAATAATTAATCTGAGATTTTATTTAGTTAATTATAATCAGTGCCGATCGCTTTCGTTATCTGTGACGTTATAATTGATTGTTAAAATAAAACTGAATTATTTTTGAATTCCCGATAAATGCAATGAAATTGCAACTTTTTAAAATCAAAAATCATTTTAAGCAATGCAAGTAGACAAAAATAAAGTGGTGTCATTGACTTACACTTTAACCCTTCAGAATGGCGAAGTAGCTGATACCGCAACCGAACAATCTCCATTCGTTTTTATCCATGGCATCGGTCAGACCTTGCCACATTTCGATGCTAATCTTGCTGGTTTAACAGCAGGCGAAGCCTTTAATTTTGATATCGAAGCTGAACATGCTTATGGTTTATCGAACGAAGCCTATAAAGTAACCGTGCCTCGCGAAGTGTTTTCTGGTCCCGAAGTGCCAGCCGATATTTTACAAATAGGCAACATGGTGCCTATGCAAGACAACCATGGCAACCCTATGAATGGTTTGATACTTGGTTTTAATGATACCGAGGTGCAATTGGATTTTAACCATCCTTTGGCCGATCAGAAATTAAATTTCCAAGGTCAGATTATTGCAGTAAGAGAAGCCAGTGCCGAAGAACAAGACCATGGTCATGTGCATGGCGAAGGCGGTCACCACCACTAGTTGTTGCCTTTTTCAGTTCCCAATCTTACTAAACCAGTAAACCATGC
>CANMBF010000074.1 GCA_947496065.1 Bacteroidota bacterium
GTTTTTCCAGTTAGTTATTGGTTTGCCGTAGCCATTGCACCAACCATCATCAACAAAGGTGTCATACTTTGCTGAAATGGTTTCCTTAAGCCTATCAAAGTCAATATCCAATGTTTGACAAAAAGAAAGAAATTCCTCGCGGGCGGGCGCGCCTTTTTTATCACTCACACTTACACTTTCATTATCACTTACACTATCACTTACACTAACACTAACATTTAGGCTTTCAATTGGCTTTTTATTGGTTTCCGAAAAAGCTAACCCTTTATTTAGGTTTTCTTCGCTTTTCGGTCTGCCTCCTTTTTTGCCATTTTCAGAGGCTTTCTTTACACGCTCCTCATAGTTGGTCATATTGCGAATAAGGTTAGGCTCAATGAATGACCAAACTAATTCAACCAGCGCATCAGATAGGTCAACTTCGCCATCGGAATGGAATTTGAATAGGTTTGTTAATATTATTGCTTTTTGGGTATCGTTTAATTTAGAAATGGCAGGATACCATTCTGAACGGATTATAAATGTATCTTTCATTATTTGTATTGATTTGATGTGTATTTAAAGTCATCCACAACCATTGCCTTTTGAATAGCGTGATAAATAGTTTCTGCCCATGTAGGCAATACTTTGCCGCTTGGGGATTTGATGTAAAATATTTTCATTGTTATAAGAATTAAAAAAGCCCTTAAAGATTTGCAAGGGGTCTCACTTCCTTGCGCCTCTATAAGGGCCAATGCTTTTATGTTTCTAAATGTGAGACCGAAACAACAATGCAAACTTAATGAATTTTACCCAAAGTCGCAACTATTTTTTTATCGTATTCCTCCAACCATTCGCGACACTGAATAACACGTTGAATAATCTGTTGCTCAATAGTTGCATCACGTTGCACCTGATAGGCCACCCAACGCTCGTTATCGGGTAGGTCATCATAAACAACCTCGCCATCATAGTTGGCCTCCTCTGGTGTGTTCATTAAGCCATGAAAAACGATAAACGTAGGTCGCTCATACAATGCCATGTAACCGCGACCTTGCCATTCGTAGTCAGGATTCATGCCATCGATAGCTTGTTGCTGCAATGTTTTACGCGACCATGCCGCCTTAACATCGACGATTAAGTGATTCGTGATTACATCACAAGTGCCAACCATCCATTCGTTGTGAACGGTTACTTCATTCTTTTCGGCCATACCTAAACCGATTTGCTCGGCCATGAAATCGATTAGGTCAATTTCAACAAGGTTACCTTTCATAATGTACTTTGAATGTATCTGCTCGCGGTCTTGGGCATACCATTCCATCAAGAATGTTTTGCACGTTGCTGACAATTCGCCTTTTGTTTTTGCGTTGCTCATAATCTTACCGATTTGTGAGCAGTGTATTCTGAATATCTTATCCATTTGTCAATAGTGTTTCTACCTCGTTAGTAACATTATACTTCTTTTTAATCGCCTCAATCGTAACCGATCCCGCTGCAATGGCCGCTTTAGCTTTTTCGATTGCTTCTCCTTGCAATGTCGGTTTAACGACTGGCTTCAATGACACTCGCACCGCATCGTGCATCTCGCCAAATGCTTTTACTTTTTCAGTTGTAAGCACAATCTGTTTGTTTGTCCAGTCTTCGATAAATGGGCTACCTAATAGCTTTGATATGCGCTTAAGGTTAGTAGCGTTAGCGACCATCGGTTTGCACTCGGCAAAATGCACAATGCAGCATTCGGATTCGCCACCTTTACCATCGTGGACTTTCTCTTTGTCGACTTTTGTAATTGTGACTGTTTTATCGGCATCGGTTAAATCCCAACCACCGATGTAATTTGGGTTGCGTAAAATTTTGTAATGTGTTTTTGTGTTCATGTTAGTTATGTATTATTAATGATTAAAAAAGATCATCTGTTGAAATCGGTTGTGGTGCTGCTGCCTCACTAAACGGATTCGCATCTATTTTCCAACAAGCAATAGTATTAAACACCTTTACTTCGCCTTGCGGTGATGTCCACTCTCTACCACGAATGTTGATGTGAGCTTCAATATCTTGACCTACTTTTAAGTCATCTGCTAATGAACAGGCTTTCTGCTGCAGTTCGATTGATACCACTTGCGGATAAGTGTCTGCTGTTGTGAGTATTAGTTCCCTCTTTGAGAACTTACCGTCACTAACTGATACTGTTGCGCCTATGCGCTTAATTTGTCCTTTGATTGTCATTTTGTTTTATTTATTGATTGTTATTATTAACTTTTGGTTTGTATAGAAATTGGTCAAGTATGACTTCAACGAATGATGGGTTGGTTATGATGTCCTTACCACCTATTTCAAGTTCCCAGTTGTCGCATTCTCTTGCAAGTCCGCATAACTTCATAATCCAATCGGCTTCCTTAAGTTCGAATGTAGCTTCGATTTGACCGTCAACATCCCATACATAGAATGTTTTGCTGTCTGATTCGTACTCGATGCGCATTTGGCTGCCATCGATTTTCCAAGTTGTAACGCTTGTAATGGTTTTGGTAATGTTTTGGTGTGTGTTCATTTTAAGATAGTTTTTCTGTTAGTTCTGTGTAAAATTCGTGTGAAAAATCAAGTGTTTTTTTGGTGTCGGTATCAATTAAATCGGTTACTAAATAACCTGCATTTATTCCGCACTCGTGATCGGCTGGCTCCCATTCAAATGTGATGGTAAGGTTTACTGTTTTAGTTTTTAGCATTAGTGTGTGTTTTGTTAGATTAATAATATGATGCAAATGTAACTATACTTTTTATACCTACAAATTAATTTTAAGTTAGTTTTTATTGGGTTTATAAATGGGGGTGTTTAGCCCCCTTGATTTGTTAGTTAAATATAAAGCCATTATGTGTATGATGCCAGTTTCCGTTTTTAACAACTGTTCTTACTATGCCATTTGGACAAACAATAACACAACTATTTAAATTATTCTTATTAATGTAAGCAATAATTTTTGTGTGTGCTTGGTCTAAATTATTTGTTGTAGTTTGTAATTTTGCTCCGTTGTCGAATGTTAATTTGTAAATGTTCATAATGTTTGTTTTATAATTGTTATGTCTTATTGACCCGACAAATGTAACTATAGCAATTTAACCTACAAATTTATTTTAACCTTTTAACATATTTTAACATATCGCTTTGCAAGGTTATAGACCTTAAAATGTTGCGGCTTCCAGTTAGCCACACGATTTCGCAGGATATTCTTCACTTGTTCCTGTGTCATAAAACATTTTTCGCCAATGGTAACGAATGGTCCTTTACCAGCATTACGGCCATAGGTTTCGACTCTTTTAATGTTGATGGCTTTGATTGCATCGTAAATTTCTTGTAGTTGTTCGGGTGTTGGTTTTGTTTGTTTCATATTAGAATAGTGTTGGGTTTAATTTTGATAATTCTGTTTTAGCAAATCCAAGTTCTTTTATTTCTTGTATTGTTGTTTTTTCTTCATCAATCCATTTTTTAGCTGCATTGTAAAAATCTTTTTTTATTTCAAATCCGTATGATTTACGCCCACACCTTTCAGCAGCAACTAATGTTGAACCACTACCAGCGCAAGGGTCAATAACTACATCGCCTTTGTCAGTAAATATTTCAATTAATGTTTTCAATAATTCAACTGGCTTTTGTGTTGGGTGGATTTTTTCGCTTACATTGTCACGTGGCCAATCCATGCAATTAAAAATCATTTTTCCATTGTTTCTAAATTTTGGCAATTTGTCTCTGTATAAAATTAAAGCATATTCGCAGTTGCCAACAACTTTCATATTTGCTTTTAAAACTTGCGCACTAAAGTTTTTGCGAAATACCAAATTAATATAATTATTTAAACCGTATCTCTTAGCCAACTCAATCAAATACATTTGTTGGTCAAATGCGCAAAAAACAATCATACAAGGCGCATCGCCTTTTTGCCTTGCTTCTCCTTCAACTTTTTTTGTTTTAGTTTCTGCCTTTAACATTGTGCTACAAAAGTGCATAAACTCTGCTGGCCTAAAATCATCATCGGTATCAAAAAAACTTTTACCAGCTAATGCACTTTCTCCATTTGCATTGTTTCCATCTTTATACCATGACGGATTTGAAGCGTATGCATTATTGCCTAAATTATATGGTATATCTGCTATAATTAATTGCGCTTTAGGTATCGCATAACCTTTGTAATTTTGAAAATGGTCTCTGTATATCATGTTTAGTTAGTTTTAATTTATACCTCACTCATTATTAATAACTGATTTGTATTCAATTTCTTTGCCTTTCGCATAGCCATATAAATGTTATTCGCCAAACGTTGCTTGAAATTCATTGCTGCTTCAACCGTTGCAAAATCCTCGCTCCAGTCCTCCGCTATTTTAGATTTATTTTTCAACCGCTCCACGATGCCAGATATTATCTTGGTTATTTCGTGCGGTTGCATTTTAGATACCATTGCGCACTCGATGGTGTTCAATCCACTATTGTAATTTAGCCAAATATCCCAATGTTCTTGCGTGATGGTTGCAGGTTTAGGAATGTGAACGTAGCTGTCACATATTACCCTACCAATTTTGCGTTTAGGCTTTTCCATTTTGCAGTTGAAATTTAAGTAAGACAAGCGCTGAGTGTATAGTTTCTGCATTATGACCTTTGTATTTTAAT
>CANMBF010000075.1 GCA_947496065.1 Bacteroidota bacterium
TATTAAAGTAATCAAAGAATCAATCCAGATTTACAATAATGAACGTCCACATTTAAGTTGTGATATGTTAACACCCAATCAATCTCATTTACAACAAGAAATACCAATAAAGAAATGGAAGAAAAAACCTCGAAAGTTTTTACTTCCGAGGTTTAAATTAATGTAATTTTGAAATCTAATCCGTGTTAACTTTTTTCAGGACGAGACACATCAAAAAGCCCGGCTATCACAGCACGGGCTTTTTAATAAATCTAGAAATCAAACATTTTTAAAAAACTATTCTTCACTAGGCGGAGGCCCTTGTTGCTGACCCTTTTTAAACTGGGTCATTTTCTGCAATATCTCTTTTTTAAACTCTTTCTCGAGGGTTGGTAACATGGCGACCTTTTTAATTGGCAATACTTTTTTGAACTTGTTAATGTACTCGCGGTACAAGGCACTTTCATCGTCTTTTAATTTCAACAAAGCATTCAAATACTCTTCCGATTTTTTATCATCCATAAACACAATGGCATTCTTTTTATACTTCTTTTGAAAGCTATCTCTCAAATTTTTATCTTTCAATTTGTACTCATCGAATAAGGGCCAAAACGCTTTTTGCTCAGCATCTGTTAAGGCCAACTTATCATTAAAATATTTGACGCGCAATTCATTGATTTTGGCTTCCTTTTCTACTTGATTCTTTTTGTTCGGTTTGTTTTGTGCCTGAACATTGGTCAGACCAGTCAGCATGGCCAATGCCATCATTAATATCCCTATTTTACTTTTCATATGCTTGTTATTTTATATTTCTATTTCTTCTAAAGGACTGTATTCATCTTCAACCGATTCTAGTTCATCTGTATTTGTATCTGAAGGCTTACTTACCGATAAAACCTCCGCTTTGTATAAACTATCTACAAACTGATTACTTAATACTTCTGTTAGTTCATCATCATTAATTTCAATATTGTTTTGAAACTCTTGGTACTCTGTTTCGGCTATGTTGGCATTATCTATACTCAAGGTGTTTTGTTTATTTTGTTGGTATAAAAACACTGCTATACCACTAGCCAAAAACAGAGCGGCAGCGATGCTCATTTTTTTCATGATGGGCAATACCAAGGTTCCATGCTTTTTAGGTCTTGGCAATTGCTGTAACACACAGTCATCGAACTGCTCGAAATAATTTTCGGGCACCTTAAAACCTTTGTGCTTCATGCCACTATTTAAATCTTCTATGTTCATGTTTTCAATTAATAAGACTAATCAATCTTTAAAAGGTTTAATCAAAGTTAAAATATTTTTTAATTTTCTCTACTGCATAATGGTAACTGCTTTTCAAAGCCCCTACCGAAGTGCCCGTGATTTCGCTAATTTCATCGTATTGCAGGTCTTCGAAATATTTGTAATTAAATACCAACCTTTGTTTCTCTGGCAAGGTTAAAAGGGCCTTTTGCAGTTGGGCGGCTATTTGATCGCCATCCATTTCCATTCCACTGTCAATGCTTTTGGCATAATGACCATCGGCATCCAACAAATCATCGAACGACTGGAACCTTTTCTTTTGCTTTAAAAAGGTAATGCTTTCATTATAGGCAATGCGGTAAATAAAACTACTTAAGGCACTGTTGAATTGAAACGACTCTGCATTTTGCCACAATTTTATAAAGACGATTTGACACACATCATCGGCATCGTCATGTTGAATTAAGATGCGTCTGATTTGCCAATACACTTTTACTTTATAACGCGCTATCAATTCACAAAACAAGCGCTCGGGCTTTTGTTCTTTCACAAAAGTCGACATCAATTCATGATCGCTTATGGTTTTAAAGGCCTCCAATATCATCTATAGGACGAACATCGTGCCAAAAGGTTTAATTTGCAATCAAAAAAAATGAAGAACGCCTGTTTCACTAAAACAATTAAGGATTATTTATCTTTGTATACCCATAAGAATAAAACCATCGTGAAATACTTTGTCCTTGTTTTAATTGCACTATCCGCTTGTCAAGAAGCTCCTAAAAAAAACAAGGCGCCCTCAACAGTATTTGCAAATGGACTCATCCTTCACAACACAACTATTATATATTTTTTAAATGCTGAATGCCCCATTTGTCAAAAATACCAAGGCAGTTTTAAATCCACTTATCAAAAATTTAGCAAGTATTATAATTTTCAATATGTTTTTTCAGGACCGCAATCCGAACAAGGCATCAAAGATTTCTGCGCCTACGATTCGATTCCATATGAACGAATTGTATTGGACAACGCAAATAACATTGCACATACCATGGGTGCAAGCACGACCCCTCAAGTAGTAATTGTTTCTGATAAAACAGACAATGAATATTTGTATTCTGGTAAAATCGACGACCGTTTTGAAAGCATCAGTTCACAGAAACCACAAGCCAGTATAAATTATATTGAGAAAGCCTTAATTTCGTTGCAGAAAAATGAACCCATTGAAATTTCAGAGACTATACCTGTTGGCTGTTTTATCGAGCCTGACTAGTTTTTGTTTGGTTTCATGTGGCGAAAAAGAACTTACTTTTTCTGAAGATATTGCTCCTATCGTTTATGAAAACTGTACGCCCTGCCACCAACCCAATGGAGGCGCCCCTTTCAATTTAATTACGTATACCGATGTGGCCAAGCGGGCAAAGACAATTGCCTTTGTAACACGCACAAGGTATATGCCACCATGGCCTGCCGACCACAACTACACGCATTTTATCAATGAACGTTTACTCAGTGAATCGGAAATAGAAATGTTACAGACATGGGCTAGCACTGGTAAAAAAGCAGGTGATACGACCAACTTAAAACCGAGTCTTTCGTATAAACGTCAATCTGTTTTAGGTACACCTGATTTAATTATCGATGTGCCCCCTGTCAACATTTCAAATGATAATACCGATCAGTTTTACTTGATTAAAATTCCCTATCAAATTAAGCAAGTCCAATATGTAAAGGCCGTTGAATATGTTGCCGGTCAGCCAAGTATCGTGCACCACGCCAACGGTCATTTGTTGTTGTACGATAATGCGACCAACCCTTTCGATGGGCAACGCATTATTAAAACTGGTGGCGACCATTTTGTTGAACGCTTCAACCAATTGAAATTATTAAATAGCAATGGCAGTGTGCCCGATCGCGTGCATTCTGCTTTCAATTATTTGCCAGGTAGTTTTGGTGTAAAATACCCCAATGGTATTGGAGGTTTTAAATTATCCCCCAATGGCAGCTTTGTAGCTAACGATATTCACTACGGACCAAGTAAAAAAATCATGGTTGACAGTTCTAAATTGTATGTTTATTTTGCTGAGAAAAAACCAGAACGTCCTACCTTCGAAATCATGTTGGGCACCAATGGTGTGGCGCCTATTGTTCCGCCTTTGCAAATAGCCCCAAATACCATTTCGAAACACATTACTGAGCTCACCATTTACAACGATATTTCTGTGCTAACCATTAATCCTCACATGCATTTAATTGGGCAACAATTCAAGGCCTATGCCTTAAAACCCAATGGCGATACAGTACGATTAATTCATATCCCCCAATGGCAATTTAGATGGCAATATTTTTACACATTCACTAAACCTGTGCGAATTCCAAAAGGGAGCATCATACGCGTAGAAGCAGTGTTCGATAACACTTTAAAAAAT
>CANMBF010000076.1 GCA_947496065.1 Bacteroidota bacterium
AGCTCTTGCCAAAGGATTAGTTGTGAAAGTGGATGGCTGCCAGCACTGATTTTAATTTGATCGATGTTTTCTAAGGCCGTTTGTTTGCTGCTATTGTGCATCATGGCCGCATTCATATCGGAGGTGATGATTTGAAACTCATCGCTGCCTTTGGCATTGCTGATAATAGCGCGGGCACGGTTCTTAGCGGCTTCTAATAACAAGCCCTCTTCGCCCGTATTGTTCATGCTGTAGCTGTTATCGATGATTATACTCACCAACTGTTTCGAACGGTTGATGGCTTTGTTATTGGCGAGTTTAATGGGTTGAGCAAAAGCAAAAATTAAAAAGGCAAGGGCTAACAAGCGAGAGGCAAGAATCAAATATTTTTTTAATTGATTGCCGCTTTTGGTTTGTTGGTTGATTTGCTTGAGGAATCGGAGGTTGGTGAAAGCAATTTTTTTGTACCTGCGAAAATTAAATAGATGAATAATGACTGGAATCAAGAGAGCTAACAAAGCCCAAAGAAATAATGGATAAAGCCACGTCATATACCTTTATGGCAAACTTACTGAATTAATCGGGTTTAAAAAAATGCAATTCGATGTGGGTTATTTTGCCACAGATTCTGATTGAGAGAGTAGGCCACAGATTCACAGATTGTGATTGAGAGCCG
The DNA here is from genome assembly GCA_947496065.1 of Bacteroidota bacterium. Taxonomy (GTDB): domain Bacteria; phylum Bacteroidota; class Bacteroidia; order NS11-12g; family UBA955; genus JABMMZ01. The sequence continues at coordinate 656 of CANMBF010000076.1, forward strand.
ACAATACCGCAGATGAATCTAATCCTTTACTTATCCAATTAAAATAAGAGAGCGAAACGAAGCACTTTTTTTCTCTTTGGGAAGGTAGCAACTAACTCATACCAAACTTCAGTCATGCTGTCCCGATAGCTATCGGGAGTCGAAGCACTAGTACTCCAGGGTTTAACGCCAACGAATTATCGGTTAAGGCCTTCAGTTGTGGCTTCGATACACTTCGTCCATACATTCGACAAGCTCAGTAGGACGAAGTGCTCGGCAACCAAAAAGGACTATTGAAACCAATACATGGATTGTCTAATTAAATCTGTGTGATAAAATATGATTCAATCTGTGAATCTGTGGCTGCTTTCCCCAAAAGCCATCTGCTTATCTCACCACTTTTTGGCAAATGGTGGTGCCATTCGCGCGGGTGATGAAGACGAAATACAGACCACTTGGTATGTTTTCTGAGCAGGTGATTTTATAATCGGTTGGTCCATTTTTTTCAATTTGAATGGGCATTGCTCTTCCAGTGATGTCCATCAATTGTATGGTTTTTGGCGTTGCATCATGCAATGCTATTTGCAATGTGTTTTGAAAAGGATTGGGTTGAATGGAGAAATAAACAGAAGGGTTTTTGATTGAATTGACATTACTGAAGCAAGCACCAGCAGTATCAATTAAAGCAGCAAACAAACTGGCCATATTGCCGGTTCTTGTTTTGTAACTATCGAACGCATGACCAACCGCACTAGGATTTAAGCCCTGTGCGACACAATCGGCAGTATTGGTGGTTGAGTCGAGCCAATACGCAGGTGCTTTTTTGCCTTGCTTTTTAAGCGCCTCAATTTCATTTCTAATGGCGCTAGAGCCCAGTATCCATGGGGTGCTGATTAAACTGGCACAACCCAAATTGACAAAGCAAGCCGAGAAGCCTGTCATTACTCTTTTGCGACCATAAGGTACGATCAAATCATTGGGTTGGTGGTACATATAAATGACAGGTGGTTGGGTGTAAGAATTTACATTCAACCAACCGGGCAACATGCCCCCAAATAAATTGCCAACCCCTTTGATAGTGTATGGACCGGCATTTAAATTTAAGTCGCCATCAATGCTGCCTAAATCATTTCTCGATAAACGCATAGAAGCAATACTGGTGTCCCATCCAAATTGTTTGACACATACATTTTCATAAATTGAATTCGGTGCAGAAACACTGTTAATGCTGCCACAGCTTGTATGTTTTTCTGTTTTATCATCTAGGAATGCAGCCCCTAAGGCAATGAATCCACCAGCACTTTGACCAGCTAAAAACACATTTCGGCTATCGATATTATAAGTATTCTTGTTGGCTATTAAATAACGCAAAGCGCCTTTGGTATCTTGTATGCCACGGTAGCAACCGCGGTACCATTCGGCACTGTCGGCTGAATTAGAGCAGTCCCAAGCTACATTGAACAATTGGGTAACATTGCAATGCACATTGCCCGATGTTTGAAACTGACCGACTCTATAATTGATAGAGGCAGTAATATAACCGCGTTTGGCAAAGTCTTTCATGATTTGTTGTATCTCGTATTCATCTTTGCTACCGCTCATAAAAGCACCACCGTGAATGACAATCATCAATGGGCGACCGCAACTAGGAGGATTGTCGTTTTGTGGTACGCAGATGTCCATGTCGAGGGTTCTGTTGTTGCCTGCAAAGTCAAATGCAGAGCCGTAGTTCACGGTTGTTTTCGTGATTTTAAAAGTGGTATCTACCCATTTTTGGGCCGACAAATTCAGGAATAAACCTGTAAGAGAAAGGAAGAATATTCGTTTCATGAAAACAAATATAGAGAATATAACTTAAAGTAGCTTAGGTTTTTGCCACAAGGTAAGTGTAAATGGGACAAGGGGAATTTTAACACATAAGTCACAAAAGTTTTTTTTAATAGGGCAGTTAAAATAAATGCAATTGCTGGATTGGTCGATGGTCTTAGAATGAACAATGCCTTTCAACAGTTCACATAAGCGTTTTTTTTACTATGTAAAAAAAAGTGGCTTGCGACTGTGGTTGGATATTGTGTCTGGTAGAGAGAATAACTCAAACTATCTATGATTTTTTAGGTTTTTGATTTCTAACTTTACTTAAAGTATAAAACCTTATTTTTGTTGAAATATAATGAATAAAACTAGCTCCTATACATCTATATTTGTTTGTATAAGGTTGCAAAATGCATTCTTATATTGAAGCTAGTGCCAATTGAGTCGGGCAGACATTACGATAGACAAAACATCATGATAAGACTTTTTTTTTCATTCTTAATAATACTCTCGGTGACAAGTTGTAAAGTGACACAACCAAAAAAAGCTAATGGTATTCCTGACAAAGCATTTTGGGTTGGCGGTAAAGACGGCGGACAATGGTACTTAATTGACAGTATTAATAAATCTGCACAAACAATAAATTGCAAGATATTCAACGATTACTCTGGTAACTTAATTATCGATAGTAAATTTTATTTTCATTGTAACTCAAATAAAACATTCATAAATTGGGACAAGTTGAAAAATGAAATTAATTTTTACGACGGACAAAAAATAGCACTAATAAAAACGGACACCGCCAAGAAATACTGTTATTTCGGACAAACCAAATAGAACTTAGTGAAAATTAAACTGGGTGTGCCGCAACGCGTTACTAACAGCGTTTGTGGCGGCCATT
>CANMBF010000077.1 GCA_947496065.1 Bacteroidota bacterium
ATGGTAACTCTATCACGACTTAGTTTAAATGGAACTGGTGAAATTTGATCTTTCAATGGACCAAAAAAACTATTGGTATTGTATTGAACAATTAAGTTTCCACCTTCTTTTACATAATCAAACACACGTTGTTTGTATTGTTGTAATTTTTCGTTGGTGTTAAACGCACGAACACCTAAAACAATGGCTGGAAATTCATTCAAGTTTCCATTTTGTAATTGTTCATCGGTAATCATTACCACTTTATAACCCATTTGCTCCAAGCTTGCAGGCACTGCATCGCCAGCACCTTGAATATAACCAACGGTGTTAAAAGTTTTCTTTACATCAACTTTTACCAATTTAGCATCAGCTTCTGGAAACCAAGTTTGAACAGGAATATGGTCGTACTTAATTTCTTTGATTCCTTTGGTGTATGAAATGCCATCTACTTCTGCTGTGAAGTTGATGGTTGTATACCCTTCGACTTCGCTCAGGGTGACATTGGAAGTGACAGGTGCTCGGAACTGAAAAGTAAATATTTTTTCATCCCCTTTTTTTGCTAATTCAAAATTATATGAAATAGGCGAATAGTTAAAGGTGGTTAATGCTGCAAGTGCTACTTTAGGATCATTTTTATCCTCTGAAATTATTTTATATTCATTTAATTTACTATCAGATTTTAAACTTAAAACACCTTTTACATTGTCTTTTTCAGCCTTAACAATTACTTGAATTTCTTTTGGATTTAAATCTGTAAATACAAAACTTTTTTGAGTTAAGTTAAGCATTACTGGAGGCGTAATTACCAATGGACGGTATAATTCACCTTTTTCTGGGTCAACCCATTTGTATTGCAATTGGTCAAACATTTTAACTCCTTTACTATTTGGCATAAAATCGTAAGCAGTTATAACATAAGGTTGATACACATTGTTTCGTAATAAATTATTTTTATCATTCAACACAAACATATTGTTCTGTATTTTATTTTCTGTCCAATATAAATAAGAAATTTTATTGCTTGAAAAAATAGTAGTATCTCTATTAAACTCATTAAAAACATAGCCTTTTAATAAGCTATTTGTTACTCTAATAATGGTACCATCTGCTATTTTTATTTTTTCATCAATACTGTAATTGGGCTTATCAGCAATGGATTCTCTATAAAAACCATTACAATTTAAAATGATTTTACCTGTTAAATCTGATTGATAAGCGTTTTCTTTTTCATCTATTGAATTATAAACTTGTATCAATTGTTTTGAAATGAATTCCGGCTGTAAAGCATTATAACTCTTAATAATATTTATAATATTAATCCCAATTTTCTCTCCACCTTTTATTCGTTTCCAAGTAAAATCTATTCCTTCAAAAATTTCTTTCAAACCAATGGTATCACCTTTTATTGGTTTAAAATATTCAAAGCTTTCACCACGTTGTTTGGCACTTCCAAAACCTTGGCTTTTGTGCATGCTGCGGCTTTCGGCTGCTATTTCGCCATAACTTTTACCCAATAAAGGATTGAATCCACCCACATCTAATTTTATATACGAACTCATGTCGGCATTTGGGTTTGCAAAACGAGTGCTTACATTCCAAAACATTCTGCGGGTTTTCCATACCGAAATATATTGTAATTGCTCCCGAAAACGTGTTGGATCTGCTGCTGCATCAAAAGCTTCCTCAGCCAACATAGCCGATGCGGTGTGATGTCCATGTCCCCCACTTCCATCGGTGGCAAAACGAGTAATGATAATATCTGGTCTAAAATTACGGATTACCCAAACCATATCACTTAATATTGAATCATGGCTCCATTTGGTAAAAGTTTCTTCAGGATTTTTACTAAAACCAAAATCGTAAGCACGGGTAAAAAACTGCTCGCCACCGTCAATTCTGCGTGCTGCCAATAATTCTTGCGTACGAATCATTCCTAACTCAATGCCTTGTTCCGAGCCAATTAAATTTTGTCCACCATCGCCACGTGTTAAACTTAAATAACCAGTACGCAAACATTTTTCGTTGGCCAAATAGGCGATCAAACGCGTATTCTCATCATCGGGATGCGCTGCAATGTATAGCACCGAACCAACAGTGTTTAACTTTTTAAGTTGTAACAATATTTCAGACGAAGTGTATGATTTGGGTGCTTGCGCATTTGCCAAAACAATTACACATATGGAAAGGATGAATAAGGATATTTTTTTCATATTGATTTTAAGTTCTTAGTTTGAAGTACTTAGTTTCTTAGTTTTATGGTCACTGAGCCTGTCCGATAGCTATCAGACGAAGTGTTGCCAAAGATTTCACAGATTCTCTTTTAAAATTCTTTTAAAATTTTCTGTGTAATCTGTGGCTGTTCTTTCTAATTACCAATTGCATATTGCCTATTGCTAATTAATCACACTATAACTGGTTCCATCTTTGCCGTCTTTTATTTCAAAACCAATGTCTTTTAGTTTGTTTCTGATGGCATCGCTGGTGGCAAAATCTTTGTTCATTTTAGCATGATTTCTTTGTTCAATAATCATATTCATTAAGCCATCAACTTTGGTGGTATCACTCGTATTTTCTTCTTGTAAACCCAATACATCAAAAACTATTTCTGACATGATTTTTTTTAAACTAGCTTTATCAGTTTCGGTAATGGTTTCCTTGCCATCGTTAATAGAATTAATCATTCTCACCGCTTCAAAAATACTTGCTATAGCAATGGGCGTATTAAAATCATCATTCAATGCAGCATAAATTTCCGTTTTTACACCATCAATATTTACCGAACTATTTGCACTTGTTTTTAAACCATCCATCAATTTCATGGCATTCATTAATCGAGCAAAACCTTTTTCAGCTGCTTGTAATGCTTCGTTGCTAAAATCTAATGTGCTGCGGTAATGTGCTTGCAACATGAAGAAACGCACAGTCATTGGGCTGTAACCTTTGTCTAATAAAGTATGTTTTCCTGTAAATAACTCATTTGGTAAAAAAGAATTTCCTAAACTTTTGCTCATTTTTTGGCCATTAACTGTCAACATATTGGTATGAATCCAATAACGTGCAGGTTGCGTTTTGTGGCAAGCCAAATTTTGCGCAATTTCATTGGTATGATGGGTAGGAATTAAATCCATTCCACCACCATGTATATCAAATTCATTTCCCAAATATTTACTGCTCATGGCTGAACATTCTAAATGCCAACCTGGAAAACCAACACCCCACGGACTTGGCCATTTCATAATATGTTCAGGTTTTGCATTGATCCAAAGTGCAAAATCTAAGCGACCACGTTTATCACCTTGACCATCTAAATCGCGGGTATTGTTTAA
>CANMBF010000078.1 GCA_947496065.1 Bacteroidota bacterium
AAGTATGTCGTTGCCAAAATTATTTACTAACCCTGACCTAAACGTCAGGGTTTTTTTATGCCTATACTTTTTTACAAAAACTCTTAACCCATAAAAAAAACATACCAATCGGTATGTTTTTTTATGGGTATATGCGCGAACACATGATTACGAGATTTGAGGTTAGGTGTCCGAGGGGCTTTGATTGTGCTTGCTGCTTAGCCCATTACTAAGATGCCGCTCCTACGGTGCTTTTATGGTAGATGGTTATATGGCACTTGCTGCTAATGGTAAAAGCATACTGCATACTGCTTACTGCCTAAAAAACGCAACGAAGTAACCGACCATATCCCAACAACAAACCATATCGCAAGCAACAATGACTGCATACTGCCTCCTGCTTACTGCCTACAAAAACCTCAACGAAGCAGCCGACCATAGCCCAACAACAAACCATATCGCAAGCAACAACAACTGCTTACTGCCTATATAATCCCCCTCGCTTTAATCTCCAGATACTTATTGACACTGTTCATGGTTAGGTCTTCTGGCTTCGTTAAAATCGTTTGTATGCCCATATTATTCAATTCCTGAGCAATGATCTTCTTCTCATTAATGGCTTGTGCCGCTAATATATTTGTGTAGATACCTTTCAAATCTTTTACTGGTTCATGGGTTACTGCTTCTAATTCTGTGTTCTCAAAAAACACCACAATTAATAAATGCTGCTTGTTTAAATTTCGCAATACTGGCAAAGCCCTTTGCATGCCATATAAACTTTCAAAGTTGGTGTATAAAAACAACAGACTCCTGGTCTTAATTAGATTCTTAATGCCATAATACAACAACTCGTAATTGGCTTCGAAGTTGCGCTCTTTCTGATTGTACAAACTGTTCAGTATGTTTTGTAGCTGCCCGTGTTTGTTATCGGCTTTTATAGCACTGCCTATCTTATCTGAATACGTAATTAAACCGGCCTTATCTCTTTTTTGTAAGGCGACATTACTAATTACTAAGCCTGCATTAATAGCGTAGTCCATTAAACTCAAGCCATTGAAAGGCATCAGCATGATTCTACTCTTATCAATAATCGTATAAATAGGCTGTGAACGCTCATCTTCAAATTGATTGATCATTAAGCTTTGATGCCTGCCCGATGCTTTCCAATTAATCTGTCGCACATCGTCACCTCGTACATAATTTTTTATTTGTTCGAATTCATAACTCAAACCGATGCGCCTCATTTTTTTAATGCCGTGAATTTTAGCAATTTTAGAAAGGGTGTACAATTCAAACTTTTTCATTTGAAGAATACTAGGATACACTGGCACCATCTGCGCTACTGGGATGCTAATTCTTCTGCGTACCAAAGCCAAACGGCTCATGGTAAACAATAATAGATTGCCAAAATGATACTCACCGCGACTCACAGGCCGCAAATGATAATGCAATACCTCGTTGCCATAGGGTTTCAATTCACAAGCAATGCCGAAATCGCGGATCTGAAATTGAATGGGCAATTCATCTATTACTTTCAATTGCCAATGTCGATTACTTAAATTCCTTAAAGTAATTTCTACCTTATTCTCGTCTGATAAAGAAAACAATGGTTGGGTAGAACGATTGCCTTGTATCAATATTTTTTGAGAGAACAACCACAAGGCATCTAAAAATACCAAAGCCCCAAAAATAATGCTAGCATACACTGTAACATTGTAAATGAAGGGCACAAAAAAAGCAACACAGTAAAGTACAATCAAAGAAGTGATGATGTAAAAAAAACGGGTACTTAAATACAGTTGCTTTAGCATAGTTGTCTTATCTCGGCACTTCTATTTTTTGAAAAATTTCTTTCAATACATCTTTGATTTCAAAGCCTTCCATTTCTTTGTCGGGTGCTAATACTATCCTATGATTCAACACAGGGTAGGCCACATATTGAATGTCATCGGGTGTTACAAAATCGCGGCCCTGCATAGCAGCCATGGCCTTAGCCGTTTTTACAATGGCCAAGGAAGCACGAGGAGAAGCACCTAAAAACAAATCGCGGGTATTGCGTGTGTGGTCAATAATTTTGGCCACATATTCTATCAATTCTCTTTTGATATAAACCTTCTGTATCATTTGACGACACGCTTCAATCTCTGCCGAAGTAATTACTGATTTTACATCGTTGGTTACTGATTGCTGGAAGTCGCCTTCGAAGCGCTCTAAGATGCGTATTTCTTCTTCTAAACTCGGGTAATTAATTTTGATACGGAACAAGAAACGGTCTTGTTGTGCCTCTGGTAATTTATAAGTACCTTCTTGTTCAATCGGATTCTGCGTAGCCATTACCATAAAGGGTTCATCCATTTTATAGGTATGTCCATCAATCGTAACTTGTAATTCTTCCATTACTTCGAACAAGGCCGCTTGTGTTTTTGCAGGCGAACGGTTGATCTCATCAATCAAAACAATGTTCGAAAAGATAGGCCCCTTCTTAAATTCAAAGTCGCTATTTTTCATGTTAAACACACTAGTGCCCGTCACATCGGCCGGCATTAAATCGGGTGTAAACTGTATGCGTTTGAAATTTAGATTTAAAGTTTTAGCCAACAAATTAATCGTTAACGTTTTGGCAATGCCCGGCACACCTTCTATCAACACATGCCCGCGCGAAAGCAAGCCTGCAATTAATAGGTTAATCATTTCATCTTGACCAATGATCACTTTGTGTATTTCATTTCTAATTTTTTCTACACTCAGTCGCAATGGATCTAAATCGAGGGCAGGGCGTTCGAAACTTGGTTGTATTTCGATGGGCTGTTGTTCTTCGTTTGGAAGGTCGTTGATATCGGTCATAAATAGTTATTTTTTAGCGTTGTAATAATGATAAAATGTTTCGATGTAAGTATTGAATTGTATAAGTTCTGCAGAGTCTAAATCGCTGTTCGATTGTATGTATTTTTCGTTGAACTCAAAAATATTGCGGGTGTCTTCAATGGGCACTTTGGCTTTATTCGCAATGTGCAGTATGGTGGCCTCATCGATGGTTTTTGTAGCAATGCCCAACTTGGTTCTTAAGAACGCATTGAATAAATTCATTTTAATGCGCGCCATTTTTTTATGGTCGTTGAAAGTAAAATACAAACCACTAATGGTTTCAACAAAATTCAAACTGGTATTGCGTTTTTGTTCCAATACTGGAATAATGCGTTGCTCTCTTTTGGCTTTGAACAAAAAGAATAAAACAACAGCAGACAAAAACAAATACCAAGCCATGCG
>CANMBF010000079.1 GCA_947496065.1 Bacteroidota bacterium
CTACTTCCGACACTACCTGTAGTTTAAAGGCTAAACTGTAATCTCGCTGACTACGTTTCTTCTTTTGTTCTTCTTGTTTTTTCATCTTATAAGTTGTTTATGTGACAACCTATTTCAGGACGAGAGAATGCACAAAAAAAAGCCATTCAGAATTTGAATGGCTTTTTTAAATATTAGTCGATGATTAATTGAAGGCCGTACCGTTGATTAATGCATAGGATGTAATACCCTGGGGCATATTGATTCAGTCTTATTTCAGTGGTTTGTTCGTTGTGCTGATTGGTGTTAATAGCAACCTGACGGCCTTGTGCATCGAATATTTCTAAGTAGCTAATGACTTCATTAGATTGCAATGTAAACACCCCTTGGTTAGGATTTGGATAAACCTTTACAGCATGGTTTTTGTTTTGGAATTTTACACCACTTGATTTAAAAGTTGTAAAATGCCAATTCACAGAGTCGATGGCAGTGCAATTAGTTCCAAAAGTATCAACCAATAAATTGGCTTCTAATGCAATGGCGACAAACGCGCCATTTAATAAATCAGAATTTAAATCGAAGCTTATGGTGTTACCTGCAATCATCGAACGCGGTCCGTTGACACTAATTGCATCTACTGGGAATCCATCTTCATACACAATTAAATTACCGCTTTTGGCCACCTTAATTGGGCGGTCATAAGTAATGCTTAACGTTGGATTTAAGATTACACCAGTGGCATTGTGTAGTGGACTTAATGCTGTGATTTTAGGAGTTGAGCGTGTAAAGAAAATCCAATTACCTTTTGTAATTATGGTATTTAAGGCGCCTAAGTTATTTTTAAAACAAGCCCCAACTTCAATGCTAATTATGGCGTCAAAGGCAAAAGAATTGCTAGGGGTTACGGTAACTATTTTGCCGTTAATTACAATGTTATTACTTGCAATCGGCAGCGTTTCTTTTAAGGTATTGTTTTCGTAAATTAAAATAGCGCCACTGTTATTTTTAACAATGGTATCGTGAAAGAATAATTTCAATAAACGGTTAAAATTTATTTCAGTAGCTAAGTGTTTTGGAGAAATAGAATCTAAAACTAAAGTAGGTCGCAAAGTGTAAAAATGCCATTTACTACTATCAATAGCCGCCGTAAAGTTATTAGAAGAATCGCGGAAAGCATTAGTTGGCACAGCAATAGAAATGGTTGAATTATAACTAAAAGGTTTAGTTTGAATAATTGTCACAACATTATTGTTCACTACAACATTGTTACTGTCGATAGCAATCGATTCAATGAGGTTATTGTTTTCAAATATTTTGATACGACCAGTTTTCTTCAACACCGTTTCATTATAAGTAATTTTTAAAGTTGGATTAGCTGCCACACTTGTTTGATTTTTGGCAGGTATTAATGCCAATACGCTTGGTGCTGTAAAATCTGGTGTGCAAGAATAGATATAAGAACTCAATTCAAGTGTGCCCTTAGGGGAAAGAATTTTATTTTTAAATGCGGCATAGTTGTCTGGATAAAAAGTACAACGGAATACATTGTTGTTGCGAGCAAGTTCGCCATCGGTTTGATGGTCGATTTCTGAAACCGGATTCTTATACTCCCATACAATTTTTTTATTGTAAGTAACTTCAAAAAATTTGCCAGGCACTCCGCTACAAATAAGTGTATTGCCATTGGCCAAACGCTGGCAACCAGAAATAATTTTAGAATAAAAGCGAGTTGGAACAGAGTCTTTGTATTGCCAAGTTAAACTACTTGGTCCGTAGGGTAAAGTTGGGTTGTAATTATTGCCAGCAATGATAGGTGGTTTAATAACATCTATTGAAGAGTATGCAGTGTCGCGGTTCCAACCATTGTTAAATACCATGATACATCCTGAATCGCGAAAGCCACCAGGAATCCATTGGGCATTGTGTTGTCTAAACAATTTGCGATTAAGCGAGGTGCCTTTCCCGTAAGCAATTGGATTGCCCCAACGGTAAAGTAGATCGCCTCCTTTATTGCAGCTGCCACCGCTATGCGATTTCGCCTGGCTGGTAGTCGTACTATGGTCGATAATCCATACCTCACTGATGTTATGACAACTCATAACAATTTGATCGAGTTTGGCATTATAATCAATACCATTGGCGTGAATCCAATCATATGTTTGCAAGTCGAGGGCATAATTAATGTTCATCAACTGTGGGTTGGCACTAATAGTGCCGTAATTCGGCTTGGTATTGTCTATGTCTTGTATAATATGGTCAAATAAATCCCATTGCCAAACAACCTCAGCACTGTCTTTGCCAATTGGGCGCAATTCAATAAGGCGTTCTCCCCATAGTTGGTTAGAATTAAAATTCGCTGAATCCCTTCCCAAAGCAACGGCTTGTGAACGGGAAATGGCATGCCATGCCAATACCATTACATTCCCATTGGGCATCGGTTTGATATCGTGGTGTTGACATAAAGAATCGTTAAATATTTTATAACGCCATACAACATTGCCATTCCAATCGTATTCTTGAATTAAGCCACCGCGACCACCTGCAGCGCCAAATATAGTGTCAACATAGGTTTCGGCTCTTAATAAATTGCCATTGGGTTTTAAGTACAAGGCTAAGCCTGGTGAATATTTGTGGGCCCATTGGTGCACTTTTTTGCCGCACTTGTCAATAAGGTAAGTGGTATCTACTCTAATGGGACTGAACAGTGTGTAACCATTTTCTTGTGCGCCATTTAAATGCTTTGTTAAGCCTAATGTCTTGACTTGTGAAAATGCGTTGAAGGAGAGAAGAAGAAAAAGGAGTGTTAGAACATTGGTTCTAAATGAGAGAAATTTTTCTAAGAGATGTTGCATTTATTTATTGGAAACTAATTAATGCAAAAATACTTGAATAATCGCCTTCTCAATTTTTGTCATATTAAAATGACCTTATTTTTACAATGCAATTATATGACATAAATCAACTTTGGAAAATGCAGGGATTTATAAGGTTATCTAAACCTGTTTAAATTCAGCGAAATACAAGTAATCACAAGGGGTTTCTGCACTGTGGATATACTGTTGATGAATTAATTTTAAACCCAATTTTTTAGAGATAAAATCAGTGTTTTTTTCATTTTCGATTTCAAAAACAGAACACGTGATATAATAAAAAGTGCCACCAGTTTTTAAATTTTTAATGGCGTTTTGTACAATGCTTCTTTGTAGTTCGGAATAGAAATTTATTTTTTCGGCATCTGTTTGTTTAAT